>JBJOKE010000028.1:0-187422 GCA_046046245.1 Pseudomonadota bacterium | reverse complement strand
GGCCGGGCGGCGCGGCCGGCCCGGGGGGCCGCGCCGCGGCCGGCACCGGACGCGCGTCAGCAGCAGCCGAAGGTCACGCCGACCCGCTTCAGGTAGCGCCGGTAGGCGGCCGAGGACTTGTCGGCCGCGCAGTGCAGCTCGGCGCGCGGATCGAGCGGCAGCCGCTTCGGCCGCTGGCTCTCCACGATCGGCGCGTCCTCCGAGAAGATCGCGTCCTGGAACGCGCGCATCGTCGCCTCGGACGACGCGAAGTCGGTCATCGCGAGCCGGAACCAGACGCGGCAGGACTCCGGTCCGGTCGGGCAGACGAACAGCGCGATCGACTCGCGGAACCCGTCGATCGCGACCTTCGCCGCCTCGGGCGCCTTGCCGAGCACCGCGGTGTAGGGACCGACCACCTCGTAGGTGTAGTCGACCATCGCGCCACCGGTCGCGTGGATGCTCGAGACCGGCTGGAATGCGCGACAGGCGGTGGCGAGCATCCCGGTCGGCGTATCGACCACCGCGTAGTCGTCGATCTCGGGCCGCTCGCGGGTGCCGAGGCTGCCGCCGTGGACGAAGCCGAAGTGCGCGAGGTCGAGGAAGTTCTCGACGACCCGCGGCGCGCTGGTCGCGACCTCGTACGGACCGCAGCCCACCTTGCGCAGGCGCGCATCGTCCTCGGCGGGGAAGGCCGGCAGCGCGATCTCGCCCGGAGCAAGCCGTACCCAGACGAGCCCATAGCGCTCGACCGCCTCGTAGGCGACGGCCCGGTGGCCGTCAGGGGGCGTCCAGCCCGGCAGCGCGGGGACCCCGACGCAGCGCGCGCTCGCGTCGAAGCGCCAGCCGTGGTACGGACACTCGAGCCGTTCGGCGCCGCCCTCGCGCAGCACGCGGCCGCGCGACAGCCGGGCGCCGCGGTGCGGGCAGGCATCGGACCAGGCCCGGACCGCGCCGTCGGCGTCGCGCCAGAGGACGATCTCGCGCTCGAGCAGCACGACGCCCAGCGGCGCGTCGGCCAGGTCGGTCGACGGCGCGACCGGATGCCAGTGGGAGAACTCGACCATCATGCAGTCAGCAGGGCCGGGGCCTCGCGGCCCCGGCGCGCCGGTCACTTGCCCGACGGGACCTTGCCCTCGATGCCCTTCACGTAGAAGTCGATGCCGCCCTTCCACGCGTCGTCGGCCACCGCGTCCTTCGCGAGGCGCTCCTTGCCGGTGTTGTCGACGACCGGGCCCTTGAAGACCGCGAACGAGCCGTCCTTCAGGCCCGCCTTGATCTTGTCGAGCTCAGCCTTGGTCTCGGCCGGGATCTCGTCGGAGAGCTTGACCAGGTCGTTCATGCCCTCCTTCGTGCCCCACTTCGTGACCTCCATCTTCCAGGTCTTGTTGAGCACGTCGTTGACCGCCTTCTCGTAGTACGGGCCCCAGGTCAGCACGTTCGAGGCGAGGTGCGCCTTGCCGGCGAACGCGCTCATGTCGCTGTCCCAGCCGAACGCGTACTTGCCGTTCTTCTCGGCGGTCTGCAGCACCGCGGTCGAGTCGGTGTTCTGCAGCAGCACGTCGGCCTTCGAGTTGATCAGCGACTGGGCGGCCTCGGCCTCCTTCGGCGGGTCGAACCAGGTGCTGACCCAGACGACCTTGGTGGTGACCTTCGGATTCACCGACTGCGCGCCCAGCGTGAACGCGTTCAGGTTGCGCAGCACCTCGGGGATCGGGAACGAGCCGACGAAGCCCAGCACGTTGGACTTGGTCATCTTGCCGGCGATCACGCCGGACATGTACGCGTCCTCGTAGAACCGACCCTCGTAGACGCGCAGGTTGTCGGCGGTCTTGTAGCCGGTCGCGTGCTCGAACTTCACGTCCGGATGGTCCTTGGCGACCTTCTCCATCGCGTCGCCGTAGCCGAAGCTGGTCGCGAAGACCAGCTTGTTGCCCTGGGCGACGAGGTCGCGGATCACGCGCTCGGCGTCCGGGCCCTCGGGCACCTTCTCGACGAAGGTGGTCTTGATCTTGTCGCCGAACTTCTCCTCGATGTGCTTGCGGCCGAGGTCGTGGGCGAAGGTCCAGCCGGCGTCGCCGACCGGGCCGACGTAGATGAAGCCGACCTTCAGCGGCTCGGGCGCGGGCGCCGGGGCGGCGGCCGGCGCCGGCGCGGGGGCCGCGGCGGGCTTCGGCTCCTCCTTCTTGCCGCAGCCGGCGAGCGCGGCGGCGACGACCACCGCCGACAGGGCGGCGTGCTTCATCAGGGAACGACGTTCGAGGTGCTTCATCCTGGCTCCTGAGGGACTCTCGTGGGATGGACTGGGGTTGAGGGACACGACTGCGGAATCGCCCGGGCCTAGTGGCCCGGGTGGAAGGGCTTGCCGAGCGAGGCCGGCATGTTGACCCGGATCCAGGTGGGATTCCGGGAGATCAAGACGAGGACGACGATGGTCGCGAGGTACGGCAGCATCGACATGAACTGCGCGGGGACCTGCACGCCCTGGCCCTGCAGGTGGAGCTGCAGCATCGTCACGCCGCCGAACAGGTAGGCGCCGAGCAGCACGCGCGCCGGCCGCCAGGTCGCGAATGTGGTGAGCGCCAGCGCGATCCAGCCGCGGCCGGCGACCATGCCCTCGACCCACAGCGGCGCGTAGACCACCGACAGGTAGGCACCCGAGACGCCGCACAGCGCGCCGCCGGCCATCACCGCCACGAGCCGCAGCGGTCGTACCGGATAGCCGAGCGCGTGCGCCGACTCGGGCGACTCGCCGATCGCGCGCAGCACCAGGCCGGCGCGGGTCCGGTAGAGGAACCACGCGGCGGCGGCGGTGGCGGCGAGACACAGGTAGACCATCGGATGCTGGCGGAACAGCGCCACGCCGAGCCACGGCAGGTCGGCCAGCACCGGTACCTCGAAGCTGGAGCGCTCGCCGAGCTTCTTGCCGACGTAGCCGATGCCGACGAAGGCCGAGAAGCCGGCGCCGAACAGCGACAGCGCGAGCCCGGTCGCATACTGGTTGGTGTTCAGCCAGATCACCAGCACGCCGAAGACCGCCGCCGACAGCGCGCCGGCGGCCGCGCCCGCGCCGAACGCGATCCAGTCGCTGCCGGAGTGGAACGCGACCGCGAAGCCGGCCACCGCGGCGATCAGCATCATCCCCTCGGCGCCGAGGTTCAGCACGCCGGCCCGCTCGTTGATCAGCAGGCCCAGCCCGGCGATGGCCAGCGGCGTGCCGGCCGACAGCGTCGCGGCGACGAGCAGCGCGATCTCGTTCACGCGGCGGCCCCCTTCGCGACCACGCCGCGGGTGAACCGGAACCGGTAGGTGATCAGGGTGTCGCAGGCCAGCAGCGAGAACAGCAGCACCCCCTGGAACACGCCGGTCAGCGCCGACGGCAGTCCGATCCGCGACTGCGACAGCTCCCCGCCGATCAGGAACATCGACAGCAGCACGCTGCCGAGCACGCAGCCGGCAGGATGCAGGCGGCCGACGAAGGCGACGATGATCGCGGTGAAGCCGTAGCCGGTCGACACGTAGGGCGTGAGCTGCCCCATCGGGCCGACCGCCTCGAACGCGCCGGCGACGCCCGCGAGCCCGCCGGAGACCAGCAGCGCGGTCCAGAGCGCACGCCGCGACGAGAAGCCCGCGTAGCGCGCGGCCGCCGGGGCCAGCCCGCCCACCTGCAGCTGGTAGCCGCGGAAGGTCCGGAACAGGAACACCCAGGTGGCCGCCGCGCACAGCAGCGCGAACACCAGCCCCCAGTGCATCCGCAGGCCGGTGACGATCCGCGGCAGGTTCGTGCCCGAGGCGAAGCTCATCGTCTGCGGGAAGTTGAAGCCCTTCGGATCCTTCCACGGCCCGAAGACGAGGTAGGACAGCAGCAGGTTCGCGACGTAGACGAGCATCAGGCTCACCAGGATCTCGCTCGCGTTGAACCGGTCGCGCAGCAGCGCGACGATGCCGGCCCAGAACATCCCGCCCAGCGCGCCGGCGACGATCGCGAGCGGGAAGAAGGCCCAGCGGTCGATCGCGATCTGGTTGGCGGTGAACCACAGCGCCAGCCCGCCGCCCGAGATCGCGCCGAGCAGGAACTGGCCCTCGGCGCCGATGTTCCAGACGTTCGAGCGGAAGCACAGCGCCAGCCCCAGCGCGCAGAGGATCAGCGGCGTGGACTTCAGCGCGACCTCGCTCGCGCCGCGCGCGCCGTTCAGCGGCTCCCACAGGAACATCCGCAGGCCTGCGACCGGGTCCCGGCCGAGCGCGACGAACAGCACCGTGGCGACGGCGACGGTGATGCCCAGCGCGATCACCGGCGACAGCCAGGCGAGCGCCCGCGAGGGCTCGGGACGGGCCTCCAGCGCGATCACGCGACGCCCTCCCTCGCGCGGACCGGATCGGCCGCCGCCGGGCCGGTCCCCGCAGCGTCGGCCGGGCCGCCCGGCCAGAGCCCGCTCATCCAGACGCCGACCTGCTCGACGCTCGCGTCGACGCGTGCGATCGGCGGCGACACCCGGCCCTTGGCGATCACCACCAGCCGGTCGGACAGCTCGAACAGTTCGTCGAGCTCCTCGGAGACGACCAGCACGGCGCAGCCGGCGTCGCGCAGCGCGAGCAGCTCGGCCCGGATCTGCGCGGCGGCGCCCACGTCGACGCCCCAGGTGGGCTGCGCGACCACCAGCACCTTCGGCGTGGCGTCGATCTCGCGGCCCATGATGAACTTCTGCAGGTTGCCGCCCGACAGGCTGCGCGCCGCCGACTGCGGGCCGCCCGCCTTCACCCGGAAGCGCCCGATGACCCCCGCGGCCTGCGCGGCGAGCGCCCGGCGCGCGATCCAGCCGCCGCCGCGCAGCGACTCGCGGCGGGTCAGCAGCAGGTTCTGCGCGAGCGACAGCGTCGGCACGGCGCCGCGCCCGAGCCGCTCCTCGGGAACGAAGTGCAGCCCGAGCTCGCGGCGTGCCCGCGGACCGACGCGCCCGACCGGCGTGCCGCGCAGCACGACGGCGCCGGCCGGCGCGCGCGGGTCCTCGCCCGACAGCGCGGCGAGCAGCTCCTGCTGGCCGTTGCCCGAGACGCCGGCGACGCCCAGCACCTCGCCCTCGCGCAGCTCGAGCGACACGTCGTCGAGGTCCACGCCGAACGGCGAGCCCCGCTCGAGCGACAGCCCGCGGACCGCGAGCGCCACCTCGCCGGCCCGCGACGGGCGGTGCTCGAGCGGCGGCGGCTCCGCGCCGATCATCAGCCGCGACAGCGACGCGTTGCTCTCGGCGCGCGGATCGACGACGCCGGTGACGCGACCGCCGCGCATCACCGTGCAGGCGCTGCACAGCGCGCGGATCTCGTCGAGCTTGTGGCTGATGTAGAGGATCGAGCAGCCGGTGGCCGACAGCTGGCGCAGCGTGACGAACAGCCGCTCGACCGCCTGCGGCGTGAGCACCGAGGTCGGCTCGTCCAGGATCAGCAGCCGCGGGTCGGTCAGCAGTGCGCGGACGATCTCGACGCGCTGGCGCTCGCCGACCGACAGCGTGTGGACCGGCCGCTGCGGTTCGACCTCCAGCCCGTACTCCCCGGCCTTCGCCCGGATCCGCGCCGAGACCTCGGCGAGCGACAGCGAGCGGTCCAGGCCCAGCCAGACGTTCTCGGCGACGGTGACCGTCTCGAACAGGCTGAAGTGCTGGAACACCATGCTGACGCCCAGCCGCCTGGCCTCCTGCGGGTTGCGGACCGCGACCGGCCGGCCGTCGAAGCGGATCTCGCCGGCGTCCGGACGGACCGCGCCGTAGATGACCTTCATCAGCGTCGACTTGCCCGCGCCGTTCTCGCCGAGCACCGCGTGGATCTCGCCGGGTGCGACCTCGAGCGACACGCCGTCGTTGGCCACCACGCTCGGGTAGCGCTTGGTGATGCCGACGAGGGACAGGCGGGCGGTCATCGCGCGGCACCGGCCGCAGCCGTCTCGACGGGCGCCGCGGCACGCGCGCGGCGCAGGCTCCAGAGCTCGTGCGCGACCGATACCGCGATCGCGCCCGGGTGCCGGTCGAGCGCGTGGCGGTCGGCCGTGCCGCGCGGCGGCTCGCCGATCGGGCAGCGCAGCCGGGCGAGCCGCGCCGGGTCCGCCCCGCGCCGCGCGAGCCGCGCCCGGAAGCTCGCCGCCTTCGTCGCCGAGCCGATCACGCCGACCGAGCCGAGGTCGTCGCGCCCGAGCAGCGCGACGCACAGGTCGAAGTCGAGCGCATGGCTGTGCGTCATCACCAGCACGTCGGCGCCGGCCGGGATCGAGGCGACCTCGTGCGCCGGCGAGTCGGCGTCGAGCGTGCGAACGTTCGCCGGCAGCGGGGCCGGAAAACGGTCCCCGCGCGGATCGACCCAGGTCACGGCGAGCGGCAGCGTCGCGAGCACGCGCACCACCGCCTCGCCGACGTGGCCCGCGCCGAACAGCCAGACCGGCCAGGGCGCGGCGTCGACGCGCGAGACCAGGGTGCCGGGCACCGATCCGGCCGGCGGCGAGGCGAGCACCGCGGTGTGCGGCGCGTCGTCATCGGCCGCGGCCGCCAGCCGGGTCGCGAGCCAGCGCGTGCCGCCCGCCTCGTCGATCGCCGAGAGCGCGTCGAGCCAGGCGGACTCGCGCGCGTCGATCCGGCGCAGCGACAGCACGACCGCGCCGCCGCAGCACTGGCCCATCGACGCGCCGAGCACCACGTCGCGAACCGCGACGCGCTCGCCCGACGCGAGCATCCGCCGCGCCTGCGCGATCGCCTCGAACTCCAGGTGGCCGCCGCCGATCGTGCCGTCCTCGCCAGTCGCGGTCACGCGCATCGACGCGCCCGGCTCGCGCGGCGCCGAGCCGCGGACACGTTCGACGCGGACCCAGACCGCCGGCGCGTCCGCGCGGGCGGTCTCGATCAGGCGGAAACCGGGGATGGACATGGGCGGGCGAATCGGAAGCCGGCGATCATCGCACACGGGCGGCGCGCACGGCGCGCAGCACCGACTCGGGCGTGGCGGGGGCGGTGAGCGTGACCGGCTCGCCGGGACGCGCGACGCTGGCCACCGCGTCGCGGATCGCGTGGTAGACCGCGAGCGCCAGCATCAGCGGCGGCTCGCCGACGGCCTTGCTGCGGTGGATCGTGGGCGAGCGGTTCGGCGAGTCGGCGAGCAGCTCGACCCGCATCCGCGCCGGCACGTCGCCCGCGGTCGGTACCTTGTAGGTCGACGGCGCGTGCGTCGCGAGCCGGCCGCGCGCGTCGTGGACCAGCGCCTCGCTGGTGAGCCAGCCCGCGCCCTGCACGAAGCCGCCCTCGATCTGGCCGACGTCGATCGCCGGATTCAGCGAGGTGCCGACGTCGTGGACGATGTCGACGGCGAGCATCCGGTGCTCGCCGGTCAGCGTGTCGACCGCGACCTCCACGACCGCCGCGCCGTAGGCGAAATAGAAGAACGGCCGGCCGCGGAAGGCCGCGGCGTCCCAGTGGATCTCGGGCGTTCGGTAGAAGCCCTGCGCCGACAGCGAGACACGGGCCATGTAGGCGCGGCGGGCGAGCTCGGCCAGCGGGAGCGAGCGCGGCGCGCCGCCGGCCGTCGCGTGCGCGGCGCCGTCGTGCCAGACGACCGCGTCCGCGTCCACGTCCCATTCGCCGGCGAGGAACGCGGCGAGCCGTGCCTTCAGCGCGAGGCAGGCCTCGCGCGCGGCCATGCCGTTCAGGTCCGATCCCGACGAAGCGGCGGTGGCCGAGGTGTTGGGCACGCGCGCGGTGTCGGTCGCCGAGACCCTCACCCGCGCGACGTCGACGTCGAACTCGCGGGCGACCACCTGCGCGACCTTGGTGAACAGGCCCTGTCCCATCTCGGTGCCGCCGTGGTTGAGCAGCAGCGAGCCGTCGGCGTAGAGATGCAGCAGCGCGCCCGCCTGGTTCAGGTGGACGGCGTTGAACGAGATGCCGAACTTCACCGGGGTCAGCGCGAGGCCGCGGCGGACGACTCCGCCCTTCGCGTTGAACGCGTCGACCGCCGCGCGGCGTGCGGCATGGCCCGACATCGCCTCGACGCGGTCGATCACCTGCGCCAGCACGTTGTCGTGGATGACCTGGCCGTAGTGGGTCTCGTTGCGCTCGGTCGTGCCGTAGAGGTTCAGCCGCCGGACCGCGAGCGCATCGCGGCCGACGGCGCGCGCGACCGCGTCGATGACCTCCTCGATGACGAACATCCCCTGCGGCCCGCCGAAGCCGCGGAACGCGGTGTTCGACACGGTGTTCGTGCGGCAGCGCAGGCTGCGCACGCGAAGGTCCGGCAGCCAGTAGGCGTTGTCGACGTGGCAGACCGCACGGTCGTTGACCGGGCCCGACAGGTCGGCCGAGCAGCCGCAGTCGGAGGCGAGCGTCACGTCGAGCGCGAGGATCCGGCCCTCGGCGTCGAAGCCGACCCGCCAGTCCGCCTCGAACGGATGGCGCTTGCCGGTGATCGTCATGTCGTCGTCGCGGTCGAGCCGGATCTTCACGGCGCGGCCGGTACGGCGGGCGGCGATCGCGGCCATCGCCGCGAGCAGCGCCGGCTGGCTCTCCTTGCCGCCGAAGCCGCCGCCCATCCGCCGGCACTCGACGCGGACCCAGGCGCTCGGCACCCCGAGCGCCTCGGCGACGATGTGCTGGATCTCGGTGGGGTGCTGGGTCGAGGCGTGCACGACGACGCCGCCGTCGTCCTGCGGCACCGCGAGCGAGATCTGTCCCTCGAGGTAGAAGTGGTCCTGGCCGCCGACCGCCGACCGGCCCGCGAGCGTGCGCGGCGCGGCGGCGAGCGCGCCCGCGGGATCGCCGCGGACCACCTCGACCGGCGGCAGCACCCACGAGCGTGCGGCGACCGCGTCGGCGATGCTCAGGATCGCAGGCAGCGGCGTGGCCGTCACCGCCGCCCGTCGCGCGGCCACGCGGGCCGCGCGGTGCGAGTCGGCGAGCACGAGGAAGAGCGGCTGCGCGGCGTACACCACCTCGCCGTCGGCGAGCAGCGGGTCGTCGTGGACGATGCCGCCGTAGTTGTTCGCCGCCGGCAGGTCGGCGGCGACCAGCACGTCGACGACGCCTGGGCTCGCGCGGACCGCGGCGAGGTCGATCGCGTCGATCCGAGCGTGCGCGAGGCCGGCCGTGCCGAACGCGCCGTGCAGGGTGCCCGCGGGCTCGGGCAGGTCGTCGGTGTACCGGGCGGCCCCGGTCACGTGCAGCGCCGCGCTCTCGTGCGCGACGGATGCGGCGAAGGCCGGCTTCGGATCGTTCATCGCGCCCCCTCGCCCACTGCCGCGTCGAGCGTCGGGTCCTCGATGTCGGCCGGCCCCTCTCCCCAGTGCGCGTGCCAGGCGCGCGCGAGCAGGCCCGCGGCGGCGGCCAGCCGGTAATCGCGGCTCGCGCGCAGGTCGTCGAGCGGCGTGAAGTCGGCGGCGATCGCGACGCCGGCGCGCTCGAAGGCGTCGAGCGTGGGCGCCACGCCCTCGAGCGCCGCCTCGGCCGACGGCGAGCGCCGCACGGTGCCGGCCATGCCGCCGAAGGCGATCCGCACCTGCGACAGCCGCTCGCCGCGGTCGAAGGACAGCCCGAGGCTCACCGCCGAGATGTCCTGCTCGACGCGCTTGGACAGCTTCGACGCGAGCACGACCTGCGCGGCACGCCGGCGCGGCACGCGGACCCGCTCGATCCACTCGCCGGGCTCGCGGCGCTGGACGCGGTAGTCGACGTAGAGGTCCTGCAGCGGCAGCTCGCGCACGCGCGGGACGCCGGCCTCGCCGGCGCGGCGCAGCACGACCGTCGCGCCCAGCGCGATCAGCACCGGCGGCGCGTCGCCGATCGGCGAGCCGTTCGCGACGTTGCCCACCAGCGTGCCGGACGCGCGGATCGCCGGCGACGCGAAGCGCGACCAGTAGCGGTCGAGCTCGGGATAGTCGGTGCGCAGCAGCGCGAAGGCATCGGCCAGCGATACCGCCGCGCCGATCTCGAAACCGCCCGGCTCGGCCTCGGCGCGGTGCAGCGCGTCGACCGCGCCGAGCCGCACCCAGCGGCGCGGCTCGCGCAGCTGCTTCGTGACCCACAGCCCGATGTCGGTGCCGCCGGCGAGGAGCCAGGCGTCGGGCGTCTCGGCGAGCAGCGTGTCGACCGCCTCGGGCGTGCGCGGCGAGAACCAGTCGGCGCCCTGAGCGGCGAAGGACAGCGGCGCGTCGTCGGCGGCCGGCAGCGCGGCGACCCAGGCGGGCAGGCCGGCGGCCGGCCCCGCGTCGCCCGCGCCGTGCAGCGCGGCCGACGCCGCATGCAGCGCGTCGACGATCGGCCGGTAGCCGGTGCAGCGGCACAGGTTGCCCGCGAGCGCCTCGCAGGCGTCGGCGCGCCCGACGACCGGGCCGTTCGCGAGCCGCGCGGCCATCGCGGTGACGAAGCCGGGCGTGCAGAAGCCGCACTGCGAGCCGTGGCACTCGACCATCGTCCGCTGGACCGGATGCCCGCCGCCCAGACCCTCGACCGTCAGCACGCCGCAGCCGTCGACGCTCCCGAGCGGCCGGATGCAGGCGTTGCAGGGCTCGGTGCGCAGCGTGCCGTCGGCGTCGCGGCGGGCGAGCACCACCGTGCAGGCACCGCAGTCGCCCTCGGCGCAGCCCTCCTTGGTGCCGGTGGCGCGCATGCGGGTGCGAAGCCAGTCGAGCAGCATCGTGGCGGGCGGCGCGTCGTCGACGCAGACCGGCCGGCCGTCGAGGACGAACCGGATCGGGCGGGGGTGATCGGGCATCGGCGTGGGGGCGGGCTGGATGGGGCCGGAAACCGTGAACGGCGCCTTTCGGTCGACCGACGGTCGGCGGCGCCACGCCGGACTCTAGCAAGCCGCGTACCGGACGGCCACGGCGCCCCGTTCCGGGGCGGGCCTCCCGTTGGCGAAGAGGCGCGGGAAAGCCGCCGCTTCTCCACGCACCGGCGCACGGCAGCCAGGCTTACCCTCGGTGCATCCGGTCCGGACCGACCGGCACCCCGCCACGTCTCCTCCCGATGCACCGACTCGCCCGCCCGACGCCCGCCGACGATCCCCCGCCCCTGCAGGACGGGACCGATGACGGCCTGCTCGCGGCCGCCCGCGACCTGCCGGCCTGTCTGTTCGAGCTGCGCGTGACGACCGACGGCCAGGTGCGGATCGGCCACGTCGGCGAGGGCCTGCGCATGCTCATGGCGCTCGACGCCGACGACGCGATCGCCGACCCCTCGGCGGTGCTCGCCCGCGTCCACCCCGAGGACCTCGGCCGCCTGCGTGCCGCGATGGAGCGGGCGGCCCTCGACGAACGCCCCTGGCACGACGAGTTCCGCGTGCGACCGTCACGCGACACCACCGGCTGGGTCGAGGTGCGTGCGACGCCTCGCCCGCTGCCGGAGGGCGGCACGCTCTGGCGGGGCTGGCTGATGGACGCCACCGCGCGCCGGCAGGCGCAGGGCGCGCTCGCCGACGCCGAGTCGCGCCACCGTCGGCTGTTCGACGCCAACCCGATCCCGATGTGGATCCACGACCGGCTGACGCTGCGCTTCCTCTGCGTCAACGATGCGGCCGTGGCGCGCTACGGCTGGCCGCGCGAGGCCTTCCTCGGGATGAGCCTGATCGACCTCCGGCATCCGGGTCCCGACGGCGCCGCGGACGGCGAGCCGGCTTCGCCCGATGGCGGCCCGCGGCCCGCCACCGCGCACCACCGGTTGCGCGACGGCAGCGTGATCGAGGTCGAGCTCAGCTCGCAGCCGATCACCTGGGACGGCCGACCGGCGCGGATGGTGACCGCGGTCGACGTGACCGCGCACCGGCGCGCCGAGGCCGAGATCCAGCGGCTCGCCTACTACGACGCGCTGACGCAGCTGCCGAACCGCCGGCTGCTGATCGACCGGCTGCGCCAGATGCTGTCGGCGAGCGCGCGCGCCGGCCGGCACGGCGCGGTGCTGTGCATCGACCTCGACGACTTCAAGCGCGTCAACGACACCCGTGGCCATCCGGTGGGCGACGAGGTGCTGGTCGAGACCGCGCAGCGGATCCGGGCCTGCGTCCGCACCGAGGACCTGGTGGCACGGCTCGGCGGCGACGAGTTCGTGGTCGTGCTCGAGCGGCTCGACGCCGACGCGCGCCAGTCCGCGGCCGGCGCCGACGAGTCGGCGCACCGGCTGATGGCCGCGCTCAGCCGACCCTTCGTGCTCGCCGACCTGCGTTTCCACAGCTCCGCGTCGATCGGCGTCGCGATGTTCGGCGGCACCGCCGAGACGGCCGAGGAGGTGCTGATGCACGCGGACTCGGCGATGTACCGCGCGAAGGCGGCCGGCCGCGGGACGATCCGCTTCTACGACCCGGCGATGCAGGTCGCGCTGCAGACGCGCGCGGCGCTCGAGACCGACCTGCGGCGCGCGCTGTCGGAGGGCCAGCTGCGCCTCGCCTACCAGGCGCAGGTCGAGGCGAGCGGCCGCACGGTCGGCGCCGAGGTGCTGCTGCGCTGGCAGCACCCGGAGCGCGGACCGATCCCGCCGATGGACTTCATCCCGCTCGCCGAGGAGACCGGGCTGATCGTGCCGATCGGCCAGTGGGTGCTCGAGACCGCGTGCATGCAGCTCGCCGGCTGGGCGCGCCGGCCCGAGACCCGCGCGCTGCGGCTGTCGGTCAACGTGAGCGCGCGCCAGTTCCGGCAGCCGGACTTCGTCGACCGCGTCGAGCGCGCGCTCGGCGACTCGGGCGCCCACGCGCACCGGCTGCGCCTCGAGCTGACCGAGAGCCTCCTGCTCGACAACGTCAACGACTGCATCGCGAAGATGCAGTCGCTGCAGGCGATCGGCGTGGGCTTCTCGCTCGACGACTTCGGCACCGGCTACTCCTCGCTGTCTTACCTGAAGCGGCTGCCGCTCGAGGAGCTGAAGATCGACCGCTCCTTCATCCGCGACATCGCGACCGACCCGAGCGACGCGGTGATCGTGCAGACGATCATCGGCATGGCGCACAACCTCGGGCTGACGGTGATCGCCGAGGGCGTGGAGACCGCCGAGCAGCTCGCCTTCCTCGACCGGCACGGCTGCGGCGCGTTCCAGGGCTGGTACTTCGGCAAGCCCGTGCCGCTGCCCGAATTCGAGGCCTCGCTGCTGCGGCCGAAGGCGACGGCGGTGATCGACGCGCAGGTGTCCCCGGGCGGTCCGGGGATCGTCCGGAGCACGAGGATCGGAGCCGGCGCATCGCCCGCATCGACCGGGTCCGCGGCCTCCGCGGCCTCCGCTTCCTCCGCCGCGGCCCGCGCGGCGACCGAAGCCACACCCGCCGCCGGCCAGCGCGGGTCCGTCCCCGACGCCTGACAGGCACGCCGCGCGCGGAGCGGAACCGCGGGGCCGGGCGCCCCGCTGCGGCGTGATAGCGTTGCGGTCCCCGTCCCAGGAGACCCCGATGGCCGACGAGTCGCTCTGCGGCCTCGATGCCCTCGAGCTGTCGCGAGTGCTGCATCGTCGCGAGGCCTCGTGCCGCGAGCTGATGGCCGCGACCCTCGCGCGGATCGCGCGCCTGAACCCCACCTTCAACGCCATCGTGTCGCTGCGCGACGAGGCGGCGCTGCTCGCCGAGGCCGATCGCTGCGACGCCGAGCTCGCCAACGGTGCGTCGCGCGGCTGGATGCACGGCTTCCCGCACGCGGTGAAGGACCTCGAGCCCACCGCCGGCATCCGCACCACCTGGGGCTCGCCGCTCTTCGCCGAGCACGTCCCCGAGGCCGACTCGCTGATCGTCGAGCGGATCAAGGGCGCCGGCGCGATCGTGATCGGCAAGACCAACGTGCCCGAGTGGGGCCTGGGCTCGCAGACCTACAATCCGGTCTTCGGCGTGACCCGCAACGCCTACGATCCGTCGCGGACCTGCGGCGGCTCGAGCGGCGGCGCGGCCGTCTCGCTCGCGCTGCGGATGACGCCGCTCGCCGACGGCAGCGACATGGGCGGCTCGCTGCGCAACCCGGCCGGCTTCGGCAACGTGTTCGGGCTGCGGCCCTCGCGCGGCCGCGTGCCCAAATGGCCGGCCGACGAGGTGTTCTACACGCAGCTGCCCACCGAGGGCCCGATGGCCCGGACGGTGCCCGACCTCGCCGCCTTCCTGCAGACGATCTCGGGCCCCGACCCGCGCCAGCCGCTCGCGCTGCCGCCCGACCCCGGGATCGGCGCGGCCGGCCTCGAGCGCGACGCCGCGCACTGGCGCTCGGTGCGGATCGGCTGGCTCGGCGACCTCGGCGGCCACCTGGTGACCGAGCCCGGCGTGATCGGGCTCTGCGAGCAGGCGCTGTCCGACCTCGCCGGCCTGGGCTGCACCGTCGAACCGACCGCGCTCGGCTTCGATCCGGAGCGGGTCTGGCGGGTCTTCACCACGCTGCGCTCGTTCTCCCTCGCCGGCAAGTTCGCCGCGTTCCGCGACGATGCGGCGAAGTGGTCGAAGCTCAAGCCCGAGGCGCAGTGGGAGGTCGAGCAGGGCCTGAAGCTCGGCGGCCTCGAGATCTGGCGCGCGTCGGTGGAGCGCAGCGCCTGGTACCAGCACGTGCTGTCGCTCTTCGAGCGCTGGGACTACCTGGTGCTGCCGACCGCGCAGTTCTTCCCGTTCGACGCCGAGCTGCCGTGGCCGAAGGAGCTGGCCGGCCGGAAGATGGACACCTACCACCGCTGGATGGAGGTGGTGGCCGGCGTGACCGTCGCCGGCCTGCCCGCGATCAGCGTGCCGGCCGGCTTCGACGCACGCGGGCTGCCGATGGGCCTCCAGCTGATCGGCCCGCCGCAGGCCGACGCCGACGTGCTCCGGCTCGCCCGCGCCTACGAGCTCGCGACCCGTTGGGTCCAGCGTCGCCCGCCGCCCCCGACCCTCACCGGAGACCCCGCATGATCCTCGACCACCGCACCTACACGATCCACCCCGGCAAGCTCGGCGAACTGCTGAAGCTCTACGAGGCCGAAGGCTATGCGGTCCAGTGCGAATACCTCGGCAAGCCCTACGGCTGGTTCGTCTCGAACGACATCGGCGGCCTGAACCAGGTCGTGCACATCTGGCAGTACACGGACCTGATGGACCGCGAGCAGCGGCGCGCGAAGCTGTTCGCCGACCCGCGCTGGCACGCCTACCTGTCCAAGGCGACCCCGCTGCTGCAGCACATGGAGAACAAGATCCTGCGCGGGACGCCGTTCTTCCCGATCTGAGCTCAGCCCGCGACCGGCGGGTGCGTCGCGATCCAGTGGCGCGCGACGTCGACCCGCCGGCAGACCCAGACCCGGTCGTGCCGCTCGACGTGGTCGAGGAAGCGCTGCAGCGCCCGCAAGCGCCCCGGGCGACCGAGCAGCCGGCAGTGCATCCCGATCGACATCATCTTCGGCGATTCCGCCCCTTCGGCGTACAGCACGTCGAAGGTGTCGGTCAGGTACTGCAGGAAGTGCTCGCCGGTGTTGAACCCCTGCGGTGTCGCGAACCGCATGTCGTTCGCGTCGAGCGTGTAGGGCACGACGAGGTGGTCGACGACGGTGCCGTCGCTGCGCGCGACCTTCGTCCAGAACGGCAGGTCGTCGCCGTAGTAGTCGGAGTCGTAGAGGAAGCCGCCGTGGTCGGCGACCAGCCGCCGCGTGTTCGGGCTGTCGCGGCCGGTGTACCAGCCCAGCGGCCGCTCGCCGGTCAGGCGCTCGATGATCTCGATGCCGGTGCGCAGGTGCGCGCGCTCGGTGGCCTCGTCGACGTTCTGGTAATGGATCCAGCGCCAGCCGTGGCAGGCGATCTCGTGGCCGAGCTCGACGAAGGCGCGGGTCAGGTCGGGGTGTCGCTCGAGCGCCATCGACACGCCGAACACCGTCAGCGGCAGCCCGCGGCGCTCGAACTCGCGCAGGATCCGCCAGACACCGACCCGCGAACCGTATTCGTAGATCGACTCCATCGACAGGTGACGCGCCGGGTAGGCGGTCGCGCCGACGATCTCGGAGAGGAACTGCTCGGAGCCGGCATCGCCGTGCAGCACGCAGTTCTCGCCGCCCTCCTCGTAGTTGAGGACGAACTGCACGGCGATGCGCGCATCCTTCGGCCAGCGGGCGTGGGGCGGGTTGCGGCCGTAGCCGACGAGGTCACGGGGGTAGGCGGTCATCGCGCGGGAGCGTTCGGTCGTCGTTCCGGAAACCCGCGCGCGGCCACGCGGGACGTCGGACGAGTGTAGCGCACCGTCTGCGGACGGCCCGCGGTCGACGACGGCGCGGCACGCTTGCGGCACGGTGCTTGCATGCCATGGCAGCCCGCCTCGGTGGCGGACCGGGCGCCCCCGATCCGTCCAGAAGGAAAGCCCGATGACGCCCCTCCGCCGCCTCGCCCTCCGTGGTCTCGTCCGTGCCGCCGCCGTCGCGGCCACGGCCGTCCCCGCCGTCGCGTCCGCCCAGGCCGCGCTCGACCGGATCCTCTCGAAGAAGACCCTCACCGTCGCGATCCCCACCGACTATCCGCCCTACGGCTTCGTCGGCGCCGACCTGAAGCCGCGCGGGCTGGACATCGACATGGCCGAGCTGATCGCCTCGAAGCTCGGCGTGAAGCTCGAGCTGTTGCCGGTCAGCAGCGCGAACCGCATTGCCTCCCTGCAGACGAAGAAGGCCGACCTCGTGATCTCCACGCTCGGCAGGAACGCCGAGCGCGAGCGGGTCATCGACTTCACGATCGCCTACTCGCCGTTCTTCCAGGCGGTGTTCGGTCCGAAGGGCATGACGATCAAGGGCTGGTCGGACCTCGCCGGCAAGACGGTCGCCGTGACCCGTGGTGCGATGGAGGACCAGGTGCTCGGCAAGGTCGCGCCGGCCGATACCGACATCAGGCGCTACGAGGACAACGACGCGACCGTCGCCGCCTTCGTCGCCGGCCAGACCCAGCTGATCGCCATCGGCGCGTCGGTGGCCGGCAGCATGATGGCGCGCAACCCGGGCCTGAACGTCGAGTACAAGCTGCTGCTCAAGGACTCGCCGAACTTCATCGGCGTGGCCAAGGGCGAGGACAGGCTGCGGACGAAGGTGAACGAGATCATCCGCGACGCGAAGAAGTCGGGCGACCTCGACCGGATGGCGAGGAAGTGGCTGGGCCGCCCGGCCGGCGACCTGCCGGAGTGAGCGCCCCGGCCCCGCGGCGCCGACCCGTGCGCGTCCGGCTCGACGTCGGCGCGGTCCGGGCCTTCACCCGCGTGGTGCCGCCGTGCGACGAGATCACGTCGGGGCCCGCCCCCGAGCTGGTCGGAGAGGTGCTGCGTGTGGTGGAATCGCGGGCCTCGCAGGGCATGACGCTGATGAGGGTCCTCCACGAGACGGGCCCGCCCGTGCAGGGGATCGGGTCGCCACCGGCGCCCGAACCGAGGCGGTTCCTGTCCGCGCTGCACGGCCGAGGCCGGCGGCGACGCTCCGAAGAGGTCCTTCATGCCCGGCATCTCCATCCACGTGGTCGACGTCTCCAGCGGCGCGCCGGCGCGCGGCATGCGCGTCGAGGTCCGACGGGTCGCCGCCGACGGCTCGCGCCGTCTCGCCGGCGGCGGCGCGATCGGCGCGGGCGGACTGCTCGACGACGCAGCGCTCGGCCGCGGCGACGGCCTGGAGCCCGGCCGCTACGAGGTCGAGCTCGCCGCCGGCGACTGGTACCGCGAACGGGGCCAGGAGGTCGGCACGCCGGCCTTCCAGGAATGCATCGTCTATCGCTTCGAGTGGGTCGACACGGCGCCCCACCTGCACCTGCCCTTCAAGCTCTCGCCCTGGGGCGTGTCGGTCTGGCGGGGGATCTGAGCGAGGCGGTTCAGCCGCCGGCGAGCGCCGCGACCGCCGCGCGCTGGCGCGCCGCGAGCCCGCGCACGTCGGCGGTCGCGAGCCGACCGTCCTCCACGACCACGCGGCCTCCGACGACCGTCCAGCGCGTGCGCACCGGCGCGGCGAACAGCAGCCCCGCGACCGGGTCGTGGACGCCCGCGTGCTCGAGGCCCGACACGTCGAAGACCGCGAGATCGGCGCACAGGCCCGGTACCAGCGCGCCCAGGTCGTCGCGGCCGAGCACGGCGGCACCGCCCAGCGTGGCCATCTCGAGCGCGTCGCGCGCGCGCAGCGCGGCCGGCCCGTGTCCGACGCGCGCGAGCAGCATCGCCTGCCGCGCCTCGCCGAGCAGGTCGGCACCGTCGTTCGACGCCGATCCGTCGACGCCCAGGCCCACGCGCAGCCCGAGACGGCGCCACGCGGGCGCGGGCGCGATGCCCGAGGCGAGCCGCATGTTCGAGCACGGGCAGTGGGCGATGCCGGTCCGGGTCGCGCCGAAGCGCCGGAGGCCCGGCTCGTCGAGCTTCACGCAATGTGCGTGCCAGACGTCGTCGCCGAGCCAGCCGACCGACTCGGCGTACTCGGCCGGCGTCATGCCGAACCTCTCGCGGCTGTAGGCCACGTCGTCATCGTTCTCGGCGAGGTGGGTGTGCAGCCGGACGCCGAGCCGGCGCGCCATCGTCGCCGCCTCGCGCATCAGCCTCGGGCTCACCGAGAACGGCGAGCACGGCGCGAGCGCGACGCGGGTCATCGCGCCCGGCGTGGGGTCGTGCCAGCGCGACACCACGCGCTCGCTGTCCTCGAGGATCGCGTCCTCGTCCTCGACCAGCGAGTCGGGCGGCAGGCCGCCCGCGCTCTCGCCCACGCTCATCGCGCCCCGGCACGCGTGGAAGCGGATCCCGAGCCGCCGCGCCGCCTCGATCGTGTCGTCGAGCCGCGCGCCGTTCGGGAACAGGTACTGGTGGTCGCTGGACGTCGTGCAGCCCGAGCGCAGCAGCTCGGCCATCGCGACCTCGGCCGCCGTCACGAACATCTCGGGGGTGTAGCGCGCCCAGATCGGGTAGAGCGTGCGCAGCCAGCCGAACAGGTCCGCGTCCTGCGCGGCCGGCACCGCACGGGTCAGCGACTGGTACATGTGGTGGTGCGTGTTCACCAGGCCGGGCATGACGACGCAGCCGGACGCGTCGAGGCGTCGCAGGCGCTCGCCGATGCGGCCCGCGGCGCGCGCGGCGGCGAGCGCGGCCTCGACCTCGGCGCGCGGGCCGACGGCCTCGAGGCGGCCGTCGACGGCGAGCACGGCCGCGTCGCGCAGCTCGCGTCGGTCGGAGTCCATCGTGACGACGACGTCGGCGCGATCGACGAGGAGGGCGTAGGGGGAGGCGTTCATCAGGGCATTATCGCCGGCGTGAAGACCGTCGCGCTCGCCGCCGTCGCGATGCTCGCGTTCGCGGGCAAGCGCTGCCGTGCCGGGTCGCGCTGCGCGACGCCGCGGTCGATCGCGCGGGTGCGGCCGCGGGGTCGCGTGCCCGCGGGTGCGCGGGCGGGCGCGGTGCGCGCCCGCGGTATCCTCGGGGCCTTCCGTCGCCATCCAGGACGCGCCATGCCCTTCCGTCCGTCCCGCCGCCTCGCCGCGGCTGCCGCGCTCGCGGCCCTCGCCGCACTCGCCGGCACCGCCGCCGCGCAGTCACCCTTCCCCGCCGACCGGCCCGTCACGATCGTGATGACCTTCCCCGCCGGCTCGGGGGTCGACGTCGTCGGCAGGCTCATCCAGGAGCCGCTCGCCAAGGCGCTCGGCACGCCTGTGACGATCGACTACAAGGCGGGCGCGGCCGGCAACATCGCATCGGAGTTCGTCGCGCGCCAGAAGCCAGACGGCCACACGCTCGTGCTCGGCACCTCGGGCACGCACGCGATCAACGCCGCGCTCTACCGCCGGCTGCCCTTCGACGTGGAGGCCGACTTCACCCCGGTGGCCACGCTGGTCGACGTCTCGAACGTGCTGACGATCAATCCCGAGGTCATCGACGTGAAGACCGTCCAGGAGTTCGTGGCGAAGGTGAAGGCGGAGCCGGGGAAGTACAACTTCGCGTCGACCGGCAACGGCACCGGCACGCACCTCGCGTTCGCCGAGTTCCTCGCGCGCGCCGGCCTCGACATGGTCCACGTGCCCTACAAGGGCGGCCCCGAGGCGATGACCGCGGTGCTGTCGGGGCAGGTCTGCTGCATCATGAACCAGGTGCAGACGGTGCTCCAGCAGTGGAAGGCGGGCAAGGTCCGGCTGCTCGGGGTGACCACGCCCAAGCGCGTCGCGGTCGTGCCCGAGGTGCCGACCATCGCCGAGTCCGGCTACCCCGGCTTCACCTCCTACATCTGGTTCGGACTGCTCGGACCGAAGGGCATGGATCCGAAGGTCGTCGAGCGGCTGAACGGCGCGATCCGCCAGGTGCTCGAGCAGCCGGAGATCGCAGGCAAGCTGACCGGTTCCGGCAACGCGGTGCGGGTCGAGTCGCCGCTGCAGTTCCGCGAGACCCTGAAGGCCGACCGCGCACACTGGGCCACGGTGGTCAGGCAGGCGGGCGCGACGATCGATTGAGGCCGGACCCGACCCTCGACGCGCTGCCGCCGAACCGGCCAGCGTGGGTCGAGACCGGTGCCGCCGCGGTGGGGGCGGCGAGTCGGGGGCGGCCCAGACCCGGTGGATGTCGTCCGAGGGTTCCCGGGTGCCGGCCGGGCCGATGTCCCGCCGACGCGGCCCGCGCTCAGGCCCCTGCCGGCCCCGGGCCGTCGCCGCCGGTCCACCAGCGGGTGGGCCTGAGCTCCTGCTCCGCGTGCTCGAGGAGCCGCGCATGGTGGCGCTGCGCGTCCTCGACGAACAGGTCCTTCACGATCGCGGCCGCGAGTCGCGTCGCGCCGATCGAGAGCCCGGGGATATCGCCCGCGAGCGCGCCGTGGCTGAGCGTGCTGCCCCACGAGAAGAGCCGGATCCGCGACAGCGCCTCGGCGGTCGCGGCGTCGGTGCCCGGCCGCGCGCGCAGCTCGAAGCCGTCGCCGAGGTAGGGGAAGCGCGCGATCTCGACGCCGCTCGCGGTGCCGTCGGCCGGCAGCCGGTCGCCCCAGGTCAGGACCGACGACGACAGCCCGCCGAGCTCGGGCACGTCGACCAGGTGCACGTCGAAGCCGGTGCCGAGCACCACGACATCGAAGCGGTGGGTGCCCGCAGGCGTGCTCACGACGACGCCCTCGTCGTCGGCGGCGACGTCGAGCCAGGGCTCGCCCAGGCGCAGCGAGAAGGCCGGATGGCGGTCGCAGCGCAGCACGCTCTCGAAGGGCGGCGGCACCTGCTCGTCGAAGACGTGCGCGTAGAAGCGCGCACGCTGGGCGTCGGGCAGCGCGACGTAGCCGCGGAAGAAGCCGGTGAACGAGGTCCACTTCGACTTGTTGACCTGCGGCAGCGCCGCGCGCCGCGCGAACATCGTCACCGCGGCCGCGCCGTGCTCGAGCGCGAGGCCCGCGTTGTCGAACGCCGAGGCGCCCACCCCCAGCACGCCGACGCGGCGGCCGGCCAGCGCGGCGAAGTCGATCGGCGCCATCGAGTGCAGCACCCGCGCGCGGGCGGCGGGCGCGTCCGGATCGAGCGAGGCGAATGCAGGCCGCCGCGGCCGGCCGCTGCCCTCGCGGCCGAGCGCGAGCACGAGCGTGCGCGCGTGCACGGTCCGCCGCCCGTCGGGCCCGTCGAGCCGCAGCGCGAGCCCGCCCGACACCGCCTCGACACCGGCGAGCCGCGTGCCGCCGTCGACCGCGACGCCCACCTGCCGGCGCACCCACAGCAGGTAGTCGCGCCAGTCGAGCCGCCAGACCTTGTGCAGCGCGGCCCAGCCGTCGGAACCGAAACGCGCCTCGTACCACGCGCGGAAGGTCAGCGAGGGCACGCCGAGATCGGGTCCGGTCAGGTGCTTCGGCGAGCGCAGCATCTCCATCCGCGCGAAGGTCGCCCACGGCCCCTCCGATCCCTCTTCGCGCGCGTCGACGACGCGCACGCGCGAGACGCCGTCGCGGCGCAGCGCATAGGCCACGGTCTGCCCGCACATGCCGCCGCCGGCGACGAACACGTCGAGCATCGGCGAGCCGTCGGGTCCGGTGCGCGGCGGCACCCAGTCCGGCGGCGGATAGTTGAGGCAGGCGAGGTCGTGCGCGACCCGAGCCTCGAGCGTCCGCAGGCCCTCGGGATCCTCGCGGCGGGCCTGGCGCTGGGCGGCGGCGCCCGGCGAGGACGCGAGCAGGCCGAAGTCGCGGGACGGGACGGAGGGGGGCGCCGGGCGAGCCATAATGGCCGCCATTCTGCCTGCGACCGCGCCATGACCGCACCCGCCGACCTGCACTGCTTCTACAGCCTGTCCTCGCCCTGGGCCTACTTCGCCGGCCCGCAGCTGCAGGACATCGTCCGGCGCCACCACGCGCGGCTGCTGCTCAGGCCCTTCGACTTCCAGGCGATCGTGCCGCGCACCGGCGGCATCCCGCTGCGCACGCGACCCGAGCCGCGCCGGACCTACCACGCGCTCGAGCTCGACCGCTGGCGCCGGTATCTCGGCATGCCGCTCAACCTCGTGCCGAAGCACTATCCGGCCGACGGCCAGCCAGCCGACTGGAACAAGCGCGCCGGCTGGATGGTGATCGCCGCACAGCTGCGCGGCGAGGACGCCTTCGTGCTGTCGCACGCGATCCTGCGGGCGCTGTGGGCCGAGGAGCGCGACATCTCCGATGCGGCGACGCGCATCGCCGTCGCCGACGAGAACGGCTACGACGGCGCGGCGCTGCAGGCGATGGAGCGCTCGCCCGAGGTGCAGGCCGCCTACTCGGCGAACACCGCGGAGGCCGAGCGGCTCGGCGTGTTCGGCGCGCCCACGATCGTGCTCGACGGCGAGCGCTACTGGGGCCAGGACCGGCTGATGTTCGTCGACCGGGCGCTCGCGCTGCGCGCGGCGCCGCCGGCCGGCTGAGACCCGGCGCGCCCGCGCCGGCGGGGCCGTGGCATCATCGGTCGCTGACGCGCCGCACCATCGCCCGGCGCGCCCGACCGAGGATCCGATGGGCAAGCTCTCCACCCACGTGCTCGACACCGCGCGCGGCCGCCCGGCCGCAGGCGTCGCGATCGAGCTCCACGTCACCGACGGCGACCGCTGGACCCCGGTCGCACGCGCGACCACCAATGCCGACGGCCGTACCGACGCGCCGCTGCTCGCGGGGGATGCGGTGATGCCCGGCCGCTACCGGCTCGTCTTCGCGATGGGCGACTACTTCCGCGCCACCGGCGTCGCGCTCGCCGACCCGCCCTTCGTCGATGTGGTGACGCTCGACTTCGGGCTCGCGGAGGCGGGCGGGAACTACCACGTGCCGCTGCTCGCCTCGCCGTGGTCCTGGTCGACCTACCGCGGCAGCTGACGCGATGGATCCGTACGTCCTCGAGTGGCTGAACCTGCTCGGCCGCTGGTTCCACCTGATCGTCGGCATCGCCTGGATCGGCGCGTCGTTCTACTTCGTCTGGCTCGATGCGCACCTGCACGCGCCGCGCGACCGCGAGGAGGGCGAGCGGCTGGGTCTCGCCGGCGAGGTCTGGTCGGTGCACGGCGGCGGCTTCTACCGCGCGCAGAAGTTCAAGATCGCGCCGCCCGAGCTGCCCGAGCCGCTGCACTGGTTCAAGTGGGAGGCCTACAGCACCTGGCTGTCGGGCATGTTCATGCTGGTGCTGGTCTACTGGCTGGGCGCGAAGGTCTACCTCGTCGACCCGTCGGTCATGGACCTGTCGCCGGGCGCGGCGGTGGCGATCGCGGCCGGCTTCCTCGCCGGCGGCTGGCTGGTCTACGACGCGCTGTGCCGCTCGCCGCTGGGGTCCAACGAGCCGGTGCTGGCCGGCGTGCTGCTCGCGCTGTGCTCGCTCGCCGCCTGGGGGCTGTGCCAGCTCTTCTCGGGCCGCGGCGCGTTCATCCACTTCGGCGCGATGCTCGGCACGATCATGGCGGCCAACGTGTTCTTCGTGATCATCCCGGGCCAGAAGGACCTGGTGCGCGCGAAGGCCGAGGGCCGCCTGCCCGACCCCATCCACGGGATCCGCGGCAAGCAGCGCAGCGTGCACAACACCTACTTCACGCTGCCGGTGCTGTTCACGATGATCAGCAACCACTACGCGAGCCTGACCAACCACCGCCACGCATGGCTCGCGCTGGTCGGCATGGGCGTGGCGGGCGCGACGATCCGGCTCTACTTCGTGCTCAAGCACCGCGGCCAGTCGAAACCGGTGCTGGTCGCGGTCGGCGTGGCCGCGCTCGCCGGCACCTTCGCGCTCGCGATGCCGGCCGCGGGACCGGCGCCGCAGGCGGGCGCGAAGGCGCCGGACCTCGCGCAGGTGCGGACGATCGTCGAGCAGCGCTGCGCCGGCTGCCACGCCGCGCAGCCGACCTACCCGGGCTTCGCGTCGCCGCCGAAGAACGTGGTGCTCGACTCGCCCGACGCGATCGCCCGACAGGCGCAGGCGATCCATCAGCAGACGGTGGTCACGAAGGCGATGCCGATCGGCAACCTCACGCAGATCACCGATGCGGAGCGCGCGACGATCGACGCCTGGTTCCGCGCCGGCGCGCCGCGCTGACCCGCGGCCCGGAACGCGCAAGCCCGACGGCCGCGCGTCCGGCCTATCATCGGGGCAGGAGGAGACCCCGATGACGTCCGCACCCCGCCGCGCAGCGCGCCGCACGCTGCTGCGCGCCGCCGCCGCCCTGCCCGCCGCGCTCGCCGCCACCGGGGCCCGCGCGCAGGCCGCCTGGCCCTCGGGCCCGATCCGCTTCATCGTCCCCTTCCCCGCCGGCAGCGGCACCGACGTCGCCGCGCGGCTGCTCGGCGAGCGGCTGTCCGCCGTGCTCGGCCAGCCGGTGATCGTCGACAACAAGCCCGGCGCCGACGGCAGCATCGCGGCCGAGGCCGCCGCCCGTTCGAAGCCCGACGGCTACACCGTCTTCGTCACCTCGAACAGCACGCACGCGTCGAACCCGGCGCTGCGCCGCAAGCTGCCCTACGACCCGGTGAAGGACTTCGCGCCGGTCACGCTGCTGGGCACGGCACCGCTGCTGGTGCTGGTGCATCCCTCGCTGCCGGTGAAGTCGGTGCCCGAGCTCGTCGCCCACGCGAAGGCGAACCCCGGGAAGCTCAACTTCTCGAGCGGCAGCGCGTCCTCGCGCGTGGCCGGCGAGATGTTCAAGACGATGGCCGGCGTCGACCTGACCAACGTCTCGTACAAGGGCAATCCGCAGGCGATCGCCGACCTCGCCGCGGGCCAGGTCCAGGTGATGTTCTGCGACGCCGGCACCGCGATCCCGCAGGTGCAGGGCGGGCGCGTACGCGCGATCGCGGTGACCGGCCTGCAGCGCGCGTCCGCCACGCCCGACCTGCCGACGGTCGCCGAGTCGGGCCTGCCCGGCTACGAGATGGTCGCGTGGTTCGCGATGTTCCTGCCGGCGGGCACGCCCGAGCCGATCGTCGCGGCGCTCAACGCGAAGACCAACGAGGTGGTGCGCGCGCCGGAGTTCCGCGCGAAGGTCGGCGCCGGCACCGAATGGGCGACCGGCACGCCGCAGCAGCTCGCCGCCTTCGTCGACGCCGAGATCGCGAAGTGGAAGCGCGTCGTCGCGCAGGCGAAGATCGAGGTGGAGTGACGATGGCCGCGCACGGACCCCTGGCGGGACTCGTCGTCGTCGAGCTGGGCCAGGTGCTGGCCGGCCCGTTCGCCGGCGCGATCTTCGCGGACCTCGGCGCCGAGGTGATCAAGATCGAGCGGCCCGAGGTGGGCGACGACGCACGGCAGATGGGCCCGCCGTTCGCCGGCGGCGACTCGCTCGCGTTCCAGGTCTTCAACCGCGGCAAGCAGTCGGTGGTGATCGACCTGAAGACCGACGACGGGCTCGCCGCGCTCGACGCGATCGTGGCCGGCGCCGACGTGCTGGTCCACAACCTGCGGCCCGGCGTGCCCGAGTCGCTCGGCCTGGACGGCCCGACGCTGTGCGCGCGCCACCCGCGACTCGTCTACTGCGGGATGTCGGCCTTCGGGCACGCCGGGCCGCTCGCGATGCGACCCGGCTACGAGCCGCTGCTGCAGGCCTGGAGCGGGCTCTCGAGCATCAGCGGCGAGCCCGACGGCCCGCCGGTGCGCAGCGGCGCGTCGATCTGCGACCAGGGCACCGGCATGTGGATCGTGATCGGTGCGCTGTCGCTGATCCACCGGCGCACCCTCACCGGTCGCGGCGGCATCGTCCAGGGATCGCTCGCCGAGACCGCGCTGTCGTGGATCGCGCAGAAGAGCGACGCGTTCCGCAACGAGGGCCGGCTGCCCGAACGGCATCCGTCGGGCCACCCGGGCTTCGTGCCCTACGAGGCCTTCGACGGCGCCGACGGCCCGTTCCTGCTCTGCGTGGGCAACGACCGGCTGTTCGCGAAGTTCGCGCAGGTGGCCGGCCGGCCCGACTGGCCGGGCGATCCGCGCTTCCGAAGCAACCGCGACCGCCTCGCGAACAAGGCCGAGCTGCTCGCGCAGGTCCGCGCGGTGCTCGCGACGCGGCCGCGGGCCGACTGGCTGGCGGCCTTCGAGGCGGCCGGCGTGCCCTGTGCCCCGATCCACAGCGTGCCCGAGGCGATGGCACAGCCGCAGGTGGCCGCGCTCGGCCTGCTGCAGCCGGTGCCCGGCACCGGCTTCACGCTGACCGCGCTGCCGCTGTCCTTCGACGGCGAGCGGCCGACGATCCGCGGGCCGGCGCCGGCGCTCGGCGCGCACACCGCGGCGCACGTCCGGCGCTGAGTCCGTCCCGCGGCGGGCGCCGATCGCGTCGTTCCGACACGCTCGCGCCCCGCCCGCGTGCACCGTCGCCCCCGGACGGTGCGACCGCCCGTAGAATCGGCGCCGGCACGGGACTTGCAGCCACGCTCCGCCGTCCGCCCCGATGCCGCCGTCGCCCCCCGACGCCCTCGCGGCCTGCCCCCATCCAGGAGAGTTCCCGATGCCCGCCCGCTTCTCGCCCGCCCGCCGTCTGGCCGCCCAGGTCTCGGCCGCCCTCGCGCTCGGCGCGGGCCTCGCCGTCTCCACGCCCGTCTCCGCGCAGGAGACGAAGATCAAGTTCCAGCTCGACTGGCGCTTCGAGGGCCCGGCGGCACTCTTCACGCTGCCCGCGAAGAAGGGCTACTTCAAGGACGAGAAGCTCGACGTGACCATCGACGCCGGCAACGGCTCGGGCGGCACCGTCACCCGCGTGGCCACCGGCACCTACGACATGGGCTTCGCCGACATGGCGGCGCTGATGGAGTTCTGGGGCAACAACCCTGCCGCACCGCAGAAGCCGGTCGCGGTGATGATGGTCTACAACAACACGCCGGCCGCGGTGCTGGCGCTGAAGAAGTCGGGCATCAAGACGCCGGCGGATCTGGTCGGCAAGAAGCTCGGCGCGCCGGTCTTCGACGCGGGCCGCAAGGCGTTCCCGATCTTCGCGAAGGCCAACGGCATCGACCTCGCGAAGATCAGCTGGACCGCGATGGACCCGCCGCTTCGCGAGACGATGCTGGTGCGCGGCGACATCGACGCGATCACCGGCTTCTACTTCACCTCGCTGCTGAACCTGAACGCGCGCGGCGTGAAGGACGAGGACATCGTGATCCTCCCGTACCCGCAGTTCGGCGTGAAGCTCTACGGCAACGTGGTGATCGCCTCCGAGGAGTTCCTGAAGAGGAACCCCGAGGCCGTGAAGGCCTTCCTGCGCGCGTTCACCCGGGGCGTGAAGGACGTGATCGCCGACCCGAACGCCGCGATCGCGTCGGTCAAGGAGCGCGACGCGCTGATCGACGTCGCGCTCGAGACCCGGCGCCTGAAGCTCGCGATGGCCGGCAGCGTGGTCACCGCAGACGCGAAGGCCGAGGGTTTCGGCGACATCAGCCCGCCGCGTCTGGCGCTGATGGCCTCCCAGGTCAACGATGCGTTCGGCCTGAAGGAGCGGATCCAGCCGGACCGCATCTTCGTCACCGGCCTGCTGCCGCCGAAGGACCAGCGCAACATCTTCGGCAAGTGACGACGGACCCGCGATGAGCGCCGCCGCCCCGAACTTCGTCGACTTCAAGGACGTCTGGCTCGCCTACAACGACGAGCTCGCCGCGCGCAGCGAGTTCGCGGTCGAGGACATCTCGCTGCAGACGAAGGACGGCGAGTTCATCGCGATCGTCGGGCCCTCGGGGTGCGGCAAGTCGACCTTCATGAAGCTCGCGACGGGCCTGAAGCGCCCGACCAAGGGCAGCGTCTCGATCGCCGGGCAGCCCGTGACCGGCCCGCTGAAGATCGTCGGCATGGCCTTCCAGGCGCCGACCCTGCTGCCCTGGCGGACCACGCTCGACAACGTGCTGCTGCCGCTGGAGATCGTCGAGCCCTACCGGTCGAGCTTCAAGAGGAAGCGCGAGGAATACGCCGAGCGCGCGCGCAGGCTGCTCGCCACGGTCGGCCTGCAGGGCTACGAGGACAAGTTCCCGTGGCAGCTGTCGGGCGGCATGCAGCAGCGCGCGTCGATCTGCCGCGCGCTGATCCACGAGCCGAAGATGCTGCTGCTCGACGAGCCCTTCGGCGCGCTCGACGCGTTCACCCGCGAGGAGCTGTGGAACGTGCTGCGCGACCTCTGGACCGCGCAGCGGTTCAACGTGATCCTGGTCACCCACGACCTGCGCGAGGCGGTCTACCTCGCCGACACCGTCTACGTGATGAGCAAGCGGCCCGGCCGCATCCTCGCCAGGCGCGAGGTCCCGCTGCCGCGGCCGCGCGACCTCGAGATCACCTACACCGAGCCCTTCACCGCCCTCGTGCACGAGCTGCGCGAGCGGATCGGCTCCATCCGCAAGAGCTGAGCGCGCCATGGCCTCCCGTGTCTCCGAGCGCTTCGCGCCGCTGATCCTGCTCGCTGCGATCCTGGTCGTCTGGGAGCTGATCTGCCGGCTCTTCTCGATCAGCGACTACATCCTGCCGTCGCCGTCGGCGATCGCGGTCGCGCTGGTGGAGTACGCCGGGCCCATCCTGTCGAACGCGTGGCGCACGTTCTGGACGACGATGGTCGGCTTCGCGATCTCGATCGTGGTGGGCGTGGTGCTCGGCTTCGTGATCGGCTCGTCGCGGTTCGCCTACTCGGCCGCCTACCCGCTGCTCACCGCCTTCAACTCGGTGCCGAAGGCGGCGCTCGTCCCGATCCTCGTCGTCTGGTTCGGCATCGGCGCGGGGCCCGCGATCCTCACCGCGTTCCTGATCTCGTTCTTCCCGATCATGGTCAACATCGCGACCGGCCTGGCGACGCTGGAGCCCGAGCTCGAGGACGTGCTGCGCGTGCTGGGCGCGAAGCGCCTCGACGTGCTGCTGAAGGTCGGGCTGCCGCGTTCCATGCCCTACTTCTTCGCGTCGCTGAAGGTGGCGATCACCCTCGCCTTCGTCGGCACCACGGTCTCGGAGATGAGCGCGTCGAACGACGGCATCGGACAGCTGCTGCTGTCGGCCGGCTCGCAGGCGAGGATGCCGCTCGCCTTCGCGGGCCTGGTGGTGATCGGCGCGATGGCGATGGCGATGTACGAGCTGTTCTCGTGGATCGAGCGGCACACCACCGGCTGGGCGCACCGCGGCCAGAACGCGTCGTGAGCGCCTCGGACACCGACCGCGCCGCGCTGCGCGAGGCGATCGCGCTGTCGGCCACGGCGCGTGCCGGCGGCCGTCATCCGTTCGGCGCGCTGGTGCTCGCCGCCGACGGGACCGTGCTCGCGCGCGCGGGCAACGCGTCGGCCGCGGGCGAGGATCCGACCGCACACGCCGAGACGCTCGCGGTGCGGCTCGCCGCGGCCGCGCACGGCACCGCGCGGCTCGCCGGCGGCGCGCTCGTCACCAGCGCCGAGCCCTGCGCGATGTGCGCGGGCGCGGCCTACTGGGCCGGTCTGTCGCGGGTGGTCTACGGCCTGTCCGAGACCCGGCTGCGCGCGATGACCGGGAACCACCCGGAGAACCCCACGCTCGACCTGCCCTGCCGCGAGGTCTTCGCGCGTGGCCAGCGCGAGGTGACCGTGGTCGGTCCCCTGCTCGAGGACGAGGCCGCGGCGGTCCACGACGGGTTCTGGTCGCGCGACTGACCCGCGGCTGCACGAGGATGCGGTCGCGGTCGCCGAGAGGACCTGCTCGAGCCTCCAGGACGACGACCCGCCGCGACGGACGGCCCTGAACGACGACGGCCCGCGCGAGCGGGCCGTCGTGCAACCGTACGGTCAGCCGCGCGGGGGCGCGGCCGCGACGGTCAGAAGTGCCATTCTGCGATCAGCACCGGGGCCGAGGTCTTCGAGCCCGGCGTGCTCGACGGATTGCCGAACTTGTTCTTCCAGTACTCGTAGCCGATGCCGGCGAAGACCGTGCCCTTGTTCAGGCCGGCCAGCGTGCCGACGTCCCACTGCAGCGACGCGCGCATCAGGGTCTCGCCGACCGTCTCGGCACCGAAGCCGTCCTTGCCCTTGGCGCCGGTGTACGACAGGAAGCCGGTGAACTTCGCCGGGGCGCCCAGGTTGAAGAACATGCCCCAGGTCGCGCCGAGCTGGTAGGTCGTGTCGAACTGGACCTTGCGACCGACGATGCCGTTGTTGTTGGTCTCGTTGTAGGCCAGCAGGCTCAGGTCCAGGAAGCCCATCGGCAGGCCGAGGTTGACGGTCGGGCCGATCAGCAGCTTCAGGGGCTTCGGCGCGAAGGCCGTGTCCTTGGCGCCGGCGTCGAAGCCGAAGGTCAGCGAGACGTCCTTCACCGGGCCGAGGTCGTACTTCATGCCCATCGTCTTCGCCGACGACAGCGAGCTGCGGAAGACCGCGTAGAGCTCCTGGGCCTGGCTGGTGCTGTTGCGGTTGGCCGGATCGTTCTCGAGCGAGCGCAGCAGGTCGACGGCGAAGAAGTTCGTGCCGTACTTGTAGCCGCTGAAGTGGCCGAGGGTATAGATGTTCTTCGGAACGTCCTTGGCGATGGCCGGCTCGGTGTACGAGTTCGAACGGCGGTAGGCGATCCAGGTGTCGCTGAAGTCGGCGGCGAGGGCGCTGCCCGACGCGGCGATCAGGCCCGCGGCGACCAGGGGGGCGAATTTCATTCAGGGCTCTCCGTTGGAATAGATCGAGAAAGTGCCAGGAGCCGCTCCGCTTCGGTGCACGGACGGGCGGGCCCCGGGTCCGAGCAAGATACGTTCCAAGCGCGGCCGTGGCGAGGCCCCCTCAGGAAGAGCCTTAGAATCCGGAACCTCCTGATGCATCGGACACACGGATGGGCCACCGCCTCACCCAGATCGCGACACGAACCGGCGACGACGGCACGACCGGACTCGGCGACGGCAGCCGCACCCCCAAGGACAGTCTTCGCGTCGCCGCGATGGGCGAGGTCGACGAGCTCAACTCGACGATCGGCGTGCTGCTGTGCGAGCCGCTGCCCGACGACGTCCGCGGCGAGCTGCTCGACATCCAGCACGACCTCTTCGACCTCGGCGGGGAGCTGTGCATCCCCGGCTTCGAGAACCTCGCCGACGCGCAGGTCGCGCGGCTCGACGCGCTCCTCGCGAAGCACAACGCGACGCTGCCGCGGCTGCAGGAGTTCATCCTGCCCGGCGGCTCGCGCGCGGCCGCGCTCGCGCACGTCTCCCGCACGGTCTGCCGGCGCGCCGAGCGCGCGGTGGTGTCGCTCGGCGCGGCCGAGCCGGTGCGGCCGCTGTGCCGCCAGTACCTGAACCGGCTGTCGGACCTGCTGTTCGTGCTGGCGCGCGTGCTGAACCGGCATGCAGGCGGCACCGACGTGCTCTGGGAGAAGGGGCGCTCGAAGGGCTGACCCGCTGCGCGGGCGGCCGGCGGGTCCCGTCGCCGGTCGCCCCCCGGGCGCGTCGGCGGGCGGGCCGCCTCAGCCGGCGAGCCCGCGCGAGAGCTCTGCGGAGAGGCCGCTCCAGCGCACGCCCGCGTCGCGCGAGACCTCGACGCGCGCACCCTCGCGCAGCGTCGAGACCGCCCAGCGCGCGCCCGCCTGAACGCTGTCGATCACCGCGACCGGCACCTGCGGGGCGACGCGCTGGGCGATGCCACCGAGCGCCGCGCCGCCGATCACCAGCGCCGCGGTGCCGGGTGCGATCGCGGCCTGCAGCGCGCCCAGGATCTCGGCCGCGCCGCCGTCGGGCAGGTTCATCAGTTCCACGCCGCTCTTCTCGACGACGTGGATGCCCTGCAGGCCGGTCTGCAGCCCGTTGGCCGCGGCGAAACGCTCGAGCATCGGCTTCCATGCGGCGCCGCCGGTGACGATCGCATGCACGCCGCGCGCGGCCGCCTCGACGAGGGCGGCCTCGGCCAGCCCCATCACCGGCACGCCGGCGAGCTCGCGCAGCGCGGCCACGCCGGGATCGCCGAAGCAGCCGATGCAGATCGCATCACAGCGGCCGCCGCCGTCGACGAACGCCGCCCAGGCGTCGAGCACCGCATGCCCGGCGATCGCGTACGCGGTCTCGGACGCGATGTAGGACGCGCCGAAGCGCGCGGTGACCGGCACCAGCTCGACGTCGTCGCCCAGCATGGGGCGCATCACGCCGGCCATCAGCTCGGTGACCGACGACGAGGTGTTCGGGTTGATCAGCAGCAGGGTCTTCTTCAACGCGGGCTCCCGGCGACGGCCGCGTGCGCCGCGCCACCGAACAGGGTCCAGAGGTCCACCCCGCGCTCGTCCGGCACGTCGAAGGACAGCGCCGCCTCGAGCTCGGCGAGGTGCGCGATCATCGCACGGGCGGCGTCGGCGCCCGCCGGGCGGGGCCGGCCCCGCCGCGGCGCGCGTCGGCAGGCCGGCCTCGAACGCCCGGTCAGTAGGTCTTGTAGGGCAGGAACTTGCCCGACAGCACCACGTGGACGCGATCGCCCTTCGGGTCGGGCTCGCGGGTGATGTCCATCGAGAAGTCGATCGCCGACATGATCCCGTCGCCGAACTCCTCGTGGATCAGCTCCTTGATCGTCATGCCGTAGACGCTGACGATCTCGTACCAGCGGTAGATCAGCGGGTCGGTGGGCACCGCGGTCGGCAGCGAGCCCTTGTAGGGCACGACCTGCAGCCAGGCGATCTCGTCCTCGTCCAGGCCGAAGATGTCGCCGACGGTGTCGGCCTGCTGCTTCGTGAAGGTCATCTGGCCGAGGCAGCCGGCGGTGACCCATTCCTTGCTCTCGCCGACGGCCTTGGCCACGTCGGCCCACTTGATGCCCTTGCGGACCTTGGTCTCCACGATCCTGCGGGTGACGTCGGTGCGATCCATCTCTTCGGTGCTCCTCGTTTGGGGAAGGGGACAGCGGTCAGCCGACCACGCGCAGCTGCGCGACCGGCGCGACCGCGGGCGGCGACGCCGGCTCGTCGGACTCGAGGCCCGGCGAGACCTCGACCGGGCCGCCGGACGCGCCGGAGGCGGTGTCGACGCCGCCCTGCTGGATCAGCTTCGAGCGGTGGACCAGGAAGTCCACCAGGTGGTTGCGGATCCGGTAGAACTGCGGGTCGTGGTGGATCGTCAGCCGCGTGCGGTCGCGCGGCATGGTGTTGCGGACGATCTCGGCGATCCGCGCGTTCGGTCCGTTGCTCATCAGCAGGATCCGATCCGCGAGCAGGATCGCCTCGTCGACGTCGTGCGTGATCATGAAGACCGTCTGGTGCGTGGCCTGAACGATCTTCAGCAGCTCGTCCTGGATCACGCCGCGGGTCAGCGCGTCGAGTGCGCCGAAGGGCTCGTCGAGCAGCAGCATCTTCGGCTCGATCGCGAACGCTCGCGCGATGCCGACCCGCTGCTTCATGCCGCCCGACAGCTCCGAGGGCTTCTTGTGCTCGGCACCCGCCAGCCCCACCAGCTCGATGAAGCGACGCGCATGCGCCTCGACCTTCGCGCGCGCCCACTGCGGCCAGCGCGAGCGGATCGCGAACGACACGTTGCCGAGCACGGTGAGCCAGGGCATCAGCGCATGCCCCTGGAACACCACGCCGCGCTCGAGCCCGGGGCCCGAGACCTCGCGGCCGTCCATGAACACGTAGCCCTTCGACGGCTGCTCGAGGCCGGCCAGCACGTTGAGGATGGTCGTCTTGCCGCAGCCCGAGTGGCCGATGATGCAGACGAACTCGCCCCGGGCGATGCCGAAGTCGACCTTGTCGAAGACGGTCAGCTCGCCGCGCGACGAGGGGAAGGTCTTGGCGAGCCCCTCGACCCGCAGGAATGCGTCGCTCATCGCCTCATTCCTTCCAGGTCACGGCCTTCTGCAGGCCCGCGAACATCAGGTCCAGCAGCATCCCCACGACGCCGATCAGCAGGATCGCGAAGATCACGTTGGTGAGCGACAGGTTGTTCCATTCGTTCCAGACGAAGTAGCCGACGCCGGTGCCGCCCACCAGCATCTCGGCGGCGACGATCACCAGCCACGCGATGCCCATCGAGATCCGCATGCCGGTGAGGATCGTGGGCGCCGCGGCCGGCAGGATCACCTCGAAGGCGCGCCGGAACGGCCCGACCTCGAGCGTGCGCGCGACGTTCAGCCAGTCGCGGCGGACCGCGGCCACGCCGAACGCGGTGTTGATCAGCATCGGCCAGATCGAGCAGATGAAGATGACGAAGATCCCCGAGGCCGCCGAGTCCTTGATGGTGTAGAGCGCGATCGGCATCCAGGCGAGCGGCGAGATCGGCTTGAGCACCTGGATGAAGGGGTTCAGCGCCCGGTAGAGCAGCGGCGACATCCCGATCATGAAGCCCACCGGGATCGCGACGATCGCCGCGAGCAGGTAGCCGGCCCCGACGCGCGCGAGCGAGTGCGCGAGCTGGATGCCGATGCCCTTGTCGTTCGGGCCGTTGTCGTAGAACGGCGCCGACAGGTGCTTCGCGAAGGTCTCGCCCATCTGCGCGAGCGTGGGCAGGCCGTCGGACTTCGCGGCCGACGAGGCCTTGCCCATCAGCTTCGCGTACTCGTCGGCCTCGCCGCCGCCGGCCGCCGCGCCCGAGGGCGCGGTGGCGAGGTGCCAGGCACCGAGCAGGACCGCGAGCAGCAGCAGCGACAGCACCGCTGCGCGCAGGTTCATCGAACGTTCGGCGTTCATCGCGGTGACCGGCTCAGGTGCGCTTGATCGCGAAGGAGTCGACGTACTGCTGCGGCTGGTTCGGGTCGAACTCCTTGCCCATCACCTTGAACCTGCGGTACGCGGTGTCGGGCGCCTTCTGGTCGAGCTCCTTCATCCGCTTGCGCGCGTCGGTGGCGAGGAAGACCTGCTCGGCGACGTCCTTGTAGGCGACGTCGCCCTTGATGTAGCCCCAGCGCTTCATCTGGGTCAGCATCCAGACCGCCATCGACTGCCAGGGGAACGGGTCGAAGTCGGTGCGGGTCGGCACGTTCTGCACGCCGCCCAGGCCGTCGGCGAAGCGCCCGGTGAGCACCTGCTCGACGATGGTCTCGGGCTGGTTGAGGTAGGCGGCCGGAGAGATCACCTTCGCGATCAGCGGGCGGTTCTTCGGGTCGCGCGCCATCGCGGCGGCCTCGAGCACCGCGCGGTAGAGCGCGGCGAAGGTGTTCGGATTCTCCTTGATGAAGGCCTCGGAGGTGCCGAAGGCGCAGCACGGATGGCCGTCCCAGATCTCCTTCGACAGGATGTGGATGAAGCCCACCTCGTCGAAGACCGCGCGCTGGTTGAACGGATCCGGCCCGAGGAAGCCGTCGATGTTGCCGGCGCGCAGGTTCGCGACCATCTCGGCCGGCGGCGTCACGCGCAGCTGCACGTCCTTGTCGGGATCGAGACCGTTCTCGGCGAGGTAGTAGCGCAGCAGGAAGTTGTGGATCGAATACTCGAAGGGGATCGCGAAGCGGAACCCCTTCCACTGCTTCGGGTCGCGCTTGTCCTTGTGCTTCACGCTGAGCGTGATCGCCTGGCCGTTGATGTTCTGCACGGTGGCCACGCGCATCGGCGAGGCGACCGAGCCCAGGCCCATCGAGATCGCCACCGGCATCGGCGACAGGAAGTGCGACGCGTCGTACTCCTTGTTGATCATCCGGTCGCGGACCAGCGCCCAGCCCGCCGTCTTCTGCAGCGAGACGTTCAGGCCCTGCCGTTTGTAGAAGCCGAGCGGGTCGGCCATGATGAGCGGCGTCGCGCAGGTGATCGGGATGAAGCCGACCTTCAGCTCGGTCTTCTCGAGCTTGCCCTTGTCCTGCGCCATCGCCTGCAGCGCGCCCAGCGGCAGCGCCGACGCGATCGCGGCGCGCGCGGCGTTCACGCCCACGGCGCGGATGAAGCGACGACGCAGCGCGTCGTTCGGGAACAGCGCACGGACCAGCGCGGTCTCGACGACGTCGTGCGACAGTCGCTCGGCGTCGACCGGGCCGGCATCGTTCGCGGTCTCGGCATGCGGATCGCTGCCGGCCTCGTGCACGACACCGCAGCGGTCGCACGCGTGGCCGAGTCGCCGATAGGCGTCGTAGGGGCGGAAGACGTTGCTCATGGCGTGTGTGGAGGCGAGGGTGAGCCACGCTTGCAAGCGGCGTGCCATCGCGGTCGCGACCGCGGCCGTCGCGGCCTGTCCACCGGCTGTCCGGCCAATGTGAACGCTTTGGCGACACAGCGGACATCGGCCGGCGCGCACCGCGTCCGCCCGCGGCACGGCGGCGCGCGCAGCACCCCCGCGCGTCGCGGGGTCTCCAGCGCCGCATCGGGGCGGGGCGCGCACCGCGCGCGAGGGTCCACGGTCGTGACGCACCGCGACGGGTCGCGCGGCGCGAGGCGCTTCACGCGACCGTCACCGACGCGCACGGGGGGCGGGCACGGCCGCACGGTGGCATGTCGCTTGCGAAGCGGGCTCGTCCCCCTTCCCCTCAACGAAGCCAGGAGCACCGCCATGTCCGACCCCGTGCTGATCTCTCCCGCCGAGCTCGACGCGCTGATGAAGTCCGAGCCGGTCGTCCTGATCGATACCCGCGATCCCGAGGCCTATGCGTCCGGTCACCTGCCCGGCGCGGTGAACCTGCGCGAGATCTTCACCTTCCTCGCGACCTCGACCGCCGAGGGCCTCGGCGAGCTCGGCCAGTCCTTCGCCGAGAGCTTCGGCGCGGTGGGCCTGTCGGGCGCCGAGACCGCGGTGCTCTACGAGGAGTCGATGAACAGCGGCTTCGGCCAGTCGTGCCGCGGCTACTTCCTGCTGTCGTGGCTGAAGTACCCGAAGGTGCGGATCCTGCACGGCGGGCTCGCCGGCTGGAAGGCCGCGGGCCTGCCGGTCGACACCGCGCCGGTCTCGCCCGCGCCCGCGACCTTCCCGATGCCCGAGGCCACCGCGTCCATGATGGTGACGAAGGACGAGATGCTGAAGGCGCTCGACAGCGACGTGATGCTGCTCGACGTCCGCGACGTCGACGAGTGGATCGGCGAGAGCTCGTCCCCGTACGGCCGCGACTTCGCGCCGCGCAAGGGCCGGATCCCGGGGGCGAAGTGGATCGAGTGGTACCGGTTCATGAAGCCGTCGGCGCAGGGGCCGGTGTTCAAGAGCCCGGCGGAGATCCTGGCGGAGTGCCGGACGGCGGGGATCTCGCCGAAGGACACGGTCTACCTGTACTGCTTCAAGGGGGCTCGGGCCTCGAACACGTTCGTCGCGCTGAAGGAGGCGGGGTTCTCGGACGTGCGGATGTACTTCGGGTCCTGGAACGAATGGTCCCGGGAGCCGGGGCTGCCGATCGAGAGCGGGTTCCCGTCGAACTGAAGCCGATCGGGGGCGGGTCGCGTCGCGGCGGTGTGCGGAGCGACGCGCCCCCCCACACGCGCAAGACCGTGGAGCGAAGGCCCGGACCGGGATCAACGAGGCAGGGGCGACGGCATCCCGACGTACCCTGGCGATGCGGCGATCCGCTCCAGCCACGAGCGGACCGCCGGCCACGCCGCCAGCGACAGCTTCGCATCCGGCAGCGCCTCGACGTACGGATAGACCGCGACGTCCGCGATCGACAGCGAATCCCCCTCGAGCCACTCGCGCTCGGCGAGCCGCGCCTCGAGGATCGCCATCGCGTCGAGCGTGCGTCGCGTCGTCAGCTCGACATCGATCGGCGTGCCCAGCCGATGATGACGGCGCAGCATGTTCGGGCCGTGGTGGATCTCGTTCGCCGAGAACGCGAGCCAGCGCATCCGCTGCGCGAGCGCCCACGGATCCGTCGGCCACCAGCGCTCGCCGCCGTATCGCGCGGCCAGCCACACGAGGATCGCATGGCTGTCGTGCAGCACGCGCCCGTCCTCCTCCAGCACCGGCACCAGGCCCGACGGGTTCAGCGCGAGGAAGGCGGGCGAACGCTGGTCGCCGCACCGGATGTCGACGAGGCGCTCCTCGAACGGCAGGCCGAGCATCGACAGGAACACGCGGACCCGCTGGCAGTTGCCCGATGGCGGGAACGCGTGCAGCACGCGCGGGGCGGCCACCTCAGGCGAGCCCCGCCTCGACCGGCGAAGGCCGCAGCGTCAGCGGCAGGCTCGGCGTCTTGACGACCCAGACCGGCGGCCGAGGCACGAAGCGCTCGGGCCGGCCGGCGATCGCGCCGGCGATGGTCCGCGCCTGCCGCAGGATCGGCTCGACGGTACCGCCGACGCGGCCGTCGACCTCGGCGCAGTCGCCCAGCGCCCAGACCCGCTCGGGCACGCAGGCCAGTGTCGCGACGTCGACCACGATCCCCTTGCGGACCGTCAGCCCCGCGCGCCGGGCGAGCCGCGTCTCGGGCTCGACGCCCACGGCCGCCAGGCCGAGGTCGAAGCGGCCGGCATGCGAGCCGCCGGACACGTCCTGCCAGATCAGGCCGACCTGTGCGTCGCCGGCCGCCGCGCCCGCGGGCACCAGCACCTCGCGGATCGTCGCGCCGCCGGAGAACCGCACGCCCCGCCCGCGCAGCGCGTCGCGCAGGCGGATCGCGGTCGGCGGGTCGAGCCGGTCGGCGAGGGGCAGCGCGCGCGCCTCGAGCAGCGCGACCTCGGCACCCGCGCCGGCGAAGTCGTCGGCGAGTTCGCAGCCCACGAGGCCGGCGCCGACGATCGCCACCCGCGGCGCCCGGCCCTCGGTCGCCGCCCGCACACGGGCGGCATCGAAGGCGGTGCGCAACGCCGCGTAGGCGGCGAGGTCGTTGACCGCGAGCAGGCGCGCCGCGCCCGCACCCGGCAGCGTCGGGCGGCGCGCGCGCGCGCCGGTGGCCAGCACGAGTCTCGAGAACCGCAGCGACCCGCGGGTGGTCAGCAGCCGGCGTCGGACGACGTCGAGCTCGAGCGCCCACGCACGCGCCAGCAGCCGCACGCCCAGCTCGGCCGCGAGCTCGGGCCCCGGTCGTTCGACGATCGCCGCGGGCGACAGGCCCTTGGCGAGCGCGACCGACAGCGTGGGCTTCGGATAGAGGGCGCCGTCGCAGGCCGTCACGATCGTGACCGATCCCGCGAAGCCCACGTCGCGCAGCGCGCGCGCCGTGCTCCAGCCCGCGGTGCCGGCGCCGACGATGACCACGCCTTCGCCGCGCGAGTCCGGCGCGCGGGGTGCGACGGCCGCGGCGCGGGCCGGACCCCTGGACGGCTCGATCGGCCGGAAGTCGGCCTTGCCGACGCCGCAGACCGGGCAGCGCCAGTCCTCGGGGATGTCCTCGAAGCGCGTGCCGGGCGCGAGACCCGAGTCGGGATCGCCCTTCGCCTCGTCGTAGATCAGGCCGCAGGCCTCGCAGAGCCAGCGGCGCAACGCCCGCGCACGATCGGTCATCGCCCGGTCCTCCGTGGGGTCAGCGCACGCCCGCGGCCATCAGCCGGTCGAGCTCCTTGCGCAGGTGCTTGATCGCCGGCGTGACGATCGCGACGAAATAGCCCTCGCGCAGCCGGCGCTGCGCGGGCGAGGACAGCGCATAGCCGAGCGCGCCGGTGTGCAGCATCGCGGACTGGGTCGCGCGCAGGGTCAGCTCGGAGGCGGCGAGCCTGGCGGCCAGGACCTCCGCGAAGCGCGCGTCGGCCGGGTCGAGCACCGAGCGCGACAGCACGCGCACGCGCTCGACGAGCGCGCCGAGTTCGTCCTCCACCTGGTCCGGGCCGTCCTCGAGGAAGCCGTTGACGTGGCCGAGGCGCAGGTTCGACTCGCGCATCAGCTCGACGCAGCCCTGGACGATGCCGGCGCCGATGCCGACCTGCAGCAGCACGAACCCGTTGCGGATGGTCTTCAGCCACGGGCCGATCGGGTCGGCGAGGATGTGGTCGTCGGGCACGAAGACCTCGTCGAACGCGAGCGCGTAGGTGCCGGTGCCGTCCATCGCGAGGAAGGGCGGCACGGCGTCGAGCCGCAGGCCCGGCCAGTCGCAGCGGACCAGCGCCATCACCTCGACGCCCGTGCCCGGTCGCGGCGTGCCGTCGGCCTGCAGGGGCATGAACGCGGTGCCGAACACGTGATCGGGGCCGAGGTTCGACACCCACGGCAGATGGCCCGACACCCGCCAGCCGCCGGGCACCTTGATGCCCCGGAGCGCCAGCCGCTCGATCGATGCGAAGTACTTCATCGGGTTCGACATGCCGGTGCCGCCGAGCACCTCGCCGCTCGCGAGCTTCGGCAGCAGCTCGCGCCGCAGCGTCTCGGACGCGCCGTGTTCGACGTACCAGGCGCAGGCGTCCTGGCACCAGCCCATGAACGCGCTCGAGCCGCAGCTGCGGCCGATCGCCGCGAGCGCATCGATCGCGCCCGGCAGGTCGCGCTCGCCGTCGGGGCGCTGCGTGGCGAGGTGTCGGCGGAACGCGCCCTGCGCACCGAGCGCCCGCAGCGCCGCGGCCGGGTAGACCCCGTCGCGGTCGATGCGATGGACCAGCGGATCGAGCTCGCGCTCGACGGTGGCGGCGAGCAGCGCCGGATCGGCGAAGGCGAGCGAGGGATCGATGGCACCCATGTCGAGGATCTCCTGCGTCAGCCGAGCACGACCTCGGTCGGGATCGGGTTGCGGTAGCAGTTGGCCATCGGCGACGCGTAGTCGGCCTCCTTCACGATCGCCTCGAGCACCTCGCGCGGCGCATCGGCGTCGAGCAGGATCCGGGCGCGCAGGGCCTGGAAGCCCATCTGGCCGGGCGCCTTCTGCGCGCCGCCGGCCCCCCAGGCGGCCGGGTTGCCGATGTCGCCCTCGAGCAGGACCTCCATCGAGCGGATCTTCACGCCCTTGTGCGTGGCCACGGCGTGCACGCCGACGCACAGGCAGCCGCCGAGGGCGGACAGCAGGATCTCGGACGGTGCGGGCGCGGTGTCCTGGCCGAACAGGTGGGGCGGCTCGTCGACGACGACCGGCTCGTGGTGGCCGACATAGGTCAGCGAGCGGAACTGGCCGTCGTACACGGTGCGGCTCTTCACCGTGCCCCGGGCGTTCGGGTTGTTGCGGCCCTTCTCGGCGAAGGCGGCGAGGCCGGCGGCGTCGATCGGCTTGACGAACTCGGTCTCGACCACGGTGGTCTGGGGCACTGCTGCCATCTGGACGTCCTCGTATGGGGTGGGCTGGGATGACCGTGTCTTGCAAGCCGCGTGCCACCGACCGCGTCGGCCGGCCCGCCGCGTACCGCGCGGCCCCGCCGGGGCCTCCGACGCGCCCTCGGACGGCGACAAACCGGCCGCCGCTGCACAAAGTGTTCAACAGGCGGACGGATTGTTCACACTGCGCGGCCGACCGACGCGAGCTTCTCCAGCCGGTAGGTGAACTGCCTGCGCGTCATCCCGAGCAGCTGCGCGGCCCGCGAACGGTTGCCGCCGGCCCGCGCGAGCGCCTCCCGCACCCGGTCCGCATCGGAACTCGTGACCGGGGCGTACGGCCGCACCAGCTCCGCGCCCGCGCCGGCCCCCGCGACCGCGGGCATCGCGGCCGCGGCGGGCACGATCCGCGACTCGACCTCGGGCGCCGGGTCGGCCGACACGTCGGGCTCGGCGGCGAGCTGAGCGGCGACGCTCGCCGCGTCGACCAGCGCGCCCGGGCACATCAGCACCAGCCGCATCGCGACGCTCTGCAGCTGTCTGACGTTGCCCGGCCACGGATGGGCCTGCAGCAGCCGCATCGCCGGCTCGCTGAACTGCACCGGCTCGCGCGACCACGCGAGGCAGGCCTCGTGCGCGTAGTGGCGGACCAGCATCGGCACGTCCTGCACGCGCTCGCGCAGCGGCGGCAGCTTCAGCGGCAGCACCGAGAGGCGGTAGTACAGGTCGAGGCGGAAGCTGCCGCGCGCGACCGCCGCGGCGAGGTCGCGATTGGTGGCGGCCACCACGCGCACGTCGAGCGGCAGCTCGCGGCGACTGCCGACCCGCACCACCACGCGGTCCTGCAGCACGCGCAGCAGCTTCGCCTGCATCGCGAGCGGCAGCTCGCCCACCTCGTCCAGGAACAGCGTGCCGCCGTCGGCCTGCTCGAAGCGGCCGGGCTGCGCGGTCACCGCGCCGGTGAACGCGCCACGTTCGTGGCCGAAGAACTCGGACTCGAACAGCGACTCGGGGACGGCGGCGCAATTCACCTTGACGAAGGCCCGGCCGGCGCGCGGACTCGCCTGGTGGATCGCACGGGCGAACAGCTCCTTGCCGGTGCCGGACTCGCCCGTCAGCAGCACGGTGAGGTCGCCGGTGGCGAGCCGGTGCGCCTGCGCGACCGCGTCGCGCAGCGCCGGCGCGTCGCCGAGGATCCCGAAGTTCGGCAGCTGGTGGCCGAGGCGTTCGCGCAGGTCGCGGTTCTCGGTCTCCAGCCGCTCGGTGCGGCGACGCAGCTCCTCGTTGACGCGGATCACCTGCCCGAGCAGCGTGCCCACGGTCTGCAGCAGCTCGAGGTCGTCGTTGATCGCGCGCCTGCGCAGGCGCAGCCGGTGCGCGGCGAGCACGCCGCAGACGCGGTCACCCTCGCGCAGCGGCACCGCGATGAAGGACACGGTCTCCTTCGGGAGGCGGGCGCGCTCGACCGAACGGCCGAGGAACTCGGGCTCGGCGTCGACGTCCTGCACCACGCGCGGCAGGCCGGTCTTCAGCACCGCGCCGCAGACGCCCTCGCCGCGCGCGAACACCCCGCGGGCCGCCTCGTCCGCGGTCAGACCGTAGGCGTGCCGGATCCGCAGCGTCTCGTCGGCCGCGTCCCAGAGCAACACGCGCCCGCGGTTCAGGCCGACCCATTCCGACAGCAGCCGCAGGGTCTGCCGGATCACGAAGTTCGGTTCGACGCTGCGGCCGAGCAGCTTCCCGACCTCGCGGATCAGCAGGACCTCCTGCTGGTGCCAGTCGGTGCGGGACGAATCGCGGTCGGCGTCGGGCATCGGGACTCCTCGCTGCGGAGCGCCCGACGCGGACCGCGCGGGCGCAGACCGCATCTAGCAAGGTCGATGCCGTGTCGACAAAGTGTTCATCGCCCCGCGGACGGGCGGCCACCGCGTCGCGATGGTGCGTCGCGGCGCGGCCTCATCGGCCCGGTGGGCGGCGACGGGCGCGCTGCCGCCCCGGCGCGGTGCGGTGCGGGCAGGCGTCGAACGCCCGGCGCGCGCTGCCGCGGCGGCGGAACTCAGGCTTCCCGCGCGGCCTCGAGATAGGACACCAGCTTCGCGCTGGTCTGGCGCAACCGGTCCGAGAGCAGCTGGACGAGCTTCAGCAGGATCTTGCTGCCCAGGCGCGGCTCGTCGTGCAGCACCAGCAGCATCGCGTCGCGGGTCAGCACCGCGATCCGCGAGGGCTCGAGCGTCACGCAGGACGCGAATCGCGGCTCGCCGTCGAACATCGACATCTCGCCGAGTGCGTGACCCGCGTGGGCCACCGCGATCCGCGACGGGAAGTTGTAGCGGTTGCGGCGGAGCACGTCGACCATGCCGTGCATCAGCAGCATCATGAAGTCGCCGGTCTCGCCCTCGGAGATGATGGTGACGCCGGCCGGCGCCTCGTAGACGTACATGAACGCGCCGAGCTTGCGGGTCTCCTCGATGTCGAGGCCCGAGAACAGCGGCGTCTTCGCCATCAGCGCATGGATCTCCTCGGCGAACTCGTTCGCGCGGCCGACCGGGCGCAGGCCGATCGAGCCCAGGCGCTCGTGCGGCGTCTGCCGGATCGCGGTCTCGGCCTGGCTGCCCGCGGGGGGCTGGCCGGAACGGATCGTGGATGTCTCCATGGGGGTGCTCCGAACGACGGTTCGGCCGGTTATAGCACGGCGACCCCGCCGGCCATCCCCGGGGAAGGCGGGCCCGCCGCGGCTTCGGCGTCCGACCCGACGGGCGGCGGTGGCAGACCGACGGACACGCCGGCGCCCGTGACGGAATCGCTGCGCGTCCGGCGACGCGGCCGGATCACTGCGCGAGCGCGACCCGGCGCTCGGACACGCCTTCGGCCAGCACCTCGAGCACCGCCAGCGTGTCGTCCCAGCCGATGCACGCGTCGGTGATGCTCTGGCCGTACGCGAGCGGCTTGCCGACGACCAGGTCCTGCCGACCCGCGACGAGGTGGCTCTCGACCATCACGCCGAAGACGCGCGACTCGCCGTCGGACAGCTGGTCGGCGATGTCCTTCGCGACGCCGATCTGGTTCTCGTGCTTCTTCTGGCTGTTGCCGTGGCTCGCATCGATCATCAGCCGGCAGGCGAGCGCGGCGCTGCCCGCCTCGCGGCAGGCGGCCTCGACGCTGGCGCGATCGAAGTTCGGCGCCTTGCCGCCGCGCAGGATCAGGTGGCAGTCCTCGTTGCCGTTGGTGGAGACGATCGCGGAGTGGCCGCCCTTGGTCACCGACAGGAAGTGGTGCGGCTGCGAGGCGGCCTTGATCGCGTCGAGCGCGATCCGCACGTTGCCGTCGGTGCCGTTCTTGAAGCCCACCGGGCACGACAGCCCGGAGGCGAGCTCGCGGTGCACCTGGCTCTCGGTGGTCCGAGCGCCGATCGCGCCCCAGGCGATCAGGTCGGCGACGTACTGAGGCGTGATCATGTCGAGGAACTCGGTGCCCGCCGGCAGGCCGAGCTCGTTGATCTCGACCAGCAGCTCGCGCGCCAGGCGCAGGCCGCGGTTGATGTCGAAGCTGCCGTCCAGGCCGGGGTCGTTGATCAGGCCCTTCCAGCCGACGGTGGTGCGCGGCTTCTCGAAATAGACGCGCATCACGATCTCGAGGCGGTCCTTCAGCCGCTCGCGCTGCACGACGAGCTGCTTCGCGTACTCGATCGCGGCCTTCGGATCGTGGATCGAACAGGGGCCGACGACGACCAGCAGCCGGTCGTCCATGCCGTGCAGGATCCGGTGGATCGACTGGCGGGTCTCGTAGACGAGCTGCGCCGGGCCGTCGCGCAGCGGGGATTCGCGCAGCAGGTGGGACGGGGGCGAGAGCTCCTTGATCTCCCGGATGCGGACGTCGTCGGTGGTGTGCTTGGCGTTCATCGGTCGGATCCCTTGCCTCGTTCCCTGCGTCGTTCGTGCGTTCGTGCGTTCGTGCGTTCGTGCGTTCGGGGCCCATGAACGAAAAAACCGCCAGGCCTTTCGGGCTGGCGGTTCTGTTCGGGGCGACTTCGCTTAAGGCTGCGCGTGTTCCCGACCCAGTCCGCCAGCGGGCGGAAAGCCGAAGAGATGAAACGCGTAGAACCAGAAGCGGTGCATGGTGCCGGCACTCTAGCCGGATCGGTGCGGGGCCGCAAGTCGGCCCGGCCCGGGCCGCGAGCCGCCTCCGCGGCTCGCGCGGAGGCGGCCGGACGGACCCGTCAGTAGGCTTCGATCACCGCGCGGCGGGCCTTGCGGTACGGCAGCGTGGTCAGGTCCGAGGTCAGCGTGCCGGGCGCGTCGACGTAGATCGTGCGCGCGGCGACCCTGGAGAACGACGCGTGGAAGTGCTGCGAGGACTTCACGACGACGAGCCTGCGTTCGCGCAGGTCGATGCCGAACTGCGTGAAGAGCTCGGTCGAGATGCCCTGCGTGCGGCGCGCGTTGAGCACCACCTCGACGCCGCCGATCGCCACCAGCGCGCAGTCGCCGAGCGGCTCGACGCTGCCCGACAGGCCGGGCATCGACGCGTCGCGCTTGAGCGCGCGGACCTCGACGACGGCGTCCAGCGGATCGCCCGAGACCGGCGCGACCTTGCCGCCGATGCGCAGCGGCAGCCGCGCGCCCACGCCCGCCTGCATCGCGATCGACACCGACACCGGGTCCCACAGCGGGCCGAGCACCGCACCCTCGACCGTGCGCCCGACCAGCCGACGCAGCATGAAGGTGGCGTCGCTCGGCGCGCCGCCGCCGGCGTTGTCGGCGCCGTCGGCGAGCACCACCGGCCACGCGGGACCGGCGAGCGCGTCGTCGATCGCGGCGTCGATCGAGGGACCGCGCGCGCGCATCGCGTCGCAGACCGTGCGCAGCTCGGCGCCGAGCGCGTCGGCCGTGCGGCGTGCGAGCGCGGCGTCACCGTCGGCGTAGACGAGCAGCTTCGTGCCGAGCTCGGGCACGTCGGCCCACGGGAAGCCGTGGATCGCGGAGATCGAGACGATGCCCTCGCGGCCCTCCATCGCCTTCGTGCGGTCGACGAAGCCGCGCATCGGCTCGCGCGAGGTGTGCAGCGTGCGCAGCGTGCCGGTGTCGAAGACCGCGGGCAGCGGGCGGATCTCTGCGCGCGCGACGCGCACGCAGGCATCGACCAGCTCGAGGCCGCGCTCGACCGCGTCGGTGTGCGGGTATTCGCGGAAGGCCATCAGCAGGTCGGCGTTCGCGACCATCGCGTCGGTGAGGTGCGTGTGCGGGTCGAGCTCCGCGCCGATCACGACCTTCGGTCCGACGAGCGCGCGCACGCGCGACAGCAGGTCGCCCTCGCAATCGTCGCAGCCGTCGGCGACCATCGCGCCGTGCAGGCCGAGCAGCACGATGTCGACCGGCAGCGCGGCCTGCAGGTCCGCCAGCAGCTCGGCGCGCAGCGTCTCGTGCGCCTCGCGGGTGGTCGGACCCGCGGGCATCGCCGCGGCGCACAGTCCCTCGACCAGCGTCAGGCCGTATCGCTGCGCGCGCAGCCGCGCCGCCCACAGCGGGCCGGTGAAGAGCTGTGGCGCGTCGGGATGCTCGCCCGCGCGGAAGTAGCCGCGGTCGCGGAACGCGTCGAGCCCGGTGGGCAGCGGCGCGAAGGTGTTGGTCTCGGTGGCGAGGGTGGCGGAGAAGACCTTCATGCGACGCTCCGGGCGGCGCGCAGGCGCGCGGCCGACAGCAGCCCGGCAGTCACGCCGTGCGCGGCGAGGCGGGCGGGGATCGGTTCGCCGAGCGCGAGCGCGGCGCAGGCCTCGCCCATCGCGGCGCAGGTCTGGATGCCGTAGCCGCCCTGCGCGGCGGTCCAGACGAAGGACGGGACGGCGGGGTCCGGGCCACCGACCAGGTCGCCGTCGACGACGAAGGAGCGCAGGCCCGCCCAGGTGCGGATCGGGCGGCGGATCGCGAGGGTGGTCGCGTTCTGGATGCGATCGATCGCGATCGCGATGTCGAGCTCCTCGGGCTGCACGTCGTGCGGCTCGACCGGGTCGGCGTTCGCGGGCGAGCCGATGATCACGCCGGCGTCGGGCTTGATGTACCAGCTCTCGTCGAGCGCGATCACCGCGGGCCAGGGCCGGGGGTCGACGCCATCGGGCGGCGCGAAGGTGAAGGCCGCGCGGCGGCGCGGCTGCAGGCCGATCGGCTCGACGCCGGCCATCCGCGCGAGCACATCGGCCCAGGCGCCGGCCGCGTCGACGAGCACGCGGGCGCGCCAGGCGCGGTCCGCCGTGCGGACGGTCCAGCCCTCGGCGTGGCGCTCGACGGACACGACCTCGGCGTCGCAGGCGAGCTCGCCGCCGCGGCGCTTCAGCCCGCGCAGGAAGCCCTGGTGCAGCGCGTGCACGTCGATGTCGCAGGCGCCGGGCTCGAGGATCGCATCGCCGGTGCACTCGGGGCGCAGCACCGGCACGGTGGCGAGCACCTCGTCGCGCGACACGCGCCGCGCCTCGGGCGTGATCCGCCGCATCGCGGCGAGCTCGGCCTCCAGCAGCGCCTCGTCGTCGGGGCCGCCGACCATCAGCGCGCCGCGCGGCGTGAGGATCGGGACGTCGGCGAAGCCCTCGGGCGGATGCTCGAGGAACGCGCGGCTCGCGCGCGACAGCGCGCGGACCTGCGGCGTGCCGTAGGTCTCGGAGAAGAGCGCGGCCGAGCGGCCGGTGCTGTGGTAGCCGGGCTGCGACTCGCGCTCGAGCACGACCACGCTGGCGCGCAGCGCGAGGAAATAGGCGATCGACGCGCCGGCGATGCCGGCGCCGACGACGAGGACATCGACCTGCGACATGGACGCGCCCGGAAGTGAGGACATCGGCACGATTCTACGCAGCCCGCCCCGAGCGATGCGGGCCGCGCCCGCGGTGCGGGATGGAACCCCTCCGCGGCGTTCGTCACTCATGACACCCACCGGTGAAGCGCCAGTGGGTCCGACACCGGGACGTGAGCGCGCCCCGGGCATCGTCCAGGGAGTCCTGCAGGTCATGATCCACCGTTCGCCCGCTTCGCTGACGGGCTCTCGCGCCGTCGTCGCCGCTCGCCCGCACGAACCCGAGATGCTCAGTCCGTTCGAGGTCTCGCCGTTGCCGGCGGACGTCGAGCCGCCCACCCCGCTCGACCCTCCGTCATCGCGCCCCTACGACACGGTCCGCGCGCTGCAGTGGCCGGCCACGCTGCGAACGAACGCCGCCCGGCCGGCACTGCCCGACGCCCCGGTCGGCAGCCTGGGACGCGCGGACTGGCTCGCGAAGCCGCGCTCGAACAGCCCGTCGGACGACCACGCCGCTCAGCCGCGCTACGAGCGCCTGTTCTGGGAAGGGGTCTGCGCGATCGCCCGAGGCGTCCAGCAGTCCCTCCACGCCCATGGCGACGACGGGCCGCCCGACCGGGAGGTCGCACCGATCAACGGCATCTTCGCCATGTGGCAGGCTGCGATGGACGCCCGATCGCGCATCGCCTGGCAGTGCGGGGACCTCGCGTTCGACGTGGGCATGCGGGATCCCTCGGATTCCCAGGCGCTGATGAATACGCCGATGATCGCGCATTACGAACCGCAGGCGCGGTCGGTGATCGAGCACCTGGTCCGGTCCCGCCCCCCGCGGACGGACGAGTTCTCGCTGGTCACGCACTCCTCGGAGGCGACCGACCGGGCGTTCGGAATCGAATCGCCGGCGATCGCGCTTCATCGCGTGGACATCGGGATGCTCGATCGGACCGGCCGGCGCCTCCCCCTGACGTCGACCGTGCTACCCGTCGATCGAGGCGTCGAGAGGCGATCCGACGATCCCATGCTCGACTACACGAAGGTCATGTCGCATACCGCCGCGCGGCTGATCCCCGAACTCATGGGGCGCGCCCACGAGTGCGCGACCCGCGCGCTCGACCCGTCGATCGATCCGGGTGCAGCACGCCGGCACGTGGCGAGCTTCATGTGGGCGCTCTATCACGCATGCCCGAGCACGCGCGGTTCGGCGGCGATGACGGACATGTGTGCGACCGCGCTCTTCCTCGCGCGTGGCGACGCGCCGCATGCCTGGCCGAAAGGCGTGGTGGGTGACATCGAGGCGCTGCTCCGGAGCGAGCCCCTGTGGATCGAGCACTACCTGGAGATCGGCTTCGAGCCGGCCGCGTCGCACGAGTCCGAGGGAACCGCCCGGCTCGAGGCATCGCTGCGGCGACGGCTCGGTGAGCGTGCCGCGACTCGGGCGCCGTGAGGCGAATCGTCGGGCGGCCGTCCCGGCTGCGTCGGCGTGGCCGGCGCGTGCCGCCGTCGGCCTGCCCGGAGCGGCGATGACGTCGGGCGTGGCGGGTAGGCGGTGCCGCGCTAGTCGACCTGTGCCGCCGACGCCTTGACGGCCCCCGCCCACCTGGGCATCTCGGCGGCAAGGAAACGCTCGAACGCGGCCGTGTCGAGGAACGCCGGGTCGGCGCCCTGCGAGACCATCCGCTCGCGCACGCCGCCCTCGCCCAGCACCTTCGCGAAGGCCTGCGACAGCGTATCCACGACCGTGGGCGGCGTGCCGGCAGGCGCGAGCACGCCGTAGAAGCCGACGACCTCGAACCCCTTCAGCCCCTGCTCGATCACGGTCGGCACCTCGGGCAGCGCCGCGTTGCGCTCGCGGCTGGTGACCGCGATCGCGCGGACCTTGCCGGCCTTCGCGTACTGCGCAGCCTGCGGGATCGACTCGGCCATGAACTGCACCTGGCCGGCGATCAGGTCGGTGAACGCGGGCGCGCTGCCGCGGTACGGGATGTGGACCATGAAGGTCCCGGTGGCGGTCTTCAGCATCTCGGGCACCAGGTGCGAGATGCCGCCGTTGCCCGCCGAGCCGTAGTTGTAGCGACCCGGGTTGCGCTTGAGCAGCGCGACGAACTCGGGGAGGGTGCGCGCCGGCACGTCGGGGTGCACGAGGAAGGCGAGCGGCTGCTGCGCGGTGCGCGCGACGGGCACGAAGCTCTTCAGGGTGTCGTAGGGCAGCTTCCGGTAGAGCGCCGGGTTGATGACCATCGTGCCGGTGTTCGCCAGCAGCAGCGTGTGGCCGTCGGGCGGCGCGCCGGCGACGGCTTGCGCGCCGACGGTGCCCCCGGCGCCCGCCTTGTAGTCGACGATCACCGGCTGGCCGAGCAGCTTCGCGAGCGGCTCGGACCACAGGCGCGCATGCGCGTCGAGCGGGCCGCCGGCGGGGAAGCCGATGATCACGCGGACGGGCTTGGACGGGAAGGCCTGCGCGCGGACGGGGCGCGGCGCGAGGCCGGCGGCGGACAGCGCGGCGAGGGACGCGGCGCCGGCCGCGTGCAGCAGGCTGCGGCGGGGGGCGATGCGCGACAGCGCGACGGGCGGAGCCTCGGCGGCCGACGCTGCGGCGAGGATCGGCGCGGGACGGTCCGTCACAGGAACCTCGCGATGCGGTCGAGGGGCTTCTTCACGATCACCGGTACCTTGCAGTCCGCGGCGGGATGGCCGACGACCAGCAGGATCGCCGGCTTCGCGTCGCGCTCCACGCCGAGGATCTCGTTGAGGAAGCCCATCGGGCTCGGCGTGTGGGTCAGCGTGACGAGCCCGGCGTGATGCAGCGCGGCGATCAGGAAGCCGGTGGCGATGCCGACCGACTCGGTCACGTAGTAGTTCTTCACCCGCGTGCCCGCGGGCGTCTCGCCGTGCTTGCGCGCGAAGATCGCGATCAGCACGGGCGCGGTCTCGAGGAAGGGCTTGTCGGCATCGGTGCCGAGCGGCGCCAGCGCCTCCAGCCACTCGCGCGGCGCGCGGCGCTCGTAGAACTCGCGCTCCTCCTTCTCGGCCTCGACGCGGATCGTCCGCTTGATCGCGGGATCGGTGACGACGACGAAGTACCAGGGCTGCAGGTTCGCACCCGAGGGTGCGCCGCCCGCTGCGCGCAGGCAGTCCTCGATCACCCCGCGCGGCACCGGTTGGTCGCTGAACTCGCGGACGGTGCGGCGCCGGCCCAGCTCGTCGGCGAACGCGCGGGCGCGCTCGCGCATGTCGTCGGGCGCGCGCTCGACGTGGCCGGCGAGCGGCTCGAAGACCGGGGCACGCCCGATGAGCTCGGTCTGGTCCGACTCGCCCGACATCGCTCCACTCCCCTTGCGGACGCGGGCCGCGCCGGGCCCGCCGTCGTGCACCCGGACTTCAGGCGGTGCCGCCGACCGTCAGGCCCTCGAGCCGCAGCGTGGGCTGGCCCACGCCGACCGGCACCGACTGGCCGTCCTTGCCGCAGACGCCCACGCCCGAGTCGAGCTTCATGTCGTTGCCGATCATCGTCACGCGGGTGAGCGCGTCGGGCCCGTTGCCGATGATCGTCGCGCCCTTGACCGGGTACTGGATCTTCCCGTTCTCGACCCAGTAGGCCTCGCTCGCCGAGAAGACGAACTTGCCGTTGGTGATGTCGACCTGGCCGCCGCCGAAGTTGACCGCGTAGAGGCCGCGCTCGAGCGACTCGACGATCTCGTTCGGGTCGCGGTCCCCGCCCAGCATGTAGGTGTTGGTCATTCGCGGCATCGGCAGGTGCGCGAACGATTCGCGGCGCGCGTTGCCGGTCACCGGCACCTTCATCAGCCGCGCGTTCAGCGAGTCCTGGATGTAGCCCTTCAGGATGCCGTCCTCGATCAGGACGTTGCGCTGCGTGGGGTTGCCCTCGTCGTCGATGTTGAGCGAGCCGCGGCGGTCGGGGATCGTGCCGTCGTCGACGACGGTCACGCCCTTCGCGGCGACGCGCTCGCCGAGCCGGCCGGCGAAGGCCGACGAGCCCTTGCGGTTGAAGTCGCCCTCCAGGCCGTGGCCGATCGCCTCGTGCAGCAGCACGCCGGGCCAGCCGGGACCCAGCACCACGCTCATCACGCCGGCGGGCGCCGGGCGCGCCTCGAGGTTGACCAGCGCCGAGCGCACCGCGTCGTCGACGTACTTCTCGACGATCGCGTCGGTGAAGTAGGCGAAGTCGAAGCGGCCGCCGCCGCCGCCGGTACCCTGCTCGCGGCGACCCTGCTGCTCGGCGATCACGGTGACCGAGAGGCGGACCAGCGGCCGCACGTCGGCGGCGACCACGCCGTCGGAGCGCGCGACCAGCACGACGTCCCATTCGGCGGCGAGGCCGGCCATCACCTGGACCACGCGCGGGTCCTTCCCGCGGGCGAGCTTCTCGACCTTGTGCAGCAGGTCGACCTTGGCCTGGGAATCGAGCGAGGCGATGGGGTCGGCGGTGCCGTAGAGCACCCGGCCGGCCGAGGGCTTCATCCGGGTCGCGACCTTGACCCTGCCGGCGCCGCTGCGCGCGATGGTGCGGGTGGCGCGCGCGGCCGAGATCAGCGCGTCGAAGCCGATCTCGTCGGAATACGCGAAGGCGGTCTTCTCGCCGGAGACCGCGCGCACGCCCACGCCCTGGTCGATCGAGAAGCTGCCGGCCTTGACGATGCCCTCGTCGAGGCTCCAGCCCTCGTTGCGGGTGTACTGGAAATACAGGTCCGCGTAGTCGACGCGGTGTCGGAAGACCTCGGCCAGCGCCTCGGCGAGGCGGGACTCGTCGAGCTCGTAGGGCTCGAGCAGCAGGCCGCGGGCCTGGGCGAGACGGGCGAGGGCGGGGTCGGCGACGGTGTTCATGGGGGAAGTCTAGCGCAGGCGCCGCGCGCGCCCGCGGCTACATCGTCCGGTGCGCGAGCGCCGGCAGCTGGGCGCGGACGTCGGCGAGCCGCCACGCGTCGAGCGTGCCCGCCACCACGCCCTCGCCCTCGTCGCGGCAGCCCAGCACCTCGCCCCACGGGTCGATCAGCATCGTGTGCCCCCAGGTCCGCCGACCGTTCTCGTGCGTGCCGCCCTGCGCGGGCGCGAGCACGTAGCACTGGTTCTCGATCGCACGCGCCCGCAGCAGCACCTCCCAGTGCGCCTGGCCGGTCACGTAGGTGAAGGCCGAGGGGACGACGATCAGGTCGACGGTGCCGAGCGCGCGGTAGTACTCGGGGAAGCGCAGGTCGTAGCAGACCGACAGGCCGACGCGCCACGGCGTGCCGTCGGGGCCGGCGACGTCGGCCACCGTCGGCGTGCGGCCGGGCTGGATGGTCGCGGACTCGTCGAAGCGCAGGTCGGCGCGCTTCAGGCCGAACAGGTGGACCTTGTCGTAGCGCGCGGCGAGCGTGCCGTCGGGCCGGTGGACGAGGCAGGCGTTGCGGATCCGGCGGTGCTCGTTCGTCGAGATCGGCACGGTGCCGCCGATCAGCCAGACGCCGGCCTCGCGGGCGATCCCGGCGAGCGCCTGCTGGATCGGGCCCTCGCCCGCGGGCTCCTTGGCGTCGACCTTGTCGGTGTCCTTGCGGCCGAGCAGGCAGAAGAACTCCGGCAGCACCACGAGCGACGCGCCCCCCGCGGCGGCCTCGAGCACCAGGCGGCGCGCGGCCTCGAGGTTGGGGTCGACCGATGCGGCCGAGACCATCTGGATCGCTGCGACCTGGAGCTTCGCCGTCATGCCTCGCGCCCTCGGAGTGGAATCGGTCGAGGGTAGCATCCCGGCGCGGCGCACCCGCCCGGCGGCAGGGCGACGCGTCCGATCGGCCCGCCGCCGCGCGACGGCGAACGGGTCCGCTCAGGGCCGCGGCATCGCCGGCGCCTGCAGCGACCGTCGGCTGCGCTCGCTCACCGTCGGATCCGACCAGGACCCGGTCACGTCGACCTCGTAGGCGAGCGCCTGCTGCAGCGGCTTCTGCAGCACGTACTGGGCGGCGAACGAGCCGAGCCCGATCAGCGGGTTGATCATCGCGCCCACCGCGAGCGACGCGAGGCCGGCGTTCAGCTGCGGCACGACCTCGACCGACAGCCGCTGGGTCTCGCGCCGCAGGTCGGCCTCGCCGCGGATCGCGACCTGCGCCTGCAGGCCACGCATCTTCAGGTCGTCGGTCCGCGCGACGCCGTCGTCGATCCGCACGCTGCCGTTGATGGCGTCGAAGGCGAAGCCCTCGCCGAACAGGTCGCGGAAGTCGCCCGAGAGCCGCTTCGGCAGCGACTGCATGTTCAGCACGCCGATCAGCTTGGCCACGCCCGGGTCGACCTTCAGGAACTCGCCGCGGCCGAGCGCGAGGGTCACCCGGCCGTCGAGCGAGCCGTAGTCCAGGCCGATCGGCGACCCGTGCCAGTGGACCGAGCCGCCGAGCGAGCCGCTGCCGCCGTGCACCGTCTCCCGGAGCCCCAGGCCGTCGAGCAGGCGGCCGGCGTCGCGGACCTCGAGCTCGAACTCGAGGGTGGTGCTGCGTGCGTCGGGCGCCGGCTCGGGCGCGACGCCGGCGGACCCCGAGCCGAGCGACGCGACCGGCGCGCCGCGGCGCTCGCGCGGCACGCCGACGAAGGACCAGGCGCCGTGCGCCTCGAGCCGCGCCGACGGGTTGGCGAGGATCAGCCGATCGAGCTTCCAGACCGGCCGCTCGGCGCTGCCGCCGTTGGTCGCGGCGAGCTCGAGCCGGCCCATCGGCAGCGTGCCCAGCACCAGCTCGTCGGCGACCACGTCGAGCGCCGGCAGCTGCGACGGCGAGGCCGACAGCGCGGACTCGACCTCGCCTTCGCGCGAGCGCGGCAGCACCAGCCGCGCGAAGCGCGCGACCAGCGTGCCGATCCGCTCGCCGGGTCGCGCATCGCGCCAGTCGAAGTGACCCTCGATCTCGCGCGAGACCACGTTCGCGCGCCAGCGGCCGGCCTCGCGGGTCGCGCCGACCACCACCTCGTGCAGGTCGCGGCCGGCGACGGTCAGGTCGTCGGCGACGACCGAGACCAGGTCGGGCACCAGCGAGAAACCGGCCGCCGCGCGGCCGCCCACGTCGCGCTGCAGCCGCTCGAGCTCGCCGCCGCCGACGACCGCGCGCCAGGCGTCGACGTCGAGCGTGCGCGCGCGCACGAGCACCGACAGGCCGCCGTCGCGCAGCGCCGGCTCGGTGCCCAGCCCGAAGCCCGCGCGCCGCACCGCCAGGCGCTCGGTACCCGCCTCGCGCTCGCGCTCGACGAGGACGGCGACGTCGTCGCGCAGCCGCACGTCGATGCGGTCACCGGGCGGCCGCGAGCCGGCGTCGGGCGGCGCGATCGGACGCGACACCACGCGCAGCGGCCAGACCTGGCCGGCGGCCTTGGCGAACGGCGCCGGCAGCGTGCTGGTCAGCCCGACCAGGTCCGACTCGATCCGCAGCGTGGACGCGCGACGGTCGACGTCGACGCTGGCCCGGTAGTCGGTGCGGCCCTCCAGGCGCCGCGTGAGCGCGTTGTCGACCAGCTGCCGCGCGCCGGCGGCGTCGATCGAGCCGCTCGCGTCGATCCGCATCCGGCCCTCGCCGGCGGGCCGGCCCTCGACGCGGATCGGGCCCCCGAGGAAGGTGCCGCGCAGCTCTGGCAGCGACACGCCGCGCTCGCTGAACTCGACGCGGCCCGCCACCGCGCCGAACGGCGGCAGCGTGGCGTCGAGCTGCACCTCGTTGCCGGCGAGCTCGACCGTGCCGGCGACGCGCGAGGCGGCGAGGTCCCACAGCGGCAGCGCGAGCTTCATCCCGAGGCGTGCGTCCCCGCCGATCCTCAGGTCGCGGGTGAAGGCCGAGACCGTCGAGGCGACCGGGCTGCCGTTGACGAAGCGCAGCATGTCCTGGGCGAGGCCGGCGGCCCGGCCCTCGATCGCGAGCTGGCCCTCGTGCCAGACGGGCAGCCGCGCGACCACGTCGGCGAGTCGAACGCCCTCGGTGACCGCCTGCGACGCGCGCACCTCGATGCCGTCGCCGTCGACGGTGACCTCGCCCCGTGCCTGCTCGATGCGCGGCCACTGCGGCGCATAGTCGAGCGTCAGGTCGCGGACCGCGGCGACGATCCGGAAGCGGCCCTCGGAGGGGGCGTGGAACGGGAAGTCGCGCAGGTCGCCGCGAACCTGGATCCGGACCTCGTCGCCGGTGCCGCCGAGCAGCGCGTGCTCGACCCAGTCGCGTGCCGGCTTCGCGATCCACGACGGCAGGTAGCGCGCGACGCGGCGCACGTCGGCCTGTTCGAGCCGGGCGCTGAGGTCGGCCGAACCCGGGCCGACGGCACCGCCGCGCCAGGAGCCCTGAGCGGTGCCCCGCGCATCGGGCGACGCGAACGCGAGCCGCTGCAGCGTGACCCGCAGCGGCGCGGCGGCGTCGGCCGGGTCGCGGACCCAGTCGAGCTCCGCGTCGAGACGGTCGAAGGCGAGCAGCGGCTCGTCGAGGTAGCCCGGGAGCGCGACGACCGCGCGCGAGGACGCCAGCGTCAGCGTGCCCTCGTGCTCGCTCGCGCGGACCGTGCCGCTGAGGTTGCCCGCTCCCGGCAGGCGATGCCCCGCGGACTCGCCGAGCTGCACCCCGAGCCGCTCGAACGACGCACTGAGCTCGAACCGCGCCTCCGGCGCGCGGGCGCGCAGCGCGTCGTCGCTGCGGTCGGCGGGCCGCAGTTCGGGCGCGGGCGCGTCGGGCCGGCTCCAGCGCAGCGTCAGGTCGCGGACGTCGCCCGACAGCCCGATGCCCGCGATCCGCTCGCGCACCGTCGCGGGCAGCGGCAGCCGGCGGACCGCCGACAGCGCGCCGCCCGCATCGAAGGCCTTCAGCCGCAGCCATGCGCTGCGCAGCCCGCGGGCGGCATCGAGGCGGATCTCGGCATCGCCGTCGGCCGCGAGCGCGAAGCCCTCGGCGTCGACCGCCGACAGCCGAGCGACCCGCAGCACGTGGCCGCCGTCGCGCAGCCGCTCGACGCGCAGCTCGCCCTCGATCGCGTCGAAGTCGAGCCGGCCGTCGTCGAGTCGGGTCGCGGCGCGGCCGGCGCGCGCCTTGACCGTCGCGTCGACCACCGTCGCGTCGTCCACGCGCAACCAGGCGAGCAGGTCGACCCGCCCCTCGGCCGTCGCGACCGGGCCGGGCAGCGCCGCCCCGAAGGCCTGCACGAGCGCGGCCACGCGCGCGAGGTCGACGTCGCGGCCGGACAGGTGGCCGGTGCCGTCCCAGCGCCGCCAGTCCGACGGACGCGAGAACGGCGGCCGGTAGATCTCGGCGACCGCCGACAGCGGCCCCGCCGCGTCGCCCGCGTCGGCGATGGACAGGCTGGCCCGGTGGCGGCGCCCGGTCGCGCGCAGCGCGAGCGTCACGCCGCCCACGCGCAGCGGCTCGAGCGCGCCGGTGCGGTCGAGGACCTCGACCTCGGCGTCGCGGACGTCGATCGCCCCCTGCGTCAGCAGCCAGTCGGCGGCCCGGTCGTCCGACGGCCCCGTACCCGGCAGCTCGATGCCCGCGACCGCGAAGCGGCCGGCCCCGAGCCGCTCGACCACGACCCGCGGCGCCTCGAGCCGCAGCTCGGCGAAGCCCGGCGCGCCACGGGCGACCGCGCGCCACGACACCCGCGCATAGGCCGACGCGACCTCCAGCCGCGGGGCGCCGTCGGCGCCGTCGATGCGCAGGCCGTCGATGCGCAGGGCGGGGTGCAGGCCCTTCCACTCGGGGTGCAGCGCGTCGATCGCGACGGCCCGCCCGAGCTGGCGCTCGAGCTGTGCGACCAGCTCGGGGCGCCAGGCATCGATGCGCGGCCAGAGCACGTGCCGCACGCCGAGGTAGGCGACCAGCACCAGGCCGAGGACGACGCCGAGCAGGCCGAGCAGGATGCCGGCCAGCCGGGACGAGAGCGGCGTCGGGGAGGCGGTCATCGCACGGTGGGAGGATCGCGCGGACGGACGCGCCGGGAGGCCTGGCGTCCGGCCGGGGGTTCCGGGGGCTGTAGCATACCGTCGACCGGGCCCGGCTTGGCCCTCGTGCTTCGATCGGATCGGATGGACGTGACGGACGGTTTCTCGGCCCGCTCGGGCTCGGCCTGGTTCGCCAGGACCCTGGACGCGCTCTCGCGCCGGCAGCCGGAGGTCGCCGCGCTGCTCCCCGATCTGGTCGGGCAGCCGCTCGACGAGACCGCCGTGGCGGCATGCTGGGATCGGGTCCGCGCGCTGTCGATGCCGGGGGCGCCGCCGGCCGGCGGCGCGGGTCCTGCGGCGCCCGATCCCGGACCGGCACTGCGCCGCGCCCGACAGCTGCTGGTACTGGCGATCATCGAGCGCGACGTCCGCCAGCACGCGCCGCTCGCCGAGGTCTGCGGCGCGATCAGCGCATGGGCTCGGCTCGCGACCGGGATCGCGGTCCGGCACGCGGCCGCCGAGCTGGCCGAGCTCCACGGTCGCCCGACCGACGCCGACGGCCGCCCGCAGGACCTGCTGGTGGTCGGCATGGGCAAGCTGGGCGGCGACGAGCTGAACGTCTCGTCGGACATCGACCTGGTGTTCGTCCACCGCGACGCCGGCGAGACCCGCGGCGGCAGCGGCCGTCCGCTCGCGGCCGGCGAGTTCTTCCATCGGGTGGCGCGCCGCGCGTCGGGCATGCTGTCGGACGTCACCGAGGACGGCTACGTGTTCCGCGTCGACACGCGGCTGCGCCCGAACGGCGACGCCGGGCCGCTGGTGGTCACGCTGCCGATGCTCGAGCAGTACTTCTTCGACCAGGGCCGCGAATGGGAGCGCTTCGCGTGGCTGAAGGGCCGCGTGATCGCGGATTCGGGCCTGGCCGGCGAGGCCGCGCGGCGCGACGACGAGGCGATGCTCGCCGGGATCGTCGAGCCCTTCGTGTTCCGCCGCTACCTCGATTTCGCCGCGTTCGGCGCGCTGCGCGAGCTGCACGCGCTGATCCGCGCCGAGGCGGGCCGGCGCGGCGTGCGGCGCGACGCCCGGGACGGCGGCGGCGTCGACGTCAAGCTCGGCCGCGGCGGGATCCGCGAGGTGGAGTTCGCCGCACAGCTGTTCCAGATCGTCCGCGGCGGCCGCGACCCCGCGCTGCGCGACCGGCGCACCCTGCCCACGCTGGCCGCCCTCGGCCAGCGGCGGCTGCTGGATCCGGCCGCCGCGCGCCGGCTGGCCGACGCCTACCTGCTGCTGCGGCGCGTGGAGCACGCGGTGCAGTACCAGGACGACGCGCAGACCCACCGGCTGCCCGACGACCCGGCGGTGCACGCACGCGTGGCCACGATGCTCGGCATGGAGACCGCGGCGTTCGACGCGGCGCTCGATGCCGCGCGCGACGGCGTGGCCGCGGTCTTCGATGCGCTGCTCGCCGATCCGGCGGCGGAGGCCTCGCCGCCGGCCGGCGGCGAGGCCGAGCCGCTCGAGCTCGACGAGGCCGGGCGCGCCCGCGTGGCCGCGCTGCGCGAAGGCCGGCGCTACCGGCTCGCACGGCCCGACACGCAGCGCCGGATCGACCAGCTCCTCGAGCAGGCGCTGCGCGAAGGGCGCGCGGCCGACGCCGCCCCCGGCGTTGCCGACGGCGCGTGGCTCGGGCGGCTGGTGGACCTGCTCGAGACGGTCGCCGGCCGGCCGGCCTACCTCGCGCTGCTGGTGCAGTTCCCGGCCGCCTATCGCGCGCTGCTGCGGATGATCGGCCAGGCGAAGTGGGCGGCCGACTACCTGATGAGCCACCCCGTGGTGCTCGACGAGCTGCTCGACGGGCAGGTGCTCGAGCCGGTCGACCACGCCGCCTGGGAGCGCGACCAGCGGCTCAGCCTCGCGGCCACGACCCGCAACGGCGAGCCCGACTTCGAGCGGCAGATGGACCTGCTGCGGGAAGGACACCACGCGCAGGTCTTCCGGCTGCTCGCGCAGGACCTCGCCGGGCGGCTGACCGTCGAGCGCCTGTCGGACCACCTGAGCGAGCTGGCCGACCGGGTGCTCGCGATCGTGCTCGACCTGTCCTGGTCGCAGGTGCGCCTGCGGCACCGCGACGTGCCGCGCTTCGCGGTGATCGCCTACGGCAAGCACGGCGGCAAGGAGCTCGGCTACGCCTCGGACCTGGACCTGGTCTTCGTCTACGAGGACGACGACGAGCGTGCGCAGCCGGCCTACGCGCAGCTGGCCCAGCGGATCTCGGCCTGGCTGCAGACCCGGACCGCGGCCGGCATGCTGTTCGAGATCGACCTGCGACTGCGGCCCAACGGCGACGCGGGGCTGCCGGTCGTGAGCCTGCGCGCGCTGCAGAGCTACCAGCGGGAATCGGCCTGGGTCTGGGAGCACCAGGCGCTGACCCGTGCGCGCTTCGCGGCGGGCGATGCGGCGATCGGCACGGCCTTCGAGGCGCTGCGTCGCGAGATCCTCGCCGCGCCGCGCGACGCGGCGGCGCTCGCCGTCGAGGTCCGCGCGATGCGCAGGAAGATGCTCGACGGCCATCCGAACCGCAGCGCGCTGTTCGACGTGAAGCACGACCCCGGCGGGATGGTCGACATCGAGTTCCTGGTGCAGTACCTGGTGCTCGCGCACGCGTCGCGGCACCCCGAGCTGATCGACGATGCCGGCAACATCGCGCTGCTCGACCGCGCGGCGAAGGCGGGGCTGATCGACGCGGCCGACGCGTCGGCCGTCGCGCAGGCCTACCGCGACTTCCGGCGCCTGCAGCACGTGCTGCGGCTCAACGACGCGCGCTATGCGCGGGTGGAACCGGAGACGGTGGCCGCGCAGCGGGCCGCGGTCCGCAGGCTCTGGGACGCGGTGCTGGCCTAGGGGCGCCGCTCGGGCGGTGCCGCGCTCACGCGAGCGCGCACCGCGCTCACGCGAGCGCGGTGCCCTCGTCGAAACCGAGCATCAGGTTCATGCACTGGACCGCGGATCCGGAGGCGCCCTTGCCCAGGTTGTCGAGACGCGAGACCACCACCACGCGCTCGTCGTTGCCGAACACGAAGACGTCGTTGCGGTTCGTGTCGTTGCAGGCGAGCGCGTCGAAGAAGCCGCGATCGGTGTTGGTCTCGGCGTCGAGCGGCATCACGCGGACGAAGCGCTCGCCCGCATAGTGGACGGCCAGGGTCTCGTGGATCCGCGCGCGGGTGGTGCCGGGCGCGAGCAGGCGCAGGTGCAGCGGCACCGCGACCGCCATCCCCTTGTAGAAGTTGTCGACGATCGGCACGAACACCGGTGCATGCGCGAGGCCGGTGTAGGCGCGCATCTCGGGCAGGTGCTTGTGCACGAGGCCGAGCGCGTACATGCGGGCGGCGTCGAGCGTGCGCGACTCGCGGGCCGCCTCGTAGTCGGCGATCATCGACTTGCCGCCGCCGGAGTAGCCGGTGAGCGAGTGGCAGGTCACCGGGTAGTCGGTCGGCACCAGGCCGTGGGCCACCAGCGGCGCGAGCGCGAGGATGAATCCGGCCGCGTGGCAGCCCGGGTTCGCGACGCGGCGCGACGCGCGGACGGCCTCGCGCTGGCCGTGTCCGAGCTCGGGCAGCCCGAAGGTCCAGCCCTCGGCGACGCGGTGCGCGGTGCTCGCGTCGACGATCCGCGTGCGGGCGTTCGACGGGTCCACCAGCGCGACCGACTCGCGCGCGGCCGCGTCGGGCAGGCAGAGGAACACCAGGTCGGCCTCGTTGACCAGCTCGCGCCGGCGCTCGAGGTCCTTGCGGCGCTCCGGCTCGATCTCGAGCACGCGCACGCCGCCGTGCGACGCGAGCCGCTCGCGGATCTGCAGACCGGTGGTGCCTTCCTGACCGTCGACGAACACGGTGTCCATGGGATCTCCGCGGGGCGAACCCGCGCCCCAGCCCGCATGATGCCATCGCACGCAGGGCGTCACCCGCCGGCCGTCGGCGGGCGCGGCCCCCCGGGCGTGCCCGGACGCGACCGACCCGACGCGAACTGCCCGGCCCGCGCCGGTCAGCCGACGACGCCCAGCACCCCGAGCAGCGCGCCCGCGCCCACGAGCCAGAGCAGGTTGACCCGCGTGCGCCAGACGACGAGCGCGGCCACGGCCGTCATCGCCCACAGCGCCGGGTCCGAGCCGTTCGCGCCCGAGGCGATCACCCAGCCCGCCGACGCGGTCAGGCCGATCGCGATCGGCGACAGCCCCAGCCGGATCGCGGCGACGATCGGCGCGTCCTCGCGCGCCCGCTTCCAGCGCCAGCCCCAGAACGTGGCGAGGCTCGAGGGCAGCAGCTGCCCGACCGTGGCCGCGAGCGCGCCGGGCGCACCGGCCGCCTGCCAGCCCAGCAGCGTGACGAACAGGATGTTCGGTCCGGGCGCGGCCTGGGCGATCGCGATCGCGTCGTTGAACTGCGGCGTCGACATCCAGCCGCGCTCGTCGACCAGGTAGCGGTGCATCTCGGGCGAGGTCGCGAGCGCGCCGCCGATCGCCAGCAGCGACAGCGACGCGAAGTGCAGGAAGAGGTCGAGCAGGTCGGTCGTGCTCACCGGCCGGCCTCCCCGCGCGCCGCGCGGCGGATGCGCCACCCGGCGAGCGCCACCGCGACCGGGCCGATGGCCAGCACCACCCAGGCGAGCTCGAGCCGCAGCAGCGCAACGCACGCGAACGCGAGCGCGCCGAAGCCGAGCCACGGCCAGCGGCCGCGCTGCGTCGATGCGAGCCGCAGCCCGGTGCCGAGGATCATCCCGCCCGCCACCGCGCCCATGCCGATCAGCGCGCGCCGCACGACCGGATCGTGCGCCACCTGCGAATACAGCAGCGCGAGGCCGAGCACCACCGCCGCCGGCGCGAGCAGCATGCCGGCCAGCGCGACCACCGCGCCGCGCCAGCCGAACCAGCGGTCGCCGACCATCAGCGCGACGTTGCAGACGTTCGGGCCCGGCAGCAGCTGGCCGAAGGCCAGCACCTCGACGAACTCGTCGCGCGTGAGCCAGCGGCGGTCGTCGACGAGCACCCGCTGTGCCCACGGGAGCACGCCGCCGAAGCCGCGCAGCGCGAGGCCGGAGAACACCAGGAAGAGCTGGCCGAGCGACCGCGGCCGCGCCGTCGCGCCCTCGGCCTCGGACGGATCGGTCGCGACCGGCGGCCCGCTCATCCGAGCCCGCCCAGCGCGAGCAGCACCGCGACGCCCGCGGCCAGCCCCGGGAACGGCGAGCCCGCCCAGCGCGAGACCGCGACCGTGGCCAGGGCCGCCGGCAGCCGTCCGTCCTGGAGGACGTCGAGCCAGCCCGCTCCGGGCGCGAGCCCGGCCTGCAGCGCGGGCGGCACGGTGAGCGCCACCAGCGCGGCGAGCGGGGCGAAGCGCAGCGCGCGCTCGAGCGCGCCGGTGGGCTGCAGCCGCCGCGGCAGCGCGACGAACGCGTTGCGGGTCGCGAACACCACGACCACCAGCCCGGCGATCGCGGTCCAGACGTAGACGTCGTGATCGCTCACCGGGCGCGCTCCGTGCCGCGCGCCGTCAGCACGAGGGCCGCGACGATGCCGACCGCGATCGCGGCGAAGGTGCCGGTGCGCCACGGCCAGTCGCGGCCGAGGACCGAGACCAGGGCCGCCGCGCCGGCCGCCGCGGCCGTCGGCGCGCCCGAGAGCATCGGCCCGACCAGCGCGAGGATCGCGAGCACGCCGACGAACGCGACCCGCGGCGAGTCGGGGATCAGACCGGCGGCGGCCACGCCCGCGACGCTGCCGACGGTCCATCCGCCGTAGACCATCGCGTTGGTGCCGAGGAAGCGCGCGGTGCGCAGTCGCAGCGGCTCGCCGCCTTCGCTCGGCGCGTATCCGGCGGGGCCGCGCCCGTAGTAGGCGGCGAGACCGGTGTCGGTGGTCATCCAGCCCAGCAGGAGCCGCCGGGGCAGCGACAGCCCGCGGAACTCCACCGCGACGGTGGCGCTGTAGACGACGAAGCGCAGGTTCGCGAGCAGCGCGGTGGCCCAGATCGCGACGACCGGCGCGCCCGCGGTCAGCAGCGGCAGCGCCGCGAGCTGCGCGGTGCCCGAGTAGACGAGGGCCACCATGCCGAGCGCCTGCGGCGCCGTGAGCCCGCCCTTGACCAGCGCGACCCCGGTCACCAGCCCCCAGCAGAAGGTCCCGAGGGCGGTGCTGCCGATGGCCCGCGCGCCGGCGGCGAAGGCCGCGCGCTCGGCGGGCGGTGCGGCCGCCTCGCCGCCACCGTCACGCGGCGACACGCCCGACCTTCCCGCGCACCCGGCGGGCAGGCCGCGGCGCGAGGACGCACACGGGCGACGGCGCCCGCAGCGGCGCCGTCGGGCCGACCTCGAAACGCGGCGACTCGACGTTCATGCGGCTCCTCCCCGGGCCGCCATTCTAGCCGCGCGCGATGCCGACCGACGGCCGGCCCCGGGCCTTTCCGATAGAATGTCCGGTTCACGGACGAGGACACGGAACGGAGAACGAACATGTCGATGGCCGACCGCGACGGGCACATCTGGTACGACGGCAAGCTCGTGGACTGGCGCGACGCCAAGATCCACGTGCTCACCCATACCCTGCACTACGGCATGGGCGTGTTCGAGGGCGTGCGCGCGTACAAGACCGCCGCCGGCAGCACCGCGATCTTCCGCCTGAAGGAGCACACGCGCCGCCTCTTCAACTCCGCGAAGATCTTCCAGATGGAGATCCCGTTCGGCTTCGAGCAGGTGATGGAGGCACAGAAGGAGGTCGTGCGCGCGAACAGGCTGTCGTCGTGCTACCTGCGCCCGATCGCCTGGATCGGCGACAAGAAGCTCGGCGTCTCCCCGAAGGGCAACACCGTGCACCTCGCGATCGCGGCCTGGGAATGGGGCGCGTACCTCGGCGAGGAGGGCCTGTCGAAGGGCATCCGCGTCAAGACCTCGTCGTACACCCGGCATCACGTCAACGTGTCGCTGGTCCGCGCGAAGGCGAGCGGCTACTACATCAACTCGATCCTCGCGAACAACGAGGTGACGGCGCACGGCTACGACGAGGCGCTGCTGCTCGACACCGAGGGCTACGTGTCCGAGGGCGCCGGCGAGAACGTGTTCATCGTCCGCGACGGCACGATCTACACGCCTGACCTCGCATCGTGCCTCGACGGCATCACCCGCGACTCGGTGATCACGATGGCGCGCGACATGGGCATCCCGGTCGTCCAGAAGCGGATCACCCGGGACGAGATGTACTGCGCCGACGAGGCCTTCTTCAGCGGCACCGCCGCCGAGATCACCCCGATCCGCGAACTCGACGACCGCACGATCGGTGCCGGCGCCCGCGGCCCGGTGACGGCCAAGCTGCAGTCGATGTTCTTCGACGTGGTCGGGGGCAAGGCCGAGCAGTACGCCGGCTGGCTGTCGGCGGTCTGACACCGGGAGTCCCGCGATGAGCGACGTGAAGTCCGCATCGAAGCCCGCCGCGGTGGTCGAGCTGGAGGCCGGCGACCTGCCGGCCTTCTGCCCGAACCGCAGGATGACGGTCTGGAACCAGCACCCGCGCGTCTTCCTCGACGTGGCCCACACCGGCCGCGCGCTGTGCCCGTACTGCGGCACCGAGTACCGGCTCGCGCCGGGCACGGTCGTCAAGGGCCACTGACACCCGGCACAGGTCGGGCACCGGCACGGCCTCACGCTCCGGATCGGCCCGGAGCACGAATCCGTCACGCTCCGGCGCTCGGTGTGCGGTCAGAATCGGGCAGGGCCCTCGGGTCCCTCTCCGACCCCTGGCCGATGCGTACCCTGATCGTTGCTCCCGACTCCCTCGCCGACGCGGTGATGACCCAGCCGCTGGCGGCCCTGCTGCATCGCCTGGACCCCGGTGGCCGCATCGACGTGCTCGCCTGTCCGTCCGTCGCGGCGGTCTTCGAGGCCTTCCCCGGCATCGGCACGGTCTTCACGTCCCGCCATGCCTTCGGCCCGGTCCAGCCCTGGGGCAAGTTCCTGCTGGCGCGGCGGCTCGACCGGCAGCGCCACGACCGCGTCTTCGTGCTGCCCGGCTCGAAGCGGGCGGCGCTCGTGCCCTGGCTGGCACGGATCCCGATCCGCATCGGCCTGCAGGCCGACACGCGCTGGGGGCTGATCAACCAGCCGCACTGCGCGGCGCACTCGGGCGGCGAGCCGCGGGCGGGCGCCCCCTCGTCGCGCCCGGTGGTCGAGCGCTTCGCCCACCTCGCGTTCGATCCGTCGCAGCCGCTGCCCGGCCACGTGCCGAACCCGGTGCTCGAGCGGCACGCGGGCCGCGAGGCGCTCGCCCGGCACCGTGCCGGCCTGCCCAACGGCACGCGCCTGCTCGCGCTGTGCGTGGCCGCCGAGGACGGTCCGAGCCGGCGCTGGCCGGCGCGGCACTGGGCCTCGCTGGTCGCGCTCGCCGCGATCGAGTGGCCCGGGCTGCGGCCTGTGCTGCTCGGCGCGCACGCCGACCGCGACTACGCGACCGAGGTCGCCGCGCTGACCGGCGGCGCCGCGCTGAACCTGTGCGGGATCGGGTCGGTCGCCGAAACGGTCGCACTGGTCGCGCAGGCCGAGGCGGTGGTCTCGCACGACTGCGGGCTGATGCACGTCGCGGCCGCCTATTCGCGGCCGATGGTCGCGGTGTTCGGGCCGACCGACCCCCGTTTCGCGCCGCCCCGCTCGCCCCGCGCGCGGGTCGAGTGGCTCCACCAACCGTGCAGCCCCTGCAACGAGCCGCTGTGCCGGCACGTCCACGGGCGGTGCACGGTGGGCATCCGGCCCGAGGCCGTCCTCGCCTCGCTGAAGGCCACTGCACGGTTGCCGAGCCGCGACATCCGATAAGATGAAGGCCGCATGCAACGCCTTCACGTCACTGCCGAGGCCGCCGAGCGCGCGTTCTACGCCGCCATGGCCGACGGCGACCTCGACCGGATGATGGCCCTCTGGGCCGACGACGACGCCGCGGTCTGCAACCATCCCGGCGGCCCTCGCCTGATCGGCCGCGAGGCCATCCGCGCGTCCTTTCGCGAGATCTTCTCCGGCGGCGGCGTGCGGGTCGCGGTCGCCGCGCTGCACGCCTGGCGCAGTGCGGACGTGGCCGTCCACAGCCTGATCGAGCGGATCGCGGTCGAGGGCCGCGCCGGCACCGAGACGGTGGAGGTCGTCGCCACCAACGTGTTCGTCCGTGCCGGCGGCGGCTGGCGGATCCTCGTCCACCACGCCGGGGTCAGCGACGCGGCCGAGCTGATCGAGGACGCCGGCGACGAGGACGAGGAGGAAGACGGGCTGCCGAGCTGGCTCGGCTCGCGCTTCGCGATCGAGCGCCCGGCGGCCGAGTCCGACGACGACGACGCCGACGCCGACACCCGGCGTCCGCCGCGCGGCCGCCTCCACTGACGGCGCGGGCTCGGATGGCCGGGTCCGGCGGCATCGGATCGGGCGGCCCGGCACGGGCCTCGTTCGCGGATGACGCCCGGCCGTCGGGCCTCGCCGCCGCACCCGCCGGCGACTACCGCGCCCCCGTCTGGTTGCCGGGCGCCCATGCGCAGACCATCTGGCCGGCCACCGTCACGCCCAGGCCGGTGGTCCGCTACCGGCGCGAACGCTGGGACGCGCCCGACGGCGACCTCGTCGAGCTCGACTGGGCCGAGCCGCCGGCCGGCACGGTGCGCCCCGCGCGACGGCCGCTGCTGGCGCTGTTCCACGGCCTGGAAGGCAGCTCGGACAGCCACTACGCACGCGCGCTGATGGCCGAATGCGTCGCCCGCGGGATCGACGGGGTGGTCGTCCACTTCCGCGGCTGCGGCGGCTCGCCGAACCGGCTGCCGCGGGCCTACCACTCCGGCGACTCCGACGAGGCCGACTGGGTGCTGCGCCGACTGGCCGCGCGCCGCGCCGACGACGGCGGTCAGGTCGGCCCGCTGCTGGCGGCCGGCGTCTCGCTCGGCGGCAACATGCTGCTGAAGTGGCTCGGCGAACGCGGGACCGAGGCGGGCTTCGTCTCGGCGGCCGTGGCGATCTCGCCGCCGCACGACCTGCATGCCGGCGCGATCGTGCTGTCGCGCGGGTTCAACCGGCTCTACACCGAGAGCTTCCTGCGGACCCTGCGCCGCAAGAGCCTCGCGATGCTCGAACGTCATCCGGGCCTGTTCGACGGCGCGAAGGTCGCCGCGAGCCGCGACTTCTTCGACTTCGACGAGTGGGTGACCGCGCCGCTGCACGGCTTCGCCTCGGCGATCGACTACTGGACCCGGTCGTCGTGCCGGCAGTTCCTCGGCGGCATCGCGGTGCCCACGCTGGTGCTCAACGCGCTGAACGACCCCTTCCTGCCGGCCTCGGCGCTCGCGACGCCTGCCGAGGTCTCGAAGGCCGTGCGGCTCGAGTACCCGGTGCAGGGCGGGCACGTGGGCTTCGTCGTCGGCCCGCCGCCGGGCCGACACGCGTGGCTGCCGCGACGGGTGTTCGCGCATCTCGAGGACGCGGTCGGTCCGGCGCTGCCGCGCGCGATCGCGGCACGGGGCGGCTGACGATGCCGATCGACGACCTCGTCCGCCAGGCGATGGCCCGCTGGCCGAACGTGCCGGCGGTGCACGGCTGGCTGCGGCTCGACCGGCGGGGCCGCTGGCTGCTGGTCGACCGCGGCGTGCCCGGCTTCGACGAGGCGCGCGACGGCGCGGGCAGCGGGATCACCAGTCCGCCGATCGTCGACTTCATCGGGCGCAACTACGGCGACGACGGACACGGCCGCTGGCACTGGCAGAACGGGCCGCAGCGGGTGTTCGTCGATCTCGAGCTCGCGCCGCTCTACCTGCGCGTGCTGGGCGAGGGGCCGTCCCGCTCGCTGGTCACGCACACCGGCTACCCGGCCCTGCGGATCGACCGGGCCGCGGTGGACGCCGAGGGCAACCTCTGGCTCGTGACCGAACACGGCCCGGCGGTGGTCGACGACCGGGATCTCGGCGCGCTCGACCTCGAGCTGGACGAGCTCCCCGCGGCTGGCGCGCCGGCCGGCCGGCTGCGGCTGCTGGGCGAGCACCCGGTCGGGATCCTCGCCGCGCCGCCCGCCGCGGTCTTCGGCTTCGATCCGCGGCCGCGCTGAGCGGGCGCGCCGCGTCAGCGGCCGCCGCCCTGCTGGCGGGCCTCTTCCATCTCGCGCAACGCCTCGGGCTCGAGCTCGCGGATCCGCGCGTCGATCGTCGAGGCCGTGTAGAAGTCGGTGTCGCCGGCCTGCTGCGCGCGGCGCAGCTGGTCGAGCGCGGCCATCGGCGAGCCGAGCCGCAGGTACTGCTCGGCGGCCGCGCGGTGGGCGTCGGCGCGCTGGCCGAGGTCGGCATGCGCCTGCGACAGCAGCGCCCAGAGCTTCGGGTCGCTGCGCCAGCTGACCAGGTGGTCGCGCAGCGCGCGCGCCGCCTCGCCGGGCCGGCCGGCCGCGAGCAGCGCCTCGCCCTGCAGACGCGCGAGCGCGCGCGCGTCGGGGAAGCGCGACAGCCCCTTGGTCGCCCGGTCGGCCGCGGCCCCCGGATCGCCGGCGTCGAGCCGGGCGCGGGCGCCGAGCGCCTCGAGGAACGGATGCGTGCCGCCGGCCAGCGCCTGCGCCTGCGTGAGCGCCGCGTCGACCCGCGCGAAGTCGCGCTGCGCGAGCGCCACCGCCGCGAGCCCGTACCAGGGCCCCGGGCCGGCCTTCGGGCTCTGCCGCACCTGCTGCTCGGCCAGGCCTCGGGCGGTCTTGCGCCCCTCGCTGCTGTCGTCGGCCGTCGCGCGCAGCCGCGCGCGCAGCAGCGTGAACTCGATCGCGTCGGCCCGCTGCCGGTAGCGGGTCTCCTGGACCCGCAGCTGCATGTCGCCGATCCGCTCGGTGGTGACCGGGTGCGTGCGCAGGTAGGCCGGCGCGTTCGACTCGTAGAAGCGCGACGCCGACTGCAGCCGCATGAAGAACGCGACCATCGCCTGCACGTCGAAGCCCGACTGCCGCATGATCTCGAAGCCCACCCGGTCGGCCTCGCGCTCGGCTTCGCGGGAGAACGACAGCATCGAGCTGCGGGCGGCCTCGTTGCCCATCATCATCGAGCCCATCGCGGCCTGCGGGTTCGAGCGGGCCGCGAGCAGCGCGAGGATCATGCCGGCCATCGCGACCATCGAGACCTGCTTCTGCCGCGCCAGCATCCGCGCGATGTGCCGCTGCACGACGTGGCCGATCTCGTGAGCGAGCACCGCCGCGACCTCGGACTCGCTCTCGGCGGCCGTCAGCAGCCCGGTGTGGATGCCGATGAAGCCGCCGGGCAGCGCGAACGCGTTGATCGCGCCGTCGCGGATCGCGAAGAACTCGAAGCCCGTGCCCCCCGCGGCGGGCGAGGCGACCAGCGGCGCGGCGAAGCGGTTCAGGTAGTCGAGCAGCTCGGCATCGTCGAGGTAGGACGGATCGCGCCGCACCTGCCGCATGATCGAGTCGCCGAGCCGCCGCTCGGCCTGCGGCGAGAGCTCGTCGCCCGACGGGTCGCCGAGCTTCGGCAGGTTCTCGAACTGCTGCGCGCCGGACGTCGCCGGTCCGAGCGCGAGCAGCGCGGCAAGCACGGCGGCGAGCGCGCGTGCGGACCGGGAGCGGGGGCGGTCGGGCGGGGTCATGACGCTATGATAGGCGCGCCATGACGACGACCTCGCCCCCGGGCGCACCGCCCGCCCCGCCCGCCCCGCCCGATTCGCCGCTCACCCACTTCGACGCGGCCGGGCAGGCGCACATGGTCGACGTCGGTTCGAAGGCGGTGACCGCGCGCCGCGCGGTCGCGAGCGGCCGGATCTCGATGCGGCCCGAGACCTTCGCGCTGGTCCGCTCGGGCGGCTCGAAGAAGGGCGACGTGCTCGGCATCGCCCGGATCGCCGCGATCCAGGGCGCCAAGCGCACCGCCGACCTGATCCCGCTGTGCCACCCGATCGCGCTCACGCGGGTGGCCGTGGACCTCGCGCTCGACGAGGCCGCGCACGCCGTCGTCTGCACCGCCACCGTCGAGTGCTCGGGCCAGACCGGCGTCGAGATGGAGGCCCTGACCGCGGTCCAGGTCGGCCTGCTCACGGTCTACGACATGTGCAAGGCGGTGGACCGCGGGATGGTCATCTCGGACGTGAAGCTGCTGGAGAAGCACGGCGGCAAGAGCGGGAGCTGGACGGCGGGCTAGGCCGGGATCGCCGCGGTCCGGGCGTCGTCGCCCCCGCGCCGGCGAGCGTGGCGGCGCCCGCGCAACGTCCGACGGACGGCCTCGGCTCCGGCGGGGCCCCGGACGTATGCTGGCCCGGCCGCCCCGTCTTGCCGCCATGCGCAGCCCGCCCCCCGACCGCCTGCCGACACGCCTCCGGATCCTCGACCTCGCCGCGGCGGGACCCGACGCGCCGGGGCACCCGACCGCGATGAACACGGACCCGACCCGTCGATGACCGCGGTCCGACGCTACATCGAGCTGCGGGCGGGCGAGCCCGCGCCCTGGTTCACCCAGCGCGCGCACGCCACACCGCGCTACGTCTTCGACACCTCGGCCGGCCGCTGGATCGTGCTCTGCTTCCACGCGACCGCATCGGATCCGGTCGGTCGCGAGGCGCTGGCCGCGGTGCTCGCGCGGCGCGACCTGTTCGACGACACCCACGCGAGCTGCTTCGTGGTGAGCCTCGACAGCGGCGACCTCGCCCGCGGGCTGCGCGACGTGCTGCCCGGGGTGCGCTGCCTGCACGACTTCGACGGCGCGGTCTCGAAACTGTACGGCGTGCTGCCCGAGGACGCCCGCCCCGGCGAGGGCCGGGTGCCGGTGCGGCGGATGTGGTTCGTGCTCGATCCCACGCTCAGGATCGTCGCGCGCGTGCCCTTCGGCGACCGCGGCGCCGGCCACGCCGAGGTGCTCGCGCTGCTGGAGCGGCTGCCGCCGCCGGGCCGTCACACGGGCTTCGAGGTGCCGGTGCCGGTGCTGGTGCTGCCCGAGGTGTTCGAGCCCGAGCTCTGCGCGACGCTGGTCGCGATGCACCGCCGCGACGGCGGCACGCCTTCGGGCTTCGTGCGCGAGCGCGACGGCCGCACGGTGCTGGTCCACGACGCGGGCCACAGGGTGCGTCGGGATGCCCACATCGACGATCCGGGGCTGCGCGAACTGCTGCAGGCGCGGATCAGGCGGCGGGTGGTGCCGGAGATCCGCAAGGTCCACCAGTTCGCGGTGACGCGGATGGAGCGCTACGTCGTCGGCTGCTACGCGGCCGACGACGGTGGCCACCTCCGGCCCAAGCGCGACAACGCCACGCGCGGCACCGCTCACCGCCGCTTCGCGGTGTCGATCAACCTCAACTCGGACTTCGACGGCGGCGAGATCGGCTTTCCCGAGTACGGGCCGCGGACCTTCAAGCCGGCGGCAGGCACGGCACTGGTGTTCTCGTGCTCCCTGCTGCACTCGGTGACGCCGGTGACGCGGGGCCGCCGCTACGCCTTCCTGCCCTTCCTGTACGACGACGCGGCCGCGGCCGAGCGCGAGGCGGGCACCGCCCGGCTCGACGACGCTCTCGCCCCCTCCCGCCCCGACGGCGACGACCCGGCCGACGCGCCGACCGGCGGCACCGTCAGCCGCGGAACAGGTTGATCGCGGCGAGCGCGACGAAGCCGATCGACGCGAGCGCGATCGCCCACTGGGCGAGCGCGGAACCGGTCTGGTGAAGGGGGGAGCGGGAACGGGCGCGGGACATGGGAACGGACCTCCGGGCGCGCAGCGTAACCCCGCCGGCGCCGCAGCGGCCGTGAACGAATGCATATCGCTCCGAAACCGCTGCGGACCGTTGCGGCGACGCCGACGGTGCGCCCGTGGCGGCTTAGTCCCGGTAGTAGACCAGCTGCGAGCTGGTGGCCAGCAGGCGGCCGTCGTCGCCCCAGACTTCGGCACGCTGGTCGTGGAATCCCTTCGAGAAACGCAGTCCGCGGGCCAGGGCGAAGACCGGGCGCGTGCCCTGCGCGGCGAGCTCGGCCGCGTCGGCGTGGAACTGCACGGTGAGCGAGACCGTGCCGGCGGGGGTGAACCGTTGCCGCCGACGGAAGACGCGCGGATAGAACGCATCGCAGATCGCGGCGAGCGACGGGGCGTCGAGCGGGCGGGGCGGCTCGTCGCGGATCCACAGCGCGGTCCCGGAATCGGGCAGCTCGACATCCGCGCGCAGGTCGGGCCATTCGCCGGCGACGAAGCGCATGTCGTAGCGCGCCGACCAGACGACCGACGCGCGCGGACCGTGCGGCGGGACGCCATCGGCCGGCGGCGCGTCGGGCATCGTGCGCTCGGCCGCCGCCCAGGTGTCGCGACGCAGCGCGAAGACGGCGGTGGCGGTCGCGGCGACGCCGTCGTCCTGCGCCAGCGTCATCGTCCAGTGCTGGGTCGACCGGTTCGTCCGGACGGCGCGCGCGTCGACGACGAACGGCCCGTCGGCGACCGGGGCCGCGTAGTTCACCGTCAGCGCCACCGGCTCGCCGAGCCGCGCCGGGTCGCGGACCGCTGCCTGCAGCAGCGTCGCGGCGACGATGCCGCCGTAGGGGCCGACCATGTTGGCCCACAGCGGATGGGTGGTGCCGTGCAGTCGGCCGTCCGGGCCGGACTCGAGCGCGACGGCGGCGTCGAAGGGATGAGGGGAAGCGGTCATCGTCGGGTGGGTGGACGTCGAACGGGGATCGAGCAGGCCGTGACGGGGCGGCCCGCTCAGTGGGCTCCCGGCGCGACGGCGACGGGCGCGGGCGGCACGGCCCGCGGCCCCCAGCGGGTCATCGCGATCGAGGCCGCGGTACCGGCGCCGTAGACGAGCATCGCGCCCGCCACCAGCGCGAAATACTGCCAGGCCTGCGCGCCGTGGGATGCGAGCCACGCGCCCGCACCGGCCACCACCGCCAGCCGCAGCGTGGCCGCGAGGACCGGCCCGAGCACCTTGCCCGAGCCCTGCGACGCGAAGTACAGCGTGAGGCCGAAGCCGAACGCGGGGAAGGCCGGGCCCGCCCAGCGCAGGTAGCTGCGCGCGTGCTCGAGCACCGCCTCGTCGGACGTGAACAGGGTCGCCCAGACGTCGGGCACGACGGTGACCACCGCGCCCAGCACGCCGAGCATCGCGGCCGACACGCAGGCTGCGGTCCAGGCGACGCGACGCGCGCGGGCAATGTCGCCCGCGCCCACCGCCATGCCGACCATCGGCACCGACGCGACGCCGATGCCGAAGGCGATCGGGATCAGCAGGAACTCCAGCCGCTGCCCGATGCCGTAGCCCGCGAGCGGCTCGACGCCGAGCCGCGCGACCAGCCCGGTGAAGATCAGCACCGTGAGCACCGACTGGACGGGCGACAGGCAGGCCAGCGCGCCGACCTTGAGGATGTCCCAGAACAGGTCGCCGCGCAGCGCGACGCCGCGCAGGGTCAGCGTCAGTCGCGCGCGGCCGCTGGCCAGCCACCAGAGGAGGAAGGCGACGCCGCCCGCGGTGGTGACGATCTGGCCGAGCGCCACGCCGGGCATGCCGAGCCTCGGCACCGGCCCGATGCCCAGGCCGAGCGCGCCGCCCGCCGCGATCTGCGCGGCCGACATCACCAGCAGCGTGGTCGACGGCACGCGCATGTCGCCGGTGCCGCGCAGCACCGACGCGAGCGTGTTCACCAGCCAGGTGAGCGCGGCGCCGAGGAACAGCACGCCGGCGTAGCGGACCGCCTCGTCGAGCACCGCGTCGCGGCCGCCGAGCGCGCGGTAGAGGGCCGGGCCGAAGGCGAGGAAGACCACCGTGGTGAGGACACCGGCCGCCGCGCCGATGACGACCGCGTGGACCGCGAGCGCGCGGGCCCGGTCGGGGTCCCGGGCCCCGAGCGCGCGGGCGACCGCCGACGACACGCCGCCGCCCATCGCGCCGGCCGACATCATCTGCACCAGCATCGCGAACGGGAAGACCAGCGCCATCGCGGCGAGCGGCGTGGTGCCGAGCAGGCCCACGTAGCGGGTCTCGGCGATGCCCACGGCGACCGACATCGTCATCGCGAGCACGTTGGGCGCGGCAAGGCGCAGCAGGGTCGGCAGGATCGGGCCGGTGACGAGCGACACGGGGGCGCCTGGGGACGGGACGCGCGGGCGGCGTCGGGGTGGGGGATCGCAGCCGACCCGCCTTGGGCTTGCAGCTGCAACGATTGCAGCTACAATTTATCATGGCTTCCGCCGATGTCCATCCCGCCGCCGCCCCGCGCGGCTGCACCAACTTCCGGCTGCGGCGGCTGCTGCGTGCGGTCGGCCGCCGCTACGACGCGCACTTCGCGCACGCCGGCCTGAAGGGCACGCAGTTCTCGCTGCTGTCGGCGATCGTCGCGAGCGAGCCGGTGCGGCCGGCGGAGCTCGCACGCGCGATGGGGCTCGACGCGTCCACGCTGACGCGCAACCTGAGGGTGATGATCGAGGCCGGCTGGGTCATCCAGGGTCCGGGCGAGGACGCTCGCAGCCGACGGGTGTCGGTCACGCCCGCCGGCCGCTCGAAGCAGGCCGAGGCGCGCCGCCACTGGAAGAAGGCGCAGCTCGAGCTGAACGCGACCCTCGGCGTCGAGCGGGTCGCGGCGCTGCATGCGCTGATCGACGACGGCCTCGCGCTGCTCGGCGACGGCGACGAGGGCGACGACGCGGACGGGGACTGAGCCCGGGTCCCGTTCCGTTGCCGCCCGCCCCGCCCCGCGCCGGCCGCGCCCGGGCGGCATACTCGGCCGATGACCGCCCCCGCCGCCCCGCCCCGCCTCGATGGCGCCCCGAACTTCCGCGCCGTGGACCCGCTGCCCGCGGCGCACGGCCGGCGGCTGCGGGCCGCGCGGCTCTGGCGCTCCGACGCGCTGCACCGGCTGACCGACGCCGATCTCGACACGCTGGCCCCGCTGCGGATCGGCGCGGTGCTCGACCTGCGGCGCGACGACGAGCGCACGCAGATGCCCACCCGCTGGCCCGCCGCCGCGCCGCGCGAGACCCTGGTCTTCGACGACCTGCCGGACCGGCTGCAGGCCGTCCGCGCGGGGGGCTGGCGGCTCGCGCTCGACGGCCCGGACTTCCATGCGGACGGCGCGCGCCGCTGGATGATCGAGACCTACGGCCGGATGCCCGCCGCGCTCGCGCCCGCGGTCCGCGAAGGCGCCCGGCGGCTCGCCGGCGTCGACGGTTCGCCGGTCCCGGTGCTGGTCCACTGCACCGCGGGCAAGGACCGCACGGGCTTCGTCGTCGCGATGCTGCTCGCCGCGCTCGGCGTGCCCCGCGAGGCGATCGTGGACGACTACCTGGAGAGCGCGCGCCGCACGCCGCCCGCGGACCTCGCGCGCCGGCTCGTCGAGCGCGCCGGCCTGCGGCCCGCGCCGCGCGAGCTCGAGGCGATCGAGACGATCGCCGACGTGCGCATCGAGTATCTCGAGGCCGCGCTCGCGGAGGTCGGCCGCACGCACGGGTCGATCGACGCGTACCTCGACGCGGCCGGCGTCGACGCCACGCTGCGCGCGGCGCTGCGCGACGCGCTGCTCGACTGACGGATCGCCCGCCTCACTGTTCCAGCCGGATCCCCGCCTCGCGGATCAGCTTGCCGAAGCGCTCGTACTCGGCCCGGTTCATCGCCGCGAACTGCTCGCGCGAGAGCGTGCCCGGTTCGCCGCCCAGCCCGCGCAGCCGGGCCTGCACGTCGGGCTGCTGCATCGCGCGCGCGGCCTCGGCGACCAGCCGCTCGACGATGGGCGCCGGCGTGCCGCCGGTGGTGAAGAGCCCGTACCAGGTGCCCATCTCCGCGCCCTTCACGCCGGCCTCGGCGAGCGTCGGCACCTCGGGCAGCTCGGACGAGCGCTTCGGCGTGGTGACCGCGAGCGCGCGCAGCTTGCCGCCGCGGATGTGCTGCATCGCCGACGAGGTGGTGTCGAACATGGTCTCCACCTGACCGGACATCAGGTCGAGGTGTGCCTGCGCGCTGCCCTTGTAGGGCACGTGCACGAGCTTCGTGCCGGTGGCCGCGGCGAAGGCCTCGCCGGCGATGTGCTGGGTGCTGCCCACGCCCGAGGACGCGTACTTCAGCTCGCCCGGCTTCGCCTTCGCGAGCGCCACCAGCTCGGCCACCGACTTCGCGGGCAGCGCGGGGTTCACCACGAGCACGTTCGGCACGTCGACGATCAGCGCGATCGGCGCGATGTCCCTGAGGGGATCGAACGCGAGCCGGATCAGGTGCGGGGCGATCGCCTGCCCGGTGTTGGTCGCGACCAGCAGCGTATGGCCGTCGGGCGCGGCCTTCGCGGTGACGTCGGCGGCGATGGTGTTCGACGCGCCCGGCCGGTTCTCGACGATCACCTGCTGGCCGAGGGAGGCCGACAGCTTCTCGGCGAGCATCCGCGCGATGATGTCGGTGCCGCCGCCGGCATTCGCGCCGACCATGATCCGCAGCGGCTTCGTCGGCCAGGCCTGCGCCGCGGCGGGCATGGGAACGAGCAAGGGGGCGGCGCCGCAGGCGGCGGCGAGCAGCGCGCGGCGGCGTGTCGGTCGGATCATCGGGGTGTCTCCTGCCGGGTCGTTCGGGTCGATCTGTCGTCGGCGGGCCGATGGTACCCTGAGGTCTCTCGGAGGCGCGATGACACGACTGAGCTTCCTCGGGGCCGCCGGCACGGTGACCGGATCGAAATGCCTGGTCGAGCACGGGCCGTCCCGTCTCCTGGTCGACTGCGGGCTGTTCCAGGGGCTGAAGGCGCTGCGGCTGCAGAACTGGGCGGTGCCGCCGATCGACCCGCGCAGCCTCGACGCGGTGCTGCTGACCCATGCGCACATCGACCACTCGGGCTTCCTGCCGCGGCTGGTCCGCGACGGCTTCGCCGGACCCGTCTGGTGCACCGACGCGACCCGCGAGCTGTGCAACCTGCTGCTGCCCGACAGCGGGCACCTGCAGGAGGAGGACGCCGACTACGCGAACCGCAAGGGCTTCTCCAAGCACCACCCGGCCCTGCCCCTCTACACCGAGGCCGACGCCGAGCGCGCGCTGAAGCGGTTCCGCACGGTGCGCTTCGGCCAGGACCTCGATCTCGGCCACGGCGCGTCGGCGCGCTTCACGCACGCCGGGCACATCCTCGGCGCCGCGAGCCTGCGGCTCGCGCTCGACGGTCGTTCGATCGTCTTCTCGGGCGACCTCGGCCGCTACGACGACGTGCTGATGCGCGACCCGGCACCGGCGCCGGCCGCCGACGTCGTCGTCATCGAGAGCACCTACGGCGACCGCCTGCACCCGGACGACGACCCGTCCGACGAGCTGGCCGACGCCATCGTCCGCACCGTCGCGCGCGGCGGCTCGGTGCTGATCCCGGCCTTCGCGGTCGGTCGCGCGCAGCTGCTGCTGTACGTGATCGCCCGCCTGAAGGCGCGCCGCGCGATCCCCGACGTGCCGGTCTTCCTGAACAGCCCGATGGCGATCGACACCACCTCGCTCTACCGCCGCTTCCCGAAGGGCCACCGGCTCGACGACGCCGAGCTCGAGGCGATGTCGACGGTCGCGACGATGGTCCGCGACGTCGAGGCGTCGAAGGCGCTGGTCCGCGCCGCCTATCCGTGCGTGATCGTGTCGGCGAGCGGCATGGCCACCGGCGGCCGCGTGCTCCACCACCTGAAGGCGATGGCGCCCGACCCGCGCAACACGGTCGTGCTCGCCGGCTACCAGGCCGAAGGAACCCGCGGCGCGTCGCTGCAGGCGGGCGCGCGGACGCTGCGGATCCACGGCGCCGACCACCCGGTGCGCGCCGAGGTCGTCACCGTGCAGGGGCTGTCCGCACACGCCGACGCCGACGACCTGCTGCGCTGGGCACGCTCGATGCCCGGGACGCCGTTGCGGGCCTTCGTCGTCCACGGCGAGCCGGCCGCGTCGTCGGCGCTCGCCGCGCGGCTGCGCACCGAGCTCGGCTGGACCGTCGACGTGCCCGCGCAGGGCGAGGCGTTCGAGCTCGGCTGACGTCGTGCGGCCGGCGCCCGCCGCGGGCTACCAGCGGTAGCGCAGCCCGACGAAGGCGCCGTCGCCGAACACGCGCAGCACCAGCGGCGAGTCCGGCCGCGACATCGCCCAGCCGGTGACGGCGCCGAGCAGCCAGCCGCCCAGCACGTCGGTCTGCCAGTGCGCGCGCACCTCGACCCGCGCGATGCCCATCCACAGCGGGATCGCCGCCAGCGCCCAGACGGCCGGCTGCTCGCGACCGTACTCGAGCAGGAACGGCGTGACGGCCGCGGTCGCGAGCGTCACGTGCCCGCTCGGGAAGCTCTCGAAGGCGCTGCCCTGCCGCCAGAGGTCGGGATCGGGGGGGTCGGCCTGGTCGGGGCGCCTGCGCTGCGCGAGCGCCTTCACCGCGCTGACCGCGACCAGCGACGCGGTCGCCGACTCGGCCGAGCGCCACCAGGTGCGACCGATCCGCGACTCCGTCCCCTCGACCAGCGCGCCGATCCAGGGCACCAGCACCAGCGAGCGGTAGGCGGCGCGCTGCAGGTCCTCGTCGTACAGCGGATGCGTCGAATGCGGCCGGGCCGAGTCGATGCCCAGCGGCCCGCCGCCGGCGTGCAGCGCGGGGCTGGCGACGCCGAGCGCGAGCAGCAGGCCGCGCGCGGCGGCGCGACGCAGCCGGGCCCGCGGGTCGATGGGGCGGCGCGTTGCGCGGCTCATCGGAAGAAGAGGGTCGCCAGACCGAGGAAGATGAAGAAGCCCATGCTGTCGGTCGAGAAGGTCAGCAGCACCGACGAGCCCATCGCCGGGTCGCGCTTCATCCGCTCGAGCATCAGCGGCACGCCCATGCCGACGATCGCGGCCAGCAGCAGGTTCAGCACCATCGCGAGCATCATCACCAGGCCGAGCATCGGCCCCTCCGGCGTGGACCGGTAGAGCAGCCACGCGAAGCTGCCGGCCACGCCGCCCCAGACCAGTCCGTTCAGGAGCGCGATCAGCAGCTCCTTGCGGAACAGCCGCTGCGCGTTGCCCGCGGTGACCTGGCCGAGCGCGAGCGAGCGGATGAACAGCGTCATCGTCTGGTTGCCGGAGTTGCCGGCGATGCCGGCGACGATCGGCATCAGCGCCGCGAGCGCGACGACCTTCTCGATCGTGCCCTCGAACGCGCCGATCACGCGCGACGCGAAGAACGCGGTGCACATGTTCACCGCGAGCCAGAGCCAGCGGTTCTTCGCCGAGTTCCAGATCGACGCGAACAGGTCCTCCTCCTCGCGCAGGCCGGCGGCCGACAGCACCTCGGACTCGCCCTGCTCGCGGATCACGTCGACCACCTCGTCGACGGTCAGGCGCCCGATCAGCCGGCCGCGCGCATCGACCACCGGCGCGGTGATCAGGTCGTATCGCTCGAAGGCCTGCGCGGCCTCCTCGGCCTCGTCGAGCGCCTGCAGCGACAGCAGGTCGCGCTTCATCACGTCCTCGACCAGCACGTCGGGCTCGTTGATCAGCAGCCGGTCGAGCGGCAGCGCGCCCTTCAGCACGTCGTGGCGGTCGACGACGAAGACCTGGTCGGTGTGGTCGGGCAGCTCGTCGAAGCGGCGCAGGTAGCGCAGCACCACCTCGAGGGTCACGTCCTCGCGGACGGTGACGAGGTCGAAGTCCATCCGCGCGCCCACCGACTCCTCGGGGTAGGACATCGCGGCGCGCAGCTGCTCGCGCTCCTCGGGCGTGAGCCGGCGACGCACCTGCTCGACGACGTCCTCGGGCAGGTCCTCGGCGATCTCGGCGAGGTCGTCGGTGTCGAGCGTGCCGGCGGCCGCGAGCAGCTCGTCGCGGTCCATCGATGCGATCAGCGTCTCGCGGACCGCGTCCGAGACCTCGACCAGGATCTCGCCGTCGCGCTCGGCCTTGACCAGGTCCCAGACGATCAGCCGCTGGTCGCGCGGCAGCGCCTCGAGGATGTAGGCGACGTCGGCCGGATGCAGCGGGTCGAGCCGCGCGCGCAGGTGCGCCAGGTGCTGGGCGACCGCGACCTGCTCGACCAGCACCTGCCGTTCGGGGTCGAGGCTCGCGCTCTCGTGGCGGGCCTGCTCGCGGACGACCTCGTAGCGGCGCAGCAGGTCCTCGACCTCGGCGAGCGCGCGCTGCGCGTCCTCGGGGTCGCGGGGCGTGGCGGACTCGCGCCCGGTCGCGGCAGCGTGCACGCCGCCGACGGCGCGGTCCGTCTCCGGGATCGGGTGGGGCTCGGTCATCTGAGGCTCGGGGGATCGGGGTCGCCCTGGGCCTCGTGCCGAACGGCGCGGGAACTCAGCGCCGGCGCGAGGCCGACCGGGCGAACGCGGACGTCGTGTTCACGTTCGGCACAGCCCGACGAGGGCTGCGGTGGCTTCGGATGCCGCGCATTCTAGGCGTGCCACCGGGGCGGCGCCACCGTTGCGACGCGGCGGCGTGGAAAACCTCGCGTGCCGCCGACGCACGGTCACGGCGGTGTCACGGAAGTCATCCAGCGCTGGATCGTCTCGGCCCGTCGTCCGAGGGTGGCGGAGCCGGGATTGCGATCGTAGAAGCGCGGCCGCGGCAGCATCGCGGCGAGCCGCGCGGCCTGCGCCGCACCGAGCCGGTCGGCCGAGGTCCGGTACCAGCGCTGCGCCGCGGCCTCGGCGCCGAACACGCCCACGCCCCACTCGGCCACGTTCAGGTAGAGCTCGAGGATCCGCTCCTTCGACAGCACGGCCTCGAGCATGAAGGCGATGACCAGCTCCTGCGCCTTCCTCGGGTAGCTGCGCTCGCCCGACAGGAAGAGGTTCTTCGCGAGCTGCATCGTGATCGTCGAGCCGCCGTGCGTGACCTTGCCGCGCTTCTGGTTGCGCTCGTGCGCGCGCTCGATCGCCTCCCAGTCGACGCCGTCGTGCTCGGTGAAGTTCGCGTCCTCGGCGGCGATCACCGCGCGCTTGAGGTGCGGCGAGATCCGCGCGTACGGCACCCAGGTGTGGCGGATCGCCGCCTTCGGATCGGCCTCGCGCAGCACGGCGAGCTGCGCGCGCATGAAGGCCGTCGGGCCCGGCTCGTTCCAGCGGTACCAGAGCACGTGCGCGAGGAACCAGAGCTGCAGCGCGAGCACCGCGGCCACCCCCGCGACGAGCAGCCAGCCGAGCCCGCGGCCGATCCGCCGCAGCACGCCGCCCCGGCGGGCCATCGTCGTCGGACCCGGCGCTCAGGCGGCCGGCGGCCGCGCGAGCCGCTCGCGCAGCGCGGCCAGCACCGGCTTCGGGTCCGGCCGCAGGCCGCGCCACAGCGCGAAGGCCTCGGCGGCCTGACCCACCAGCATGCCCAGTCCGTCCTCGACGCGGGGCACGCCGGCCGCGAGCGCTGCGCGCATGAAGGCGGTCGGCTCGGCCCCGTAGACCATGTCGAGCGCGAGCCTCGGGCCGCGCCATGCCTCGGCGGGGATCGCGGGCGCGGCATCCGACAGGCTCGCGGCCGTCGCGTTGACGATCAGGTCGAAGCGCGCGCGCGCGAGCTCGTCGAAGCCCCCGGCGCGCAGCCGCGCGGCCTGCGCGGGTCCGAGGCGGGCGGCGAGCTCGTCGCGCAGCGCGTGCGCACGCCCGGCCGTGCGGTTGGCGATCGCGATCTCGGCCACGCCGGCCTCGAGCATCGGCAGCACCGCGCCGCGCGCCGCGCCCCCCGCACCCAGCAGCAGCAGCCGCAGGCCCGCGAGCGGCAGGCCGATCCGGCGCTCGACGTCGAAGACCAGACCCGGGCCGTCGGTGTTGTCGCCCAGCACGTCGTCGCCGTCGAAGGCGAGCGTGTTGACCGCGCCGGCCGCGAGCGCGCGCGGGGTATGGCGGCGCGCGTAGTCGAAGGCCTCGGTCTTGAACGGCAGCGTGACGTTGCAGCCGCTGCCGCCCTGGGCGCGGAACGCGTCGACGGTGGCCGCGAAGCCGTCGAGCGGCGCGAGCAGCCGCTCGTAGGTCAGCGACTCGCCGGTCTGCGCGGCGAACATCGCATGGATGTCGGGGGAGCGGCTGTGCGCGATCGGGTTACCGATCACCGCGTAGCGAGCGGGTCTCGAGGACATCGTTGGTGAAGGTCCAGGTGCGCACGATCTGCAGGATGTCGCCCTCGCGGGCCATCTCGGGCGGGAACCGCTCGTAGGGCTGGCCGGCGTAGACGATCTGCTTGACCGCGCGATTCAGCGCCTCGTACTTCGACTTCTTGTTGATCACCACGTCGACCACGTTGCCGTGCTTGTCGATCTCGACGGTGATGATCAGCGAGTCGTACTGCCGGCCGCGCGCCTCGGGCGGATAGCGCTCGGTGCCGATCTTCTCGATGCGGTTCGCCCAGTCGGCGACGTAGCGGGCGTACTGCACGCCGACGGCGTTGACGCCGAAGGTCAGCCGCTTCGGGCGCTTGTTGTAGTCCTCGACGTTCTTCGCGATCTCGGCCTGCATCCGCGCGAGCACCGCGTTGGTGTCCTCGCGGTCGAGCGCGTCGGGCCGCTTGGGGCTGGGGTCGGGGGTCTCGGGCGCGACGTAGGCCTGCGGACCCTTCGCGAGCGTCATCAGCTCGCGCTGGCGCGCCTCGAGTTCCTCGACCCGACGCTTCTGCTCGAGCAGCACCGTGCCGTCGCGCGCGGCGGCCTCCGCCGGCAGCGGCGACTTCGCGCGGCCGCGCTCGTGCTCGCCGCCGCCCTCCTGGTTGACCTGCGCGAACACGTCGGGCGTCAGCGGCTTCGAGCGGGTCTGCGCGTTGAGCAGCACCACCTCGAGCCGCGCGTCGTTCGGGTTGACCTTGATCGGCAGCGGCGGCGCGAACTTCATGAACAGCACCAGCGCGTGCAGGACGAGCGACGCGACCATCGCGAACGCGAGCGGGTCGCGCGGCGACAGCAGGCCCTCGAGCCGGCGGCGCCAGGCGGGCGCGTCGCGCCCCCCCGCCGCGACGGGTGCGGCCACCGGCGGCGCCCAGGCGGCACCGGCCGGCGGCGCGGATCCGGCCCCGGCCGACGCGGGTGGCGGCCCCTCGAGGCCCGCCTTGCGCGCGGCCGCCGACGGCGTCGCGGTGCCACGGCCGCCCGCGCCGAGCCGGCGTGCGGCGGCGCCGGCGGCGCCGCGCGCGTCGCCGGACGCGGACTTCGGAGGGCGGGGCGGGGCCACGGCGGTGCTCCGGATCGGCCGGGTCAGGCGGCGCCGTCGACGACGGGGTCGGCCGGGTCGACGTCACCGAGGGCCGCGGCGGCCCCGTCCGGCGCTCCCTCCGGCGCGACGCCGTCGGCCGCCTCGGCCGCCGGCGGGCCCGGCACCTCGTCGACGCCGTCCATCGGATCCTCGAGCTCGACCAGCTCGACATCGTCGGGCACGCCCTCGAGCGCGAACTCGACGAAGCGCGCCGACACCGACAGCTCGAGCGGGTCGGTGTCGGTCAGGTCGACGACGATCCGGCGACCGGGCGCGAGCTGCATCGCCGGCAGCTCGGGCATCCGGAAGTACAGCGGCGCGCGCGCGAGCCGGACCAGCTCGTCGCGGACCACCACCGCCTCGAAGCGCGTCGCCGGCTGCTGGCCGATCCAGCGCAGGCACCAGTAGCGCTCCATCCGCTGCTGGAAGTCGGCGTAGGCGGCGTACTTCGCGTCGAAGGCGGAGATCACCGCGAACAGGTCGGCGTCGTTCTGCGCGTAGGGCGCGGGTTCGCCGCACGCCACCGCGATCAGCTGCCGCTGGTTGACCAGGTCCACGTAGCGGCGCAGCGGCGAGGTCGACCAGCCGTACTGCGCGACGCCCAGGCCCTGGTGCGGCAGCGGGTGCGTGGTCATCCGCACGCGCCCGCCCGCCTGCTGGGAGCGGTAGACCCCCGGCACGCGGTGGTCGGCGAGCAGCCGGCCCCAGCTCGCATTCGCGAGGATCATCAGCTCGGCGACGATCCGGTCGAGCGGCGCGTCGCGGCGGCGCTGGACGATGCGGACCGTCTCGGTGCCGTCGGGCCCGAGATCGACGTAGAAGCTGAAGTCGACGCGATGCCGCGCCTCGGGCTTGCCGCGGACGCGGTCGCGCTCGTCCGACAGCGCGAGCGTGAGGCGCCACAACGCGCGCAGCGCGGCGGCCTGCTGCAGCCCGGCGAGCGGATCGGGGGCGCCGGGGGCGGGCTCGGCGAGCGCGTCCTCGGTGACGGTGTCGTCGAGCCGGTCATGCCGCAGGTTCGCGGCGACGCGGATCCGCTCGACGCGCGTGAAGCTCGACACCACCGCGGTGCCGGCCTCGTCGAGCTCGCAGTAGAGCGACAGCGCGGGCAGCTCGCGGCCGGCCTCGAGCGAGAAGCGCTCGATCGGCGCATCGGGCAGCATCGTGATCTTGTCGCCCGGCATGTAGACGGTCGACATCCGGTCGCGGGCGATCCGGTCGAACGCATCGCCCGGGACGATCGCCACGCCGGGCGCGGCGATGTGCACGCCCACCCGCAGCCGGCCATCGGGGCCCCGCTGCACCGACAGGCAATCGTCGATCTCGGTGGTGGTGGAGTCGTCGATCGAGAACGGCTCGGCCTCGGACAGCGGCAGCGCGGCGAGCCGCGCGGCGAGCGCCGCGTCGAGCGGCGCGGCGTCGACCGCGCCGAACCCCGCGCCCTGCGGGAAGAGGTCGGCGAGGAAGCAGCCGAGGTGCAGCGCACGCGCGTCGGCGAACGCGCCGGCCTCCAGCAGCACGCGCGCGGGCGGGCGGCGCGTGAGCGCGCAGGCACGCTCGAGCGCCTTCCACTCGAGGCCGTTCCTGTCGGGCTTGACCAGCAGACGCGCCGCCTCGCGGGCGATCGCCTCGGGCGCGCGACCCTCGGCCAGGTCCTGCGCCCACTGTTCGACGCGCGCCGCCTGCTCCTTCTTGCGCTCGAGCGCGGCGAGCGCGGCGCGCAAGGTCTCGGGCGGCGCGGACCGGTAGCGACCGCGCCCCTTGCGGTAGAAGTAGACCGGCGCGCCGTGCAGCCGGAACAGCAGGCTCGCGGCCTCGACCGGCGACGGCGCGTGGCCGTAGTAGTCGTCGGCGAAGCCGGTGAACTCGAACTCGTCCCGCGGCGCGCATTCCCAGAGGAAGTCGAGGTCGATGCCCTCGGCGGCACGCTGCGCCTGCTCCATCAGTTCGACCGGCGACGGCGACGGGAACCTCAGCATCACGCTCGAGGACTTGACCTTCGTGCGCTTGCCGCTCGCAGCCTCGACCTGCAGGCTGGCGCCCGCGTCGGACAGCACCGTGCCGGCCTTGAACGCGCCGTCTTCCTCGAACAGGACGTGGGTGCTCGCCATGGACCGCTTCGGAATTCCGGTGACGCGGCCGGCGCCGCCGAGCAGGCGATTATAGCCAGTGGGCTACACTCGACGCCCTCGGTCGAACCAGGAGCACGGACATGGCGATGGACGTCATCGACTACCGGATCGAAGGCGGGGAGATGCAGTACGTCGAGGTCGAGCTCGACCCCGGCGAGGCGATGGTCGGCGAAGCCGGAAGCCTGATGTACATGGAGGACGGGGTCACGATCGACACCGTCTTCGGCGACGGCAGCGGCGGCGGGGGCGGCGGCCTGTTCGGCAAGCTGGTGGGGGCCGGCAAGCGGCTGCTGACCGGCGAGTCGCTGTTCACCTCGGTCTACCAGAACCAGGCGCGCGAGCGGCGCAAGCTCGGGTTCGCGGCCCCGTATCCGGGACGGATCCTGCCGATGGACCTGTCCGCCCTCGGCGGGCGGATGATCTGCCAGCGCGACGCGTTCCTGTGCGCCGCGCGCGGCGTCTCGCTCGGCATCGCGTTCCAGCGCAAGCTCGGCGCCGGCTTCTTCGGCGGCGAGGGCTTCATCATGCAGAAGCTCGAGGGCGACGGACTCGCCTTCGTCCACGCCTGCGGCACGGTGATGGAGCGCCGGCTCGCGCCCGGCGAGCTGCTGCGCGTCGACACCGGCTGCGTGGTGGGCTACACCGACGGCGTGGACTTCGACATCGAGTACGTCGGCAAGGTCAAGACCGCGCTCTTCGGCGGCGAGGGCCTGTTCTTCGCGGTGCTGCGCGGACCGGGCACGGTCTGGCTGCAGTCGCTGCCGTTCTCGCGGCTCGCATCGCGGGTGTTCGCCGCCGCACCGCAGACCGGCGGCTCGCGCGAGCAGGGCGGCCTCGCCGGCAGGTCGTCGATCTTCGGCGGCGACGACGATTGAACGGAGCGCCTTGAGCGGCGCCCGGCTGCCGGGCGTGCTGTGGGTGCTGGCGCTGGGCAACCTCGTCGTCGGCACCGGCGGCTTCATGATCGGCGGCATCGTCGAGCCGCTCGCGCGTTCGCTCGGCGTGTCGGTCGCGGCGGCCGGCCAGCTGATGACCGTCTACTCGGCGGCCAACGCGGTTGCCGCACCGCTGCTCGTGGCGCTGGTCGGCCGCCTCGACGCGCGGACCGCGCTGCTCGTGTCCATGGCGCTGCTGGTCGCGGCCAACGCGGCCTCGGCGCTCGCCGCCTCGTGGGGCGGGCTCGCCGCCGCGCGCATCGCGATGGCCTGCGGCGCCGCGGTCTACACCCCGACCGCCGCCGCGCTCGCGGTGGCGCTGGTGCCGCCCGCCGCGCGCGGACGCGCGCTGTCGGTGACCTTCGCGGGCATCGGGCTGTCGTACGTGGTGGGCGTGCCCTTCGGCGCGTGGGCGGGGCTCTCGCGCTTCGGCTGGCCGCTCGGGTTCTGGGGTGTCGCTGCGGCCGGCGTGGCGGTCCTGGCCGCGCTCGCGCGCGCGCCGCGCGACGTGCCCACCGCGCCGGCCAGCCTGGCGGGCATCGGCGGACTGCTGCGCCGGCCGCGGATCGTCGCGGCGCTCGCGGTGACCGCCACCTACTTCGCGTCGATCTTCTCGATCTTCAGCTACGTCGGCGCGTTCCTGCGCGAGCACGGCGGCGTGCCGGCGCCGGCGATCGCGGGCGTGCTCATGGCCTTCGGCGTCGCGGCCCTCGGGGGCACCTTCGCGGGCGGCATGCTCGCCGACCGCGTCGGACCCACGCGGCTCATCTACGCGATCTGCGCGGGCTTCCTCGCGGTGTTCGCCGTGCTGGCCACGGCCGGCGGCCACCCGGTCGCGGTGGTCGGCGCCTTCCTCTGCTGGGGCGTGATCGGCTTCGCGTTCTACGCCGCGCAGCAGTCGCGGCTGGTCGCGCTCGAGCCCGGCCAGGCCACGGCGGTGCTCGCGCTCAACGCGTCGATGATCTACGTCGGCACCGCGGCGGGCGCGGCGATCGGCGGCGCGGTGATCGCCGCGGCCGGCTACGCGCGGCTGCCGGTCGTGTCGGCGGCGCTGATCGTCGCGGTGGCGCTGCTGGTCCGGGCGTCCGGCGGGCCGGCGCGGGCGTCGGCCGGCACCTGAGGACAGGTCACCCGCGACCCGCGCGCCCTCCGCCGGGCCCACGGGGTCGGCAGCGGCTCCGCGCCGCGGGTGTGGCACAGTCGAGCCGCCGTCGCCACGGAGCACCGATGCTCGAGACCCTGGTTCCCCTGCTGAAGGCCGTGCTCGTGGTGCCGGCCACGCTGCTGCCGATCATCAACCCGCCGAGCACCGCGCCGGTCTTCCTGGCGACCGCCGGCACCGACGACGCGACCATCTCGCGGCTCGCGAGGCAGGTCGCGATCAACGCGTTCTTCGTGCTCGCGGGCTCGCTGCTGGTCGGCAGCTACGTGCTGGAGTTCTTCGGCGTGTCGCTGTCCATCGTGCGGATCGGCGGCGGGCTGCTGGTCGCCGCCGCCGGCTGGCGGATGCTGCACAGCGGCGACGCCGACGACGCCGACGTCCGCGACGCGGCATCCCGACACACGCGCGTGCTGTCGAACGAGGCGCTGCGCGAGCGCAGCTTCTACCCCCTCACCTTCCCGCTGATGACCGGGCCGGGCACGATCGCCGCGTCGATCACGCTCGGTGCGCAGATCCCCGGCTCGCCGATCCTGTACCTCGCGCACGCGACGATCGCGCTGGTCGGCGCCGCGGTGACCGCGGCGGTGATCTACCTGTCGAACCGCTATTCGCCCTGGCTGCTCGCGCGCCTCGGCCCGCTGGGCACGCTGGTGATGATGCGGCTCGCGGCCTTCATGCTGCTGTGCATCGGGCTAGACATCATGTGGACGGGCTGGCTGCAGCTGCAGGCGCAGCCGCGGTAGCGGCACGGCCGACCGGCCCGCGCGGCGCACCGCCCGCCGGCGGCGGCCTCAGCCGAACCCGATCCGCCGAGCGCCCGGCAGCGCGAGCAGCGCCGACGGCGCGATCGGGAACACCGCGTGCGGCGTGCCGCCCGCCGCCCACACGGTCCCGAAGCGCTCGAGGCTCTGGTCGACGAACAGCACGGTCGGGTTCGCGTGGCCCACCGGCGGGATGCCGCCGATCGCATAGCCGGTCACCTCGCGCACGTAGGCCGGATCGGCGCGGCCGATCGGCTCGCCGAGCGCCTCGCCCACCGCGCGCTCGTCGACGCGGCGATCGCCCGCCGCCACCACCAGCACGGCGCCCGCGGCCGCCGCGCGGAACACCAGCGACTTCGCGATCGCGCCCACCGGCACGCCGAGCGCGTCGGCCGCCTCCTGCGCGGTCCGCGCGGGCACGCCGAGTTCGCGTACCCGGGCCTCGATGCCCAGCGCGTCGATCGCCGCCTGCACGCGACGGGCGCTGGCGGCGAGCGGCGCGTCGGCGCTCACCTGCGCCCCGATGCCGTCTGCAGCGGCCGCGCCCGCCCGGTCACAGCTGGATGCCCCCGGAGACCTCGATCACCGCGCCGTTCAGGTAGCTCGCGTCGTCGGACGCGAGGAACGCGTAGACCGAGGCGATCTCCTCGGCGGTGCCGAGCCGGCCGAGCGGCACCTTCGCGACCATCTTCGCCATCACGTCCTCGGGGATGGTCTCGAGGATCGAGGTCCGCACGAAACCCGGGCAGACCGCGTTGACGCGAACGCCCTTGGGTCCGAGCTCGCGCGCCCAGGTCTTCGTGAAGCCGATCACGCCGGCCTTGGTGGCGGCGTAGTTGGTCTGGCCGAAGTTGCCGTACAGGCCGACCACCGACGACGCGTTGACGATCGAGCCCGAGCCCTGCGCGACCATCGTGTCGGCGACCGCCTGCGTGCACTCGAACACGCCCTTCAGGTTCACCGCGATCACCGCGTCGAACTGGGCCGAGCTCATCTTCTGCAGCCGCGCGTCCTTGGTGATGCCGGCGTTGTTGATCAGCACGTCGATGCGGCCCCACTCGGCCTTCACCTCGGCGACCATCGCGTCGATGGTCGGTCGGTCGGTGACGTCGACGACGCAGCCCATCGCCCGGCCGCCGGCGGCCCGCAGCGAAGCGGCGGCGGCCTCGACGCGGGTGGGGTTCAGGTCGGCGACGACCACGCGCGCGCCTTCGGCGGCGAAGCGTACGGCGGTGGCGAGCCCGATGCCCTGGGCCGATCCGGTGACGATGGCGACGGTGTCCTTGAGGCGCACGATCCGGGATCCACGGAAACTCGAACGGGCCGCATTCTAGTCGCTGCGGCGGTCCGGCGCCGCTGTCGGGAATCACGGAACGCGCGCCGCCCGCGCGCTCCGGAAATCGCGGAACGCGCGACCGCGGGGTCGCGGCACCCGGTCGACAATGGGCCGCGGCGCCACCGGGACGGCGCCCTGTCCGGGGAGGACACGATGCACGATCTGGTGATTCGGGGCGCGACGCTGGTAGACGGAACCGGCGCGCCCGCCTGCACGGCCGACGTCGCCATCGACGGTTCGACCATCGCCGCGGTCCACCGGCGCGGACCGGCGGGCCTGCCCGGCTTCGAGCACGTCGCCGCCGGCGGCGCGCCGTCCCCGTCGGCCGCCACGATGCCGATCGGCCGGGGCCGCCGCGAGATCGACGCCGACGGCCTGCTGCTGACGCCGGGCTTCGTCGACATCCACACCCACTACGACGGCCAGGCGACCTGGGACGCGCAGCTCGCGCCCTCGTCGGTCCACGGCGTGACCACCGCGCTCTTCGGCAACTGCGGCGTGGGCTTCGCGCCGCTGCGGCCCGGATCGGTCGACCTGCTCATCAACATCATGGAGGGGGTCGAGGACATCCCCGGCACGGTGCTCGCCGAGGGCATCCCGTTCGGCTGGGAGAGCTTCCCCGAATACCTGGACGCGCTCGACCGGATGCCGCATGCGATCGACATCGGCGCGCAGGTGCCGCACGCGGCGCTGCGCTGCTACGTGATGGGCGAACGCGGCGGCGACCACGCCGAGCGGCCGACGCCGCGCGAGCGCGACGAGATGGCGCGGCTGCTCGACGAGGCGCTGCGCGCCGGCGCGCTCGGGCTGTCGACCTCGCGCACCGTCAAGCACCGCGCCCGCGACGGCCGCCCCACGCCGAGCCTGTCGGCCGACGAGGCCGAGCTGCTCGCGCTCGCCCGCGCGATGAGGCGGGCCGGCCGCGGTGTGCTCGAGGTCAACTCCGACTTCGGCCCCGGCGACTTCGAGGTGCTCGCCGCCGCCGCGCGGGCATCGGGCCGCCCGCTGTCGCTGCTGCTGATCCAGGTCGACCGCGCACCGACGCTCTGGCGCGAGACCCTCGACCGGATCCACGAGGCCCGCGCCGCCGGCCTCGAGGTCAACGGGCAGGTGGGCAGCCGCGCGATCGGCGTGCTGCTCGGGCTGGAGGCGACGCTGAACCCGTTCGGCCGGCACTCGGCCTGGCAGGCGCTCGAGGCGCTGCCGCTCGCCGAACGGGTCGCGCGGATCCGGGCCGACGCCGCGCTGCGCGCACGCCTCGTCGACGAGCGGCCGCAGGACGGCCAGACGCGGATGATCGGCGGGATGCTCGAGCGGGCGTTCGCGATGGGCGCCACGCCCGACTACGAGCCCGGCCCGCAGGATGCGATCGCGGTCCGCGCGCGCGCCGAGGGCCGCACGGTCTGGTCGGTCGCGCTCGACGTGCTGCTCGAGGACGGCGGCCGCGGCCTGCTGCTGCATCCGTTCGAGAACTACACCGGCGGCGACCTCGAGGTGGTCCGCACGATGCTCGAGGATGAGGCGACCGTGATGGGCGTGGGTGACGGCGGCGCACACGTCGGGACGATCTGCGACGGCAGCGGCCCGACCTTCCTGCTGACCCACTGGGCCCGCGACCGCCGCCGCGGCCCGCGGATCCCGATCGAGCGGCTGGTCCGCAAGCAGACCCTCGACAGCGCGCGCGCCTATGCACTCGCCGACCGCGGCGCGGTGCTGCCGGGCCTGCGTGCCGACCTGAACCTGATCGACGCCGCGCGGCTGGCGCTTCACCGGCCACGGATCGAGCACGACCTGCCCGCGGGCGGACGACGCTTCCTGCAGTCGGCCACCGGCTACCGGCACACCTTCGTCGGCGGGGTGGAGACCTTGCGCGACGACGCACCCACCGGGGCCACGCCGGGACGGCTGGTGCGGGGCACCGAGACGGCGCGGCAGGGCTGACCGCCCCGGCGCGAGTCAGCCCGCGACCGGAAGCCCGGCGAAGGCCAGCACCGCGTCCAGGTGCTCGGCGAAATCCGACAGCCCGTGGTCGCTGCCCTCGATCACGCGCTGCCGCGCGCCGGGGTAGAACGCGACCATCCGGGTCCAGTCGAGGAGCTCGTCGCCGGTGGCCGCGACGAGGAAGTAGCGCTCCGGCCGGGTGATCGCGTCGACCTCGATCGCGCGCAGCTCGTCGAGATGCGCCGGCCGCAGCTCGAAGCCGACCGACGGATCGTGGAACATCGTCTGCGGCCCGAGGTAGCGGGCGAGCCCCGCGGCCGGCCGCGTCGCCGGGTTCAGCAGCACCGCGCGGCAGCCGTGGCGCTCGGCGAGATGCGTCGCGTAGCAGCCGCCGAGCGAGCTGCCCACCAGCGTGTCGTCGGGTCCGAGGCGGAACGTCGATTCGACGAGGCCGATCGCCGCGCGCGGCGAGACCGGCAGCGCCGGGCACGCATAGTCGGCGGCGCGGCCCAGCGCGGCCATCCGCTCGCCGATCATCCGCGCCTTGAACGACGCGGGCGACGACCGGAAGCCATGCAGATAGACGATCATCGTCGGCGATCCGGTCAGCCCCGGGCCGCGAGCGCCGCCAGCAGCCGGCCGTGCACGCCGCCGAAGCCGCCGTTGCTCATCACCAGCACACGGTCGCCGGGCCGCGCGTCGCCGGCCACGGCCGACACCAGCGCGTCGAGGTCGGCGAAGACCGCCGCCCGGTCGCCGAGCGGCGCGAGCGCCGCGGCCGCGTCCCAGCCGAGGCCGCCGGCGAAGCAGTAGGTGCGCTCCGCACCGTCGAGGCTGCCGGGCAGCAGCGCCTTCATCGCACCCAGCTTCATCGTGTTCGAACGGGGCTCGACCACGGCGAGGATCCGCTCCCCCGGTGCGAGCCGCGCCCGCAGGCCGGCGATCGTCGTCTCGATCGCGCTCGGATGGTGGGCGAAGTCGTCGATGACGGTGACGCCCGCGGCGGCACCGCGGACCTCGAGCCGGCGCTTGACGCCGCCGAAGCGGGCGAGCGCGGCGATCGCGTCGGCCGGGGCCGCGCCGGCATGCTCGGCGGCCGCGATCGCGGCGATCGCGTTCGACCGGTTGTGGCGGCCGGCGAGCGGCAGCCGGCAGCGGCCGATCCGCTCCTCGCCCCGCATCACGTCGAACTCGGTGGCCTCCGGGCCCTCGACCACTTCCGCCTCGTGCCAACCCGCATCGGTATCGAATTCGACGCGTTCGCTCCAGCATCCGCGCGCCAGCACCCGAGCGAGCGAAGCCTGCGCGCCGTTCGTCACCAGCCGCCCACTGCGCGGCACGGTTCGGACAAGATGATGGAACTGCGTCTCGATCGCGGCGAGATCCGGAAAGATGTCGGCGTGATCGAACTCGAGGTTGTTCAGGATCGCGGTCGTCGGCCGGTAATGGACGAACTTCGAGCGCTTGTCGAAGAACGCGGTGTCGTATTCGTCGGCCTCGATGACGAAGGGCGCGTCGGGCGTCGACAGCCGCGCGGAGAACGGGAAGTCGACCGGAACGCCGCCGATCAGGAAGCCCGGCGCACGACCGCAGGCCTCGAGGATCCACGCCAGCAGCGATGCGGTGGTGGTCTTGCCGTGGGTGCCGGCCACCGCCAGCACGCGACGGCCGGCGAGCACGTGATCCGACAGCCACTGCGGCCCGCTGGTGTAGGGCTGCCGAGCGTCGAGGATCGCCTCCATCAGCGGGTTGCCGCGCGAGACCACGTTGCCCACCACCCAGACGTCCGGTGCCAGGTCGAGCTGCGACGCGTCGAAGCCCTCGATCAGGTCGATGCCGAGCGCCCGCAGCTGGTCGCTCATCGGCGGGTAGACGTTGGCGTCGCAGCCGGTGACCCGGTGCCCCGCCTCGCGGGCGATCGCGGCCAGACCGCCCATGAAGGTCCCGCAGATGCCGAGGATGTGGAGGTGCATCAGGGGATTCTACCGATCGGATACACTGCCTCGCCCGTCGACCGGCGCCCTGCGGCGACCGGCCTGCCCCACGGACCGCGGTACCGATGTCCGACCACGCCCTCCCCGCCCCCGACGACGCGATCCCGCGTCCTCCCGGCACCGTCGCGCCGTTGCCGGCTGCCGATCCGCTGCGCCGCGAGCTCGCCGCCGCCGCCGCCCGGCTCGTCGCCGAGACCGGCCTCGACTACGGCAGCGCGAAGCGCAAGGCGGTCCAGCAGCTGCTCGACGGCTCGGCGCCGCCCCGCGGCGCGATGCCCGACAACGCCGAGATCGACGAGGCGCTGCGCGAGCACCTCGCCCTGTTCGACGACGGGCACCCGGCCCGGGTCGCGCGGATGCGCCGCGTGGCGCTGGCGCTGATGCGCGATCTCGCCGACTTTCGGCCGCACCTGACCGGCGCCGTCTGGAAGGGCATCGTCGCCGAACATGCCCCGATCCACCTCCAACTCTTCCATGATGACGTGAAGGACATCGAGATCCGCCTGCTCGACGACGGCCATGACTTCGAGGTGGGCGAAGTGCCTCACTTCCGTGGCGACGGCGGTCGCGGGGACGTCGAGGCGCTGACGATGACCTGGCGGGGCGAGCCGGTGATGCTGTCCCTCTACCCGCAGGACGACCTGCGCGGCGCGCTGAAGGGCGTGCCCGCCGAGCGCGGCGACGCCGCCGGCGTCGAGCGGCTGCTCGCGGCCACGCCCGGAGACCTGCGGTGACCTCGCCGCCGGCCCCGGCGCGCCGGCCCTGGCTCGTGGCCGGCGGGCTCGCGGTCGCCGCCGCGGGGCTCGGCGCCGTGGCCGGCTGGCAACGGCTGCGTCCCGCCCAGCCGGCGGACGAGGCGGTCTCGCTGCTCCTAGGCCAGACCCTGCCCGATGCCGCCGGCGGTCCGCTGGCCCTGTCGCGCTTCGCCGGCCGGCCGCTGGTGGTGAACTTCTGGGCGACCTGGTGCGCCCCCTGCATCGAGGAGATGCCCGAGTTGTCGGCGCTGCACGCCGAGCTGTCTCCGAAGGGCCTGGCGATGCTGGGAATCGGCATCGATTCAGCTGCCAAGATCGCGGATTTCGCCTCGAAATTCCCGGTCTCCTATCCTCTCGTGGTCGCCGGGATGGGCGGCAGCGAGCTGGCCCGGCAATTCGGCAACCAGGCGGGCGTGCTGCCCTACACGGTGCTCGTGGGTGCCGGCGGTCGGATCGCCCACCGACTGGTCGGGCGGGTCGACATCGCTCGTCTCCGGGGCATGGCGACCGCCTTGATCGGCTGAGCCGAGTCACCCCGGATACGGGGCGGAGCACACCGGCGACCGCTCTGCGCGATATCCGACGGCAACCGGGCGGCGGGCGACAGGCTGGACAGTACGCCCCACTCCGCGCACAATCCGCGCCGTTCGCCGCAACATGGCCGCAGTTGGATGGACAAGACGATCTGGGTGCTGCACGGACCCAACCTGAACCTGCTCGGCACCCGCGAGCCCGGCGTCTACGGCGCCACCACGCTCGCCCAGATCGACGCGATGCTGCGCACCGAAGGCGCATCGGCCGGCGTGCGTGTCGAGTCCTTCCAGAGCAATCACGAGGGCGCGCTCGTCGACCGCATCCATGCCGCCCGAGACGCGAACGTCGACTTCATCGTCATCAACCCGGCCGCGTTCACCCACACCAGCGTCGCGATCCGCGATGCGCTCGCCGGCGTTGCGATCCCGTTCGTCGAAGTTCACCTGTCGAACGTTCACAGGCGCGAGTCCTTCCGCCACCACTCCTATTTCTCCGACCTCGCGGTCGGCGTGATCGCCGGACTCGGCCCGACCGGGTACCGGTGCGCACTGCAGTTCGCGATCGAGACGGTCCGGCGCTGACGCGCGCCCTACCGCCGACGCCCACCCGCCAGGACATCGCCATGGATCTGCGAAAGCTGAAGACCCTCATCGACCTCGTCGCCGAATCCGGCATCTCCGAGCTGGAGATCACCGAGGGCGAGGGCAAGGTGCGCATAGTCAAGGGCCCCGGCCCGATGCCGGCGGGCTACATGCCCGGCCCGATGCCCATGCCCGCGATGCCGGTCGTGCAGGCCGCGCCGGTCGCGCCCGCCCCGGCCGCCGCCCCGGCCGCCGCGGCAGCCGCCGAGCCCGCGCCGGCCGCCACCGGCCACATCGTGAAGTCGCCGATGGTCGGCACCTTCTACCGCTCGGCGAACCCCAACTCGGCACCCTTCGTCGAGGTCGGCGCTCAGGTCAAGGCAGGCCAGACGCTGTGCATCATCGAGGCGATGAAGCTGATGAACGAGATCGAGGCCGACAAGGCCGGCACGATCAAGGCGATCCTCGTCGAGAACGGCCAGCCGGTCGAGTACGGCCAGCCTCTCTTCGTGATCGAGTGACGCGGCGATGTTCGACAAGATCCTGATCGCGAACCGCGGCGAGATCGCGCTGAGGATCCAGCGCGCCTGCCGCGAGCTCGGCATCAAGACGGTGGTCGTGCACTCCGAGGCCGACACCGAGGCGAAGTACGTGAAGCTCGCCGACGAGTCGGTCTGCATCGGCCCGGCCCCGTCGCGAGAGAGCTACCTGAACATCCCGGCGATCATCTCGGCCGCCGAGGTGACCGACTCCGAGGCGATCCATCCCGGCTACGGCTTCCTGTCGGAGAACGCGGACTTCGCCGAGCGCGTCGAGAAGAGCGGCTTCGTGTTCATCGGCCCCCGCCCCGAGTCGATCCGCATCATGGGCGACAAGGTCAGCGCCAAGGACGCGATGAAGGCCGCCGGCGTGCCGGTCGTGCCCGGCTCCGAGGGCGCGCTGCCCGAGGACGCGAAGGAGATCGTCAAGATCGCCCGCGCGGTCGGCTACCCGGTGATCATCAAGGCCTCGGGCGGCGGCGGCGGCCGCGGCATGCGCGTGGTCTACACCGAGGCCGCGCTGCTGAACGCGGTGACGATGACCCGCAGCGAGGCGGGCGCGGCCTTCGGCAACCCGGCCGTCTACCTCGAGAAGTTCCTCGAGAACCCCCGCCACATCGAGATCCAGGTGCTGGCCGACGAGTTCCGCAACGCGGTCTACCTCGGCGAGCGCGACTGCTCGATGCAGCGGCGCCACCAGAAGGTGATCGAGGAGGCACCCGCGCCTGGCATCGCACGGCGGCTGATCGACCGGATCGGCGCGCGCTGCGCCGACGCCTGCAAGAAGCTCGGCTACCGCGGCGCGGGCACCTTCGAGTTCCTGTTCGAGGACGGCGAGTTCTACTTCATCGAGATGAACACGCGCGTGCAGGTCGAGCATCCGGTGACCGAGCAGATCACCGGCATCGACATCGTGCAGGAGCAGATCCGGATCGCCGCCGGCGAGAAGCTGCGCTTTCGCCAGCGCGACATCACGCTCAAGGGCCACGCGATCGAGTGCCGGATCAACGCCGAGGATCCGTTCAGGTTCACGCCCTCGCCGGGACGGATCACCGGCTGGCACCCGCCGGGCGGCCCGGGCATCCGCGTCGATTCGCACGCCTACGCGAACTATTTCGTGCCGCCGAACTACGACTCGATGATCGGCAAGGTCATCGCCACCGGCGACACCCGCGAGCAGGCGCTGCGGCGGATGCGGATCGCGCTGTCGGAGATGGTGGTCGAGGGCATCCTGACCAACCTGCCGCTGCACCGCGAGATGCTGGCCGACTCGCGCTTCGTCGCCGGCGGCACGTCGATCCACTACCTCGAGCAGAAGCTCGCGCAGCGCAAGGTCTGACGGCCGCGTGCGCCGGACCGTCGGCCGCGGCGACGCGGCCCCATGCAGGACATCGACGATGAACGGCTGGCACGAACTCCGGATCGAAGTCGGCCGCGACGAGGCCGAGCCCTGGAGCGACGCGCTGCTCGAGGCGGGCGCGCTGTCGGTCCAGGCCGAGGACGCGGACGCCGAATCGCCCGACGAGCAGCCGCTGTACGGCGAGCCCGGGATGCCGGCGGCCGCCGCCGAGGTCGTGCCCGGCTGGCGGCGGACCGTGCTCGCCGCACTGCTCGATGCGCAGGCCGATCCGCGGGCGGTGCTCGAGGCGGCCGCGGCAGAGCGCGGCGCGGCGGCGCCGCCGATCCTCGAGGTCCGCTTCGTGCCGGACCAGGACTGGGTGCGGCTCACGCAGTCGCAGTTCGAGCCGATCCCGATCGGCGAACGCCTCGTGATCGCGCCGAGCTGGCATGCGGGCGGCGACCCCGGTCGGATCGAGATCGTGCTCGACCCCGGTCTCGCCTTCGGCACGGGCAGCCATCCGACGACCCGGCTCTGCCTGCAGTGGCTCGAGCGCGCGCTGCCGCCGGGTTCGACCGTGATCGACTACGGATGCGGCTCGGGCATCCTCGCGATCGCCGCGGCGCGGCTCGGCGCGGCGCGCGTGGTCGGCGTCGACATCGACCCGCAGGCCCTGGTGGCGACCGCCGACAATGCCGCACGCAACCGGGTGACGGTCGAGGTGCGCTCGACCTCGGACGCGCGGCCCGAGCCGGCCGACGTGGTCGTCGCGAACATCCTGTCGAGCCCGCTGAAGCTGCTCGCGCCGGTGCTGACCGACCTGGTGAAGCCGGGCGGGGTGCTCGTGCTGTCGGGCGTGCTCGAGCGGCAGGTCGACGAGGTGGCTGCGGTCTACGCGCCGCGGCTGCCGGTGGCGGCCGTGGGGCTCGCGGAGGGCTGGGCTTGCCTGGCCGGCACCAAACCCCGATGATCGGCTGCGATGGCGCTCGCGACGACCTGCCCCCAGTGCAAGACCAGCTTCAAGGTCGTTCCCGACCAGCTGAAGCTGCGCCGCGGGCTGGTGCGGTGCGGCGTCTGCCAGCACGTCTTCTCCGGCATCGACTACCTGCGCTACGTCGACGATGCGGCACGGGCCGCGCAGCGGGCCGCGCGTGAGCGCGGGGCGGCGCAGGGCGCGGCGCCGGCGGGCGCGGGCGCCGCGACGCCGGGACGCGGCGGGCCGGCGGCGGTTCCGCCGACGATCGCCGCACCAGGCACCACGGGACCCGGCACCACGGGACCGGGCTTCGCGGGATCGCTGGTGTCGGCGCCGGGTGCGGGGGCAGGCGATGCGCCGGGATCGGGGACCGGCGGCGGCCTGGTGACCGCGTCGGGCGGGATCTCCGGCGCGTTCGAACGGACCGCGTCGCCGGACGCGGGGAGCGGGTCGACCTGGCCGGCCGCGGGCTCGACGACGATCACCGTGCCGTCGGCCGCGCCGGCGCCCCTGCCGACGACCTCGTCGCCGCCGCCGGCGTTCCGCGCGCAGGCCGAGCCGTCTTCCGACGCGTCCGCGGCCTTCCCGCACGCCCCCCCGGCCCCGTCGCCCGGGTCGAGCGTCGAGCCGCTCCGCGCGCTGCCACCGGGCATGGACCCGTGGGCCGCGGCCGCTCACGCCGTCCACGAGCGCTCGCTGCGCGACGACCCGCCGGTCGTCGATCCGTTCGCGCTCGCCGCGTCGATCGTCGCGCCGTCGGCGCCCCCGACGTCCGATGCGTTCGCGTCGCCGCAGGTCGATTCGCCAGCGCCGTCACCGCTTCCCGAGCCCGCGTCGCGGCAGGCCGAGGCGCCGGCGCAGCCTGCGGTACACGCCCCCGCCTCGACCGAGGCCGCGGCCCCTGCCGGTGGGCAGACCACCGCCGGGGCGCCGGCCACCGCCGCCGACCGCGCGTCGAACCGCGCACCCGACGGCCTGCCGGCACTGCCCGCCCCGGCCGAGGCCCGACGCCCCCCGACGCCCGACCTCGACGAACTGCTCGCGCGCCCGACGCGTCCGTGGCCGCCCGCCGAGGGCCCGCAGACGATCATCCCGGCCGACGAGGACCTGAAGACCGCGTTCTTCCTGCCGGACACGGCCATCGGCCCCGTACCGGCGGACGCCGGCGCCGCGCCGCGCGAGCCGGTCGAGCCCGATCCGATCACCCTGCTGCGGCCCGAGGGCCGGCCCGCGTCCGAGGACGGTCCGCACCTCGACCCGCATGCCGACACCCTCGTGCCCGAGCCGCCGCCGGTCGCGCTCGCGCCCCGTGCGCCGCACGACGCCGACGCCGCGATCGACTACTTCCCCGGCCGGCGGGTCCGCAGCCGCGGGCTGGGCCTCGCCCTGTCGCCGGCGGCGTGGGCCGCCGCCGCGGTGCTTTCGCTGCTGCTGGGCCTGCAGGCCGTGGTCGGCTGGCGCGACGGCATCGCGGCCCGCGCGCCCTGGCTCGCCCCCGTGCTCGGCGCGATGCTGTCGCCGTTCGGCGCGGAACCTCGGCCGCCCCGCGACCTCGACGCGCTGACGATCGAGGGCTTCGAGCTGCAGGCCGCGGGCGCGCCCGACGCGCTTCAGCTGTCGGCGGTGCTGCGCAACCGCAGCGGCCACGTGGTCGGCTTCCCGGCGATGGAGCTCACGCTGACCGACAGCGCCGGCGCGCTGCTGGTCCGCAAGGTCATTCCCGCCGAGGCCTACCTGCCGGACGCGCTGCAGCGCGAGGCGGGGCTCCCCGGCGGCACCGAGCGGCCGCTGAAGCTGGCGCTCGAGCACGGCGGCCTGCAGCCGACCGGCTACACGGTCGCGCTGTTCTATCCGTGATCCGCGGACGACCGGATCACCCCTCCTCCACTCCACCGGCAGAACAACGATGACGACTCGCGTGCTGATCAGCGGTTCGGTCGCCTACGACACCATCATGGTGTTCGACGGCCACTTCAAGGACCACATCCTTCCCGACCGCGTCCACATGCTGAACGTGTCGTTCCTCGCGCCGCGGCTCAAGCGCGAGTTCGGCGGCTGCGCGGCCAACATCGCGTACACGCTGAAGGGCCTGGGCGGCTCGCCGACCGTGCTCGCCGCCGTGGGGCGCGACGGCGGCGACTACGTCGAGCGGCTGGCCTCGCTCGGCATCGACACCAGCGCGATCCTGCGCTGCGACGACCTCTATACCGCACAGGCGTTCATCACCACCGACCTCGCGGACAACCAGATCACCGCCTTCCACCCGGGCGCGATGGCGCGCGCGCACGAGGTGGCCGCGAAAGGCCCGGCCGCCTGGGGCATCGTCGCGCCCAACGGCAAGGACGCGATGCTGCGCCATGCGCGCGAGTACGCGGAGGCCGGCGTTCCGTGGATCTTCGATCCGGGCCAGGCGCTGCCGATGTTCTCGGGCGACGAGCTGCGCGCGCTGCTCGCCGGGGCCGACGCGCTCGCGGTCAACGACTACGAATGTCGGCTGATGAGCGAGAAGACCGGGCTCGGCGAGGCGCAGATGGCTGCGGGTGTGAAGGCGATGATCGTCACGAAGGGCGGTGAAGGCTCGCTGCTCCACCATGACGGCCGCAGCGAGACCATCGCGCCGGTGCCGATCGCCGCCGCGGTCGACCCGACGGGATGCGGCGATGCCTACCGCGGTGGCCTGCTGTATGCGCTGGCGGCCGGGCTCGGCTGGTCGGTGGCCGCACGGCTGGGCAGCGTGATGGGCGCGATGAAGATCGAGCAGCCCGGTCCGCAGAACCATCGCGTGGACCGCGACGCGGTCGCGGCCCGCTACCGCGAGGCCTACGGCGCGTCGCCCTGGTAGGTCGCGAGCCGCGCGACGAGGTCCGCGGCCTCGCAGTCGGCGGCGACGCGCACGCGCTTGCGGCGCGACGCGTCGCCGCGCTCGATCGTCACCGCCGAGCGGGGCACGCCGAGCCGTGCGGCGACGAAGGCGCGCAGCGCGTCGTTCGCGCGGCCCTCGACGGGCGGCGCGGCGATCCGGAGCTTCAGGCAGCCGTCGTGATCGCCGGCGGCGGTGCTGCGCGACGCGCCGGGCTGCACGTGCAGGGCGATCGACCAGTCGCCGCGTGCCCCGGACAGCCAGGGCGGCCGCGGCACGTCGGCCACGTCAGCGCAGCAGCGCGCCCGCGCCGATCGAGTCGACCAGCATCAGGACGATCTGCAGCGCGAGGATCAGCGCCAGCGGGGACAGGTCGAAGCCGCCGATCGACGGGATGATCTTGCGGAACGGGGCCAGCAGCGGCTGGGTCAGCTGCTGGATGGCCGGCGCGAGCGGCGCATAGGGATTGACCCAGGACAGGATCGCCTGGATCAGCACCAGCCCGATCGCGAGCCAGGTGCTCCATCGGACGAGATAGAGCAGCGCCTCGACGACCACCATCGCCGGATTGGGCACCATCCCGCGCCCGAACAGGAGCTGGCCGAGCAGCGCGGTGAGCGTCGCGACCAGCACCGCGCCGATGACGCTCGCCCAGTCCATCGTGCGGGTCGGCGCGATCGCCTTGCGCATCGGGATCACGAGCCAGTCGGTCAGCGCGCAGACGAACTGGCTGATCGGGTTGCGCGGATTGAGATGGACGCGATGCGCATAGGCGCGCAGCACGCAGGCGACCGCCAGCAGGCTGCCGATGGTCTCGATGACCAACCAGAGGATTCGGGTCATGGCGGCGGCGATTGTCGCACAAAAAAAATCGCGCCCCGTCGGGGCGCGAGTACCTGGCTGGCTCTGTCGCCGCCGCGTCGATGCGCGGCGGTCACTCGTTATCGTTGCGGGCCGGTGGGCCCGTCCGTCACGGCTTGTTGCCGGTCGGGAACGGCCACGCGGCCGCGGGGTTCAGGGGCTTGGCGGCCGGGGCGGCCGTGGCAGCCGGAGCGGCGGAAGCGGCCGGTGCCGCAGGGGCCGCAGCAGGCTTCTCGGCCTTCTTCGCAGGCTTCTTGGCGGCCTTCTTGGCAGCCGGCTTCTTGGCGGCGGCTTTCTTGGCCGGCTTCTTGGCGGCGGCTTTCTTGGCGGCCGGCTTCTTGGCGGCCGGCTTCTTCGCGGCGGCCTTCTTGGCGGCAGGCTTCTTGGCCGCGACCTTCTTGGCCGCGACCTTCTTGGCCGCGGGCTTCTTCGCCGCAGGCTTCTTCGCGGCCGGCTTCTTGGCCGCGGGCTTCTTCGCCGCGACCTTCTTGGCGGCCGGCTTCTTCGCGGCCACTTTCTTCGCCGCCGGCTTCTTCGCGGCGGGCTTCTTGGCGGCGGGCTTCTTCGCAGCGGCTTTCTTGGCGGTTGCCATGGTGTTGCTCCTCAAGATGAAGTTGCGGTCATGGAAACCCGTTCCGAAAGGGCACGAGGCCCGAGTCGGTGCGGGCTATTCATCGGCGCAAGAACGCTCGTCGTGTTTCTTACGCTAATGAATGCGGTGGCACGTGCCGTGCGAAGGCGCGCGGCACGAAAAAGGCGCCGTGCCTCGCGGCACGGCGCCTGCAGCGTCAATGACTGGGGCGGCGACGACGTCGCGACCCGCTGCATCGAGCAGCGAGTCGTCGATCCGAGAAGGGTCCGGTCGGTGTGTCGTGTCCCCGTCAACTCGATCTCTGAGTGCGGCAATCCGCGTTATTCCCCTGCGCGCTCGCGTCAGTCCCAGCTCAGCGCGCCGCCGGTCTGGTACTCGGTCACGCGCCGCTCGAAGAAGTTCTGTTCCTTCTTCAGGTCGAGCATCTCGCTCATCCACGGGAACGGGTTCTCCGCGCCCGGGAACAGCGGGTCGAGCCCGATCTGCTGCGCACGACGATTCGCGATGAAACGCAGGTACTCCTTGAACATCGACGCGTTGAGACCCAGCACGCCGCGCGGCATGGTGTCCTCAGCGTAGCGGTACTCGAGCTCCACGGCCTGGTGGAACAGCCCGACGATCTCCTCGCGGAACGTCGGGGTCCACAGGTGCGGGTTCTCCAGCTTGATCGTGTTGATCAGGTCGATGCCGAAATTGCAGTGCATCGACTCGTCGCGCAGGATGTACTGGTACTGCTCGGCTGCGCCGATCATCTTGTTCTGCCGGCCCAGCGCGAGGATCTGCACGAAGCCGACGTAGAAGAACAGCCCCTCCATCAGGCACGCGAACACGATCAGCGAGCGCAGCAGCGCCTGGTCGTTCGCCGGCGTGCCGGTGACGAAGTCGGGGTTGGTCAGCGTGTCGATGAACGGGATCAGGAACTCGTCCTTGTCCCGGATCGACTTGACCTCGTGGTACGCGTTGAAGACCTCGCCCTCGTCGAGTCCGAGCGACTCGACGATGTACTGGTACGCGTGCGTGTGGATCGCTTCCTCGAAGGCCTGGCGCAGCAGGAACTGCCGGCACTCGGGGGCGCTGATGTGCCGGTAGGTGCCCAGCACGATGTTGTTCGCCGCGAGCGAGTCCGCGGTGACGAAGAAGCCGAGGTTGCGCTTGACCAGCCGGCGCTCGTCCTCGGACAGGCCGCCGGGGGTCTTCCACAGAGCGATGTCGCGCTCCATGTTGATCTCCTGCGGCATCCAGTGGTTCGCGCAGCCCGCGAGGTACTTCTCCCAGGCCCACTTGTACTTGAACGGCACCAGCTGGTTGACGTCGGCCGCGCCGTTGATGATGCGCTTGTCCTCGACGTGCACGCGACGCGTGTCCTTCGACAGCATCGTGCCGGAGTGCAGCCGCTGCGCATCCTCGAGGGGGGCGACCGGCGCGGCCTCGTCGGCGAACACGGGTGCGGCGACGCGGGCGGGCGCGGTCTGCGGCGCGGATGCGCCACGCAGTCCGAGCGACGACGGGGTGGGCACGGCGGAGGGGGTGGTGAACCGCGGGACGGACGGCATCACGGGCCGCGGCGACGGGCCGGCGGCAGGCGGGAGCGGCTTGGCAGGAATGGGGTCGTCCCAGGACAGCATCTAATGTCTCGCTTCAGTAAGGTCGCTTAACTGCTTGTACCGACGCGAGATTCCGCTGTTATTCACAGATCGGAATCTTACGGAGAGCGTCAGCGGCTTGCAACGGGTTGGCACTCACCAACTTGACTTCCGGACGATTTCGTTGGTGTCGATGCAACAGTTGAAGGGTCGGAGCACCGTTCGTCCGGTTTGTCAAATCGCTCGTCGGCGACACGCCCGACGCGCCGTGTGGCACGCGGGCGACGTCGACGCGACGAACGTGGTCTCAATGCATCACTGGCAGGCCTCGCACTCGGGGTCGTCAAGGGCGCAGAACTTCGGCGCGATCGGCTCTTCCGTCGCCGCGGGGGCCACCGGTTGCGAAGACTGCGAACGGTAGGAGAAGTTGCCGCCCGCCTCGCCGCCGGCCGACACCGCGTTGAGCTGGCCGACGCGGTCGGTCGTGCTCTTCTCCGCGTGCGTCGCGCCCTGGGTGCGCAGGTAGTAGGTGGTCTTCAGGCCGCGCAGCCACGCGAGCGTGTAGGTCTCGTGCAGCTTCTTGCCCGAGGCGCCCGCCATGTAGATGTTCAGCGACTGGGCCTGGTCGATCCACTTCTGCCGGCGCGATGCGCATTCGACGAGCCAGGTCGGATCGACCTCGAACGCCGTCGCGTAGATCGCGCGCAGATCGGACGGGATCCGGTCGATGCGCGCCAGGCTGCCGTCGAAGAACTTCAGGTCGGCGACCATGACCTCGTCCCACAGGCCGAGCGCCTTCAGGTCGCGCACCAGGTAGTCGTTGACCACCGTGAACTCGCCCGACAGGTTCGACTTCACGTAGAGGTTCTGGAAGGTCGGCTCGATGCAGGCGCCCACGCCGATGATGTTCGAGATCGTCGCGGTCGGCGCGATCGCGATGCAGTTCGAGTTGCGCATGCCGTGCTTGGCGATCCGTGCGCGCAGCGTCGACCAGTCCATCGCCGCCGAGTCGTCGACCTCGACGTAGCCGCCACGCTGCTCGGCCAGCAGCGCGATCGAATCCTGCGGCAGGATCCCGCGGTCCCAGAGCGAGCCCTTGAAGCTCGCGTAGCGGCCGCGCTCCTCCGCGAGCTCGGTCGAGGCCCAGTAGGCGTGGTAGCAGACGGCTTCCATCGAGCGGTCGCTGAAGTCCACCGCCTCCTCGCTCGCGTAGGGCACGCGCATCAGGTGCAGGCAGTCCTGGAAGCCCATGATGCCCATGCCGACCGGCCGGTGCTTCAGGTTCGAGTTCCGCGCCTTGTTGACCGCGTAGTAGTTGATGTCGACGACGTTGTCGAGCATCCGCATCGCGGTGCGGATCGTGCGCTTGAGCTTGTCCTGGTCCAGCACCCAGCGGCCGTTCTGCTCGACCATGTGCGCGACCAGGTTCACCGAGCCGAGGTTGCAGACCGCGATCTCGGTGTCGCCGGTATTGAGCGTGATCTCGGTGCACAGGTTGGAGCTGTGCACGACGCCGACGTGCTGCTGCGGCGAGCGGATGTTGCACGGATCCTTGAAGGTGATCCACGGGTGGCCGGTCTCGAACAGCATCGAGAGCATCTTGCGCCACAGGTTCACCGCGGGGATCTTCTTGTGCAGCTTGAGCTCGCCCGAGGCGACCTTCTGCTCGTAGCGGACGTAGGCCTCCTCGAAGGCCTTGCCGACCTTGTCGTGCAGATCGGGGCAGTCGGCCGGCGAGAACAGGGTCCACTCCTGGTTCTCCATGACCCGCTTCATGAACAGGTCCGGGATCCAGTTGGCGGTGTTCATGTCGTGCGTGCGCCGCCGGTCGTCGCCGGTGTTCTTGCGCAGCTCGAGGAACTCCTCGATGTCGAGGTGCCAGGTCTCGAGGTAGGCGCAGACGGCGCCCTTGCGCTTGCCGCCCTGGTTGACCGCGACCGCGGTGTCGTTGACCACCTTCAGGAACGGCACCACGCCCTGGCTCTTGCCGTTGGTGCCCTTGATGTGGCTGCCCAGCGCGCGCACCGGCGTCCAGTCGTTGCCCAGGCCGCCCGCGTACTTGGCGAGCAGCGCGTTCTCCTTGATCGCCTCGTAGATGCCGTCGAGGTCGTCGCTGACGGTGGTCAGGTAGCACGACGACAGCTGCGAGCGCTGCGTGCCCGAGTTGAACAGCGTCGGCGTCGAGCTCATGAAGTCGAACTTCGACAGCAGCTCGTAGAACTCGATCGCGCGCGCCTCGCGGTCGATCTCGTTCAGCGCGAGGCCCATCGCCACGCGCATGAAGAACGCCTGCGGCAGCTCGATGCGCTGCTCGTCGACGTGCAGGAAGTAGCGGTCGTAGAGCGTCTGCAGGCCGAGATAGGTGAACTGCTGGTCGCGCTCGGCGACGAGCGCGCGCCCGAGCCGGTGCAGGTCGAACTGCTCGAGCTTCGGATCGAGCAGGTCGGCCTCGACGCCGCGCCTGACGAAGCGCGGGAAGTACTCGGCGTAGCGTTCGGCCATCTCCTGCTGCGACACCTCCTCGCCGAGCACCTCGCGGCGCACCGTGTGCAGCAGCAGCCGCGCGGTGACCTGGGAGTAGGCCGGGTCGGTCTCGATCAGCGCGCGCGCCGACAGGATCGCCGACTTGTGGACCTCCTCGAGCGGGATGCCGTCGTAGAGGTTCTTCACCGTCTCGGCGAGCACCTGCTGCGCGTCGACCGTCTCGCCGAGGCCCACGCAGGCCGAGTCGATCAGCGCACGCAGCGCCGCCTCGTCGAGCGGACGGACCACACCGCCGTCGAGCACGCCGATCCGCGGGCCGGTCGGCTCGCCGGCCGCGGCCGCCTGGGCCTGCTTCTGCGCGCGCTCCTGCGCGCGGTTCGCGCGGTAGAGCACGTAGGCCCGGGCGACCTCGTGCTCGCCCGAGCGCATCAGCGCGAGCTCGACCTGGTCCTGGATGTCCTCGATGTGGAAGGTGCCGCCGGCCGGCTTGTTGCGCATCAGCGCGCCGACGACGACCTGGGTCAGCTGTTCGACCAGCTCGCGGACACGCGCCGACGCGGCGCCATGGCCGCCGTTGATCGCGAGGAAGGCCTTGGTCATCGCGACGGCGATCTTGCCGGGCTCGAAGCCAACGACCGATCCGTTGCGGCGGATGACCTTGAAGTCGGAGAAACGCGCCGCGTCCGGGCGCAGGGCTGCGAGGTCCGCGGACGCCGGGAAGGCGGTCGGCGCGAGAACGGAGGAAGGACGTTGCGTGGTTTCGGCAACCCTCTGCATGCTTGGACGCTCCACTGGTTGGTTCGGCTGCGCCAACCGCCCGGCGCGGGCATGAAGGAGACCCGACCCGACCCTGGTGAGGGTCCGGTCCGGCATCGCGCTCGCGTCGGTCGGGTGACGTTGTTCGTGCGGCGAATCCCATGCCCGGACTCAGGCGGCATTGCACCGCGTGGCACTAGGACTAGGGTTCGATCGCTTGTGAGGCACTAATTCTAGTGCCCGAGCGCGATCGTAGCAAGTCGGTCGCGAGGCACGATTCGAGTGCACGATCAGGCACTTGCGCACGCATCCTCGGAAGCCGCATGGAGTCTCGGTCCGATCTTGACGGCCCAGTCTCCGTGCGGCTTCCCGGGGCGGTTCGCCCCGGCGGACCGCGTGTCACCGGGATGTCATGGAAGATCTTCCGACGCGGTGCGGTCTTCCGGGGGAAATGGCCGCGCAAGCCCGCATCCTTCAAGCATCGACACATAGCGCGGCCAGTCGAAGCTCGGTCCCGGATCGGTCTTTCGGCCGGGCGCGATGTCACTGTGACCGGCAAGGGCTCTCAGCGGATAGCGGGATGCGAGCGCGCGGGTGAGCCGCGCGAGGGCGCGGTACTGGGCGTCGGTGTAGGGCCGCTCGCCGGTGCCCTCGAGCTCGATGCCGATCGAGAAGTCGTTGCAGCGCTCCCGCCCCTCGAAGGACGACACGCCTGCGTGCCAGGCGCGCTTCGAGGCCGGCACGAACTGCAGCAGCTCGCCGCGTCGGCGAACGAGGAAGTGTGCCGAGACGCGCAGCGACTCGAGCCCCGCGAAGGCGGGGTGGGCGCCGCAGTCGAGCGTGTTCGTGAACAGGCGCTCGATCGCGTCGCCCGAGAAGCGGCCGGGCGGCAGGCTGATGTGGTGGACGACGAGCAGCTCGGGCACCGCGCCCTCGGGTCGCGCGTCGTGGTTCGGCGACGTCACGCGGCGCGCGCGGCCATACCAGCCGTCGGCGTCGACTCCGGGGCGTGCGCTCAACCGATGTCCAGCCGCTGCATCCGGTAGCGCAGCGCGCGGAAGCTGATGCCGAGCAGCTTCGCGGCCGCGGTCCGGTTGTGCTTCGTGCGCTCGAGCGCCCGCAGGATCGCGTCGCGCTCGATCGCGTCGAGGTAGTCGGGCAGCGACTCGGGGATGCCGTCGGCCGAGAGCCGTGCGCCCGCGGCGCCGGACGCCCGTGCGGCGCCGGCAAGGACGTCGTCGGCGTCGAGGGTGCCGTCCGCCTCGGCGGCGCCACGGGCTCGGGCCGCCTGGCCGGCGGCCTCCCCGGCCGCGCCCGCGCCGTAGGCCGTCGATGCGCCGGTCGCCCCCCGCGCCGCGTCAGGGTCGACGTCCGGATCATGGTCGCGCTCGTCGGCGGTCGCCTCGGCGACGACCGGCCGCAGCCCGAGGTCCTCGACGTTGATCACCTCGCCGTTCGAGAAGGCGAGTGCGCGCTCGAGGATGTTCTCGAGCTCGCGGACGTTGCCGGGAAACGCGTAGCTCTGCAGGTAGCGCAGCGTGACCGAGGACAGTCGCGGCACGGCGGCCAGCCCGGCGCGCGCGGCGAGCCGCGCGAGCACCGCGTCGGCGAGCACCCCGACGTCCACGAGCCGCTCGCGCAGCGGCGGCATCCGCAGCTCGATCACGTTGAGCCGGTAGTACAGGTCCTGGCGGAAGCGGCCGGCGGCCACGCAGCGGGCGAGGTCCTGGTGGGTCGCGCTGACGATCCGCACGTCGACCGGGTCCTCGGTGTTGCCACCCACCCGGCGGACCGCGCGCTCCTGGATCGCGCGCAGCAGCTTCACCTGCATCGACAGCGGCAGGTCCGCCACCTCGTCGAGGAACAGCGTGCCGCCGTCGGCGGCCTGGAAGAAGCCGGTGCGGTCCTGGTCGGCGCCGGTGAACGCGCCCTTGCGGTGCCCGAAGAACTCGGACTCCATCAGCGTCTCGGGAATCGCGCCGCAGTTGACCGCGACGAAGGGCTGGTGCGCGCGGCTGCCGAGCCGGTGGATCAGCCGCGCTGCGAGCTCCTTGCCGGAGCCGGACTCGCCGGTGATCGCGACCGGCGCCATGCTGCGTGCGAGCCGCGCGATGCTGGCGCGGACAGTCTCGATCGCCGGCGACACGCCGAGCAGCAGCCCGCCGGCCGCGGGGGCGCGCATGGGCGTGGCGCGTGCCTCGGGCGTGGCGTCGAAGGACGATGCACGCGCGGGTGCCGCGCCACGGGCGCCGTCGGCGCCGCGTCCCGACGCGGGCGCGGCGGACGGCCCGGGCGCGACCGCCTGGCCCGGCGCGACGGGCGGTTCCGCGGCGGCCGGCAGCGCGGCGGCCGTCGCGGAGTCGCCGGTCGACAGACGCAGGGCCGAGCGAACCAGCGCGCGCAGCGCGTCGAGGCCCACCGGCTTCGACAGGTAGTCGAACGCGCCGGCCTTCAGCGCGGCGACCGCCGACTCGGCGCTGCCGTAGGCGGTGATCACCGCCACCGGGGTCTCGGGGTACGTCGTGCCGATCCGCTCGACCAGCGACAGGCCATCGCCGTCGGGCAGGCGCATGTCGGTCAGGCACAGCGCATAGCGCTGGCCGTCGATCAGTCGGCGGGCCGACGCGAGGTCCCCCGCGCAGTCGACGTCCAGGCCCATGCCGACGAGGGTCAGCTCGAGCAGCTCGCGCAGGTCGGCCTCGTCGTCGACGACGAGCACGCGCGGTGCGCGCAGGCCGCGGGCGAGCGGCCGATTGGGATCGGGGGAGGGCGGATTCATCCTGGGGAGTGCGCCGCCGCCGGCTCGACGACGAAGGCGCTGCGCTGGGGCGGATTATGGCTCGGCGGCCGGTAGCGGATCATCGCGCCGTTGGCGGTGCACAACTCGCGGGCGAGGTACAGGCCGAGCCCGGTGCCGCGCGCCTCGGTCGTGAAGAACGGCTCGAACAGGTGGACCCGCGAGGCGGCCGCCACGCCCGCGCCGTCGTCGGAAACCACGAGCGTCCATCGGCCCGCCCCCTCGGGCGCCCACTCCACGCGGACCGCGCCGGCCTCGCCGCTCGCGTGCCGCAGCGCATTGCCGAGCAGGTTCAGCAGCACCTGCCGCAGGTTGCCGGCGTCGAACCACAGCGGCGGCGCGTCGGCCGGCACCCGGCACTCGATCCGGCGCGGATCGGCGCCGGTCTGCGCGACGAGCTCCGCGACGGCCTGGACGACGAAGGGCCGGGCGTCGATCGGCTCGGGCGTCGCGGTGCCGCGCCGGGAGATCGACAGCACGTCCTCGATGATCCGGTCGATCCGACGGCAGTTGTCCTCGACGATCGTCGCCAGGCGGCCGAGCCGCGGCTCGCCGAGCTGCTCGGCGAGCAGGCCGTTGGCGTGCCGGATCGCCGACAGCGGGTTGCGGATCTCGTGGGCGATCGACGCGGACAGCCGACCCATCGATGCGAGCTTGAGCTGCTGCGCACGCGCCTCGAGCCGGCCGAGGTCCTCGAGCACCACGACCACGTCGGCGCCGCCGGCCGGCACGCCCAGCCGTCGCGCGCGCAGACGACGCTCCGGGCCGTCGGCCGCCTGCACGACGAACTCGATCGCGTCGGCGGGCGCCGCCGCCGGCGTCGGCCCGGGCCCGATGCCGAGCGCGGCGCGCATCGGCAGCAGTCCCGGCAGGGTGCCGCCGACCGCGCCGCCGGCGAGCATCTCGCGCGCCGAGCGGTTGATCGCCCTCGGCTCGCCGCGCGGACCGAGCACGACCACGCCGTCGGGCAGGTCGGCGATGACCGCCTGCGTGACCGCCAGCTGGTTGCGCAGGTCCTCGCCGCGGCGCCAGGCGAGCCGCTCCTGAGACGACAGTCGCCGCGCCAGGCGACCGACCGCGACGGCGGAGGCGATCAGCACCGCGCCGGTCAGCCCCGCCTGAACGAAGCCGGCGTCGCCGGCCTGGCCGTCGAGCGCGCGCGAGCCGGCCATCGCGATCAGCGCGATCGTCGAGACCGCGGCGAAGCTCAACGCCGCGCGGGTGCCGACGAGGATCGCCGCCCCGGCGTTCGGCAGCAGCAGCAGCGCGGCGAACCCCGCGCTCTGTCCGCCCGATGCGTGGATCAGCGGCAGCAGCGCCGCCAGGTCCACCGCCACCTGCGCGGCAGCGAGCGTGCGCAACGGCAGCCGGCCAGGCCGCAGCGCGAGCACGAGCGAGACGCAGGCGGCGCCCAGGTAGAGCCCGGAGACCCGCAGGAAGGTCGGCGCGTCGAAGTGATCGCCCAGGCTGTCGACGCTGCGCAGCAGCGGGACGTAGGCGAGCAGCAGCACGGCGATCGCGATCCGCGCGATCGCGAAGTACTGGAACGAGCGGAGCCAGGACGGCAGGCCGTCGGCGTCCGCACCGGCGACGGTATCGGCCGCGGCGGCGGCCATCTCAGCGTTCGACCCGACCCGGCGGATCGGCCGCGGCGCGGTCGCGGTGGGCGTCGCTGCAGTAGACCTTGCCACCGGCGAAGCGCGCCTCGGAGCCCGGCAGGTGCACGCCGCAGACCGCGCACTGCATCATCCGCTCCGGCCCGGCGACGCGGGCCGTGCCCTCGTCCGGCCGCGCGTCGCTACCGCGGGTCGCGGCCGCGCCGTCGCCGGCCTCCCGCTTCGCGCGGGCGCGCTCGGCGCGCCGCTGGCTGATCGTCCACATCCGCCACGCCGCCCACGCGGCCAGCGCGATCAGCACCCAGGTCAGCAGCTTGCCCATGCGCGCCAGCGGTCAGTAGCGGCCCAGCAGCACTTCGAGGACGAAGCGCGTGCCGACGTAGGCGAGCATCAGCACCGCGAAGCCGCCGAGCGTGAAGCGCGTCGCGATCCGGCCCCGCCAGCCGCGGAACCGGCGCCCGGCGAGCAGCACGCCGAAGAAGGCCAGCGAGACCAGCGAGAAGACGGTCTTGTGGTTCACCGTGAACGGCTGGCCGAAGACCTCCTCCGAGAACAGCATCCCGGTGGCGGTGGTGGCCAGCAGCAGCACGAAGCCGATGCCGATGAACCGGAACAGCACGCGCTCGAGGACCATCAGCGGCGGCATCCGGCCGAGCCAGCGCGCCATCATGCCGCGCTCGGACTCGCCCAGCGGACGCTGCAGGTCGCGCTGCACCCAGAGCATGAGCAGCGCGTGCAGCGCGGCGAGGAGCAGCACGCCGTAGGCGAGCGTGCCGGCGAGCAGGTGCGGCACGAACAGCGGCTTCTGGGCCGCGGCCTCGAACAGCCTGCCCGGCCACGCGAGCGGCAGCAGCAGCGTCACGAAGGCCATCGGCAGCACCAGCAGCCGCATCGCGTCGAGCGAGGTGCGCCGACCCTCGACCCACATCAGCACCAGCCCGACCCACAGCGTGGCCGACAGCGCCTTCGCGAAGCCGAAGTGGAAACCGCCCTGGTCCCAGGGCCAGGTCAGCGATGCGCCGTGCAGCAGCAGCGCCACCGGCAGCAGCCAGCGCGCCGACGCCTCGGCCGGCGGTTCGGCGCCGAAGTCCGGCCCGCCGGCCGTCGCCGGCACGGGCCCGCCCGAGGCCGTCCGCCACGCGCCGAGCCAGAGCGCGCCGTAGAGTGCGGCGGGCAGGCCGAAGAGAATCAGTACAATCGCCACGATCGTCGGAGTGTAGCGCAGCCCCCATGTTCGAGAACCTGTCCCAGCGGCTGGCCCGCGTCGTCAAGACGATGCGCGGCGAGGCCCGCCTCACCGAGGCGAACACGCAGGAGATGCTGCGCGAGATCCGCATCGCGCTGCTCGAGGCGGACGTCGCGCTGCCGGTGGTCCGCGACTTCGTCGCGAAGGTCCGCGAGAAGGCGCTCGGCCAGGAGGTGGTGGGCAGCCTCTCGCCCGGCCAGGCGCTGGTCGGCGTGGTCCACCGCGAGCTGACCGAGCTGATGGGCGGCGCCACCGCCGAGCTGAACCTCGCCACCACGCCGCCCGCGATCGTGCTGATGGCCGGCCTGCAGGGCGCCGGCAAGACCACCACGGTCGGCAAGCTCGCGAAGCGGCTGCGCGAGTCGAAGCGCAAGGTGCTCACCGTCTCCTGCGACGTCTACCGCCCCGCCGCGATCGACCAGCTGAAGACCGTCACCGAGCAGGCCGGCGCCGACTTCTTCCCGTCGACGCCCGACCAGTCGCCGGTCGACATCGCGCGCGCCGCGGTGCTGTGGGCGAAGAACCACTACCACGACGTGCTGCTCGTCGACACCGCCGGCCGGCTCGGCATCGACGAGGCGATGATGAAGGAGATCGCGGCGCTGCACGCCGCGCTGAATCCCATCGAGACCCTGTTCGTCGTCGACGCGATGCAGGGACAGGATGCGGTCAACACCGCGCGCGCCTTCAAGGAGGCGCTGCCGCTGACCGGCGTGGTGCTCACCAAGCTCGACGGCGACTCGCGCGGCGGCGCCGCGCTGTCGGTCAAGGCGATCACCGGCTGCCCGATCAAGTTCGTGGGCGTGGGCGAGAAGCTCGCCGGGCTCGACGCCTTCCACCCCGACCGGATGGCCAACCGGATCCTCGGCATGGGCGACATCGTCGCGCTCGTCGAGCAGGCCCAGGCCAACGTCGACGAGAAGGCCGCCAAGGACCTCGCCGAGAAGCTCAAGGCGGGGAACCGCTTCGACCTGAACGACTTCCTCTCGCAGATCTCGCAGATGAAGAAGATGGGCGGGCTGTCGTCGCTGCTCGACAAGCTGCCCGCGCAGTTCCAGGCCGCCGCCGGCCAGGCCGACATGGACCGTGCGGAGAAGGACATCCGCCGGATGCAGGGCATGATCCATTCGATGACGCCGCGCGAGCGCGCCAGGCCGGAGCTGATCAAGGCCGGCCGCAAGCGCCGGATCGCCGCGGGCGCAGGCGTGCAGGTGCAGGACGTCAACCGCATGCTGTCGCAGTTCGACCAGATGCAGGCGGTGATGAAGAAGATGCAGAAGGGCGGCCTCGCGAAGATGATGCGGGGCATGAAGGGGATGATGCCTGGCGGCATGCGGTAGCGGCCGCCCGGCGGTTCGCGCGCTGGAGACGACGATGACCCCTTCCCTGCCCGACGGCGTCGGCCGCGTGCTGACCGCCTCGGCCGACACCGCCCCCTTCCTGCTCGACTGGCGCAAGCGCTACCGTGGCGCCGCGATCGCGGTCGTGCAGCCGACCTCGACCGCCGAGGTCGCGACGCTGGTGCGCTGGTGCGCGGCGAACCGCGTGCCGGTCGTCCCGCAGGGCGGCAACACCGGCCTGACCGGCGGCTCGGTGCCCGACGACTCAGGTCGCGCCGTGGTGCTGTCGCTCGCCCGCATGAACCGCATCCGCAGGATCGACGGCCTCAACAACACGATCACCGTCGAGGCGGGCGCCGTGCTGCAGCAGGTCCAGCAGGCCGCGCGCGACGCGGGCCGGCTGTTCCCGCTGTCGCTGGCCGCCGAGGGCAGCTGCACGATCGGCGGCAACCTGTCGACCAACGCCGGCGGCACCGCGGTGCTCCGCTACGGCAACGCGCGCGAGCTGTGCCTGGGGGTCGAGGTGGTGACCGCCTCGGGCGAGGTCTGGGACGGCCTGCGCGGGCTGCGCAAGGACAACACCGGCTACGATCTGCGCGATCTCTTCGTGGGCTCCGAGGGCACGCTCGGCGTGATCACCGCGGCGACGATGAAGCTCTTTCCGCTTCCCGCCGCGCAGGTGACCGCGTTCGCCGCGGTCGCGTCGCCGCACGCCGCGCTCGCGCTGCTCGAGCTCGCGCAGTCGATGCTCGGGCCGGCGCTCACCGGCTTCGAGATGATGTCCTCGTTCTGCCTGGCGCTGGTCGCGAAGCACTTCCCCGACTGCACGAAGCCGCTGGACGGCGACTCGCCCTGCTACGTGCTGCTCGAGTCCTCGGACCCGGAGAGCACCGAGCACGCGACCGCGCGCTTCGACGCGCTGATGGAGCGCGCGATCGGGGACGGGCTGGTGTCGGACGCGGCGATCGCGCAGTCGATCGCACAGTCGCGCCGCTTCTGGGCGCTGCGCGAGAACATCTCCGAGGCGCAGGCCGCCGAGGGCAAGAACATCAAGCACGACATCTCGGTGCCGATCTCCGCGATCGGCGAGTTCGTCGTCGCCACCGACGCGCTGCTCGCCCGCCGCTTCCCCGGCGTGCGGATGGTGGTCTTCGGCCACCTCGGCGACGGCAACCTGCACTACAACGTCTCGCCGCCGATCGGCATGGACGAGGACGCGTTCCTCGCGATGCAGCCGGCGATCAACGAGACGGTGCACGATGCGGTGGCCGCGGCCCGCGGGTCGATCTCCGCCGAGCACGGGATCGGCGTGCTCCGCCGCGACGAGCTGCTGCGCTACAAGTCGCCGGTCGAGCTCGGCCTGATGCGTGCGATCAAGCAGGCCCTCGACCCGCTGGGGATCATGAACCCCGGGAAGATGCTGGCCTGACGGCGGCTGCGGCCGGATCCGCCGGCGCATCGAAGGGCCGATCGACGACCGCATGCCCGCCCGTGTCGCACGCGCCGCGACCGTGCATGCATACGCTTGCAGACCGCCGCGGTGGCGGCGACCGGCGAGGATCGAGCCGGACGTCCGTGCGAACGGCTTGCCCGCCTTGACCGGCAGGGGCCGGGCCTCGTATCGTATACGTATGCAAGCGCCCGCCGAGGCGCTGCCCGCCCGGAGGAGACCCGTGCCCGCCCCGCTGCGCCCGCATCGCCGCGCCGCATGAAGCGCCCCAGCCGCTCCGCGGTCACGTCGGTCGACGTCGCCCGGCTCGCGCAGGTGTCGCAGGCCGCCGTCAGCCGGACCTTCACGCCCGGGGCGAGCGTGTCGGACGCGATGCGCGCCCGGGTCGAAGAGGCGGCCCGACGGCTCGGCTACCGACCGAACGCCCACGCCCGCAGCCTGATCACCCGCCGCTCGCGGATCATCGGGCTGGTCGTCGCGCACCTGCGCAACCTGTTCTATCCGCTCGTGCTCGAGCGCCTGTCGACGCGGCTGCAGGCCGACGGCTACCACGTCCTGCTGTTCGTGACCGACACGCCCGACGCCGACGCGCTGGTCGACGCGCTGCTGCAGTACCACGTCGACGGCATCGTGCTCGCCGCCTCCACGCTGTCGTCGGCGCTCGCCCGCCACTGCGCGGACGCCGACATCCCGGTGGTGCTGTTCAATCGCGTGCCGGCCACCGGCAGCGGCCCCTCGACCGGCTCGGTCCGCTCGGACAACGCGGGCGGCGCCCGCGAGGTCGCGACCTTCCTCGCCCGGACCGGGCACCGGCGGATCGCCTATCTGGCCGGCAGCGAGGAATCGTCGACCAACCTCGAGCGCGAGCGCGGCCTGCGCGAGGGCCTGGCCGAGGCGGGGCTGCGGATCTGGGCGCGCGAGGTCGGCGACTACGACGTCGAACGCGCGAGGGCCGCGACCCGCGCGCTCTGTTCGCGCGCCGACGACCGCCCCGACGCGATCTTCGTCGCGAGCGACCACATGGCCTTCGCGGCGATCGACGTGCTGCGCGGCGAGCTCGGTCTGTCGGTGCCCGGCGACGTGTCCGTCGTCGGCTTCGACGACGTGCCGCAGGCCGCCTGGGACGCCTATCGGCTCACCACCGTCGAGCAGCCCGTGGACGAGATGGTCGAGGCCACCGTGCGGCTGCTGCGTACCCAGCTGTCGGCCGAGCCGGCCGTCGCGGCCGAGCAGGTCGTCGTGCCGTGCCGGCTGGTGCTGCGCGGCAGCGCGCGCCGGGAGGCGGCGGGATGAGCGCGGTCGCGCCGGGCTTCGCCGACGTCGACGACTTCATCCGGACGATCACCGACCGGATCTGGGAGGGGCGCCGCTTCGACGACATCCGCCGCCACTACGCGCCCGACGTCGTCGTCGAGACGCCGACGGGGACCACCGTCGGCGTCGAGCCGGTCATCGCCGCCACCCGCGCGACGCTCGCCGAGTTCCCCGACCGGCGCCTGCTGGCCGAGGACGTGATCCTGTCGGGCGATGCCGCCGCGGGCGTGCTGTCGTCGCACCGGATCCTCAGCCCGATGACCCACGCCGCCGACGGCGCGTTCGGCCGGGCGACCGGGCGTCCGGTCGTCGTGCGAACCGTCGCCGACTGCGTCGTCCGCGACGGCCGGATCGTCCACGAATGGCTGGTCCGCGACCAGTCCGCCATCGCCGCGCAGCTCGGCCTCGGCGCCGAGGCCGTCGCCCGCGCGCGCTTGCGTGCGCACGGGCCCTTCGAGTCGCCCGCCACCACCGTCGCGCCGGCGCCGTACCGCCCGACGCTCGACGACGCGCCCGCGGCCCGCGCGTGGTCCGAGGCCTGGGCGACGCTCTGGTCCGTCGGCGACCCCCGCGCCCTGGAGGCCAGCCATGCGCGCGACGCGATCGTCGCGCTGCCCGGCGGCACCGCGGCCGTCGGTCACGCGGCGATCGCCCGCGCCTGGTCCGACGTCCTGGCGGCGCTGCGCGACGCGCGCTGGACGCTCGAGCAGCGCGCACTGCTCGAGCGGCCCGGCCGCGCCGGCGCGCTCGCGATGCGCTGGCGTGTCACGGCGCGCCATGCCGGCGGCACCCGCTACGGGCCGCCCACCGACCGGCCGATCTCGCTGCTGGGCATCACCCATGCCGAGATCGAGGACGGCCGCGTCGTCCGCGAATGGGTCCTGATCGACGAGATCGCGATCTGGATGCAGGTGCTGACGCCGCGGCGATGAGGGACCCGTGCCGCGGACCGGGATCGGCCGCGGCGGCGGACACGTTCTACGAACGACGAGGAGGAGGGACGAGGATGGACAGACGACAGCTGATCGGTGCGGCCGCCGCGGGCGCCGCGCTCGGAGCCGCCGGCGCGGCGCGCGCGCAATCGACGCCCGCGCCGGTGCTGCGGCCCGGCAAGCCCTTCGCCGGGGCCACCGTCAACGTGCTCACCGTGGTCGCGCCGCAGTTCAGCGCCCACGAGGCGCTGCTCGGCGAGTTCGAGGCCGCCACCGGCATCAAGGTGAAGTACCAGTACGTGCCCTTCGCGAGCACGCGCGAGAAGCTCACCGCCGAGCTCGTCGCGCAGTCGGCGCAGTACGACGTGCTGAGCGTGATGGACGCCTGGGGCCCGGGCCTGTACGCGCTCTTCGAGCCGCTGAACGCCCGGCTCGCGGACAAGCGGATCGACGTCGCCGAGCGCTATCCGAACGCGCACCTGCGCGCCGCGCGCGACGGCAACGGCAACGGCCGCAACGTGCTCGGGTTGCCGATCCGCGGTCACGTGCAGCTGATGTTCTACCGCAAGGACGTGTTCGAGCGGCTCGGGCTCAGGCCGCCCGAGACCTGGGACGCGATGGTCGAGGCCGGCCGCGCGATCCAGTCGAAGACCGACCTCGCCGGCGTCGCGATGTACTACGGCAAGACCGGCGGCCAGAACCTGATGATCTGGACCAACTACCTGTGGGGGATGGACGCCGACCTGCTCGACGCGTCGGGCCGTCCGGCCTTCCACTCGCCGCAGGGCGTGGCCGCCACCCAGGCCTACCTCGACGTGCTGCTGAAGCACAAGGTGGCGCCGCCCGGCTCGGCGACCTTCAACGAGACCGACGCGGTCAACTCGGTGGCGCAGGGCAAGAGCGCGATGGTGCCGGTCTGGTGGTGGCGGTTCGCGGGCCTGACCGATCCGAAGACCTCGACGCTGAAGCCCGAGCAGATCGGCTTCGCGCCGCTGCCGGCGATGGCCGGCAAGCCCGCCTACACCTACACGAACACCTGGTTCTACGGCATCAACAAGCACAGCGCGCAGAAGGACGCGGCGATGGAGTACCTCGCCTGGCTGTCGCAGCCGGAGATCGAGCGCCGCGTGCTGCTCGACCGCACGAAGAACGAGGTGGTCGCCGTCCAGACCCGCAACCTGATCGACCCCGACGTGAACCTGCGCTTCAAGGGCATGCACGTGTACGGCGCCCAGGCGCTCAAGGGCGCGAAGGGCGTGCCGCTCCATCCGAAGTGGGCCCAGGTCAGCGACCTGCTCGAGGCCACGATCAACGAGCTGGCGGCGGGCCGCGGCGAGGTCAAGCCCGCGCTCGAGGCGGCGGCCTCGCGACTGCGACGCGTGCTCGCCTGAGCCGCCCCGCCGCGACGACCGTGAGGCGCCTCCCGCTCCACGCCTGGCTGCTGGCGCCGGCGCTCGCGCTCGTCGCGGCGATGACGCTGTTCCCGCTCGGCTATTCGCTGCTGCTCGGGTTCCGCGACTGGAAGCTCGCCGAGAGCCCCGACCCCGGCGGCTGGGTCGGGGTCGCCCACTACGTCACGCTGTTCACCGACGACCCCGACTTCGTCGAGTCGATGGCGAACACCGCGATCTTCGTCGCGCTCGACGTCGGTGCGACGGTGGCGGTCGCGCTCGGCGCGGCGCTGCTGCTGCGCCGCGCCGGCCGCGTCGACTCGCTCGCGCGGGTGCTGCTGATCCTGCCCTTCGTGATGAGCCCGGCGCTGATCGGCATCTCGTTCCGCTTCTTCCTGAACCCCGAGTTCGGCATCGCGCAGCACCTGATCGGCCGACTCGTGCCGCCGCTGGCCGGTACCGTCTGGCTCGCCGACCCGTGGCTCGCGCGGCTCGCGGTCGTCGCGGCCGACGTCTGGCACTGGGCGCCCTACATGACGCTGGTGGTGCTCGGCGGCCTCGCGTCGATCCCGCGCGAGACCGAGGAGGCGGCCCGCGTCGACGGCGCCTCGGACTGGGCCGTGCTGCGCGACATCACGCTGCCGCAGATCGCACCGGTGCTGGGCGTGGTCGCCGTGCTGAAGACGGTGTTCGCGCTGAAGGCCTTCGACGTGATCTTCACGATGACCAACGGCGGGCCGGGCACGGCCACGCAGACCCTGGGCTACTACGTCTACCAGGTCGGCTTCCAGTACTACGACATGGGCTACGCCGCCGCGGCCGCCTACGTGCTGACGGCGCTGCTGCTCGCGACCTCGGCGTTCTACCTGCGCCTCGCGTTCCGCGCGAAGGCCCCGGGCGGATGAGCGCGGTCCCGCATCCGGCCGACGACGACCGCGGCTACCGCGCACCGGCGCGCGAGCGCGCGCTCGAGCTGCTGCGGACCGCCGCGGTGCTCGCGATCGTGGGCGCCATCGTGCTGCCGATCGCCTGGATCGCGCTGACCGCCTTCAAGCTGCCGCGCGACGTCTATTCGCTCGACGCGGCACTGTCGTTCTCGCCCACGCTCGAGAACCTGCAGACCGTCTTCGAGCACCCGTGGAACCTCGGCTCGAAGGTCCTGAACAGCACGATCGTCGCGACGCTCACCGTCGCGATCGCGGTGCCGGTCGCCACCGCCGCGGCCTACGCGTTCTCGCGCTTCGACTTCCGCTTCCGGCGCACGCTGTTCCTCGTCGTCATCGCGTCGCAGTTCGTGCCCGGCGCGGTCGTCGTGCTGCCCTTCTTCCTGATGTTCAAGCAGGTTGGGCTGCTCGACACGCGGACCGCGCTGGTGCTCGTGAACCTGTCGATCGTCGTGCCCTACGCGGTCTGGATGATCAAGGGCTTCATCGACGCGGTGCCGATGGAGATCGAGGAATCGGCGATGGTCGACGGCGCGTCGCGTCCGCGGGTGATCGCCGAGATCGTCGTGCCCGCCGCGCTGCCCGGCATCGTGACCGCCGCGGTCTTCGCCTTCACCCTCACCTGGAACGAGTTCCTCTTCGCGCTGATCCTCACGAAGCAGGACGCGCTCACGCTGCCGATCGGACTGATCGGCTTCCGCACCGACCGCGGCGACCTCTGGGAGCTGCTGGCCGCCGCCGGTCTGCTGATCACCGTGCCGATGTTCGCCCTGTCGCTCGCGGTGCAGCGCCAGTTCGTCGGCAGCCTGACCGCCGGCTCGGTCCGCTGACCGGACACCCCGGATGACCACCCTCACCCTCACCCGTCTCGACAAGTCCTTCGGCGACGTGCGCGTCGTCCGCGACCTCGACCTGCACGTCGCGGACCGCGAGTTCCTCGTGCTGCTCGGCCCCTCGGGCTGCGGCAAGACCACGACGATGCGGATGATCGCCGGCCTCGAGCACCCCACGCGCGGCGAGATCGCGTTCGACGGCCGCCGCGTCAACGAGGTGCCGACCCGCGAGCGCGACGTCGCGATGGTGTTCCAGAACTACGGCCTGTACCCGCACATGAACGTCGAGGCCAACATCGGCTATCCGCTGAAGCTGCGCGGCGTGCCTGCGACCGAGCGGGCGGCGCGGGTCGCGCAGGCCGCCGATCGGGTGCAGCTCGGCCCCTACCTGCACCGCATGCCGCGCGAGCTCTCGGGCGGCCAGCGCCAGCGCGTCGCGCTCGCGCGCAGCATCGTCCGCCGGCCGCGGGTGTTCCTGATGGACGAGCCGCTGTCGAACCTCGACGCCAAGCTGCGGCTGGTCGCGCGTGCGCAGATCAAGCACCTCGCGCGCGAGCTCGAGGTCACCACCGTCTACGTGACCCACGACCAGGTCGAGGCGATGACCCTCGCGACCCGGGTGGCGGTGATGCGCGACGGCGTGATCCAGCAGCTCGACGCGCCCGAGCGGATCTACGACGACCCGGCGAACGCCTTCGTCGCCGGCTTCATCGGCAGCCCGGCGATGAACCTGCTGCCGGTGCGCGCCGAGGCCGACCGGGTCGTCGCCGAGACCGGCCTCGTCATCGCCGTGCGCGCGCCTCGCACGGGCGCGCTGGTGCTCGGCGTGCGCGCCGAGGACATGCGCGTGGCCGGCGCCGCCGAGGCCGCCTTCGAGGCCGAGGTCTACACCTTCGAGCTGCTCGGCGACAGCACGATGGCCACCGTCATGATCGGCGACCGCCTGGTCGCGGTCCGCTGCGCGAAGGACCTGCGCATCGAGCCCGGCGCGCGGATCGGCGTGGCGCTCGACCCCCGCCGCCTCTACTGGTTCGACGCCGACGGCGGCGACCGGATCCGAACCGCTCCCTCCTCCGGGAACCCGACACCATGATCGACTCGACGGCGCTGCGTGCGCGGCACATCCCGTTCTCCGGCCTGCGGTACTCGACCGAGGCGTTCATCGACTACCGGATCCCCGGCTGCCACCCGAAGTACAACTACGCGCTGGTCGGCCCCGGCGTCTCGCAGAACCCCAACCAGCCGGTCAGCCTGCGCGAGCCGCATGGCTTCCAGGTGGGCGGCGTGTCGATGCCGCACGGCAAGACCAACCCCGCCCACATGCACTTCACCTGCGAGGTGTTCATGTGCGTGCGCGGCGACTGGCGGATCCTCTGGGGCTTCAACCCCGGCGTGCGCGAGGCGCCGCTGGGCACGCTCGACATCGTGTCGGTACCCACCTGGATCTACCGGGGCTTCACCAACGTCGGCGTCGACGACGGCTTCCTGTTCACCGCGCTGGGCGGCGACGACACCGGCGGGATCCTCTGGGGGCCGACCACGCTCGAGGCGGCCGCGCGCGAGGGCGTGCTGCTGACCGAGGACTACCGGATCGTCGACGCCGCGCGCGGCGAGTCGATGCCCGACGGTGCGCGGCCGCTGCAGCCGATGACGCCGGCGGAGATCGCCGCGCTGCGCGACTGGTCGCCCGAGGAGATGGCGCGGCGCGTCGTGCGATTCGCCGGACTGCGCTGGTCGCGGCAGGCGCTGCTCGACGCAGCGCTGCCCGGCTGCGGCGGCGAGATCGCGCCGGTGATCGGGCTCGGCATCTCGGAGGACCGCGACGCCGCCGCGCCGGTCGGCAACGCACACGGGCTGTCGATCGAATGGCTGCGGCTGCCGCCGGGCGGATCGGTGTCGCCCCACCGGCTGCACGAGAAGCAGGTGCTGATCGCGGTGCGCGGCGCGATCGAGCTCGCCGCCGACGCGAGCGACGGCACCGTCCGGCAGCGGCTCGATGGCGGCGAGGCCGCGTGGGACAGCTTCGCGATCCCCGCGGGCATCCGCCGCGCGCTGCGCAACGTGGGCGACGGCGAGGCGCTCGCGCTGCTGCTGACCACCGGCGATCACCGCAAGCGGATCGACTGGGACCCGGCGGTCGTCGCCGCCGCCGCCGCGATCGGCCGCGCGATCGACGCCGACGGCCGGGTCGCGCCGAAACGCTTCGTCGACCGCTCGCAACGCTGACCTTCCCGAACGGAGACCCCACGATGGACCGGATCCTCACCACCCACGTCGGCAGCCTGCCCCGCCCGCAGCGCGTCGTCGAACAGCTGTTCTCGCAGGACGCGATGCAGGACCACGACCCGGCGACCTTCGACGCGGTGATGTCGGAGGCGGTGCGCGACGTCGTCGCGAAGCAGGTGGCCGCGCGCGTCGACGTCGTCTCCGACGGCGAGACCAGCAAGATCTCGTACGCGACCTACATCCGCCACCGCCTCACCGGCTTCGAGATCGGCGTGATGCCGCGCGCGGTGCCGCGGGACCTCGACGACTTCCCCGACTTCAAGGAGCGGCTCGCCAAGCTCGGCGCGACGCCGAAGTACCACCGCCCGATCTGCCGCGGCCCGATCGCGGTCAAGGACCTGTCGGGCCTGCATGCCGACATCGCGAACCTGAAGGCGGCCTGCGCCGCGGCCGGCGCGCCGCGCGCGTTCATGAACGCCGCCTCGCCGGGCGTGATCGCGGTGTTCCAGCCGAACGACTACTACCCGAGCCAGGAGCAGTACGTGCAGGCGCTCGCCGAGGCGATGCGCACCGAGTACGAGACCATCGTCGAAGCCGGGCTCGACCTGCAGATCGACGCGCCCGACCTCGCGATGGGGCGTCACATCCGCTTCCGCGATGTCGACGAGGCGGAGTTCCTGCGCAACGCGACGCTGCAGGTCGAGGCGCTGAACCACGCGCTCGCCGGCGTGCCGGCCGAGCGCGTCCGGATGCACCTGTGCTGGGGCAACTACGAGGGCCCGCATCATCACGACATCGGGCTCGAGAAGATCATCGGGCTGGTGATGCGCGCCAAGCCCTCGACCGTGCTGTTCGAGGCGGCGAACCCGCGCCATGCGCACGAATGGGAGGTCTGGGCGCAGGCCGGCCGCGACGGCCTGATCCCCGACGACAAGGTGCTGGTGCCCGGCGTGGTCGACACCGTCAACAACTTCATCGAGCACCCGCGACTGATCGCGCAGCGGCTGCTGACCTTCGCCGGCATCGTCGGCCGCGACCGGGTGATGGCCGGCACCGACTGCGGCTTCGGCACCTTCGCCGGCTTCGGCGCGATCCACCCGCCGATCGCCTACGCGAAGCTCGAGAGCATGGCGCAGGGCGCCGAGATGGCGAGCCGGGAGCTGTGGTCGTGAGCGCCGCGGCGATCCCCGACGACGAGGCGCCCGGCTCGCGCCGGCCGCTCGACGTCCGGCTGGCCGCGATGCTGCGCGCCGGCCGGCCGCTGCGCGCGGTGTTCAACGGCCTCGCCTCGCCCGCGCTGGTCGAGATGTGCGCGTACGCGGGCTTCGACTTCACCATCCTCGACAACGAGCACGGCAGCGCCGACCTCGGCACGACCGAGCACATGCTGCGGGCCGCGCGCGCGGCCGGGATCCCGGCGATCGTCCGCTGCTTCGAGCCCGACATCGCGCGGGTGCTCGACCTGGGTGCGGCCGGGGTGCAGGTGCCGATGGTCGAGACCGCCGAGCAGGCGGCGCGCCTCGCGACGCGCATCCGCTACCCGCTGCCGGGCGGCGCGGGCGGGCTGCGCGGCAGCGCGTTCAGCACGCGGGCGGCCGGCTACGGCGCGTTCGGCGGCGCCGAGCACACCCGCCGCTCGAACGAGGGGCTGGTCTTCGTCGCGATGATCGAGACCCCGACGGGCGTCGCGAACGCCGAGGCGATCGCCGCGGTCGACGGCGTCGACGCGGTGTTCGTCGGGCCGAACGACCTCGCGCACACGATGGGCCACGAGCACCGCAGCGGCGACGCGCCCGTGGTGGCCGCGATCGAGCGGGTGCTGCGCGCGGTGTCGGCGGCCGGCAAGGCCGCCGGGGTCCTCGCGCCGACGCCCGCCGACGAGGCCCGGTACGCGGCGAGCGGGGCGACCTGGTTCGCGAGCGTCGCCTCGGCGATCGTCACCCGCGCGCTGCGCGAGGTCGCGCAGGCGGGCCGCTGACCGCGGCGCTCGGGGCGGCGCGCGTCAGGCCGCCGCCCCGAGCGCCGCAGCCAGCCGCCGCGACAGCGCCGACGCCGGGTCCGCGAGCGGCCCGACGATCGAGAAGTGGTCCTCGCCCGCCAGCACCTCCATCCGCACGCGGCGCGCCGCGTCGGTGCCCCACGCGGCGGCGAGGTCGGCGCTCTGGCGCAGGTACTCCGGTCCTTCCGCGCCGCCCACCAGCAGCGCCCAGTCGCCGTCGGGCGGTGCCGCCATGGCCACCGGCGACCAGGCCGCGACCTCGGCCTCGGTCAGCGCGAGCGAGTCGTTGAGGAAGCAGCGGCGGATCGGCTCGAGGTCGTGCAGGCCGCTGAACGCGAAGCCGCCCGCGGGCCGCGCGCCGCGCGGCACGCCCGGCTGCGCGGCCCAGTCTGTCGCGGCGGTCGTCGCCGTCAGGTGACCACCCGCCGAGTGGCCGGCGATCCAGACCCGCGCCGGATCGCCGCCGAAGGACGCGGCATTCGCGAGCGTCCAGCCCACCGCCGCGCGGACCTGCCGCACCAGCGTCTCCATCCGCACGCCGGGCATCAGGTCGTACTCGACGTTGACCACCGCGACGCCGTGCGGCACGAGGCCGAGCGCGACGAAGTCGTTGATCTCCTTGGCGAGCGAGCGCCAGTAGCCGCCGTGGATCCAGACCAGCACCGGTGCGGGGCCGGCCGCGCCGCGCGCGGCATAGACGTTGACCGTCTCCCGCGCGCCCGGCCCCACGTGCACGTCGAGCCGCGGCGCGAGCGTGGCGCGCGCGCGCTCGGCGTCAGCGGTCCAGCGCGCGATGTGCGCGTCGAAGCTCGGCACCTTCGCCCGGTTGTCGTACTGCGCGTCGAGCGCGGCGCGGTCGTAGCCGCGGAACGTCGTGTCGGTCATCGTCGTCATCCCTTCGCGGCCTGCGCCGCCTGGTCGCGCAGCACCCGCTTGAGCAGCTTGCCGGTCGCGCTCTTCGGCAGCTCGTCCACCACGTCCACCCGCACCGGCACCTTGTAGGCCGCGAGGTGCTCGCGGCACCAGTCGATCACCTGCTGCCCGGTGAGCCCGGAGCCGGGCACCGCGACCAGCGCGACGGCGACCTGCTCGTCCTTCACCGGGTCGGGGATGCCGTAGACCGCACATTCGTGCACGCCGGGCATCCGGTACAGGTACTGCTCGACCTCGGCCGGCCAGACCTTGAAGCCCGACACGTTGATCATGTCCTTCACGCGGTCGACGATGTAGACGTAGCCGTCCTCGTCCATGCGGCCGACGTCGCCCGAGTGCAGCCAGCCGTCGCGCAGCGCCTCGGTGGTCTCCTGCGGCCGGTTCCAGTAGCCCGCCATCACGCCGGGGCCGCGGATCACGATCTCGCCCCACTCGCCGCGCGGCAGCTCGCGGCCCGAGGGATCGTGGATCGCGATCGAGAAGTCGCGCACCGCACGGCCCACCGAGCCGAAGCGGTGCTCGTGCGCGTCGTTGTAGGCGGCGAAGGGCGAGCACTCGGTGAGGCCGTAGCCCTCGAAGATGCGCCGGCCGAAGCGCTCGGTCCAGCGGCGCGAGACCTCCTCGGGCATCGTGGAGGCGGCCGACATCTCGTAGCGGATCGACGAGAGGTCGCGCGTCGACAGGTCCATGCCGAGCAGGCCGATGAAGATCGTCGGCACGCCGAAGAACATCGTGATCCGGTCGCGTTCGATCGCCTCGAGCACCACGTCCGGCACGAAGCGGCGGAACAGGCAGACGGTGGCGCCCACCGAGACCGCGCCGTTGAGGATGTAGTTCTGGCCGTAGACGTGGAAGAGCGGCAGGAACAGCGCGAGCCGGTCGTCGGACCGGTAGCCCGAGGCGGCCGCCGCGGTCGCGACGTTGGTCGACACGTTGTGCTGGGTCAGCGTCACGCCCTTCGGGAATCCGGTGGTGCCGGACGAATAGAGCAGCGAGGCGGGGTCCTGCGGCGCGCGCTCGACCGGCTCGAAGTCGCCGGCCGAGTCCGCCACCGCGGCGAGCCAGTCGGCGAGCGGCTCGGTGCCCGCGGGCGCGGCGCCCGGGCCCGCGTCGCAGACCACCACGTGGCGCAGCGCCGGGCAGCGCGAACGCGGCACGAAGCCGACGAGCTCGGCGACGGTCAGCACGACGGTCGCGCCGGAGTCGTTCAGCAGGTACTCGACCTCGGCCGACTTGAAGATCGCGTTGATCGACACCGTGATCGCGCCCGCGAGCTGTGCCGCGTAGTAGCCGACCGGGAAGTCGGGCACGTTCGGCAGGAAGAGCGCGACGCGGTCGCCGGGCCCGACGCCGTGCGCGCGCAGCGCGTGCGCGAGGCGCGAGGCGCGCGCGTCGAGCTCGCCATAGGCGATCGTCGCGCCCTCGAACCGGATCGCCGGGTGATCCGGCGCCTGTCGGGCGCGCTGCCTGAGCGGTTGGGCCAGGTTCATCGGTCGGGCTCCTCCTGCCCGGATTATCCACGCCCGGCGCGGACCGCTAAGATCGCCGCTTTCCGTTCCGCGCACCGCCATGTCCGTACCGACCCCCGACGCACCGCTGTTCCGCCGCCCCGCCACCGTCGCCGACATGGCGCGCATCCACCGCGACACCGCGGTCGAGCACCTCGGCATCGAGTTCCTGCAGGTGGGGCCCGACCGGCTGGTCGCGCGGATGCCGGTCGACGCCCGCACCCGCCAGCCGATGGGCATCCTGCACGGGGGGGTGTCGGTGGTGCTCGCCGAGACCCTGGGCAGCTGCGCGGCGTCGCTCACGCTGCCGCCCGACCGCTACGCGGTGGGCCTGGACATCAACGCGAACCACATCCGCGCGGTGAGGTCGGGCTGGGTGACCGGTACCTGCACGCCGATCCACGTGGGTCGCAGCACCCAGGTGTGGGCGATCGAGATCCGCGACGAGGCGGGCAGGCTGACCTGCACGTCGCGGATCACGATGGCGGTGCTCGAGGCCGGTTCGGGCGGCTGAGGACACGCGCCCTGGCGGGCCGCGGCCCGCGCGTCAGCGGGCGGAGGGCGCCGGCGAAGCCGGTGGCGCCGACGCCGGGTCGACCGGCGCGAAGGCGGGCGCCTCGTCCGGCGCGTCCTCCGTCGCCGGCACCTCGATCCGCACCTTCTCCAGGTCCACGGCCACCGGCTTGTCCAGCCACGCCGTGACCATCCCCGGCCAGGCGATCAGCACCGCCACCAGCACCAGCTGCAGCCCGACCCAGGGGATCGCGCCGAGGTAGATGTCGCTGCTCTTCACCTCCTTCGGCGCGATGCCGCGCAGGTAGAACAGCGCGAAGCCGAACGGCGGGTGCATGAACGAGGTCTGCATGTTCACGCACAGCAGCACGCCGAACCACACCAGGTCGATGCCGAGCTTCTCGGCCACCGGCGCGAGCAGCGGCACGATGATGAACGCGATCTCGAAGAAGTCGAGGAAGAACGCGAGGAAGAAGACGAACAGGTTCACGACGATGAGGAAGCCGACCGGCGTGCCGCCGGTGACCGACAGCAGCATGTGCTCGATCCAGAGCCCGCCGTCGACGCCCTGGAAGACCAGCGAGAAGACCGTCGAGCCGATGAGGATGAAGATCACCATCGTGGTGATCCGCATCGTCGAGACGATGCCCTGCCTCACCAGCGGCCAGGTGAGCCGCCGGTGCATCGCCGCCAGGCCCATCGAGCCCACCGCGCCCATCGCGCCCGCCTCGGTCGGCGTGGCCAGGCCGAGGAAGATCGTGCCGAGCACGAGGAAGATCAGCACCACCGACGGGACCATCCCCCACAGCACCTTGCGCCACAGCGGCCAGCCCGTCAGCGTGCGCGCCTCGGGCGGCAGCGGCGGCATGAGGTTCGGCCGCAGCTTCGAGAGCACGAGGATGTAGCCGAGGAACAGCGCGACCTGTGCGATCGACGGGCCGATCGCACCCGCGTACAGGTCGCCGACCGAGCGGCCGAGCTGGTCGGCCAGCACCACCAGCACCAGCGACGGCGGGATCACCTGGGTGATCGTCCCCGAGGCCGCGATCACGCCGGTGGCGAGCCGCATGTCGTAGCCGTAGCGCATCATGATCGGCAGCGAGATCATGCCCATCGCGATGACCGAGGCCGCGACCGTGCCGGTGATCGCGCCGAGGACCGCACCGACCACGATCACCGCGTAGGCGAGCCCGCCCGGCACGCCGCCGAACAGCTGGCCAGTGCCCTCGAGCAGGTCCTCGGCGAGCCCGCAGCGCTCGAGGATCGCACCCATGAAGGTGAAGAACGGGATCGCGAGCAGCAGGTCGTTCGACAGGATCCCGAAGACGCGCAGCGGCAGGTTCGCCATGTACTGCGCGGGGAAGAAGCCGAGCTCGATCGACACCAGGCCCGCGGCGAGCCCCAGCGCGGCCAGCGAGAACGCGACCGGGAAGCCGATCAGCATGGTGACCACGAGCGCGCCGAACATCAGCGGCGCCATCGTCTGCATCGTGATCATTGCTGGGGCCTCTCGTAGTGGGTGTCCATCCGGTGCACGCCCGCGAGAAAGCCGGCACGCTTGATCGTCTCGGAGAGGCCCTGCAGCGCGAGCAGCGCGAAGCCCAGCGGCAGCAGCAGCTTCACCGGCCAGCGCACGAGCCCGCCGGCGTTGCCCGACATCTCGTGCGTGACGAACGCGTCCACGAACCACGGCCAGGACATCACGCCGATCACGACGGTCATCGGCAGCAGGAACGCCAGCATGCCGAGCAGGTCGACCCAGGCTCTCGCCCGCCCGCTCAGCCGACCGTAGAGGACGTCGACGCGGACGTGCTCGTTCAGGCGCAGCACGTCGGCCGCGCCGAGCATCACGCAGGCGCCGAAGAGGTACCACTGGATCTCGAGCCATGCGTTCGAGCTCGAGCTGGCGAGATAGCGCACGGTGGCGTTCCCCGCCGACACCATGCAGGCGACGAACACCGCGGCCGAGGCCAGCGTGCCGAACGCCGAGTTCATCCGATCGATCGCCGATGCGATCGCGAGCAGCGGTCTCACACCATCCTCCGGTCGTGTCGTGGCGGCCCGTATCGGGCCCGGCCGAGTATCGGCATGCGGCGCCGCACGCGCGTCCGCGACGACGCTCACCGTGCGTACGCAGGATTGCGCAGGCGGTCTCGGCACGAGTGCGAGGGGGTCTAGGCGACGCGCGGACGCGGTGGTCCACTGCGCCCCGCCGACCCCACACACCGAGGAGACTCCATGACCCGTCGCACCTTCCTCTCGCGGTCCGCGGCGCTCGCCGCCGCCACGCCCCTCGTCGCCGCCCCGGCCGTCGTGTCCGCGCAGCCCGCCGTCCGCTGGCGCCTCGCGTCGAGCTTCCCGAAGAGCCTCGACGCGATCTACGGTGCCGGCGAGGTGATCTCGAAGCGCGTCGCCGCGCTGACCGGAGGCCGCTTCCAGATCTCGGTCCACGCCGCCGGCGAGATCGTCCCCGGCCTGCAGGTGCTCGATGCCGTGCAGTCCGGCACCGTCGAGATGGCGCACACCGCGCTCTACTACTTCTTCGGCAAGGACCCGGCCTGGGCCGTGGGCGCCGCGATCCCCTTCGGCCTCAACGCGCGCCAGCACGCCGCCTGGTGGCACCAGATGGGCGGGCGCGAGGTCTTCAACGAGTTCAGCGCGCGCGCCGCGGGCGTGACCTGCTTCCTCGCCGGCAACACCGGCGCGCAGATGGGCGGCTGGTTCCGCAAGGAGGTCAACACGGTCGACGACCTGAAGGGACTGAAGTTCCGCGTCGGCGGATTCGCCGGCCAGGTGCTCGCGCGGCTCGGCGTGGTGCCGCAGCAGATCGCCGGCGGCGACATCTATCCTTCGCTCGAGAAGGGCACGATCGACGCGGCCGAGTGGATCGGCCCGCACGACGACGAGAAGCTCGGCTTCCACAAGGTCGCGAAGTTCTACTACTACCCCGGCTGGTGGGAGGGCGGCCTCGGCGTGCACGCGATCGCGAACGACCGCGCCCTCGCCGCCCTGCCCGCCGACTACCGCAGCGCGCTCGAGGCGGCGTGCGAGGAGGCGAACGCCTACATGCTCGCCCGCTACGACGCGACGAACCCGCAGGCGATCAAGCGTCTGGTGGGCTCGGGCGCCGTGCTCAAGCCCTTCCCCAAGCCGGTGCTCGACGCCTGCTACAAGGCCGCGCAGGAGGTCTACGCCGAGACCCGCGAGAAGTTCCCCGAGTTCCGCAAGCTGCACGACCACTACTTCGGCGTGCAGCGTGACCTCGTCACCTGGTTCCGCGTGACCGAGAACACCTTCGACGACTACGTCGCGTCGGTGCGGCGCTGAGCGGGGCGACGGCGGCGGTCCGGCCACGCGCGCGCCGGGCCGGCCGCCCCAGGCGCGGGGGCCGGCGCCGCGCGTACGCACTACTGCGCACGCCGCGCTGCGCAGTCACCGCCGCGGCGTGCGCGCGACCCCTCGGCACCACACACGCGCATTGACGCGGCGATCGCGACGCGATGAAGTACGCGCCACCCCACGCCGCCCGCGTCATGCGCCCCAGACTCCGGCTCGTCGTCCTCGCACTGATCCCGCTGCTCGCCGCGCTCGCGACGGTGGCGACCGTGATCTGGTGGAAGGCCGACCGGCTCGCCGACGAGCAGGCGCGCGTGCTCGAGGAACGGCTGCTGGTCGCGCGCCGGGCCGAGCTCGCCCACTACGTCGAGCTCGCGCTCGACGCGATCGCGCCGCTCTACCAGGCCGGCCGCGACGACGATGCCGCGAAGACCGAGGCGCGCTCGATCCTCGCCGGGCTCGGCTTCGGCGAGGACGGCTACTTCTTCGTCTACGACTTCGAGGGCCGCAACCTGATGCATCCGCGCATGCCGCAGATCGTCGGCGAGAACAAGTGGGACCTGGTCGACGCGAACGGCGTTCACGTGATCCGCGAGCTGGTGGCGCGGGCCCGCGAGGGCGGCGGCTACCAGCGCTACCTGTGGGAGAAGCCGTCGACCGGCAGCGTCGCGCCGAAGCTCGGCTACGCGGTGCAGCTCGAGCGCTGGGGCTGGATGGTCGGCACCGGCATCTACATGGACGACGTCGAGTCGGCGCTGCAGTCGCTGCGCGACGAGGTCGCCGCGAACATCCGCTCGACGATGCGCATCCTGGCCGCGGTCGCGGCGCTGTCGGTGGGGGTGGTGTCGGCCGGCGGCCTGCTGCTGAACCTGCGCGATCGCCGGATCGCCGACGGCCAGCTGCGCGCGCTCGCGCAGCGCATCGTCACCTCGCAGGAGGCCGAGCGGGCGCGCGTCTCGCGCGAGCTGCACGACGGACTGAGCCAGCTGCTGGTGTCGCTGAAGTACCAGTTCGAGCTGGTCGACCATCGGCTCGCGACGCCGGGCGCCGAGCCGGTGCGCAGCATGGCGCGCGAGCTGGCCGGCCTGGGTGCCGCGATCGCCGAGGTGCGGCGGATCTCGCACGCGCTGCGCCCGAGCGCGCTCGACGACCTCGGGCTCGCGACCGCGCTCGAGCAGTCGGCCAAGGAGTTCGGCGCGCGTACCGGCATCGTCGCGACCTTCCGAGCCGAGGGCGAGCCGCCGTGGAGCGACCGCGGCACGCGGCCGGGCGAGTCCGACCCGCGGGCGGTGACGCTGTTCCGCATCGCGCAGGAGGCGCTCGCGAACGTCGAGCGCCACTCGCGCGCGCGACGTGTCGAGATCCTGCTCTCCTGCGACCGCCGCAGCGCGAGCGTGGCGATCGTCGACGACGGCGTGGGCTTCGAGATCGCGCGCGTCGAGCGCGCCGGCGGCGAGGGCGGCGAAGGCATCGGGCTGCGCAACATCCGCGAGCGTGTCGAGCACGCGGGCGGCGAACTGCACCTGTCGTCCGGGCCCGGCGGCACCGAGCTGCGCGCGACCGTGCCGGCTGCCTGAGGGCCGGGCGACGATCCCCATGCACGACCCGATCCCGTCCGCCGTGCGGCTGCTGCTCGTCGACGACCATGCGCTGGTCCGAGAAGGGCTGCGCGCGCGTCTCGAGGCGCTGCCGCGGCTGCGCGTGGTCGGCGAGGCCGAGTCGGGCGAACGCGGCCTGGCGCTTGCGCTCGCGCTGCGCCCCGACCTCGTGCTGCTCGACGTCGGCATGCGGGACATGACCGGCATCCGGCTCGCGACCCTGCTCGCCGAGCAGGCGCCCGGGGTCGCGGTGCTGATGCTGTCGATGTACGACCAGGACGAGTACGTGGTGAGCGCCGCCCGCGCGGGTGCCCGCGGCTACGTGCTGAAGGACGCGTCGGTGCACGAGCTGATCGCGGCGATCGACGCGGTCGTGGCCGGCGGCACCTACTACAGCGCGGGCGTCGCGAAGGCACTGCTGCAGGCCCGGCCGGCGGCCGACGACCTGACGCCGCGCGAGCGCGAGATCCTGCTGATGCTCGCGCACGGCCGCTCGAACAAGGCGGTGGCGCGCGCGCTCGACATCAGCACGCGGACCGTCGAGACGCACCGATTGCGGCTGCGCCGCAAGCTCGGCATCGATTCGCAGAGCGAGATGCTGAAGCTCGCGGTCGCCCGCGGCTGGACCACGATCGACTGAGCCTCGAGCTCAGCGCCCGGCGTCGCGTCGCGGCACCATGATCGCCGCCGCCGCGAGCAGCGCCGCGCACGCGAGCGCCGACGGCCCGCCGAAGCCGGTGCGCTCGGCGAGGTAGGCGGCGATCACCGGCCCGGCGATCTGCCCCGCGCCGAACGACGCGGTCATCACGCCGATCGTGCGGGCACCGCCGCCGGCGTCGAGCGCGCGCGCGAAGGGCAGCGCGAGGCCGGACACCGGCGCCATCGTCGCCCCCAGCCCGACGCCCGCGATCGCGGCGACCGCGATCGAGTCGGGCCAGCCCATCGGCAGCAGCGCGGTCGTGCCCTCGAGCGCGTAGCAGCCGACGATCGCCGCGCGCTGCCCGTACCGGCGCGCGACGACCCGCCACGCGGCGATCGCCGGCAGCGTGGACACGCCCACCAGCACCCAGACCCAGGAGGCCGAGGACGCGGCGTAGCCGGCCGCCCGGACCATCGCGGGCAGGTAGGTCGCATGGATCACGTAGCCGAGGCCGAAGAGCCCGTAGGCGAGGACGGCGGCGCGGTAGGCGCGCGGGGCGGGAGTCGATGGCGGCGATGGCGGCGATGGCGGCGATGCCGGCGATGCCGGCGCGGACGCGAGCGTCGACACGGCGACCGGCTCCGACGCCTCCCGTGACCCGCCCTCCCCCACCGCCCGCCACGCGAGCACCGCGAACGGTGTCGCGAGCAGCGCCGACGCGGCCCACAGCGTGCGCCACGCGCCGCCCGCGGCCACCGTCGCCAGCACCGTGAGCGCGGACGCGGCGATGCCGATGCCCACGCCGCCGTAGAGCCAGATGGTGCGGTCGGCGCGCCCGGCCTCGGCGAGCCGCTCGATGACGATCGCCGACACGAACACCAGGGCGAACGCGCTGGCGGCGCCGGCCACGCAGCGCACCGCCATCCAGGCGCCGACGCCGTCGGCGAGCGCCATCGCGGCGAGTGCGAGGATCGAGGCCGCGAGCCCCGCGCGGGCCCAGGCGACCTGCCACGCCCGCGACCGCACCCGCGACGCGGCGAGCGCGCCGCCGAGGTAGCCCGCGAAGTTCGCGGCCGCGATCCAGCCGGCCACGGGCAGCGACAGCGCACCCTCGGCGAGCATCTCCGGCAGGATCGGGGTGTAGACGAAGCGCCCCACGCCCATCACCGCGACCAGCGCGGCCATGCCCGAGCCCAGTGCGCGGCGGGCGGCGAGGCGGGCGGGATCGGTCATGCGTCGGCGCGGCACGCCGACGCGCCGGTCAGCGGACCGAGGCGGGCAGCCCGGCCGGCGCAGGCCCCGGCGTGCCCGCCGGCGCCGACACCTGCGTGAGGGTCGGCACCGACTTGTATTCCCAGCGCTTCCACGCGGCCAGCACCATGTCCGGATACTCCGGCCGCCCGAGGCTGCCGTTGTAGCGGCCCAGCGCCCGGAACAGGTCGCCGCGCTCGATGTCGAGGTAGTGGCGCAGGATCACGCAGCCGTAGCGCAGGTTGGTCCGGGCGTCGAAGAGCCCTGACGGTTCGCCGTCGCCGATCAGCCGCGACCAGAACGGCATCACCTGCATGTAGCCCCGGGCGCCGGCCGACGAGATCGCATGCCGCCGGAAGCCGCTCTCGACCTGGATCAGCCCCAGCACGAGGTGCGGGTCCAGTCCGGCGCGCTGCGCCTCGTAGCGGACCATCTGCAGGAACTCGTGGCGCTCGCGATGGGTGGGCTTGTGCCGCACCGGCAGGCGAACGGCCATCTCGGCCAGCCAGTCCGCGCGCTCCATCGCCGACGCGTAGCGAGGCTCCGGGGCCGAGCGGTCGAGCAGCGCGGCGGCGAGCGCCGAGCGGACCGAGTCCGACAGCGGCTCGTAGAGCTGGGCGCCCGCGTGCGCGGCGCGCGGCGCCGCGGCCAGGCCGAGGCCCGCCACGAGCGCGAGCGCCGTCGCGAGGACGGCCCCGGTGGCCCGCCACCGCGCCCGTTCCGCCGTCGTGTTCCGTCGTTGCTCGCTCAGCACGCCTTCAGGGCATCCGCCACCGCAGCGAAGGCCCCGCCGAGCGGCACCGGTGTCGTCGCGAGACCGCGCCGCACCGTCAGCTCCACGTTGCCTTCCTTCAGACCGCGATCGCCGATCGTGAGCCGCAGGGGCACGCCGATCAGCTCCCAGTCGGCGAACATCGCACCCGGCCGCTCGTCGCGGTCGTCCAGGATCACGTCGATGCCCGCCTGAATCATCTCATCGTACAGGCGGTCGGCGGCCTCGCGCACGCCCGCGGACCGCGAGTAGCCGAGCGGCGTGATCACGACGTCGAACGGCGCGATCGGCCGTGGCCAGACGATGCCCTTCTCGTCGTGGTTCTGCTCGATGGCGGCGGCCGGCAGCCGGGTGATGCCGATGCCGTAGCAGCCCATCTCGATCACCTTCGACTTGCCGTCCTCGTCGACGAAGGTGGCGTTCATCGCCTGCGAGTACCTGGTGCCGAGGTAGAACACATGGCCGACCTCGATGCCGCGCTGGATCGCCAGCCGCCCGCGGCCGTCCGGCGAGGGGTCGCCCTCGACCACGTTGCGCAGGTCGGCGACGAGCACCTCGGGTCCGCCCGGCATCGGCAGGTCGCGGCCCCAGTTGACGCCGGTGTAATGGACGTCGACCTCGTTCGCCCCGCAGACGAAGTCGCTCATGTTCGCGACGGTGCGGTCCACCACGAGCCTCACCGGCGCCTTCGTGCCGATCGGCCCGAGGTAGCCCGGGGTGCAGCCGAAGTGCTGGACGATCTCGGCCTCGGTCGCGAAGCGGAAGCCGGCGAGGCCGGGCACCTTGCCGGCCTTCACCTCGTTGAGCTCGTGGTCGCCGCGGACCAGCAGCAGCCAGACCCGGGTGAAGACCACGCGGCGCGGCGCGTTCGAGTCGTCGCCGTCCTTGAGCGGCTCGAGCTCGTCGACCGCGAGCACCAGCGACTTCACCGTGCGCTCGAGCGGCAGCCCGAGCAGTTGCGCGACGTCCTCGCAGCGCGCCTTGCCGGGGGTGGGCGTCCTCGCGAGCGCCTGCGCGGGTGCCGCGCGCTCGGCCACGAGCGGCAGCGCCTCGGCGAGCTCGACGTTGGCGGCATAGTCGGACTCCGGGCAGTAGGCGATCGCGTCCTCGCCGGTCTCGGCGATCACCTGGAACTCGTGCGACGCGTTGCCGCCGATCGCGCCGGTGTCGGCGGCCACCGCGCGGAACCGCAATCCCATCCGATCGAGGATCCGGACGTAGGCGTCGTACATCGCCCGGTAGCTGACCAGCGCCGCCTCGGGCGAGCGGTCGAACGAGTACGCGTCCTTCATCGTGAACTCGCGGCCGCGCATCACGCCGAAGCGCGGGCGCCGCTCGTCGCGGAACTTCGTCTGGATGTGGTACAGGTTCTTCGGCATCTGCCGGTAGCTGCGGATCTCGGTCCGCGCGACGTCGGTGATCACCTCCTCGGAGGTCGGCTGCACGATGAAGTCGCGCTCGTGCCGGTCCTTGATCCGCATGAGCTCGGGACCGTACTTCTCCCAGCGGCCCGACTCCTGCCAGAGCTCGGCGGGCTGGATCACCGGCATCAGCAGTTCGATCGCGCCGGCGCGGTTCATCTCCTCGCGGACGATCGCCTCGACCTTGCGGATCACCCGCAGGCCCATCGGCATGTAGGTGTAGATGCCTCCGGCGAGCTTCTTGATCATGCCGGCGCGGGTCATCAGCCGATGGCTGGCCACCTCGGCGTCCGAGGGTGCTTCCTTGAGCGTCGAGATGAGGAATCGGGAGGCTTTCATGGGGTGCGGTGCGGCGCGCGCGGGCGCGCCCGGGGCGGGCGGATCGGCGGATTCTACGGGATCGGTCCGCCCCGCCCGCCGGCGGGTCCGTCGGGCCGCGACGGACACCGAGCGCGGCGCACGGTCGTAGACGGGCGGCGCGGGTCGCGTCGATATAATCGCCGCAACTTTCAGGATTCGAGGCTGGCCCATGCTGGACAAGGACGGCTACCGCCCTAACGTCGGCATCATCCTGGTGAACCCGCGCAACGAGGTCTTCTGGGGCAAGCGGATCCGCGAGCACTCGTGGCAGTTCCCGCAGGGTGGCATCCACCGCGGCGAGACGCCCGAGCAGGCGATGTACCGCGAGCTCCACGAGGAGGTCGGGCTGCGGCCCGAGCACGTCCGCATCATCGGTCGCACCCGCGACTGGCTCCGCTACGACGTGCCGCAGAACTGGGTGCGCCGCGAGTGGCGCGGCCACTACCGCGGCCAGAAGCAGATCTGGTTCCTGCTGCGGCTGGTGGGCAAGGACAGCGACGTCTGCCTGCGCGCGACCGAGCACCCCGAGTTCGACGCCTGGCGCTGGCACGACTACTGGATCCCGCTCGAGACGGTGATCGAGTTCAAGCGCGGGGTCTACCAGGCGGCGCTCACCGAGCTGTCGAAGCTGCTGTTCGGCCGGCCGCACGAGCCCTCGCGGTTCCTGCGGCAGCACGCGCGGCACCGCGGCCAGCGGGTCGAGGGCCGCGACGGCGACGGGCGTGGGCAGGGCGTCGGTGCCGGCGGCGCCGGGCCGACCGGGCATCCGACCGAGGCGGTCGTGCCGGCCGAGCCCATGCTGCATCCGGACCCGGTGCTGCGGCCCGATCCTCGGGCGGCGGCGCACGGGCCGGCCGCGCTGCACGACGGCGCGGCCGGCGACGGTCGGACCGCCGGCGAGACCGAATCGGGTCGCGACGCGGACCGCCGCTGAGCCGGGTCCGCCCGGTACGCACCCCGGGGCCTCGGGGCCCCTCCGTCTCAGACCGGCGTCAGCAGCGCCCGGCCGGCGAAGTGCGCGGCGACGTTGTCGAGCGTCAGACGCCCCATCGCGGTGCGCGTCTCGTTCGTGCCGCTCGCGTGGTGCGGCTGCAGCACCACGTGCGGCACGTCGATCAGCGCCTGCGGCACGTTCGGCTCGTCGTCGAACACGTCGAGCGCCGCGCCGCCGAGCGCGCCCGAGCGCAGCAGCTCGACCATCGCCGGCTGGTCGACGACCGAGCCGCGGGCGATGTTGACGAAGTGCCCCGTCGGCCCGATCGCCTCGAGCACCGCGCGCGAGACGATGCCCTTCGTGGCCGCGCCGCCCGGGCAGGCGGCGATCACCACGTCGGCCCAGCGGGCCATCTCGACCGGATCGGCGTGGTAGGCCCAGTCGACCGGCTTGCGGTTCGGGCCGTGGTAGCCGATCTCGGTGCCGAAGGCCGCGCAGCGCGTCGCGATCGCATGGCCGATGCGGCCCAGCCCGATGATGCCGACCTTGCGCTTCGCGACCGCGGTGGTCAGCGGCATCGTGCCGCGCTTCACCCACGAGCCGTCGCGGACCCAGCGGTCGGCCGCGACCACCTGCCGCAGCGACGCGAGCATCAGCGCGACCGCGAGGTCGGCGACGTCGTCGGTCAGCACGTCGGGCGTGTTGGTGACCGCGATGCCCCTGGACCTCGCGTGCTTCACGTCGATCGCGTCGACGCCCACGCCGAAGCACGAGACCAGCTTCAGCTTCGGCAGCGCGTCCATCACCGCCGCCTCGCAGCCGCGTCCGCCGGAGGTGACCACCACCTCGCAGGTGTCGGCGAGCGACGCGAGCAGCGCCGGCCTGTCGGCCGCCTCCCAGTGGCGGTGGACCTGCCAGGTCGATTCCAGTTCGCGCTGGGTGGCCTCGTGCAAGGCGGTCATCAGCAGGACGGGCTGCGTCACGGGGGTCTCCGGGTCGTTCTCCTGGGGGGCCGCAGTATATCGGCTCACCCCTGGCGGAACACCTCGGACTCGCCGTGCGCGGCGAGCAGCTCCATCAGCTTCTTGCGGATCAGCATCCCGGGGCGGTCGCTGTCCATCGAGAACTCCACGCCGCGGCGCCGCGTGTCGACCAGCGCGTCCGGATCCGTCGACTCGAGGATGGCCTTGTCCTCGCGGGTGATCACGTGGTCGAAGTCGATCAGCAGCTGCGCCGGGCAGTCGGCCTCGGTGTCGTTCCGGAACAGCCATTGCGCGAGCTGGATGCGGCCGTCGTCGATCGGCGTGAAGCAGTTGATGATCACGTGCCGGATGCCGCTCGGGTACTCGATGTCGAGCCGCCGCGAGAACGGCAGGTAGTAGGCGTTGCGCATGTGGCGCGTGGTGACCGGATCGTCGACGCCGCTCACGCGGCGGAAGGCCGGCGGGTTGGCCGCGTCGATCACCGTCTCGGCATGGAAGCCGCCGGCGTGCTCCACCAGCTCGTAGCGGCTCGGCTTCGGCTGCGCGGCGACGCCGAAGGTCGCGCGGTGGACGAAGCTGAAGTGCGCGTTGTCGAACGAGTTCTCCAGCGCGCGCAGCGGGCTCGTCGCCCATTCCTCGTGGAACTGGAAGATCGTCCGGAAGCGCGGGTCGTCGAACTCGGGCACCTCGGGGATCGGCGCGATCGGATCCTCGAGCGCCACCCACGCGTAGCCGTAGCGGGCGACGCAGCGGTAGGCGGTGGTCCGGTAGTCGTCCGGGATCGCGCGGCCCGGCTCGTGCTGCGGGATCCGCACCACGCGACCGCCGCGGTCGTAGGTCCAGCCGTGGTAGCCGCAGACCAGGCGGCCGCCCTCGCACCACCCCCTGCTCAGCTTCGCGGTCCGGTGACAGCAGCGGTCCTTGAGCGCGGCCGGCGCGCCGGCCTCGTCGAGGAACAGCACGATCGGCTCGCCCAGCAGGGTGAAGGGCCTGGGTCCGTCGGTCAGCATCGACAGCGGCATCACCGCGTGCCAGAACTTCCGGAACACCGGCTGCTTCGTCGTCAGCATCGACGGGTCAGCCGTTCGCCGCAGGCGGCGTCACGCCGAGCTCCGACGCCCAGGGCGCGAGCGCGGGCAGGATCGACGGATGCAATGCGACGCCCTCGGCACGCTGCACGCGCTTGCGCGCCAGCGCGCGCTCGCCCGGCAGCCGCACCGGATTCGCCGGGTCGCGCGGCGCCGACGTGCGGCAGGCATTCGCGATCCAGTCGGTCTGACGGTCGAAGGCCGCGAGACCCGCGAAGGCCTCGGGGTCGGTCACCCGCACGCAGACCGTCGCGCCCCAGCCCTCGGCCGGATCGGCGCGACCGTGGCCCGACAGGCCGCCGGTCATCGCCTCGATGGTCAGCGCGAGGCCGTAGCCCTTGTGGCCGGCGTCGAGCCCGCCCAGCGGCAGGATGGTGCCCGGCGGTTGCGTGAACAGCACCGCCGGGTCGTCCGAGGGCCGGCCGGCCGCATCCAGCCACCACGGGTGCGCGCCGCGCCGCCCGGCCGCCTTCAGCCGGTTGCTCATGCCGTTGGTGGTGATCGACGCCGAGATGTCGATCAGCACCGGATCGCCCGAGGTCGGGAAACCCACCGCGACCGGGTTCGGCGTGAACACGGCCTGCGTGCCGCCGAAGGGCGCGACGCTGGCCACCGCCGGATCCGAGCTGTAGACCTCGACCATCAGACCCGAGCGCACCGGCGCCTCGAGGTAGGCCGCGAGGCAGGCGATGTGGTGGCTGCGGCGGATGGCGACGGTGGCGCTGCCGTGCTCGCGCGCCCTCGGCGCGGCCCAGTCGATCGCGCGGCGGACCAGCGCCGGACCGGGCAGCCGGCGGCCGTCCCAGGTCGCGACCGCGCTGCGCGCGGCGATCACCGCCGGATCGCCCGACTTCGCCATCGTCCCGCGCTCGAGCTCGCCGAGGTAGCCGGCCAGCAGCGCGAGGCCGTGGGTATCGTGGCCGAGCAGGTCGCCCTCGACCAGCACCTCGGCCACGTCGCGGGCGAGCCCGTCGTCGAGCCCCGCACCGCGAAGCAGCGCGTGCGCGAACGCGACGAGCGCGCCGGCATCGTGCCGGGGCGACGCGGCGCCGTCCGCGGCGGCCATCAGTAGACCGCCCGCCCGCCGGACAGGTCGAAGACCGCGCCGGTGGTGAACGAGCACTCCTCGCTCGCCAGCCACGCGACCATCGCCGCGATCTCCTCCACCAGGCCGAAGCGCCCCATCGGGATCTTCGACAGCATGAAGTCGATGTGCTGCTGCGTCATCTGGTCGAAGATCGCGGTCTTCACCGCGGCCGGCGTGATGCAGTTGACCCGCACGCCCGTCTTCGCGGTCTCCTTGCCGATCGACTTCGTCAGGCCGATGACCGCGGCCTTCGACGCCGAGTAGGCCGGCGCGTTCGGGTTGCCGTCCTTGCCGGCGATCGACGCGATGTTGATCACGCGACCGTAGTCGCGCTCGAGCATCTTCTTCACCACCGCGCGGTTGCAGTAGAAGACGCCGTGCACGTTCACGTCGAACACCTTGCGCCACGCGTCGGTGGGGTACTCCCAGGTCGTGGTGTTCGGGCCGGTGATGCCCGCGCTGCAGACCAGCGCGTCGATCCGGCCGAACGCGGCGGCGGTCGCGTCGGTCGCGCGCTGCACGGAGTGCTCGTCGGCCACGTCCACCGCCAGGCCGAGGTGGCCCTCGCCCAGCGAGGCGGCCGCGGCCTTCGCCGCCGCCTCGTTCATGTCCCACAGCGCGACCCGCGCGCCGCTGGCCGCGAAGCGCTGCGCGATGGCGAGGCCGATGCCGGCGGCGCCGCCGGTGACGACCGCGCAGCGGTCCTTCAGGTCGATGGTGTTCACGCGGGCGTCTCCTGTTCGATGCCGGGTGCGGAAAGCGCCGGACTGTAATCGATGCGCGGGCCGCGATCAAAGTCGCTCGCGGTGGAACCGGCTCGACCTATTTCAGCGCCCTCGGCAGCCACAGCGACAGGTCGGGCCAGTAGGTGATCAGGATCAGCGCGATGCCCAGCGGCACGTAGAACGGCAGGATCGCCCGCACCACCGCGCCGAAGCTCACCTTGGCGATGTCCTGCACGATGAAGAGCAGCACGCCGAAGGGCGGGGTGGTGGCGCCGATCAGCAGGTTCAGGATGATCACCAGGCCGAAGTGGATCGGGTCGATGCCCAGCTGCTTGATCAGCGGCAGGAAGGTCGGCACCGCGATCAGCAGGATCGCGGTGGTCTCCATGAAGCAGCCGATCACCAGCAGCATCACGTTGATCATCGCGAGGATCGCCCACGGGTTCGTCGTGATGTCGAGCAGCGTGGACGCGAGGTTCGCCGGGATGTTGTTGACCGCGATCGCCCAGCCGAAGGGCACGGCCGCGGCCATGATGAAGACCAGCACGCCGCTGGTGACGAAGGTCTCGGCGATGCAGGCGTAGAGCTTCCTCGGGGTCAGCTCCCGGTAGGCGAAGCCCAGTCCGATCGCGTAGACCACGGTGATCGCGCCGAGCTCGGTCGGCGTGGCCACGCCCGACAGCAGGCCCACCACCAGGATCACCGGCGCCGACAGCGCCGGGATCGCCCTCACGAAGCTGCGACCGAGGTGCCCCGCGCTCGCGCGCGGCGTCACCGGCGCGTGGACCCGGCCGGTCGCGACCAGGAAGTAGACCATCGCCATCAGCAGGAAGCCGATGAGGAAGCCCGGCACGAGGCCCGCGAGGAACAGGTCGCCGATCGAGACCTGCGCCAGCACGCCGTAGACCACCATGATCACCGACGGCGGGATGATCGGGCCGACGATCGCCGAGGCCGCGCTGCAGGCGGCCGCGAAGGCGGCGTCGAAGCCCTCCTTCTTCATCGCCTTGATCTCGACGGTGCCCAGCCCCGCCGCGTCGGCCTGCGCGACGCCCGACATCCCCGCGAAGATCAGGCTCGCGAAGATGTTCACCTGCGCGAGCCCCCCGCGGAAGTGGCCGACCAGCGCCACCGCGAACTCGAAGATCCGCGCCGCGATGCCGCCCACGTTGAGCAGGTTGCCGGCGAGCACGAAGAGCGGGATCGCGAGCAGCGGGAAGCTGTCGACGCCCGAGGTCATCCGCTGGACGACCAGCGACATCGGCACGGGCGATGCGAACTGCAGGTAAGCGAGCGCCGCGGCGATCAGCGCGAAGGCGATCGGCAGCTCGATCGCGATCAGCCCGAACAGCACCGCGAACATCGGGATGACGCTCATCGCGTGCCCTCCCCGCTGCGAACGGCCGCCGCCGACGGCTGCGCCGCGTTCGCGTGCGAGCCGGCGACCAGCCGCTCGGCGATCGCGTCGGCCTCGGCGTCCTCGGCCATCGCCTCGCGCTCGCGGGCGAGCCGCGCGAGCTGCGCGTCGACCGGCCGCCCGCTCGTGGCGAGCGCGAGTTCGGCGGCGATCAGGTAGGCGATGGTGATTCCCATCGACACCACGCAGACGAACAGCGGCATCGAGTAGAACAGGTGGCGCGGCAGGTCGACGGGCAGCGACATCGTGCGGCTGCGCGACTCGACGTCCATGATGTCCCACGCCTGGACCGCGATCACGGCGCAGCACAGCCCGGCGATCGCCCAGGTGGCGGCGCGCCACCCTGCCTGGGTGCGGACCGGCAGCCGCGCGACGAAGGTATCGATCCGGATGTGGCGCAGCTCCTTCAGGCCGAGCGCGGCGCCGACGAAGATCGACCAGAGGAAGCAGTAGCCGGCGAGCTCCTCGACCCAGACCAGCGGCTGGCCGAACAGGTAGCGGGTGATCACCTGCACGGTGATCGAGACGACGATGGTCGACAGCAGCAGCACGCCGAACGCGCGCTCGACGCGCGCGACCAGCTCGAGCAGCCGCCACCAGCGGGCGAGCAGCGCATCCATGGGCGGGTCCTCGGCGGCGACGGGCGCACGCGGCGCCCGTCGCACGCGGTCACTTGATGTCGCGGATCCTCTGGTAGAGGCCGGCCGTCCAGGCGCCGTCCTTCTCCATGCCCTCCACTGCCGACAGCGCGCGCTGCGCGAACGGCGCGCGGTCGACGTTCACCACCTTCGCCCCCTCGGCCGCCATCTTCCTCGTGAGGTCGTCGGTCTCGGCCTCGGACTCCTTGCGGCCCCAGGCCACCGCCTCCCTCGCGGCGTCGACCATGATCTTCTGCACGTCCGCGGGCAGCGAGGCGAAGACCTTCTCGTTGACGGTGATGTGCAGCGACGACAGCAGGTGGTCGGTACGCATCACCGCGGGCGCGGCGTTGTGGAACTTCTGCGCGTAGGCCGAGCCGATCGGGCCCTCGGCCGCGTCGATCACGCCGGTCTTGAGCCCGAGGAAGACCTCGGCCCAGGCGACGCGCGCGGGCTTCGTGCCCATCGCCTGCCAGAGGTTCAGGTAGGTCTTGATCTCGGGGACGCGCATCTTCACGTCCTTGAGGTCGTCGGGCGTCTGCACGGCCTTCTTCGCGAACAGGATCCGCGGCTGCGTGGGCGCGGCCGCGAGGATCCGCAGCCCCTGCTTCGTGCGCAGCTCCTCGGACATCGCCGCGAAGGTGGGCGACTCGAGGAACTTCTGGAAGTGGTCGTTGTCGCGGAAGGTGAAGCCCCAGGCCAGCACCGCGAAGTCCTTGACCCAGTTCGCGTACCAGTCGAGCACGTCGCCGTAGAAGGCGACCGAGCCCTTCATCATCTGCTCGATCACCTGCACGTCGTTGCCGAGCTGCTCGCCCTGGATGAAGTTGATCTTCACCTTGCCGGCGGCGCGCTCGTTGACGAGCTTCGTGAACATCGCGTTGGTGCGGTCGAGCACGGTGCCGACCGCGTCGGACCCGCCGAACACCAGCGTGGGCTGCGCCTGCGCGAGCGGCGCGGCCGCGATCGCGGCGGCGGCCGCCATCCCCGTGACGAATTGCCTTCTGAACATGAGCGTCTCCTGCGTCGTGTGCGCTCCGGCCCGCGCTGAGCGCGCGGTGCCGGGTGGGTCGACCGCCGCTAGCGGGCGGTTTCGAAGAACCGGTTCTCCATGTACTTCTGCGACTGGTACAGCGAGGCCGCCTCGGGTGCCTTCGGGAACGGCATGCGGATCGGTACCGGCACCATCCGCGGCGCGAGCGTGGGCTCGCCGCAGAGCATCCGCGCATCGAACTCCGCGAGGCTGCCGAACTGCCCGCCGCCCAGCGGCCAGGCGTCGGCCGCGGCGGCCTCGTAGAGCAGGAAGTTGCGCGACCGGCCCGAGGTGTTGGTGGCCGAGCCGTGGACCAGCCGCGCGTGGTGCAGCGTGATCGAGCCGGCGCGGCCGAGCAGCGGGACCGCGTCGCGCTTCAGGTCCAGGTCGATCCGCGTGGGATCCATCGCGCCCACGAACACGCCGTTCGCATGGTGGTCGTGGATGACGCCGCGGTGCGTGCGCGGCACGACCATCATCGGCCCGTTGTCGGGCGTGAAGTCGTCGAGCATCACGCCCATCGCGAGCACGTCGTCGTTGGTGTGCGGATAGAACGCCCAGTCCTGGTGCCACTCGACCGGGGCGCCATAGCCGGCGGTCTTCAGGTTGAGCTTCACCGACTGAAGCCGCACCGCGGGGCCGAGCAGCGAGGTCAGCAGCGCCTGCACCTTCGGGTTGCGCGGCAGGTCCGCGAACGCGCGGTGGTGACGGTGCGGCTGCTTGAGCCGCCGCACGCGCGGCGCCTCGGGGGTGTGCGAGTCCTCGAGGTCGTAGAGCTCGGTGTGGTCGGCGACGCCCTTCGCGCCGGCGAGCAGCGCGTCGACCGCGCCGCGCATCGCCGACAGCTCGGCGGCGTCGAGCACGTCGGGCACGACCACGTAGCCCTCGCTGCGGTAGAAGTCGACCTGGTCGGGGGTGAGGCTCATCGGCACGTCCGCTCGCTTGTTAGCGCTAACACGATATCCGCATTCCGCGATACTCTCGCCCGCATGTCAAGGCGCGCCGCACAAACGGCGGCCGTCACGGCGCGCTCCGAGCCGCCCGGCGGCCCGGTCCGGCTCGAGGAGGTCGCCCGCGAGGCGGGCGTCTCGAGCATGACCGTCTCGCGTGCGTTGCGGCATCCGGAACAGGTCGCGCCGGCCACGCTGGCCGCGGTGCGGCGCGCGGTCGCGCGGCTCGGCTACCTGCCGCACGGCGCGGCGAGCGCGCTCGCCTCGTCGCGCACGCGGATCGTCGCGGCGATCGTCCCCACGCTGATGAACTCGGTCTATGCGAGCACCGCGAGCGGGCTGGCGCGCGTGCTGCGCGACGCGGGCTACGAGCTGCTGCTGGGCGACAGCGGCTACGACGCGGCGACCGAGGCCGCGCTGGTGCGCAGCTTCCTCGGACGGCGCGTCGACGCGGTGGTGCTCACCGGCGCGATCCACGCCGACGAGACCCGCGAGCTGCTCGCCCGCCAGCGCGTGCCGGTGGTGGAGATCTGGGACCTGCCGCCCAGGCCGATCGACCTCGTCGTCGGCTTCTCGAACGTCGCGGCGGGCCGCGAGGCCGGCCGCTGGCTCGCCGCGCGCGGCCGCCGGCGCTGGGCCTTCGTGGGTACCGGCCCCGACCGCGAGGACCGCTCGGGCAAGCGGCTGCGCGGGCTGCGCGAGGCCGCGCGCGAGGCCGGACTCGCGGCGCCGCTCACCGCCTTCGTCGACGACGGCATGAGCGCCGCGCAGGGCCGCGACGCCTTCGGCGCGCTGCTCGACGCGGCACGCCCCGCGCCCGACGCGGTGTTCTGCGCGAACGACGCGCTCGCCACCGGCGTGCTGCGCGCCGCGGCCGACCGCCGCGTGGCGGTCCCGTCGACCCTCGCGGTGCTCGGCTTCGGCGACTTCGACGTTGCCGCCCACACCTGGCCCTCGCTCAGCACCGTGCGCATCCCAGGCCGCGAGATCGGCGAGCAGGCGGCGCGCGCGCTGCTCGCGCGGCTCGACGGCGGCGTCCCGCCCGCCGGGCGGATCGACGTCGGATTCGACATCGTCGCGCGCGAATCGGCCTGAGGCCGCCGGTATCATCGCCGCTCCCCGAAGGAGACACCGTCCCATGAAGGTCCTGTTCACCGACTACGACATGCTCGACGTCTCGCTCGAGCGCAACCTGTTCCGCGAGGCGGGCATCCAGCTCGTCGAGGCCCAGTGCAGGACCGAGGACGAGGTCGTCGCCGCCTCCGACGGGTGCTCGGCGCTGCTCGTGCAGTACGCGCCGGTGGGCGCGAAGGTGTTCGCCGCGCGGCCGGGCCTGGGCCTCGCGTCGCGGATCGGCGCGGGCTACGACACCATCGACGCGAAGGCCGCGCAGGCCGCGGGCGTCTGGGTCGCGAACAGCCCGGACTACGGCGTGGGCGAGGTCTCGAGCCATGCGTTCGCGATGATGCTCGCGGTGATCCGCAACATCGTCCGCTGGAACACCGACGTGAAGGCCGGCACCTGGCACTACACCAGCGCCGGCCGCGTGCCCCGCCTGACCGACATGACCGTCGGCGTCTTCGGCCTGGGCCGCATCGGCAAGCGCTTCGCGCACATCGCGCGCAACACCTTCAAGCGCGTCATCGCCTACGACCCGCACCTGATCGACGGCGACTTCCCCGCCTACGTCGAGCGCGTGTCGATGACCCAGCTGTTCGAGCAGGCCGACGCGATCTCGATCCACTGCCTGCTGAACGACGAGACGCGAGGCCTGGTCGGCGCCGACCTGCTGCGGCTGATGAAGCCGGGCTCGTACCTGGTCAACACCGCGCGCGGCGGCGTGATCGACCTCGACGGGCTCACCCAGGTCGTGGCCGAGGGCCGGCTCGCCGGCGTGGGCCTCGACGTGCTGCCGGTGGAGCCGGTGCCCGCCGGCCACCCGCTGCTCGCCGACCCGCGGGTGATCTTCTCGCCGCACTCGGCGTTCTATTCGGTGGCCTCGGAGGTGGAGCTGCGGCGCAAGGCGGCGAACAACATCGTCACCTGGCTGCGCACCGGCCGGCCCGACTACCCGGTGGTCGTCGGCACGCGCCAGCCGCCGCGCTGACGCACAGGCGCCCGTCGGCGCACGGACGCCGCCCGCGCCGGGCCGCTCAGCGCGGCACGGGCGCCGCGCCGAACGCGACGACGAAGCGGCTGCCGCCGCCGTCGCGCGGCAGGCAGCGGACCGTCGCGCCGTGGCGCGCGGCGATCTGCCGGACCAGCGACAGGCCCAGCCCCACGCCGCCCGCGGCCTCGCCGTGGCCGGCGAGCCGGTGGAAGGGCTCGAAGATCCGCTCGCGCTCGGCCTCGGGCACGCCCGGGCCGCGGTCGAGCACCTCGAACGACGACGCGGGCCCGACCGGGTGCAGCCGCACCTCGACCGGCGAGCCGGCACCGTACCGGCGCGCGTTCTCCAGCAGGTTGCGGACCAGGCGGCGCAGCAGGCGCGCGTCGCCGTCGACGGTCGCGGCTCCGGCGAGGAGCGTGTCGTCGGTGACGCCGGCGGGCAGGCCGCCGACCTGCGGGGTGCCCGCGCGCGGGGCCCCGGCCGTCTCGCCGGCCGGGCGGTCGACCGACAGCGTCGCCTGCACCCGCGCCGCCTCCTCGGCCAGCAGCGCCAGCAGGTCGACCGGCTCGCGGGCCACGCCCGCGTCGGCGTCGAGCCGGCTCGCGAGCAGGATCTCCTCGATCAGCGCGTCGAGCTCGCCGACGTTGCGCTCGAGCTCCTCGCGCAGCGCCGCGCGCTCGGCCTCGGTCTGGCCGGCGGCGGCCTGCGGGTCGGCGAGCAGCGCGCTCGCCATCTTCAGCCGCGCGAGCGGTGAGCGCAGCTCGTGCGACGCGTTCGCGAGCAGCGACCTCTGCGCGCGCACCAGCGCCTCGATCCGCTCGGCCGAGCGGTTGAAGCTCGCGGCGAGCGCGGCCACCTCGTCGCGGCCCTGCACCGGCACGCGCGCCGACAGGTCGCCCGCGCCCAGCGCCTCGACGCCCGCCTGCAGCCGCTCGAGCCGGCGCGTTAGGCGGCGCACCACCGGATAGGCGCCGATCGCGACCGCCACCGTCAGGCCCAGGATCGGCAGCAGCCAGCCGATCGGCGACGGCGGGCCGCGGAAGCGGTGCAGGCGCGCGATCGCCCAGCGACCGTCGGGCAGGCGCACCGACCAGACCGGGGGGCCGCGGCCGTGGTCGTCGCGGCCGCCGTCGGCGGTGCTCGGCGGCGGCAGCGGCCGGCCTGCCGACGCGATCGGCCGACGCTCGGCGTCGAAGATCGTCAGGTCGGCGCCGGTGCGGGCGTGCCAGCGCTCGAGCGCCGCGCGCAGCGCCTCGACCGGCGCGTCGGCCGGCGGCAGGATCGCGCCGACCGCCTCGGCCACCAGCGCCCGCTCGTCGCGCCACGCGCGCTCGCGGTCGAACGACAGCTTCCACGCGGCGCCCGCGAGCAGCGCGAACAGCACGAGGCTCGCGAGCATCGCGACGTAGATCCGGACGTAGAGGCGCCTCACTCGCCGTCCTGCGCGCGCGCGAACACGTAGCCGGCGCCGCGGACGGTGACGATGCGGCGCGGATGCCGGGGATCGTCCTCGATCGCCGCGCGGATCCGCGCGACGTGCACGTCGATCGAGCGGTCGAAGGCGTCGAGCGGCTCGCCGCGGACGCGCTCCATCAGCTGCTCGCGCGACAGCACCCGGCCGGCCGACTCGGCGAGCGCGACCAGCAGCTCGAACTGGTGGCTGGTCAGCGGCCGCGCGCGGCCGTCGACCCGGACCTCGCGCGCGCCGCGGTCCACCTCGAGTCGACCGAAGCGCAGGACGTCGCGCGGGGCGGGCGCCCCGGCCTGCGCGCCCGGCATGCGCCGCCGCAGCACCGCACGCACGCGGGCGAGCAGCTCGCGCGGCTCGAAGGGCTTGGGCAGGTAGTCGTCGGCGCCGAGCTCCAGCCCCACGATCCGGTCGGCGGTGTCGCCGCGCGCGGTGACCATCACGATCGGCACGTCGGAGTCCGCGCGGATGCGGCGGCACAGCGCCAGGCCGTCGGCGTCGGGCAGCATCAGGTCGAGCAGCACCAGGTCCACCGGCGGTCCGTCGCGGGCCGCGAGCGCGGCGAGCCCGGACGCGCCGTCGGCGGCCTGCTCGACCGCGAAGCCGGCGCCCCTCAGGTAGGTGGCGACCATCGCGCCCAGGCGCAGGTCGTCCTCGATCATCAGCACGCGCTGCGGCATCCGTCGATCATCGCACGCGGCCCCGTGGCCGCTTGAGAACCGGCGCCGCGCCACCACCCGGGCCGCGGGGTGCCCGGCGCGTCGCCGTCGGAGCGCCCCGCGCCCGCGGCACGCCCGGCGGCCGGCCGGCCGGGCGCGGACGCGAGGGAGTCGGGTGCCGCGCTCATCCCCGGCGCCCCATCCGGCGCTGCAGCCGCTCGGCGAGCTTCGTCCGCTGCTCGGGCGTCAGCACCTCGGCGGCGTCGGCCATCGCCTGCGCCATCCGGCGCGACGCGCCGTCGGCGGCGGCCAGCTGCTTCGCGCGCAGCGCCTCGATCGCGCCGCGGTCGATCGTCGGCGCGGCGAGCAGCGCCATGCCCTCGCGGCGCGCGGTGCGCATCTGCTCGCGCATCGGCGCGAGCTCGGTGATCGCGCCCTGCGCGATCGCCTGCAGCTTCACCTTCTGCTCGGGGCTGCCGTCGACCTCGCGGACGATCCGGTCGGCCATCCGCTCGGCGAAGCGCGCGGCCTGCTCCGGATCCATCGGGCCGGACATCGGGCCGCCGCGCCAGCCATGGTGATGGCCCTCGCGCAGGCCGTCGCCCCAGCCGCCGCCCTGCGGGCCGTGCGAGCAGGCGCCGAGCGCGAGCAGGCCGGCGGCGGCGACGGCGAAGCCGGCGGCGCGCCAGCGGCGGGACGGGAAGCGGGGGCGGATGGGGGTCATCGTGGGCTCCGTGGGGCGGCGGACCGGGGCGGTCCGTCGATGGGGCCCATCGTCGCCCGGCCGTGTCACCACGATGCGTCCGGCAGGTGAAGTTTCGTGAAGACACCGCCGGAAACGAGGAAGGGCCCGTCGCCGGGCCCCTCCAGGGTCGCGGGCGGCCCGGCGTGCCGGGCCGCGGCGATCAGGCCGCCGAGTACTTGACGACCTTCTGGGTCTGCGTGCCCAGGCCCTCGATGCCGAGCGTCATCACGTCGCCGGCCTTCAGGAAGACCGGGGGCTTCATGCCCATCGCGACACCCGGAGGCGTGCCGGTGGTGATGATGTCGCCCGGGTTCAGCGTGAACAGGCCGGACACGTACGAGACCAGGGTCGCGCAGTCGAAGATCATCGTCTTCGTGTTGCCGCGCTGGCGCTTCTCGCCGTTCACGTCGAGCCACATGTCGAGCTTGCCGGGGTTCGGCACCTCGTCGGCGGTGACCAGCCAGGGGCCGATCGGGCCGAAGGTGTCGAAGCCCTTGCCCTTGTCCCAGGTCATGCCGTGCTCGATCTGCCACTCGCGCTCGGACACGTCGTTGACGACGCAGTAGCCGGCGACGTGCTTGAGCGCGTCCTTCTTCGACACGTAGCTCGCCTTCGTGCCGATGACGATGCCGAGCTCGACCTCCCAGTCGGTCTTCTTCGAGCCCTTGGGCAGCATCACGTCGTCGTTCGGGCCCTGCATGCACGACAGGGTCTTGTGGAAGACGATCGGCTCAGAAGGGATCGGGTTGCCGGTCTCGGCCGCGTGGTCCGAGTAGTTCAGGCCGATCGCGACGAACTTGGTCGCGCCGCTGAACGGGATGCTCAGGCGCGGCTTGCCGCGGACCGCCGGCAGCTTGGCGGGCTTGATCTTCGCGAGCCTCGCGAGGACCTTCGGCGCGAGCTGGGCCGGGCCGATGTCGGGCACGACGGCCGACAGGTCGCGAAGCGTGCCTTCGGCGTCGATCAGGCCGGGCTTCTCCTTGCCGGGCTTGCCGTAGCGGACGAGTTTCATGCGAGGGCTCTCCTCTGGGTGTGTGAGCGGTTCGGGGGCGGGGCGGGAATCAGATCATCGTGCCGCCGTCGACGATGAACGGCTGGCCGGTCGCGAAGCGCGACTCGTCGCTGGCGAGGTAGACGGCGATCGGCGCGATCTCCTCGGCGGTGGCCAGCCGGCCCATCGGCTGGCGGGCGACGAACATCTTGCGGGCCTCGACGGGATCGGCGAACGCGTTGATCCGGTCGCCGAGGCTGGGCGTGTCGACGGTGCCGGGGCAGATGCAGTTGCAGCGGATGCCCTTCGCGACGTAGTCGACCGCGATGGACTTGGTCAGGCCGATCACCGCGGCCTTCGACGCGCCATAGGCGAAGCGGTTCGCGAAGCCCTTCAGGCTCGAGCACATCGACGCCATGTTGATGATCGAGCCGCCGCCCTGGGCGAGCATGCCGGGCAGCGCCGCGGCGATGGTCTTCCACTGCGCGCGGACGTTGAGGTTGAAGCTCAGGTCCCAGTCGGCGTCGGTGCACTGGTCGATGCCGCCCTGGTGGACCCAGCCCGCGCAGTTGAACAGCACGTCGAGCGGCTGCGCGCCGACGACCGCGGCGACCTGGGCGTCGTCCAGCACGTCGAGCCTGCGGGTCTCGATGCCGGGCACGCCCTTGAGCGACTCCAGCAGCTCGGACTTGACGTCGGTGGCGATCACGCTCGCGCCCTCGGCGGCCATCATCAGCACGGTGGCGCGGCCGATGCCGGCGCCGGCCGCGGTCACCAGGATGCGCTTGCCCGCGAGTCGTCCTGCCATGTCGTCTCCTCCTGTGCGTTCGGTGTGCGCTCGAGGGCCGGGCCCGGTGCGCGTGTCGGTGTCGGTGTCGGTGCGTGGATCGGCGTGCGCGGGCGGACGTGGCGTCAGCGCCGCGAAGCGGCCGATGATAGCGCGACCGCCGCGCCGTCGGCCCCGAGCGTGCCGAGCGTGCCGCGCGCGCGGAGCGTCTCGAGCGCGGCCGCGACGGCCCGCGCGAGCCCGTCGTCCCCGGCCGCGCCGGCGAAGGCCGGATCGAGCCCGAGCACCGCGCGCACCGTGGCCCGCGCATCGCCGTGCGTGGTGGCCGCCTCGCGCAGCCGCGCGGCGAGCGGGTCCTCGAGCGGCAGCGCGCGCCCGGCCTCGTCACGCCCCGCGCAGAAGCGGATCCACGCGGCGACCGCGAGCGCCGGCGCGTCGTGCGGCAGGCCGGATCGGCGCGCGTCGACGAGCGTCGCCAGCAGCCGCTGCGGCAGCTTGCGCGAGCCGTCCATCGCGATCTGCAGCAGCCGGTGGTGCAGCGCCGGGTTCGCGAAGCGCTCCAGCAGCCGCGCGCCGTAGGCGGGCGCATGGCCCTGCACGGCGGCGGGCAGCGTCGGGGCGGCCTGCGCCCAGAGCCGCGCGACGAAGGCCCGCAGCCGCGGCTCGGCGATCGCGGCGTCCACCGTCGGCAGCGCGGCCGCGGCGCCGAGGTAGGCGAGCGACGAGTGCGCGGCGTTCAGCAGCCTGAGCTTCATCGCCTCCCAGGGCGCGACGTCGTCCACCAGCTCGACGCCGGCGGCCTCGAGCGGTGGCGCCTCGCCGGCGAAGCGACGCTCGACGACCCACTGCGTGAACGGCTCGGCCGCCACCGGCCAGGCGTCGTCGAGACCGAGCCGCGCCGCGGCCTCGGCGCGGTCGTCGTCGGTGGTCGCGGGCACGATCCGATCGACCATCGTGTCCGGGCACGCCACGTTGGCGTCGATCCAGTCGGCGAGCGCCGGGTCGATCGCCGCGGCCTCGGCGCGCAGCCGCGCGGCGAGCTTCGCGCCGTTGCGCGACAGGTTGTCGCACGACAGCACCGACAACCCGCCACGGCCGGTCGCCCGGCGTGCGGCGAGGCCGGCCGCGAGCGCGCCGACCGCCCCCGCGGGCCCGGTCTCGTCGTAACCCTTCTCGGTCACGGTCAGCGTGACCAGCCGCGTGTCGGCGGCCGCGATCCGCGCGACGAGCGCGGCCGGGGCCTCGGGCGCGACGAGCCGCTCGCGGATCGCGCCGATCACCCGCGGCCGCGTGCCCGCCCCGTCGCGGACCAGCAGCGCGTAGAGGCCGTCCTGGGGCGCGAGCGCATCGCGCATCGCGGGGCGCTTCAGGCTCGCGCCGCAGACGCCCCAGCGGAGGTCGCCCGAGGCGAGCAGGTCGTCGAACACCACCGCCTGGTGCGCGCGGTGGAAGTTGCCGAGGCCGAGGTGGACGACGCCGGTGCGCACCGCGCGGCGGTCGTAGGCCGGGCGGGCGACGTCGGCGGGCAGCGCGGCGAGCGTCGTGTCGGACAGGCGGGCCATCGGGGACTCAGCTCGGCGAGGGCACGCCGGGATCCGGCGGTGCGGTGACGCCGGTTGCGCGGATGCGGGCGATGCGGCTCATGCGGGATCGGAATCCGTGAAGTAGTGGGCGTTCTCGGTCGCGATGTTGGCGATCGCGTCGAAGATCGTGGCGAGGTGCGCGCGCATGGCCTCGGCCGCCCCCGCGCCGTCGCCGGCGATCACCCGGTCGGCGATCGCGCGGTGCTCGGCCATCCGGAGCTTCGAACGTGCCGCACTCTGCAGCGACAGGCGCCGGACGCGGTCGAGCTGGGCCTTGGCCGCGTGGATCACCTGCCAGGCGCTGCGGTGGCCGGCGATCCCGGCGAGCAGCTCGTGCATCGCCTCGTCGGCGCGGAAGAAGCCGGGCGCGTCGTGTGCGGCGACCGTACGCTTCTGCAGCGCGATGCTGTCGCGCAGCAGCACGCGGCCCGCCTCGTCGATGCGGGCCGCGGCGAGTTCCACGATGCGGCACTCGAGCGTCTCGCGGACGAAGTGACTGTCCCGCACGAGGCGCAGATCGATCCGCGCGACGAAGGTGCCCACCTGCGGCACCACCTCGAGGAAGCCGTCCTCGGCGAGCCGCTTGAAGGCCTCGCGCACCGGCGTGCGCGAGACGCCGTAACCCTCGGCGATCCGTGTCTCCGACACCGCCTCGCCCGGCGGCAGCGCGACCGACACGATCCGCTCGCGCAGGTCGCGGTACAGCGACGGAACCACCGAGGGTTCACGCGGCGCGATGCCGGGGGCGCGCGGCAGGCGGGACATGTATACTAGTGTACAGCGTCGAACGGGGAGGCGTGCGCGGGTGTCCTGCGCTACCTTTGCGGTTCGCGCAGGAGACGGAGACACCCGATGCTCGAATGCCAGATCCACGGCGCCGAAGACCTGCGGGTCGTCGACGTGCCGACCCCCCAGCCCGGACCGGGCGAGGTGCTGGTGCGCCTGGGCGCCGCCGGCATCTGCGGCTCGGACATGCACTACTACTTCCACGGCCGCAACGGCAGCTTCGTGATCCGCGAGCCGCTGGTGGCCGGGCACGAGGCCTCGGGCGTCGTGGCCGCGGTGGGCGCGGGCGTGACCCGCGTGAAGGCCGGCGACCGCATCGCGGTCAACCCGTCCAAGCCCTGCGGCCGCTGCGCCGGCTGTCGCGAGGGCCGCGAGAACCTGTGCTCGAACATGCGCTTCCTGGGCAGCGCGAGCGTGTTCCCGCACATGCACGGCACCTTCCGCGAATACTTCCTGATGCCCGACACCAACTGCGTGCCGGTGACCACGGACGTCTCGCTCGCCGAGATCGCGATGTCCGAGCCCTTCTCGATCGCGCTGCATTCGGCGCACCGCGCGGGCAACCTGCTCGGCAAGCGCGTGCTGATCACCGGCAGCGGCACCATCGGCTGCATGATGACACTGGCCGCGAAGCTCGCCGGCGCCTCGCACGTCGCGATCACCGACGTCGTCGACCATCCGCTGGAGGTCGCGAAGCAGGTGGGCGCCGACCTCGCCGTGCGCACCGACCGGCTCCCGGAGGACGGCCGCCTGTCCGACGTGGTGGGCGAGCCCGACGTGGCCTTCGAGGTCTCGGGCGCACCATCGGCGATGACGGCCTGCCTCGAGACGGTCCGCCGCGGCGGCATCGTCGTGCAGGTCGGCACGCTGCCGCCGGACGGCTTCCACCTGAACGCCAACCTGATCATGGCCCGCGAACTCGACGTGCGCGGCTCGTTCCGGTTCGGCAACGTCTTCGAGCACGCGGTCCGCTCGATCGCAGAGCGCCGCGTCGACGTGCGCCCGGTGCTCTCCGGCGTGCACCCGCTCACCGACGCGGTCCGCGCGATCACGCTGGCGCGCGACAAGACCGTCAGCATGAAGGTCCAGCTCGGGCCGGGCACCTGACGCCCCGGTCCACCCCGTACCACCGACTCAGGAGGAGACACATGAAACTGTTCGCGACGATCCTGACCGCCGCCGCCGCGCTCGCGCTGCCGGCCGCCCCGGCGCTCGCCCAGACCAAGCTCAAGTGGGCGCACGTCTACGAGACCTCCGAGCCCTACCACACCGAGTCGGTGTGGGCCGCCGAGGAGATCAGGAAGCGCACCAGCGGCCGCTACGAGATCCAGGTCTTCCCGGCCTCGTCGCTCGGCAAGGAGACCGACATCAACCAGGGCCTGACCCTGGGCACGGTCGACATGATCATCAGCGGCCCCTCGTTCGCCGCGCGCAACTTCCCGCGCATCGGCATCGCCTACTACCCGTTCATCTTCCGCGACGCCGCCCACCAGGCCGCCTACGCGAAGAGCGACGTGTTCAGGGAGCTGGCCGGCGAGTACCAGAAGCGCACCGGCATCGTGATGACCGCCTACACCTACTACGGCGCGCGTCACACCTCGTCGAACCGCGCGTTCAACGACTGCGCCGGCATGAAGGGCCTGAAGATCCGCGTGCCCGACGTGCCCGCCTACATGGCCACGCCGAAGGCCTGCGGCGCCAACCCCGCGCCGATCGCCTTCGCCGAGGTCTACCTCGCGCTGCAGAACGGCACGGTCGAGGCCCAGGAGAACCCGCTCACCACGATCGAGGCGAAGAAGTTCTACGAGGTGCAGAAGCACATCATGCTGACCGGCCACATCGTCGACGGCCTCGTCACGCAGATCGCGCCCCACGTCTGGAGCAAGCTGTCCGACGCCGACAGGAAGGTCTTCACCGACGTCACGCAGGAGGCCGCCGCGCGCGCCACGGCGCAGATCATCAAGCGCGAGGCCGAGCTCGTCGACGAGTTCAGGAAGAAGGGCATCAACATCGTCCAGGTCAACCGGCAGAGCTTCGTCGACGCCGTGCTGAAGAACTCGACTCCCGAGTCGCTCGGCTACGACCGCAAGGACTACGACCGGATCGTCGCGCTCAAGTAGGCGTCGTCGCGCCACCGGTCATCACCCGCGCGGGACGCCGGCCCACCAGCCGGCGTCCCGCGTCGCATCAGGACACCGAGAGAAACCCATGTCGTCGCCGCACCAAGCCCCACCCAGCCTGACGGCCGAGCAGCTCGCGCAGGAGTTCGAGGAGGCCCACGAGCCGGCCGACCTGAAGGTCTACGCCCTCGAGGACTGGTTCACCTTCGCGCTCTTCTGGCTGCTCTGCGGCGTCGTGTTCCTGCAGTTCTTCACGCGCTACGTGCTGAACGACTCGGCCGCCTGGACCGAGGAGGTGGCCCGCTACCTGCTGATCGGCGTGGTCTTCCTCGGCGCGGCGATGTGCACGCGGCTGGACCGCCACATCCACGTCGACCTGCTCTACCGGTATCTCCCCAGGGGCGCGTCCCGCGCGCTGGTCACCGCGGTGGACCTCTTCCGGACCGGCTTCCTCGCCTATTGCGTCTGGCTCGCCTATCAGGTCACCGTGCGCGTCGGCCACCAGCCGATGACGATGATGGACTGGCCGCTGGGCATCGTGTTCGGCTTCGTCGGCGTCGCCTTCGCGTTCATGGCGGTGCGTGCGCTGATCCTCACGATCACGCACCTGCGCACCGGCACCTCGGCGCTCGAGGCGCCCGGCCACCTGACGAGCGAGGGCTGACGTCATGATGTGGGTCCTGCTCGGCTCGTTCATCGTGCTGATGCTGCTCGGCGTGCCGGTCGCGCTCGCGCTCGCCGGCTCGTCGCTGCTCTACATCGTCGCCACCGGCACCGTGCCCGACTTCGTGCTCGTGCACCGGATGATCGCCGGCGTCGACAGCTTCCCGCTGCTCGCGGTGCCCTTCTTCATCCTCGCCGGCAACCTGATGAACATCGCCGGCATCACCAGGCGCATCTACAACTTCGCCGTCGCGCTGGTGGGCTGGATGAAGGGCGGCCTGGGCCAGGTGAACATCATCGGCTCGGTGATCTTCTCCGGCATGTCGGGGACCGCGATCGCCGACGCCGCCGGCCTCGGCACGATCGAGATCAAGGCGATGAAGGACCACGGCTATCCGACCGAGTTCGCGGTCGGCGTGACCGCAGCCTCGGCCACGCTCGGGCCGATCATCCCGCCGTCGCTGCCCTTCGTCATCTACGGGATGATGGCCAACGTCTCGATCGGGTCGCTGTTCCTCGGCGGGATCATCCCCGGCGTCGTGATGACGATCCTGATGATGCTCACCGTCGCCTACTTCGCGCGGCGCAACAACTGGGGCGCGGACGTCGGCTTCTCGGCGAAGGCGCTGCTGGCGGCGACGGTCGAGGTGCTGGTCGTGCTGGCGTTCCCGATGACGGTCTGGCTGCTGGTCGACAAGTTCGGTGTGTCGCCGAACCTGGCGGCCGGCATCTCGCTCGCGATCCTGCTCGCGCTCGACTGGTGGTTCGACTTCTCGGCGGTGATGGCGCTGATGGCGCCGGTGCTGCTGATCGGCGGCATGACGATGGGCTGGTTCACGCCCACCGAGGCGGCCGTCGCCGCGGTGCTGTGGGCGCTGTTCCTGGGCCTGGTGCGCTATCGGTCGATGACGCTGAACCTGCTGGCGAAGGCGACCTTCGACACCATCGAGACGACCGCGTCGGTGCTCTTCATCGTGGCGGCCGCCTCGATCTTCGCGTGGCTGCTGACGGTGAGCCAGGCGGCCGAGATGCTGACGGGCTTCATCCTCGGCATCACCGACAACAAGTGGGTGTTCCTGCTGCTGGCGAACCTGCTGATGCTGTTCGTCGGCTGCTTCCTCGACACCATCGCGGCGATCACGATCCTGGTGCCGATCCTGATGCCGATCGTGCTCAAGCTCGGCATCGACCCGATCCACTTCGGGCTGATCATGACGCTGAACCTGATGATCGGACTGCTGCACCCGCCGCTGGGGATGGTGCTGTTCGTGCTGGCGAGGGTGGCCAATCTCTCGGTGGAGCGGACGACGGTCGCGATCCTGCCCTGGCTGGTGCCGCTGGTGCTGTCGCTGATCGCGATCACCTACATCCCGGCGATCACGCTCTGGCTGCCGCACGCGCTGAAGTGAGCGAGTGAGCCGGGCCGGCCGCGCGGCCGCAGGCGCTCGCGGCCGCGCCGTCAGCGCCGCGCGGTCGCGTCGAGGCCGGCGAGCAGGCCGGCGAGCGCGCCGGCGTCGGGCAGGTCGGTGGTGCGGAACGCGAGCCGCGACCGGTCGTCGAAGAGCAGCACCTCGGTCGCGTGCGTGTCCGGCCCCCAGGGCCGGTCGCCGCCGGCCAGTGCGAGCAGCGCCGACGCATCCGCCGCCAGCGGCACCGCCGCGCGCCAGCGCGGCCCGGCCGACAGCCTCGTGCGCCATCGCGCGAGCGCGGTCGGGTCGTCGCCCAGCGCGTCGACGCTGACCGACAGCAGCCGCACGCGGTCGCCGAGCGCGCCGAGCCCGTCCTGCAGGCGCGCGAAGGTGGCCGCCTGGATCGGGCAGGTGCTGCGGCAGCCGGTGAACATGAAGTGCAGCGCGGTGATGCGCCCCGCGAGCAGCCGCGCGAGGGTCGTGGCCGAGCCGTCGTCCAGGCGCATCGCGATCGCCGGCACCGGCTCGGGCGGTTCGATGCGGCCGTGACGCGCGAAGGCCGGCGCGCCGACCGCGCGCAGCGCGAGCGCGGCCCCGCCGGCCGTGGCCAGCCAGCGGCGACGGGGCGGGGACCGGAGCGGCGCGGGGGGAGCGCTCATCGACGCGACACGGACGGGCAGGTCACCGGATCGACGCCGGCGGCGGATCGACGCGCATCAGGTGACGCCAGAGCCGGTCGCAGCCGGCGTCGTCGATCTCGTAGCGTGGCATCGCCCTCGGCAGCAGCACGCCGGCCGGGTCCTCGCCGGTCCGCAGCGTCCGACAGAAGGACACCCGATCGAACCGACTCGGCGGGCCGCCGCGCCGCGCCGCATCGACCGTCAGCGACGCACGGTCGAGCCGCGGCCCGAAGCTCGCGCCGCCGCCCGGGGGCGCTCCCGCGGCCGACGCACGGGCCGGACCCGGATCGGGCAGATGGCAGTTCGCGCAGGCCACCGCCGCGGCGGGCAGCGGCGCGTCGTGGCCGTCGACGCGCGCGCGCAGCGGATCGCGTCCGTCGAAGGCGCGGGCACCGAGCTCGGCCTCGCGGCGATCGGACGCGGTCGACAGCGCGCCGACCGCGACCGCCGCGAGCACCAGTGCAGCGGCCGCGATCGCGACGCGCGGCGCTCCCCTCAACGCGAGGCCTGCCACGCGCAGGCCTTGACGGTGCCCCAGGCCGGGTCGCCGAAGGTCGCGTTGCTGCAGGCGATCGATCCGGTCACGCCGCGCCGGACCGCCCAGCGGCTGTCGGCGCCGTAGTAGACGTCGGCCCTCACCCCGGCCGGCAGGCGGCAGCGGCCGCCCTCGGTCGCGCAGCGCACGGCGACCGGATCGCTCGTGCCCGGCGGCTTGCCGAACGGCGACGAGCCCGACGTGTCGTCGGCGAAGCCCGCCGCGCCGGTCGGGCTCATCAGGTCCGCAGGCACCGGCTCCCACGTGGTCCGGCCGGGACGCTGCCACTGCAGCCTCACCGTGGCGCCGCCGCCGTTCTCGTAGTACTCGAGCCGCAGGTCGACGCGACGCCCGGCGACCAGCGACACCGGCGCCGCGTCGTCGACCGTCGGCGGATGATCGTCCCAGCGGGCGATCGCCAGCCGGCGGTCGATCCACAGCCGGACGCCGTCGTCGGAGACGGTCCGGAACCGGTATTCGCCGGTCTGCCGGGCGAGCACCGAGCCGGTCCAGCGGACCGAGAAGCGGTCCGCCGGCAGGTCCGGGCCCGGCGCGTCGCCGCCCCAGTCGAAGTCGACCGGCTCGTTGCGCACCAGCACCGGCTTGCCGACACCCGGCGTCGTGCCCTCGAAGTACTCGCCGCGCAGCCCGTCGACGGCCCCGGGGACCGACGGCGCCGCGCCGTTGCCGATCTCGGCGACGTAGCGGGCCAGGCTCGCGACCTCCGCGTCGGTGGCGACCAGCCCGCGGTGCGCGCGGATCGCATCCGACAGCGTCGCCGCAGAGCCGTCGTGCAGGTAGGGCGCGGTGGCCCAGGCATCGCGCAGCGTCGGCGGATCGATGCCGGTCAGCGGGCCGCCGAGGCGCGAGCCGCTGCCCGGCTGACGGATCGTGCCGATCGACGTCGGGCCGCGGGTCGCGCTCGCGGTGAAGTCGCGACCGCCGTGGCAGTCGACGCAGCCGAGCCGCGAGAACAGCACCTCGCCGCCGGCGGCCTGCGGCGTCAGGCGCCCGTTGGCCGCACGCAGGGGCGACGGCGCATTGCGGTCGAGCGAAGCCACGTAGGCCGCGAGCGCGTCGAGGTCCGGGCTCAGCCCCGCCTTGCGGGCGCCGAGCGGCTGCGAGCGCGTGCCGGCGTTGAAGTCGGCGTCGCGCATCAGGCCGGTGCCGCCGGCGAAGCGCCGGATCTGGCCCTCGAAATCCTGGATCTCGTCGAAGTTGCCGCTCCAGTGCAGCCGGCCCTGCGCGCCCGAGCGGCCGGTCAGCGCGATGGTGTTGCGCAGGCCCTCGCCGAAGCCGGTCAGGTCCCAGGTCCGGCCGTCACCGCCGCCTTCGGCGTGGCAGCTCGCGCAGCTCATGTACGCGTCGCGGGCGAGCCGCGGATCGCGGGCGTCGTGGAACAGCTGCTTGCCGCGCAGCACCACGTCGGTCAGGCGCTCGTTGGCGACCGTGCCGACCGTGCCCAGCGTCGTCACTTCGGTACGGCCCGAGCCCACCAGCGCGGCGAGGTCGTGGACGCCGACGCTGCGGTCCATGAAGTTGTGCACGTAGAGCCGCAGCCCGTCGGGCGACAGCGCGAGGCCCTGCGGCGCGAGGCCGGCCTCGAAGCGCGCGAGCTCGCGGCGCGAGTTCGCATCGATCACCGCGACCTGGCGGCTCGTCTCGAGCGCGGCGAACACCCAGCGGCCGCCGGGATGCCAGACCGCGGCCGACGCGAGGCTCGCGTTGTCGTGGTCGACGCGCGCCTCGGTGACCTCGTCCATCGCACCGAGGTCGACCAGCGAGCTGATCGCGCGGACGGTGTTCTGGAAGTCGAGGTCCTGGCGGTCGCGCAGCGCGCCACGGAACACGTTGTCCTGCTTCGACGGCACCCAGGCGCGGCGGCCGTCGGGCGAGATCGCCGCCGCACCGAGGTAGTTCGGGATGCCGCGCGCGGAGATCGCGGTGTCCTCCCTCGTGCTCGCGCCGAGCACCACCGTGCGCTCGATCGCCGCGGTCGCGGTCGCGACGACGACGAGCTCGCCGCCCACCCGACGTCCGTCGCGGACGCTGCTCACCGTCCGGGTCGACTCGCCGGGCAGCGGCGGCGTCACGAAGCGCGAGACCAGCAGGCGCTCGCCGTCGGGCGCGAGCGCGAGCTGGCGCGGATCGGGGCCGACCGCGATGCGCGCGCGCAGCGTGCCCGCCGCGTCGATGCGCGCGACCTCGCCGGTCGCCGACAGCGCGACCCAGGCCGTGCCGTCGCGACCGATGACCAGGCCGTAGGGCTGCGAGGCGCGCGGCAACGATACCGTCGCGACGACGCGCAGCGCCGCCGGATCGATCACCGACAGGCTCGCCGCGTCGCGGGCCGAGACCCAGATCCGCCCGTCGGGCGCGACCGCGACCGAGCGCGGCGCGGCGCCGACCGCGATCTCCGCGATCCGCCGACGCGCCGCCGGGTCGACGACCGCGACGGTGTCCTGGTCCGGGTTCACCACCCAGACGCGGTGGCCGTCCGCGCGCCGCTCGATGGCCAGCGTCGACGAGGCCCGCGGCGCGGCTGCGACCGGCATCTCCACGGTCTGCCGGAAGGTCTGGACCACGGTCGCGCCGCTGCGGTCGCGGACCGTGAGGGTCACGGTGTAGGCACCGGGCGTCGCATAGGTGTGGGAGACCGTGGGCGAGGGCCCGAAGTCGGTCGGCCGGCTGCCGTCGCCGAAGTCCCATCGGTAGCTCAGGCCCGCGCCGCTCGCCCGGGCGGTCCAGGTCGCGGAGGCGCCGGCGGCGACCGCGGGCGCGTCGACGGGATGCACGACGATCGGCGGCTCGTCGACGTCGACCGACAGCGTCGCCTGCGTGGACGCACCGCGCGCGTCGGTGGCCACGACGGTCGCACGGAAGTCGCCCGACGCGGTCGGCGTGCCCGAGACGACGCCGGTGTCCGGGTCGATCGCGAGCCCGGGCGGCAGGCCCGAGGCGGTGAACGCGATCCGGTCGCCGTCCGGGTCCGAGACCGGCAGCGCGATCCGGGCGGCGACGCCGCGAACCAGCGTCGTCGAGGGCAGCGCGCCCCAGACGGGCGTCAGGTTCGCGCCCGGCCAGCCGAAGACCTGCACCTCGGCGAGCGACAGGATCCCGGTCCGGTTCAGGGCCACGCGGACGTAGCGGCCGCGGGTCGGCGCGGTGACGGTGGTCAGGCGACCGATCGGGCCGGTCTGCGTCCAGCGCCAGACGCGCGGGTCGGCCATCAGCTGCGCGAGACTGCGTCCGGTGGGATCGGTGTCGGAGACCAGCACGGTGAAGCCGGCGAGCCGCTCGGCGCAGCAGTCGCCGCGGTTCCAGACGCGGATCGCGCCGATCGCCTGCGAGGCGCCGAGATCGACCTGCCACCAGGGCTGCGGGTCGGTGCCGGTGTGGGTGACGGAGCCGGCGGTGTAGGTGCCGTCGCGGCTCCCGTCGACCGCGCGCTCCGGGCTGCCGCCGTATGCGGTGCTCGACTGCGTGGCCGGCCGCCGGTGCGACAGCTCGTGCAGCCAGACCGTCTTCTCGAGCGTCCACGGGCCGAGCTCGGCGAGATCGCCCTCGACCGCGGCGGTGCCCCAGCTCGCGCCGTCGGCGCTGGTCCACACGCGGAAGCGCGCGATGGTGCCGTTCGCCACGCCGTCCTGGCGCGGCAGCAGGCGCAGCGCGGCCACGCGCTGCGGCGCGCCGAGGTCGACCTGGATCCAGTGCGGGGGCGGCACGGCCGTCGGCGTGAAGCGCGTGTGCCAGGCGGTCGCCGGATTGCCGTCCACGGCGAGCGCGGCGGCGCCGGCGCCGACCTGCTCGCTGCTCGCGGTCACGGTCCAGCCGCCGCGCGCGAGCGGGTGGCCGGCGGTGTCGAGCACGTTCAGCTCGGCGAGCGAGGCCCACGGATTGCCGTTGACCTCGGACAGCGCCTCCAGCCGCAGGTAGCGGACGACGCCGCTCGCCGCGACGTTCCACGCGAACCAGGTGCTCGCCGCGCGCTGGCCGTTCGACGCGGTGACGGTCACCACGTGGCGGCCGGCGCGCTGCGGCGTGCCGCGGATCTCGCCGGTGGCCGCGTCGATCGAGGCGCCCTCCGGCAGGCCCTGCGCGGACCACGCGAGCGAGCGGCCGGCGGGATCGGTCGCTCGCATCGGGATCGAGACCCAGGCGCCGACCGCGCCGCCCTGGTCGCCGACCGGGGCGATCGACGGGACGCCGTCGAGGCTCACGCGCACGGTGCGCGCGATCGACGGGGTGCCCTGCGCGTCCATCGCGAACAGCATCCAGTCGCCGGCGAGCAGCACGCCCGGGTTCGACGGGATCTCGAGGTCGTAGGCGCCCGAGGCCGGTCGGGTGAACGGGATCGACACGCGACGCTGGTCGTTGTTGACGGTGTGTGTCGTCGACGACAGGCGGACCATGGAGAACGCGACCACGCTCGGATCGGCGGTCACGCGGACGCGGGTGCCGTGGCCGACGGTCGCGGGCACCGACAGCAGGCGCGGCCGCGCCGCGGCCGAGCCGTCGGCGGCGAACAGGTAGGGCGGCGACAGGATCTCGTAGTTCGCCTGGTTGGCCGCGCAGTTCGTGCCGCACAGGCCGCCGCCGGCGGACAGCACGCGACCGTCGGGCAGCAGCAGCGCGATGCTGTGGTAGTTGCGCGGCCGGGTCATCGCCGGCAGCGCGGTGAAGGTCTCGGTCACCGGATCGTAGAGCTCGGCCGGCAGCACCGCGAAGTCGTTCGAGAAGCCGACGCCGCGCGTCTGGCCGCCGACCAGCACCACCTGGCCGTTCGGCAGCACGACGCTGTTGTGGAAGGTGCGCGCGTAGCGCATGTCGCCGACGCGGCGCACGCTCGCGCCGCCCTTCGCGTCGATCACGTAGGCGGCGCGGCTCGCGGTGTTGTCGCCGCCGATGGCGCTCATGCCGCCGGCCTTCAGCACGCGGTCGGCGTCGAACATCACGCTGATGCCGGTGACGGCATCGGTGTCGTCGCCGCGCGGGCCGATCGTCGTCACCGCGCCGTCGCCGCGGGTGTCGATCCACGACATCGTCGCCTGCGGCCCGGCGTGCAGCACCCGACCGTTGCCGGTCGGGATCATCCACATGTGCGAGTCGCCGCCCCAGGCCGAGCCGCTTTGCTGGAACGGCGTCACCGGCACGCCCGGCAGCCGGCGCCAGCCCGTGCCCGGGCTCCAGACCTCGCCGTGCTTGTTGCCGGCGCCGCCGCTCCACGAGCCGCCGAGCGTCAGCACCGAGCCGTCGGCCAGCGGCGTGCTCGCGTTGTAGCCGCGCGGGATGTTCATCGCGTCGTCGCGCGTCCAGCGGCCCGAGGCCGGGTCGTAGAGGCTGGTGTTCGCGGCGTCGATGCCGCCGTTGACCAGCAGCCGGCCGTCCGGGAGGTACGCGGTGCCGGGGCAGAACATGTCGTGCCCGGTCTCGGTCACCAGCCTCTCGGACGCGGTGCCCGTGTCGGGGTCGAGGATCGCGGTGTAGGTGCGGCCGTTCGAGGTGCCGAACGCGAAGCGCGTCTCGGCCGACCACAGCAGCACGCGGCCATCGGGCAGGTTCGCCATCGACACCGGCACCAGCGGCAGCGTGCCCGCCGCGCTCCAGCGCGCGCGCGCCGCGGTCGCCGCATCGACCGCCTTGCGCCGGGGCTGCTCGGCCGGCGACGCCGGAACCCCGGCCGACGCGGTCGCGGCCTGCACCTCGGCCTGCCGTTCGGCAGCGGCCTGCGGGTCGGCGCCGCCGCCGTCGCTGCAGGCCGCGACCAGCGCCAGCGCGGCGACGACGAGGGGAGTCAGCAGGTGGCGGGCAGGCGGGACGTTCGGCATCGGATCGGCTCGGTGGGTCTCGGAGCGTCACGATCGCCGGCGCCGTCCCGCACGCGGGCGACACGGCGTCGTCCCGATGCGGTCACGTGGCGATCATCATCGTCGGCGGATCGTAGGCAGCGCACCCGCGGGGGCCCGTGACGTCGATCACGGCCTGCACGGCGGGGACGGCGTTCGCGTGACGGGCGTCACGCGCGGCGTACCGGGTTCGGCGCCGGGACATCGACGGCGCCACCCGTCGGCCGCGGCGACCGTCGCGAGGCGCAAGGCCCTCGGCCTGGCACTCACAATCCGGTCATGTCGTGACCATCGGGTCACAATGCCGACGTTGCAACGGCCCGACCCCGGGCGAAAGGCCGACCATGTCGCGATCGTCCCGCCTGCGTCCCCTCGGCGCCGCCGCGCTGCTCGCCTTCGGCGCCGCGCTCCCCGCCGCGGCCCAGACGCGCTCGGCGACCGCGGCGCCGCCCTCGGTCGAGATCGAGCTCGATCGATTCCGCCTCGCCGTCAACGAGATCCAGCGCCCCAACGACGCGAGCGCGGACCGCTTCTCCGCGCTGCCGTACGTCGGCAGCGGGCTGGTCACAGGGCGCCTGTCCGTCGACCTGCCCTTCGAACGCTGGGGCGCCGGGCACCGGATCGGGCTCGCCTGGGCCCCGCTGACGGCCGAGGGCAGCGCGCCTCCCGCGACCGCGCTGCGCTACCAGGGCAGCACCTTCGCGGCCGGCGTGCCGATGGACCTGCGCTACCGGTTCGACACCTGGCGGTTCACCTACAGCGTGCCGCTGCTCGAGCCGGACGCGGGCGGCGCCGGCTGGTCGCTGCGGGCGGGCGGCACGCTCGCGATCCGCGACGCGCAGATCCGGCTGAGTCAGGCGGGCCGGACCGAGGACTTCACCAACGTGGGCCCGGTTCCCCTGCTGCACGTCTCGGCGCGCCGCGAGCTGGGATCGGGCTGGGCCTTCGAGGGCGCCTTCGACGCCTTCCCGGCGCCCGGCGGCGGCGGCCTCTTCGACGGGACCGCCCGGATCGGCCTGCGCCTCACGCCGTCGCTGACGGTGGCCGCCGGCATCCGGCACCTGGAGGGCGGCGCGAGCGGCTCGGCGCTCTACACCTACCTGCGCGCCACCAGCGCGACGCTGACGCTGCGCGCGTCTTTCTGAGGCGGGGCGTCCGCCGGCCGGCGTCGCCTGCGCGGCGCCGTGCGCGGGGCGTCGCCGTCAGGACCTGCCCGCCTTCTCCAGCTTGGCGAGGTCGATCGACTCGACCTCGCCCTTCGGAGTCGGGATCATCAGCTCCGCGCCGCCCATCATCGCGCGCGACGGCGTCAGCGCCGACGTGATCGCGCCGACCACGAGCCCGGCGACGAAGCCGCAGGCGATCAGCACCGCGGTGTACGCCCACGCGCGCTCCTCGGGCACCTTCATCATCACCGGCACGCCGAGCCGGATCAGCCACACCGTGTAGATCGCACCCAGCAGCGCGAGCACCGACAGCGAGGGCAGCAGGTAGAAGACGCCCGCCACCATCGACGCGGTGGCCCCGTAGGCCATCAGCTTGAACGCCGACAGGAAGTCCGATCGGCCGCCGAAACGCGGCGCGAGCGCGTCGGCCACCTTCGCGATCACCCAGGTCATCACCAGCGAGAGCACCAGGCTCACGACGGCCTGCGCGAGCCCGGCGAGGATCGGCACGCGGACGGTGATGCCCATCATGCCGAAGCCGATCAGCGAGAAGCCGACGAAGGTGGCGATCGCGGGGATCGCGGCGAGCCAGACGAGCCAGTCGCGGACGATCGACGGCACGGTCGCCGCCTCCGCCTCGATGCGCGGCCACTCCGTCCTCGGCGTGGTCAGGATGGCCTTGATGCGGTCGATCGACACCATGGAGGGCTCCCCGTCCGATGTCCGCGCGCGGATCGGGATGTCCGGTCGTCCGGCATCGACACGACAGCGTAGCAACGGGCCGGGACGGCGCCAAGCGGGGCGGTGGCGCGGACCGGTATCCTCGACGGATGCTCGTGCGCCGCCTCGTCCCTGCCGACGCGCCCGCCTACCGGGCGCTGATGCTCGACGCCTACCGGGGCCACCCCGACGCCTTCACCTCGTCGTACGCCGAACGCGCCGCGCAGCCCGCGGACGGGTGGGCCTGGCGTCTCGCACCCGGCGAGGCCGCGAGCCAGCGGGTGTTCGGCGCGTTCGAGGGCGACGCGCTCGTCGGCGCCGGCGGCTGGCAGCGCGGCGACCGGGTCAAGGTCGCCCACCGCGCCGAGCTCTTCGGCATGGCGGTGGCGCCGGCGGCGCGCGGCCGTGGCGCGGGCCGGGCGATCGTCGAGGCGATCCTCGCCGACGCGCGGGCCGCGGGGCTCGTCACGATCGTGCTGACCGTCAGCGACGGCAACGCTGCCGCCGAGCGCTTGTACGCGCGCTGCGGCTTCGTGCGGACCGGCGTCGAGCCGATGGCGGTGCGCGTCGGCGAGGCCTGGGTCGCGAAGGCCGCGATGTGGCGGCGGGTCGACCGCGACGATCCGGAACCCCTCGCGCCGCCGGTGCCCGGCCCGCGGCGCTAGACTCGCCCTCCCCCGACCGCCCCCACGAGGAACCCGCATGCCGCGCATCGTCGACGTCGAGATCCTGCAGGTGGACCTGCCGCCGAAGGTGCCGCGCTCGGACGCGATCCAGTCCTTCGTCACGCAGGAGACGCCGATCGTCCGGATCGTCACCGACGACGGCGCGCAGGGCATCGGCTATTCGTACACCATCGGCACCGGCGGCTCGTCGGTGGTCGCGCTGCTCGCCGACCACCTCGCGCCGCGGCTGCTCGGCCGCGATGCCGACGACATCGAGGCGATCTGGAAGGACCTGTTCTTCCACACGCATGCGACCGCCGTCGGCGCGATCACCGCGCTCGCGCTCGCCGCGGTCGACACCGCGCTCTGGGACCTGCGCGGCAGGCGGCTGGGCCTGCCGCTGTGGAAGCTCGCGGGCGGTGCGCAGGCGCGCGTGCCGGTCTACAGCACCGAGGGCGGCTGGCTGCAGCTCGATACCGACACGCTGGTCCGCGAGTCGGTGGCCGCCAAGCAGCAGGGCTTCCGGGGCGTGAAGATCAAGGTCGGCCGGCCGCACGTGTCGGAGGACGTCGCGCGGCTGCGCGCGGTGCGCGATGCGGTGGGCGACGGCTTCGAGATCATGACCGACGCGAACCAGGGCTTCGACGTCGCCGAGGCGATCCGCCGCGCGCGGCACTTCGAGCCGCTCGACCTCGCGTGGTTCGAGGAGCCGCTGCCGGCCGAGGACCTCGGCGGCCACGTGCGGCTCGCGCGCTCGACCTCGATCCCGGTCGCGGTCGGCGAGTCGATCTACTCGCTGCAGCACTTCCGCGAATACCTGCAGCGCGAGGCCTGCTCGATCGTGCAGGTCGACGTCGCGCGGATCGGCGGGATCACGCCGTGGCTGAAGGTCGCGCACCTCGCGGAATCGTTCAACGTGCCGGTCTGCCCGCACTTCCTGATGGAGCTGCACGTGTCGCTCACCGCCGCGGCGCCGGCGGCGAAGTGGGTCGAGTACATCCCGCAGCTCGACGACGTGACCACGTCGCGGATCCGCATCGAGGACGGCTGCGCGATCCCGCCGGACACGCCGGGCAACGGCATCGACTGGGACTGGCCGACGATCGAGGCGCGGACGGTCGCGCGGCGGCGGGTGATGGCGAAGGGCGGCTGACCACGCGGCGCCGGCCGCTCCGGTCCGGAGGCCGGAGCCCGGTCAGCGCGCGCAGTCCGCCGCGTCCGCCCGCCGCAGCCGCTCCGCGCGCTCCGGCGTCGACGGATGCGTCGACAGCCAGTCGCTGCCGCCGGTGTCGCCGTGCCGGCGGCCGAGATCGAGCAGCAGGTCGGCCATCGGCGCGGTCGGCCGGCCCGCGCGGGCCATCAGCGCGATCGCGAAGCAGTCGGACTGGGTCTCGTGGCCCCGCTGGTACGCGAGGCCCGCCACGGTCGAGGCCACGGTCGTCGTGAGCGTCGACAGGTCGCCGAGCGCGAGCGCGATGCCGACGTTCATCACGCCCTGCTCGATGGCCATCCGCGTGCCGTGCCGGTGCACGACGTGGCCGATCTCGTGCGCGAGCACGCCGAGCACCGCGTCGTCAGGCAGCGTCATCGCTGCCGCGCGCTCGACGAGCTCGTCGGTGAGGATCACCGGGCCGCCCGGCAACGCGAACGCGTTCGGCCCGATCCCTCGCCTGAAATGGAGCTCGAGACGCGGCGCGTAGCCGGGATCGAGGCCGGGCACCGCCCGCACCTCGGCGCGCAGCGCCTCGAAGCCCGCGCGCAGGACCTCCTGGCGATCCGCCGGCAGCGCGGTCGGCTTCAGCCAGTCGGCGGCGAGCACCTCGCGTCCCACGGCGAGCTCCCATTCCACCGGCACGTGGCGCGCGAGCGTCTCGCCGACCCAGGGAATCGCGACGCGATGGAGCGCGGCGACGACCGCGACGCACATCAGCGCGACGCCGAGCAGCGCCGCCCACCGGACCTGCATCCGCTGCGCGAGCCCGACCCGAAGGTCCGCCGCGTCGCAGGCGCACTGCCAGCCGTAGGGGTCGGCGAGTTCCAGGCTGCCGAGCCCGCGCAGGCCGACCACGACCCGCGCCTGGGCGCGACCGGCGCTCCAGCGCGGCGGCCAGTCGACGTCGCGGGCGGCGATCCGTCGCGGCGCCTCGCCGTCCGCCTCGATCCGCAATACGGGACCGTCGGTGCCGCGCTCGACGGCGACCGACACGGGCCGGGGCCGGCTGACGCGTCCGTCGAACCACAGCGCGTCGAGGGCGCGATCGGGCGCCTCCATCCCCGTCAGCCGATCATGTCGAATCCGGCGACGTCGGCCAGCACGTCGGCGACGCCGCCGGTCGGGGACTGCAGGCGGCCGGTCAGCGCGTCGAGACCGCCACGGACGTGGAGTCGGACGGACTCGACCTTCATCCGGTATTCGCGGACGCGCGCGAACGGCCGCCACAGGCCGAGGGTCGCGACGGTCAGCAGCACGTTGACGCAGCGCATCCGCACGAAGCGCCACGGCGCCAGGCTGCATTGCGTGCGCACGAGGCGGGCGAGGCCGACGCCGTTCCAGACGACGGAGAACACGCGCGCCTCGCGCCACGCCAGCGCCGGCGCGGCCGCGACCCAGGTCGTCAGCGGCACGACCAGCAGGACGAGGATCACGAAGGCTGCGATCGCCGCCTTCCTGCCGTTCGGCCCATGGGGCACGATGCGCTTCATCACCGACGCGGTCTCGCCCGGATGCATCGCCACCCATGCGACCAGGCCGATCGCCGCGCCGACGACCAGCACGAAGATCGATAGCGCGATCATCGTCGGCTTCAGGAAGGCGCCGAACCCCGGCTTGAACCGCCCCGGCACGTCGCCGAGCCCGCCGTGCGCGAACAGCAGCCGGTTGTACTCGTACCCGAGGCGGGCCAGCAGCGCGCCGCAGCCGAAGAGGAGCCCGAGAGCGAGTGCGGCGATCGGCACCGCCAGTTCCTCCAGCCGCGCGGACACCGCTTCGTGCGGTGCGCCCTCGCCGGGCATGGTCGCGTCCAGGCCCAGGTAGGCGCCCGCCAGCAGCGCCGCGATCGCCGCGATCGGCCAGCTCGCCCGGTAGACCTCGGGCCAGCTCGTCGAGAACCGCAGCGACAACCCGCGCCATCGGGTCGACGAGAGGCGGAATCGCATCGCGCCCCGCCAGACCACCGGTCCGAGCACGACGGCCGCGACGAACATCGCGAGCGCCGCCGCATCCTGGCCGCTGTGACGGGCGATCTCGTAGGCAAGGAAGCACCCGGCGAACACCAGGAAGCCGAACACCATCCTGCCCATCGGCGCGGCGAACTCGAGCGGGCTGCCGGCCACCTCGGTGTGGTCGAGGAACCAGCGCGCGGTGCGGCGTCTCGCCCAGGGGGTGTAGAAGCCGAGCGTGAGCACCTGCAGCAGCAGGTTGACGCACCAGACGCGGAAGTAGCCGCCGCCCGTGCCCGTGAAGCGGACCGGGTACACCTCGATGCCGGATGTCGGCGCCGCCGCGGGCGACGGCGGCGGGGCGAGGGGCGGTGCGGGTGGCGCTTCGGCCAGGGACGCCGGGCCGACGGCGGAAACGATCGTCATCGAGCGGTCGCGGATCCGGAACGGACCGACCCTAAGTCGCTGCCGGTCCCGCCGGACGACGCCACCGGCGAGGCGGGCGACCGCGACCGACCGACGGTATCGGCCGGGCGGGCTCCGGCCGAGACGTCCCGCGGCCCGTCAGCCCCGTCCCCAGCGCGGCTCGCGCTTCTCGAGGAACGCGGCCACGCCTTCGCGCGCGTCGGGATGGTCGAAGTTCGCCCGGACCTGCGCGTCCTCGACCGCGAGGCCCTCGTCGGTGACGGTCGCCCCGGCCGCGGCCACGCAGGCGCGGATCGCGCCGATCGCCGACGGCGCGTGGCGGGTCACCTCCCGGCCGAACGCCACGGCCTGCTCGAGCAGCGTCGCGTCGGCCGAGGCCACGCGGTTCACCAGCCCCATCGCCACCGCCTCGTCGACGGCCACCGGCCGGCCGGTCAGCATCATCTCGAGCGCGCGCCCGGGGCCGACCAGCGCCGGCAGGAACTGCGTGCCCGCGTAGGCCGGCAGCAGCCCGAGCTTCACCTCGGGCAGCGAGACCTTCGCGTGCGGCGCGGCGATCCGCAGCGTGCAGGCCATCGCGAGCTCGAGTCCGCCGCCGTAGGCGAGCCCGTTGACCGCCGCGACCGACACCAGCGGCGAGCGCGACAGGCGGACCAGCAGGTCGCGCGCCATCTTCGTCTTGTCCATCCGCGCGGCGGCGTCCAGGCCCTGCAGCTCGCCGAGATCGGTGCCGGCGCAGAACGCGCGATCGCCGCGCCCGGTGACGACCAGCAGTCGCGCGCCGCGGGACTCGAGATCGTCGAGCGTGGCCGCGAGGCCGAGCAGCACCGGCCGGGTCAGCGCGTTCAGCTTCGCGGGGCGCTCGATCGTGAAGATCGCGCCGTCGGCGATGGGTTCGACGGTGAAGTCGACGGGGGACGGGGTCATGGGCGTCTCCGGCGGGCCGCGTCGTGCGCGGCCGGTGTGGGCATCGGGTGCGGCGGGTGCATGGGGCGGATCGGTGACGGGCCCGCGTCGCGCGGGCGCCCCGCGCTCAGCGCGCCGGGCGCCCCGTCGCGGCTCCGCCGGGCACGCCGTCGATCGCGAACAGCCGTCCCGACAGCGGCGCGGCCTCGAGCGCGTCGCGACTCACCGCGTCGCGCGCGGTGGTCACGAACAGGATATCACCGGCCTCGCCGCCGAATCCCACGCCGGTGGGCGCGGGCACGGGCAGCGCGACCACGCGGTCCACCGCGCCGTCGGTGTCGAGACGCGCCACGCTCCAGCCGCCGCGCAGCGCGCACCAGGTGCCCCCCTGCGCGTCGATCGCGAGCGCGCCGACTCGGCCCGAGCCCTTGGGCACGGTGGCGAGCCGGCGCAGGGTCGCGCCGCCGCGCGCGACCGTCCAGACCGTGCCGGACTCGGCCGCCGCGATCGTCAGGTGCCGGCCCGTCGGGTCCCAGGCGAGCGCGCAGGCGGGCTCGTTCAGTCGCCACCCGCCGCCCGGAACGCGCGACTCGTGGGCGAGGTCCACGACCCGCCAGCGCTCGCCGTCAGGCACGCAGCCCCAGAGCGCGCCGTCCGGAGCCGTGCAGACCGCCGTGGTCCGGCGCTGCGGCCATTCGGGCAGCGGCCGCGTCGTCCCGTCGGCGAGCACGCGCTGCCACGCATCGCCCACACGGACCGCGACGCCGCCGCCGGGCACGGGCAGCAGCGCGCCGATCGGCGCGTCGACGTGCGCGACGACCGCGTCGACCCCGCCGCGCACCAGGTGCAGCGAGGGCGCGAGCGTGTCGGCCCACCAGAGCCCGCCGTCGTCGGCCGACCAGGTCGGGAACGCGCCGTCGAACGCCCAGTCGCCCTGGACCACGCGCGCATCGCCGCCCGAGGGCGCCGGCCGCGCGACCGACAGCTGCGCGCCGATGCGGCGCGCCGCCTCGGCCACCTCCGGGCCGATCAGCGCGATCCGCTCCATCGACAGCCGGAACGCCGGACCCGCGACGCTGATCGAGCCGCGGACCGTGCCCTCGGCGTCGACGATCGGCGCGCCGCAGCAGCGCACGCCCGGCACCATCTCCTCGTCGTCGAGCGACCAGCCGCGGGTCGCGGTCAGGCGCAGGTCGGCCTGCAGCCGGCGGCGGTCGGTGATCGAGTGCGGCGTGACCGGCGCGAGCGCGAGCTCGCGGACGATCGCGTCGCGCTGCTCGGGCGGCAGCGCCGCGAGGATCGCCTTGCCCTGGCTCGTGCAGTGCAGCGGTTTCCTCTGCCCGATCGCCGAGTTCGAGCGCTGGCCGTGCGCGCCGTCGCAGCGCTCGAGCGCCACCACCTCGCGGCCGTCCAGGGTCGCGAGATAGGTGGTCTCGCCGGTCATGTCGCGCATCGCGCGCAGCTCGACCGCGGCGGCCGCGACCAGGTCGGGCATCGCCCACACCGCGCGCGCGTACTCGAAGCAGCGCGAACCCAGGCAGTAGACGCGCCGCAGCGGGTCGCGGCGCAGCAGGCCCCGCGCGGACAGGGTTCCCAACAGGCGGTACAGCGTGGTGCGCGGCAGGCCCAGCCGCGCGGTCAGCTCGGCCTGGCTCAGGCCTTCGCCGGCGCTGCCGATCGCGTCGAGCACGTCGAGCGCCTTGTCGAGCGCGGCGGTGCCGTCCGGATGGCGGGTCGACAACGTGATTCTCCCGGATGGTGGTACGGCGGAGCGAGGGCGTCACTGTACCCGCGGACGGCGCGGCCGGTGGGCCGAGCCCCCTCCCCACCCCGCGAAGGCCGCCCCTCCGCGGGCCGGACCGACCCCTCGGCACGCCCCGGCGCAGGCCCGCGCACCGCGCGACGCGGCGACGAGGCCCGCCATCCGGAACCGCCGTGCGCGGCGCCTGCCGCGCGCCGGGCGCCGGCGGACCGCAGGCCGCTACCATCGACCCCGGAGACCGGCCGCCCCCCGCGGGACGGCCGCACGCACGCCGACCCGAACGAGGCCCCATGAAGACCAAGACCCCCGAGTCCCTGCGCAGCGCGCGCTGGTTCGCCCCCGACGACCTCCGCTCGATGGGCCACCGCTCCCGGTTCATGCAGATGGGCTACGGCCCGGACGACTGGAAGGGCAAGCCGGTCATCGCGATCGTCAACACCTGGAGCGACGTCAACCAGTGCCACGCGCACTTCAAGCAGCGCGTCGACGACGTGAAGCGCGGCGTGCTGCAGGCCGGCGGATTCCCGGTGGAGCTGCCCGCGATCAGCCTGTCCGAGCCGATCGTCAAGCCCACGACCATGCTCTACCGGAACTTCCTCGCGATGGAGACCGAGGAGCTGCTGCGCAGCCATCCGGTCGACGGCGCGGTCCTGATGGGCGGCTGCGACAAGACGACCCCGGGCCTGGTGATGGGCGCGCTGTCGATGGGCCTGCCCTTCGTCTACCTGCCCGCGGGACCGATGCTGCGCGGCAACTGGAAGGGCAAGGTGCTGGGCTCCGGCTCGGACTCGTGGAAGTACTGGGACGAGCGGCGCGCCGGCACGATCTCCGAGGCCGACTGGCAGGAGGTCGAGGCCGGCATCGCGCGCAGCCACGGCACCTGCATGACGATGGGCACGGCGGCCACGATGATGGGCATCGCCGAGGCGGTGGGCCTGACCCTGCCCGGCGCCGCCGCGATCCCCGCGCCCGACGCGAACCACATCCGCATGAGCGCGGCCTGCGGGCGGCGCGCGGTGGAGATGGTCTGGGAGGACCTGACGCCCGCGAGGCTGCTCTCGAAGGACAACTTCCTCAACGGCATCACGGCCGCGATGGCGATGGGCTGCTCGACGAACGCGATCATCCACCTGATCGCGATGTCGCGCCGCGCGGGCCATCCGGTGACGCTCGCCGACTTCGACGCCGCGAGCCGCACCGTGCCGGTGATCGCGAACATCCGGCCGTCGGGCGACACCTACCTGATGGAGGACTTCTACTACGCGGGCGGGATGCCGGCGCTGTTCGCGCGGATCCGCGCGCACCTGCGCACCGGCGCGATGACCGTCAACGGCCGCACGATCGGCGAGAACACGGCCGACGCGCGCCCGTACGACGACGACGTGATCCGCCCGCTGGAGAACCCGATCTACGCCGAGGGCGCGCTCGCGGTGCTCAAGGGCAACCTCGCGCCCGACGGCGTGGTGATCAAGCCGAGCGCCTGCCTGCCGCGGCTGCTGAAGCATACCGGCCGCGCGATCGTGTTCGACGACTATCCGTCGATGAAGAAGGCGGTGGACGATCCGGCCCTCGACGTGACCGCCGACGACATCCTGGTGCTGCGCAACGCCGGCCCGCTCGGCGGTCCGGGCATGCCCGAGTGGGGGATGCTGCCGATCCCGACGAAGCTGGTGAAGCAGGGCGTGCGCGACATGCTGCGGCTGTCGGACGCGCGCATGAGCGGCACCAGCTACGGCGCGTGCATGCTGCACTGCGCGCCCGAGGCCTTCGTGGGCGGACCGCTCGCGCTGGTGAGGACCGGCGACCTGATCTCGGTCGACGTCCCGGCGCGGCGCATCCACCTGGAGGTGTCCGACGACGAGCTCGCCGCGCGCCGCGCCGCCTGGACGCCGCCGCCGCGCCGCTTCGAGCGCGGCTACGGCTGGATGTTCTCGAAGCACATCCTGCAGGCCGACCAGGGCTGCGACTTCGACTTCCTCGAGACCGACTTCGGCGCGCCGGTGGGCGAGCCCGACATCTTCTGAGCGGACGCGCCGACATGACGACGACGATGAACCCCGAGACGAGGCGCAAGCTGACCGGCGTGAGCACCGCCACGCTGTGCACGGCGCTCTTCAAGCGCGGGCTGCGCAACCAGTTCATCCAGGACGTGCGCCCGCTGAACCCCGGCCTGCCGAACATGGTCGGACCGGCCTTCACGCTGCGCTACATCCCCGCGCGCGAGGACCTGAACCCGATCACCGTGTTCCAGGACCGCGGCCATCCGCAGCGGAAGGCGGTCGAGACCTGCCCCGAGGGCGCGGTCTTCGTGATCGACAGCCGCAAGGACCCGCGCGCGGCGTCGGCGGGCTCGATCCTGGTGTCGCGGCTGATGAAGCGCGGCGTGGCCGGCGTGGTCACCGACGGCGGCTTCCGCGACGCACCCGAGATCGCGCGGCTGCCCTTCCCCAGCTACCACAACCGCCCCAGTGCGCCGACCAACCTCACGCTGCACCAGGCGCTCGACATCGACGTGCCGATCGGCTGCGGCGACGTCGCGGTCTGGCCGGGCGACGTGGTGGTGGGCGATGCCGAGGGCGTGGTGGTGATCCCGGCGGCCATCGCCGACGAGGTCGCCGACGAGGCGGTGGAGATGACCGCGTTCGAGGACTTCGTGACCGAGCGGGTGCTCGACGGCCAGTCGATCCTCGGGCTCTATCCGCCCACCGACGAGGCGAACCGCGAGGCCTTCGCGGCCTGGCGGCGGGCCAGGGGGCGCTGAAGCCGGCCCGCCGGGCGCCGGGCGTGCCGTTCCGACATCCCGGGCGCCGGCCCGCGCGGCGCGGCCACGCGGCCCGACAATGCGGCGCTCCGCCCGAACGGGCGCCCCGCCCCGGACCCGCGATGCCCCCGATCGATCCGACGCGCCGCGCGACGCTCGCGCTCGCGATGCTCGCCGCGCTCCCCGCGCGCGCCCAGTCACCCGACGACTTCCCGTCGCGCCCGCTGAAGCTCGTCGTCAGCTACGCGGCCGGCAACATCGCCGACGTGCTCGCGCGCGCGGTCGCGCAGAAGCTCTCCGAGCAGCTGAGGCAGCCGGTGGTCGTCGAGAACCGCCCCGGCCAGGGAGGCAGCCTCGGCGCGCAGATCGCGGCGAAGGCCCCCGCGGACGGGTACACGCTGCTGTTCTCGGCGATGGCCGCGATCGCGATCAACCCGCACGTCTACCAGCGGGTGGGCTACGACCCGATCGCGGACTTCGTGCCGATCACCGCGATCGCGCGCACGCAGGGCGCGATCCTCTACGCGAACCTCGACCTGAAGGCGAACACGTTCCCCGAGCTGCTCGCGCTGAGCCGTGCCGCACCGGGCACGCTGAACTACGGCACCGCCGGCAGCGGCACCGTGCCGCACCTGAACATGGAGATCCTGAAGGGCCTCACCGGCCTGGACGCGACGCACGTGCCGTACAAGGCCGCCGCCGCGGTGATGACCGACGTGATCGGCGGGCGGATCCAGTTCGCGCAGGAGTCCTCGGGGGTGGTGCTGCCGCAGGTGAAGGCGGGCAAGGTGAAGGCGATCGCGGTGGGCGGCGCCGAGCGGCTGCCGGAGCTGAAGGACGTGCCGACGCTGGCCGAGCTGGTGCCGCGGTTCGACGCGGTCCAGCCGTGGATGGGCCTGCTCGCGCCCGCCGGCACGCCGCCCGCGCGGATCGCGCGCCTGCACGCGGCCGCCGCCGCGGCGCTGCGGCAGCCCGACCTGCAGGAGCGGATCGCCGGCCTCGACCTGAAGCTGCTCGGACTCGATCCGCCCGAGTTCGCGCGCACGGTGCGCCGCGACCTCGACCGCTTCGGCGAGCTGGTGCGCGCGCTGAAGCTGCAGGCCGACTGACCCGGCGGAGGACCCGATGCGCGTGCGCAGGCTCGAGGGCAACCCGATCGTCCACCCCGGCCTCGACGACCGGATCGGCACCAACATCCAGGGGCCGTCGCCGATCCGCGTGCCCGACTGGATCCCACACCGTCTCGGTCGTTACTACCTGTACTTCGCCGACCACAAGGGCGACCACATCCGCCTGGCGGTCGCCGACGCGATCGACGGGCCGTGGCGGATCCACCGTCCCGGCGCGCTGTCGCTCGCCGACTCCGGCTTCCCCACCGAGCCGATCGCGCCGCCCGCCGACGGCGCCGAGGTTCCGCTGCGGCCCGGCTTCGCGCCGCCGGGCACGCCCGGCATCCCCGACGCGCTCGCCGACGCGACGACGCCGCACGTCGCCTCGCCCGACGTGCACGTCGACGACGCGAACCGGCGCATCGTGATGTACTTCCACGGCCTCGAGGCATTCCGCGTGCAGCGCACGCGCGTCGCGGTGTCGGCCGACGGCCTGCGCTTCGAGGCGCGCGCGCCGATCCTCGGACCCTCGTACTTCCGCGCGTTCAGGCACGGCGGCCATGTCTTCGCGATCGCGATGCCCGGACTGCTGTACCGGTCGACCGACGGCATCGGGCGCTTCGAGCCCGGCCCGGATCTCTTCGGCGTGCCGCTGCAGCGGCACGTCGCGGTGCGGGTGCGCGGCGAGCGGCTGCAGGTCTTCTGGACGCGCGTGGGCGACGTGCCCGAGCGGATCCTGGTGTCCGACGTGGACCTGCGCGGGCCGTGGACGGGCTGGCGCGCCGGGCCCGAGCGCGAGCTGCTGCGGCCCGAGCGCGACTGGGAAGGCGCGGGCGAGGCCCTCGCGCCCTCGTGGCGCGGCGCGATCGCACATCCGGTCAACCAGCTGCGCGACCCGGCGATCCTCGAGGAGGACGGCCGGACCTGGCTGTTCTACGCGGTGGCGGGCGAATCGGGCATCGCGATCGCCGAGCTGCACGACGACTGAACCGCCGAGCCGGGGTCCGGCGGCCGCACCGCGGCCGACCGGTATGATGCGCCGGCGCCGCGCGCGGCAGGCGGCGCGGACCCGCGAGGAGAGACGTCGATGGCACGGATCGAGACCGACTACCTGGTCGTGGGCGGCGGCGCCACCGGCCTCGCGTTCGCCGACACGCTGATCGCCGAGGACGGGCGTGCGCACGTGACGATCGTCGAGCGACGCGCGACGCCCGGCGGCCACTGGGTCGACGCCTACCCGTTCGTCACCCTGCACCAGCCCTCGGCGTTCTACGGCGTCGCATCGACCGTGCTCGGCTCGGGCCGCGTCGACGCGTCGGGCCGCAACGCCGGACTGCTCGAGCTCGCCTCGGGCACCGAGATCCTCGACTACTACGACCGTGTCGTCCGGGAGCGACTGCTGGCGAGCGGCCGCGTCGACTGGCGACCGCTGTCGGACTGGCGCTTCGACGAGCGCCGGATCGTCTGCCTGCTGACCGGCGCGCCGACCGAGGTCGTCGTGCGCCGCCGCGTCGTCGACGCGCGCTACCTCAGCCCGTCGATCCCCGCGACCCATGTGCGGCCCTTCGCGGTCGACGAGGGCGCGCGGGTCGTGCCACCGGGCGCGCTCGCCGACCTGTGGCGCGCCGCCGGCGACGGGCCGCCCGCGCGCTTCGCGATCCTGGGCGGCGGCAAGACCGCGATGGACACCGCGGTCTGGCTGCTCGAGCGCGGCGTGCCGGCCGCCGCGATCACCTGGGTCGTGCCGCGCGACGCGTGGCTGCTCGACCGCGTGCAGACGCAGCCGGGCGAGGCCTTCTTCGAGCAGACCATCGGCGGCCAGGCCGCGCAGATGGCCGCGTGGGCGAGCGCGACCTCGGTCGACGACCTGTTCGACCGGCTCGAGGCCTGCGGTACGGTGCTGCGGATCGACCGGAGCCGCCGGCCGACGATGTTCCACCTGGCGACCGTCTCGCGCGGCGAGGTCGCGATGCTCGCGACGATCGGCGACGTCGTGCGGCTCGGCCACGTGCGGCGCGTCGCCGCGGACGGGCTGGAGCTCGAGCGGGGCCGCGTCGCGCTCCCCGCGGGCACGCTGTGCGTGGACTGCACCGCGTCGGCGGTCGAGCGGCGCCCGCTGCGGCCCATCTTCACGGAGGGGCTGATCGTGCCGCAGCTGGTGCGGCTGCCGCAGCCGACCTTCAGCGCGGCGCTGATCGCGTTCGTCGAGGCGCGCTACGGCGACGACGCCGAGCGCAACCGGCTGTGCCGCACGGTGCCCTTCCCCTGGACGCTCGGCGAGTACCCGGCGGCGCTGCTCGCGCACCTGTCGAACCAGCATGCATGGTCGCAGGACAAGGCGCTGCGGGCATGGATGCGCGACTGCCGGCTCGACGGCTTCGGCCGGCTGATCGCCGCGGTCCGTCCCGACGACGCGGCGAAGCAGGCGATCCTCGGCCGGCTGCGCGAGCACGCGGGGCCGGCGGTGCAGAACCTCGCACGACTGGCGGCCGCGGCCGGCCGGGCGGTCACTCGGGCTTGATGCCCGCGGTACGGATCACCTTCGTCCAGCGGTCCTTCTCGGCGCGGACGAAGTCGGCGTAGTGCTGGCGGCCCTGCGCCGGCACGACGAAGCCGTTCGACTCCAGCCGCTGCTTCACCGCGGCCGAACCCATCACCTCCTTCATCGCCGCCTCGAGCTTCGCGACGATCGGCTCGGGCGTGCCCTTCGGCACCGAGATCCCCGACCACGACAGCGCCTCGAAGCCCGGGTAGCCGGACTCGGCGAGCGTCGGCACGTCCGGGTACAGCGGGTTGCGCTGCAGGCTGGTCACCGCGATCGCGCGCAGCTTGCCGGACTTGACGTGCGGCAGCGCGACGTCCTGGTTGATGAACATCATCGGGATCTCGTTGCCGAGGATCGCGGTCATCATCGGGCCGCCGCCGCGGTACGGGATGCCGACCATCGCCAGCGGCTGGCAGGCGCCGGCCTTGCCGCCCGCGGCCGCGCACGCGGTCTGCTTGAACAGCTCCATCGCCATGTGGCCCGAGGCCGCGTGGGTGAAGCCGTAGTCGAGCTTGCCGGGATTCGACCGCGCGAAGCCGACCACCTCCTTCACCGTGCGGAACGGCGTGGCCGGGTTCACCACCAGCACGTTCGGCCCCGAGTGGACCTGCGCGATGTGGACGAAGTCGGCGTTGGAGTCGTACTTCAGGTTCGGATCGAGGCCGTGCGCGACCGCGCTCTGGCCGACGCCGGTCTGCACCAGCGTGTAGCCGTCGGGCGCGGCGCGCGCGCCGCGTTCGGTGCCGATCACGCCGCCCGCGCCGCCGAGGTTCTCGACGACGATCGGCTGCTTCAGCACCTTGGCCAGCTCGTCGGCGACCATGCGGCCCATGATGTCGCTGGTGCCGCCCGGCGGGAACGGGACGATCAGCTTCATCGGCTTGGCGGGCCAGTCGGACTGGGCGACGGCGGCGGTCGGGGCGGCCAGCACGGCCGCGGCGCCCAGCGCGGCGACGGCTGAGAGCACGCGTCTGCGGATCATGGAGGTCTCCTCGTGGTGCGGCGGATGGTACGCCGACGGGCATCGATGCGAGGCCGCACGGTCGGGCCGGTGATACCGCCGCGAGACGAGAGCCGTCCCACGATCCGGGAGAGGCGCCGACCGACGACACGGGGATGCGGCCGGCGCCGCGCACCGCTCCGGTTCGCCGTGCCGCTCAGCGCGGCGGCCAGAGCCTCGGCCGGTCCGCCATCGCCTCGAGCGTCGCGCGCTCGAAGCCCGCGGTCCGCCGGTAGGCGAGCGTGACCGCGTCGATCGCCGCGGCGTCGAGCAGCGGTCCGTCGTCGGCCGGCGCGCCGGCGGCGAGGCGCAGCGCCGCGAGCTGCAGCAGCTTCTCCGGCCCGCGCTCGCGGTTGGCGAGCACCACCGCGTTGGCCGCGGCGAGACGCCGGTCCTGGAACGCGGCGAGCGCGCCCGGCAGGTCGCGCGGCCGCTCGGCGATGCACTCGGCGAGCGCCTCGGCGTCGAGCAGCGCCTGCGACGAACCGTTCGCGCCGATCGGATACATCGGGTGTGCGGCGTCGCCGACCAGCACGACGCGGCCCTCGACCCAGGCGTCGATCGGATCGCGGTCGACCATGGGGTACGACAGGCAGACCTCCGAGGCGCGGATCAGTGCCGGCACGTCGACGAAGTCGAAGCGTGCGTCGGCGAAGCGCGCGGCCACCGCCTCGCGGTCGGCCGGGCGGTTCCAGTCGCCGAAGCCGGCGGTGTCGCCGGCGCCGAAGCGCTCGCCCGTCTCGGCCACCCAGTTGATCAGCTGCAGGCCGTCGCGGCGCGGCGCACGCACCGGGTAGAGCACGAGCTTGTGTTCGTGCGTGCCGGCGATGACCATCGTGCGGCCGTCGAGCATCGGCCGGGCCCACGCGAGGCCGCGGAACATCAGGATGCCCGCGCTGCGCGGCGGCCCCTCGTCCGGTCGCAGCGCGGCGCGCACGCGCGACATCACGCCGTCGGCCCCGACCAGCGCCTCGGCGTCGATCCGCTGCGTGCCGCCGCGGCGGCGGTCGTCGAAGACCGCGTGGACCGTGTCGCCGCGTCGCTCGAAGCCCTCGAGCCGCAGGCCGCAGCGGATCGCGTCGTCGCCGTACCGGTCGAGCAGCGCGCGGTAGAGCACCGCGTGCAGGTTGCCGCGATGGATCGACAGCTGCGGGAACGGCAGGCCGGCGTGGCGACCGCGCGGATCCGAGTGGATCAGCCGGCCGTCGCGGGTCCGGTACTCGATCGCGCGGGTCTCGACGGCGACCTCGGCGAGCGCGTCGGCGAGCCCGAGCTCGGTCAGCACGCGCACGCCGTGCGGCAGCACGTTGATGCCGACGCCCAGCGGCACGATCTCGCGCGCGGCCTCGGCGACCAGGCAGTCGACGCCGCGCGCGCGCAGGCCGAGCGCGAGCGCGAGACCCGCGATGCCGCCGCCGACGATCAGGACCGGGACCGGCGGGGCGGGCGACACCGCGTCAGGCCTTCGGCGTCCTGAAGCGCGCGGCGAGCGCGTCGGCTGCCTGCGCGAGCAGGCCCGCGTCGTTGCCGACCGCCACGAAGAGGCCGCCGAGCTCGAGGATGCGGCGCGAGTCGTCCTCGGCCGGCGTGAGGAAGCCCGGTGCCTTGCCGGCCGCGCGGATGCGGCGCACCGCATCCTCGATCCGCGGCCAGACGTCCGGATGGTGGCGCTCGCCGATGTGGCCGAAGGTCGCGTGAAGGTCCGCGGGTCCGATGAAGATGCCGTCGACGCCGTCGACCGCGGCGATCGCCTCGATGTTGTCGAGCGCCTCGGGCGTCTCCACCTGCAGCAGGATGCAGAGCTCGCGCTCGGCCTTCTGCGGATAGCCCTTGATCCGGCCCCAGCGCGTGGCGCGCGTGGTGCCGCCCACGCCGCGGATGCCCTTGGGCGGATAGCGCATCGCGGCGACCGCGGCCCGCGCCTCGGCGGCGGTGTTGATCATCGGCACGAGGATCGACTGCGCGCCGATGTCGAGCACGCGCTTGAGCAGCACCGGATCGTTCCAGGGCACCCGGACCACGGCGTGGGTGGGGTACGGCTCCGCGGCCTGCAGCTGCCCGACCAGCGACTCGAGGTCGTTCGGCGAGTGCTCCATGTCGAGCAGGATCCAGTCGTAGCCGGCGCCGGCGACGAGCTCGACCGTGTAGTGCGACGACAGCGTCGACCACAGGCCGATCTGCGGGCGGCCGGCGGCGAGCGCGTGCTTGAACGTGTTGACCGGGAGGTCCATGGGACGGCGTCCTGGGCGCGGTGGGGAGCCGGCGATGTTACCCGCCGGCCGGAGAGCGGCCTAGAATCGGATCCACGGGTCGGCACCGTTCCGTCCCGCCGTGCAGGCCCCAGAGGGAGGAGACGCTCCGTGAAGACCCTGACCGACCAGCTGGCCGGCTACGCGGCCTGCCACCGCGACCGGCGCAACATCGCGACCCATCTCGTCGGCATCCCGGCGATCGTGTTCGCGGTGGTCGTGCTGCTGTCCCGACCGACGCTGCTGCAGGTGGGCCCCCTGGCGGTCACGCCGGCGCTGCTCGTCTCGGTCGCGGCCTGCGCGTGGTGGCTCGCGCTCGACCGCCCGCTCGGCGCGGCGATGGCGGTGGCCACCGCCGCGATGCTCGCGCTCGCCGCGCCGCTCGCCGCCGGGCCGACCGCGACCTGGCTGGGCTGGGGCGCGGGCCTGTTCGTCGCCGGCTGGATCGTGCAGTTCGTCGGCCACGCGTTCGAGGGCCGCAAGCCGGCGTTCCTCGACGACGTGGTCGGCCTGCTGGTCGGACCGCTGTTCGTCGCCGCCGAGATCGCGTTCCTGCTCGGGCTGCGCGGCGGACTGCGCGAGGCGATCGAGCGACGCGTCGGGCCGACGGTCGTGCGGCGGCGGGGCGGCGCGACCGCCTGACCGCCCGCGCGCAACGACGCCCGCCGTCACCGCGGGCCGTCGTCCGCCGCGTCGTCGTCGAAGTCCCACAGCGCGTGGGCGTCGAGCAGCAGCCGGTAGCGCGCCTGTGCGGCGTCGACGCCGGCCGTGACGGCGGCGAGCCGAGCGTCCGAGGCGAGTCGCCGCGCGACGAGCACCTCGCCGATCGCGCCCTCGCCCAGCGCGTACGCGCGGGCCGACAGCGCCGCGGCCGACTCGAGCCGCGCCGCGGCCGCGTCGAGCCGCTGCCAGCCGTCGCGCGCGCCGGCGGCGCGCAGCACCGCCCCCTCGACCTCGGCCTCGAGCCGGCGGCGGACCGCCGCCTCGCGCGCGGCCGCCGCCCGCGCCTGCGCGGCGGCCTCGTCCACGGCGGCGGCGCGTGCCGCGCCGGCGAGCGGAATCGACACCGCGAGCCCGAGGATGCGCTCGGCGCCCCCACG
>JBJOKE010000075.1:0-16882 GCA_046046245.1 Pseudomonadota bacterium | reverse complement strand
CCTCGCCGACGCGGGTCTGACCAAGGACGACATCGACGGCTACTTCTGCGCCGGCGACGCCCCGGGGCTCGGTCCGTTGTCGATGGTCGACTACATGGGCCTGAAGGTCCGGCACGTCGATTCGACCGACATCGGCGGCTCCTCGTACATCGCGCACGTCGCGCATGCGGCGCAGGCGATCGCCGTCGGCAAGTGCAACGTCGCGCTGATCACGCTGGCGGGCCGGCCGCGCTCCGACGGCTGGGCCGGCACGCAGCCGCGCAACTACGGAGCGGCCGCGCCCGACGCCGGTTATGAAGCGCCCTACGGCCTGGCCACCGCGAACGGCTACGCGATGGTCGCGATGCGGCACATGCACGACCACGGCACCACGCCCGAACAGCTCGCCTGGATCAAGGTCGCCGCGTCGCACCACGCGCAGCACAATCCGCACGCGATGCTGCGCGACGTCGTCACCGTCGAGGACGTGCTCGCGTCGCCGATGGTGTCCGATCCGCTGCACCGGCTCGACTGCTGCGTGGTCAGCGACGGCGGCGGCGCGCTGATCGTCGCGCGTCCCGAGATCGCGCGCAGCCTGAACCGTCCGCGTGTGCGGATCCTCGGCGCAGGGGAGTCGCCGAAAGGCCAGCTCGGCGGCAAGGTCGACCTCTCGTACTGCGGCGCGCGCTGGTCCGGACCGCTCGCATTCGAGGAGGCTGGCGTGACGCCGGCAGACATCCGCTACGCGTCGATCTACGACAGCTTCACGATCACCGTGCTGATGCAGATCGAGGATCTCGGCTTCTGCGAGAAGGGCAAGGGCGGGGCGTTCGTCGCCGACGGCAACCTGATCGCCGGCGTCGGGAAGCTGCCGTTCAACACCGATGGCGGCGGGCTGTGCAACAACCACCCCGCGAACCGCGGCGGCATCACGAAGGTGATCGAGGCGGTCCGCCAGCTGCGCGGCGAGGCGCATCCTGCGGTGCAGGTGAAGGATTGCGGCCTGGCGCTCGCGCAGGGCATCGGCGGCAACCTGAGCACGCGCCACGGCAGCGCGACCCTGATCCTCGAGCGGGAGTGACGAAGATGAGCGAACGCAAGATGCCCGCCCCGGCGGTGACGCCGGAGAACAGCCCGTTCTGGGAGGCCGCCGCGCAGGGGCGGCTGCTGTACATGCGCTGCAACGACTGTGGCGAGCCGCACTACTATCCGCGCGCGGTCTGCCCGTTCTGCTTCTCGGACCGCACCGAGTGGGCCGAGTCCGCGGGTCGCGGCTCCATCTACAGTTTCAGCCCGATGCGCCGCGGCACCCCGGTGCCGTATGCGGTTGCCTACGTGACCCTCGACGAGGGCGTCACGATGCTGACGAATCTGGCCGACTGCGACTTCGATGCGCTGGCGATCGGCCAGCGGGTCCGGGTGATCTTCAAGCCTGCCGAGGACGGGCAGGCGGTGCCGCTCTTCACGCCTGCGTGAACCGGCGAACCGGGACGCCGCCCCTCAGGCCCGGGCCGCGCCCGGGCCTCCTCTCGAAAAGGGCCGGCGGAAGACGCGCCGCCTTCAGATCGCGTGGCGCGGCAGCGCGGGCATCCAGGCACCGACACCACCATGCCACTCCGCCGGCAGACGGAACGGCGTCGCGACAGGCGCGCGGCTGCGGGCGGGGGTCACGGTCTGGCCGACCGCCGGCAGCACCGCGATCTGCGCCGGCTCGAGCGCTTCCATCAACACCAGCTCGGTGCCTTCGATCTCGAAACTGTCTCCGGGTGACAGCATGATGTCGCGCGCGTCATGATCCTGGGTCAGCCAGAGGCGTCCGCTCATCACGGCGATCGTCGCGCCGGCCGGTTTCGGCAACCGGATCATTTCGCCCTTGGCGATGCTCAGACGGGAGATGTCGGAATCGATGATCATGGGGAACTCCTGTTGTACTGCGTCGAGAGACCGGCGGCTGCGGGATGCGAACCTGCGCGGGCATTCGTCGAGTGACGGAATTATTGTGGTGCAACAAAGCCTTTTCAAACGATCGTTCGGAATCCCTCGCATTCCGTTGACGCATGCCTGAGCGCAACCTGCGGCTGCCGCCGCTCGATCTGCTGCTGACTTTCGAGGCCGCCGCTCGTCAGCTCAGCTTCACGCGCGCCGCCGAGGAACGCTTCGTGACGCAGTCGGCGGTCAGCCGGCAGATCCGCGCGCTCGAGGATGAACTGAAGGTCTCGCTGTTCCGTCGCGGACACCGATCGCTCGAGCTGACGCCCGAAGGGCAGGTGCTCGCGACGGCCTGCGGACAGGCGCTCGGTCAGCTCCGCGACACGATCGCCCGATTGCGCGCCCCGTCGACGCGCAGCGTGCTGACGGTGACGACGACCCCGGGCCTCGCCTCGCTGTGGCTGATCCCGCGGCTCGTGCGCTTCACGCGCAGGCATCCCGGCGTGGATGTCCGGATCGACGCCACCTTCGAGCGCCGGGATCTGGTTCGCGACGAAATCGATGTTGCAGTGCGGTACGAGTCCTCCAGCGCGTCCGAAGGCACGAAACTGTTCGACGAGGAGGTGTTGCCGGTCTGCAGCCCCGCCCTGCTCTCGCCTGGATCCCCGCCGCTGCGCCGGCCCGCCGATCTCGCGCAACACACGCTGTTGCGGATCGACCTGGCGACGGCCGCATCGATCGGATTGCCCCAGGAATGGCGCTCCTGGCTCGCCGCGATGGGCGAGCCCGACCTCGAGCCACGCGCGATGCTGACCTTTTCGAACTACGACGAGGAGATCGCCGCCGCGGTCCATGGCCAGGGGGTCGCGCTCGGCCGCCGGCCGCTGGTCGACGCGCTGCTCGCCGACGGCCGCCTGGTCTCCCCGTTCGAGGCGAAGATGGCGTCCCCGCGCGCCTACTTCGTACTGGTCAACCCGCTGACCGCGGAACGGCCCGAAACCCGCGCACTCGCGCAATGGCTGCTCGACGAAGCCCGACAGCCGGCCTCCTGACCGATGACCGACACCGACCGCTCCATGCTCCGATACGACGTCTTCAACGGCGATGCCGACGGCATCTGCGCGCTTCACCAGCTCAGGCTCACGGAACCCGCGGAGGCGGAGCTGGTCACCGGAACCAAGCGCGAGAACGCGCTGCTCGGCCGTATCCGGCCGGCCGCCGGCGACCTGGTGACCGCGCTCGACATCGCGATGCCCGGCAACCGCGACGCGCTCGTCGCGATGCTCGCGCTCGGGGTCCGGGTGACCTATGTCGACCACCATGAACCGGGGGAGATCCCGACGCACCCGCTGCTCGATGCGACGATCGACACTGCGCCCACCGTCTGCACGAGCATCCTGGTCGATCGCCGGCTCGCGGGGCGACATCGCCCGTGGGCGGTCGTCGGTGCGTTCGGCGACAACCTGGCGGCACCGGCGCGGGCGCTCGCGGCATCGCTCGAACGCGATGACGCGACGCTGGCGCGCTGGCGCGAACTCGGCGAGTGCCTGAACTACAACGCCTACGGGATGACCGAGGACGATCTGGTCTACCGGCCGGCGGCGCTGTACCGCGCGCTGGCGGGTCATCCGCAACCCGACGGCTTCATCGACGGCGAACCGCATTTCGAGCGGCTGCGCACGGCGAGGACCGAGGATCTGGCCCGCGCGCGTGCCTGCGCGCCGATTCCGGTCGATGCCGTCGCCCGACTGCACCGGCTGCCGGAGGCGGCCTGGGCGAGACGCGTCAGCGGCAGCTACGCGAACCTGGTGTTCAACGAGGATCCGGGCCGCGCGCAGGTCATCGCAGTGCCGCGGGGTCCGGCCGCCCCGGGCGAGGGCGAAGTGCTGCAACTGAGCCTTCGGATGCCCCTGGGCTCGCCGGTGGCCGCCCACGAGATCTGCGCACCGTTCGGCGGCGGCGGCCGCCGCGGCGCCGCGGGCGTGGACCGGCTGCCCGAGGCGATGCTCGGGCGCTTCTGCGAGGCGCTCGGAGAGGCGCTCAGGCGCTCCGGAGCCGGGCCAGCCTGACCAGAAGGATCGCCGCGATCGGCGCGATGAAACCGATCGACGTGACCACGACCAACAGCTCGCCGAGCTGGGAGTAGTCGGCCGGCACCTTGATCGCGCCCGTCGCCGAATCCTTCACCTGACGGGTGACCGCGTAGAACTGGTTCAGGTACTTGGTGCCGAGCTGGGCCGCCGACAGCGCGAGGTTCGTGAACGACGCCATCACCGCGAAGTAGGTGGCCTTCAGCCGGGCCGGCGCGGAATTCGCGATCCAGGCCAGCATCGGCACCATCGCGATCTGGCCCAGCGGCGACTCGATCGCGGTATCGATGACCGCGATGAAACGCGCGTCGACCACCCCGCCGGTCCGCGCCGCGGTCCATTCGTGCAGCCCGTAGTACATGCCGATCGTCGGCAGCGCCAGCACCGTTCCGGCGACCGTCAGCATCCCCACCACGTGATAGATCGAGCGCTCGGCCATGAAGCGCCGGAACGCGAACAGGCCGACCAGCGTCAGCGTGCTGCCGATCAGCGAGAGCTCCGACAGGAACTGCTGATCGAAGCGCAGTTCGTCGATCATCCACCAGGTCGCGCCCGCGCCCGGCCCGGGCAGCGCGCGAAAGACGAAGATCACCACCGCCGTCCCGAGCAGGGTCGCCCGCGCCTGTGGCTCGAGCTCGCGCACCAGACGCCACATCAGCACGACGATGACGGTCGTCGACGCGGCGAACACCAGCTCCTGGCCGTACTTCAGGCCGCCCAGCCCGACCGCGAGCGAGACCGCGGCGAACGCCAGGCCGCCGCCGAGCACCCACCAGTTGACCGGCGGAGGCGCCTCCTGGACATCGATGCGTCGCGCCACCTCGTCGGGGGAAAGACCGGCGCCGAGGAGCCTGCGTCGTGTCGACACGCGCATCGCCATCGCCAGCAGCACGCCGAGCACGGACACCACGGGAATCAGCAGCGCGTACTCGTAGACCGCGACATAGACCGCGGCACGGGCCTTTTCCTCGAGGTTCTGCACGCCGCGCATCATCACCACGTTGACCAGCGCCACGAGCAGTCCGCCGCCGATGATCGCGACGCGGCCGAGCGTCTGCATCGTCGTGTGCATCCCGCGCCGCCGTGCATCGGGCAGCGGGGTGCCGTCATCCTCGACCGCCGGCACCGCCTCGACCGTCATCGCGTCGGCGACGATGTCCTGCATCACGTAGCCGATCGGCGCGAGCAGCGCCGCGGTCACGTACCAGGCCTCGACGCTCGCGATCCCGCGCATCGCATCGGCGTGGGCCAGCAGGCCGATCATGATCGCGAGGCTCATTGCGATCAGCCCCGCGCCGAGGAAGACGAACGCGGCCTTCCATCGCCAGAGCAGGTCGACCAGGTGGCCGAGGGGCATCTTCAGCGCCCAGGGCAGACCGGCCCAGAAGCCGAGCGCCGCAAGGAACTCGGCCGACAGACCGAGATAGTCCTTGACGAAGAAGGTGCCGACGATGTTGGTGAGCCCCGAGATGCCGGCGGCCATGTAGACCATCAGCGGCGGCAGGTAGGACCAGCGCAGCTCGGACATCAGCGCGCGCACCGGATGCCAGGCGCGGCGGATCACGCCGACCTCCGGAAGCGGGCGGGCGTGGCGCGGCGGGGTGAAGCGGGGCGTTCGGTGTGCATGAGGCTCCGGGAGCAAGGCTTGCGGCGCAGCGATGATGCCGGATCGGAACGGCACGGTCGAGCGGACGACGACGATGCGTACGGGCACGGGCCTCGCGCCAGGAGCGCTGCGCTACCATCGCCCGGATCCGCGCCCGCCGGATCCGATCGACCGCGCCGAAAGCCGGCCGGCCCGGCGGCGCACCACCGCAGGAGCCCGAACCCCGATGTCCGATGCCGATCTCGACCGACGCATCCTCGATGCCGTCGACGCCCGTTTCGACGAGGAGTTGCGCTTCCTCGCCGACCTGACCCGCATGCCGTCGCTGCGCTGCGCCGAGGCGCCCGCGCAGGACTTCATGGCCGCCGCGATGCACGCGCGCGGCCTCGCGGTCGACCGCTGGAAGATCGAGGTCGACGATATTCGCCACCTGCCGGGGTTCTCGCCGGTCGCGGTCTCCTATGACAACGCGTTCAACGTGGTCGGCACGCACCGGCCGCGCGCGGTCAAGGGCCGCTCGCTGATCCTGAACGGCCACATCGACGTCGTGCCGACCGGACCGCACGACATGTGGACGAACCCGCCGTTCGAACCGGTGGTGAAGGACGGCTGGATGTACGGCCGCGGCGCCGGCGACATGAAGGCAGGGCTGGCCGCGAACCTGTTCGCGCTCGACGCGCTGAAGGCGGCAGGCGTGGCGCCGGCGGCCGAGGTCTACCTGCAGTCGGTGGTCGAGGAGGAGTGCACCGGCAACGGGGCGCTGGCCTGCCTGCAGCGCGGCTACCGCGCCGACGCGGTGATCATCCCGGAGCCGATGGGCGAGGCGCTGCTGAAGGCGCAGGTCGGCGTCATGTGGTTCCAGGTCAAGGTGCGCGGTCGGCCGACGCACGTGGCCTACGCCGGCACCGGGGCCAACGCGATCGAGGCCGCCTACCCGCTGGTGCAGGCGCTGCACGCGCTCGAGCACGCCTGGAACGCGCACGGTCACCCGGCCTTCGAGGGTCACGCGCACCCGATCAATTTCGTGCTGAGCCGGATCGAAGGCGGCGACTGGACCTCGAGCGTGCCGGCCTGGTGCACCTTCGACATGCGGATCGGGATGTTCCCGGGCATGGACCTGGCCGAGGTGCGCCGGGAAGTGGAGGCGACGATCGCGCGGGCCTCGAAGGGCGACCCCTTCCTCGCCGCGAACCCGCCGGAGGTCGTCTATCACGGCTTCCAGGCCGAGGGCTACGAGCTGCCGAAGGGCACCGACGCGCAGGCGGCGCTGGCGCGCGCGCACGAGACGGTGACCGGACAGGCGCTCGAGACGGTCGCGAGCACCGCGACCACCGACGCGCGCTTCTTCGGGCTGTACGCGGGCATCCCGGCGATGGTCTACGGGCCGACCTCGGAGAGCATCCACGGGTTCGACGAGCGGGTCGACATCGAGTCGATCCGGCGGGTGACGAAGACGATCGCGCTGTTCATGGCGCACTGGTGCGGGGTGGAGGCGGTGTGAGGCTTCTTGGGGCGTCCGTGCGGGGGCAGGCGCTTGCCGAGGTCCTGTGTCGGGTGCGGGCGCGACCGACATCGGCGGCGGCCGGGATGAAGCGACACTGAATCTCACGACGGGATGTCGCACGAACTTCAGGAGGAGAGGATCGGATGAACGCAATTGCTCGGATCGGGGAACTGCACCCGGACATGACGGCCTGGCGCAGGGACATCCATGCGCACCCGGAGCTCGGCTTCGAGGAAACCCGGACCGCGGACCTGGTCGCGCGGCGGCTCGAGTCCTGGGGCATCGAGGTGCACCGGGGGATCGGGCGCACCGGGGTGGTCGGTGTGCTGCGCAACGGGACCTCGTCGCGGACGATCGGCCTGCGGGCCGACATGGACGCGCTGCCGATCCACGAGGCGAACGACTTCGCGCACCGCTCGACGAACGCGGGCCGGATGCACGCCTGCGGCCATGACGGGCACACGGCGATGCTGCTGGGCGCGGCGAAGTACCTGGCCGAGACGCTCAACTTCGACGGCACGGTCAACTTCATCTTCCAGCCGGCCGAGGAGGGGCTGGGCGGCGCGCTCGCGATGCTCGAGGACGGGCTCTTCGAGCGCTTCCCGTGCGACACGATCTTCGGCATGCACAACCGGCCGAACTTGGCCGTCGGGCAGTTCAACGTCCGCGCGGGCGCGATGATGGCCGGCGGCGCGTTCTTCGACATCGACATCACGGGCGTGGGCACGCACGGCGCGCGGCCCGAGGCGGGCGTGGACCCGCTGATCGTCGGCGTGCAGATGGTCTCCACCTTGCAGACCATCGTCTCGCGCAACGTGAAGCCGATCGACACCGCGGTGCTGTCGGTCACGCAGTTCCACGCCGGCGACGCCTACAACGTGATCCCGCAGACCGCGCGCGTCTCGGGCACGGTCCGCGCGTTCTCCAAGGAAGTGATGGGGCTGGTCGAGGCGAACATGCGGCGCACCGCGAAGGGCGTCGCCGAAGCGATGGGCGCCACCGCGAGCGTCGACTTCCGGATCAACTTCGCGCCGCTGGTCAACGACGCGGCCGAGGCCGACTTCGCGGCCGAGGTCTGCGAGGAACTGGTCGGCACCGGGAACGTGCACCGCAACACCGCGCCGGTGATGGGCTCGGAGGACTTCTCCTTCATGCTCGAGAAGGTGCCCGGCTGCTACATCAACATCGGCAACGGCGTCGGCGACGGCGGCTGCGAGATCCACAACCCGGGCTACGACTTCAACGACGCGGCGCTGCCGCTCGGGGCGGCGTTCTTCGTCCGGGCGGTGGAACGCAAGCTGGCCGCGGACTGAGGGAGAACACATGGCACAGACGATCACCCGAGGCATCCAGGCGCTGCTCGACGAGGCCAACGCCCAGGTCGAGACCCTGAACGTGGCCGACGCGAAGGCGGCGGTCGAACGCGGCGAGGCGATCCTCATCGACCTGCGCGACCCGCGCGAGATCGAGCGCGAGGGCCGCATCCCCGGGGCCTTCCCCTGCACCCGCGGCATGCTCGAGTTCTGGATCGACCCCGAGAGCCCCTACGCGAAGCCGGTCTTCCAGCAGGACACGAAGTTCATCTTCCACTGCGCCGGCGGCTGGCGCTCGGCGCTGGCGGCCAAGACCGCGCAGGAAATGGGCCTGAGATCGGTCGCGCACCTCGGCGGCGGGTTCAAGGCCTGGCGGGAGGCCGGCGAGGCGGTCGAGAAGGTCGTGCCGAAGAAGCGGGAAGGCTGAGCGTCACGGGCCCGGCCGACTCGGCCGGCCTTCCCGCCTCCGAAATCGGCACCCCGCCGGGCGGCGCCGCGCACGCATCCTGCCATCGATCCGGACCATCGTCTGGAAGCGAAAACGAGACGAACCCGGTTCGAGCCGCGATCGCGCCCGGAACCTTGCACCGGCAGCAAGGTTGCTAGGCTGCAGACATGCGAATCTCCGACCTCGCGCGACGCACCGGCACGCCGACGACGACCCTGCGTCACTACGAACGCCTCGGCCTGTTGCGCCCGACACGCGCGGCGAACGGCTATCGGGACTACCCCGAGGCGGCCGTCCGCGAAGTCGTCTTCATTGCAATGGCCAGACGGATCGGCATCGGGCTGAAGCGCATCGCCGAGCATCTTCCCGCCTACCGGACAGGTCGCCTGCGCGCCGAGCACATGACCGAAGCCATGCGGTCGAGGATCGCCGAGATCGACGCCTCGATCGAGACGCTGCGCGCGCAGAAGCTGTTGATCCTCGAGCACATCCGCTGGATCGAAGCCCAGACGCCGGAACATCATCGCGCCCCACCCACCCCGGACGAGGACACCACTGATGCAGACCCCTGAAACCCCCGCTGCCGGAGACTCGGCCGGTGACCCGCGCCCGGCATTCGGCTACGTCCTCCATGAGCGCAAGAGCCCGCTGACCGCGCCCTGGGAGCCGATCTTCGCGAAACATGCGGACGACGTGGTGCAACTCGCGGTGCGGGTTCGCGAAGCGCACTGCAACGGTCGCGCGATGGCGCACGGCGGCCTGATCGCGGCTCTCGCCGACAACGCGATGGGCCTCTCCGCGGTCGGCCAGGCGCGCGCCGCCGGACTGCCGGTCTCCAGCGCGGTCACGGTCTCGCTGACAGTCGACTACATCGGCACGGTGCGCGCCGGGCAGTGGCTGGAGTTCGTCCCCGTGGTGGTCAAGGTCGGCCGCACGCTGGCGTTCGTGGAGTTTCGCGCGCTGGCCGATGGAGAGGTCGCGGCGCGAGGGAGCGCGACCTTCAAGTTCCTGAAGGCAAAGGCGGCGGCATAGCGGCGCGGCCGAACTGCGCCAGACCCGCCCCCTCGAGGGCGAAGGAAAGCGGCCGGTTGCCCCATGTCGGTGACTTCAAACGATGCGCACACCCGGCAGCTTGCGCATCCGGCGATCGAAGGTCGCGGTGAACGCGCTGCCCAGGCGGGCGTTCCTGGCCACGACGAGGCAATCGGAGAATCCGCAGGCCGCTTGCTCGAACATCCCGACCGCCATCACGACCGTCTCGCGGTCCTCGAATGCGAAAGCTGGTTCATCGAGCAGGCTGCGTACCGCGATCAGTTGCGAAGCCTTGTCCTGTCGATAGGCGGACCGCAGTGTCCACACGGCTTCCGCGAGGACGACATCGGTCACCAGCAGCGCCCCCGGCGTCCCGCCATGCTCGGCGAGCAGACGGTCGATCCGGCGATTCTGCGCCGGGTCGTCGTTCAGCCAGAGACGCAACAGAACGCTGGTGTCGAGGCCGATCACGGATCACTCGCCCGCGGACCGGCCGGACGAGGCTTCGGGCAGATGCTTCTCCCGCAACAGACGATCGACGCCGGACTCCATCTCCTCGACGGTCAAGGCCCGTGGATGGGGTGACCGGAGCAGGCCGCGGATGCGTCGCGCATCGGGTTTGACCGCGCGCGCCGTGATCGTTCCGTCCGGCATCAGCTGGAAGTCGAGCTTCGCGCCGGCGTCCAGCCCGAGTCGATCGCGGATCGCCTTGGGCAGCGTGATCTGCCCCTTGCTGGTGAGGGTCGCGAGCATCGGATTTGCCCCTGATTGCGAGATTCCTTACATGATACGCCGGTAAGGAATTCGAGGTCGTGTCAATCCCCCAGAACCCGCTCCAGGAAGGTCGCCCCCGGCATCGGATTGAACACGTATGGCTCGGTCGGCACGAAGCCGAGCTCCGCGTAGATCGCGCGGGCGGCCTGCATCGAGGGCAGCGTGTCGAGCCGGATCCGGTCGTAGCCCGCGCGGCGGGCAGCCTCGCAGACCGCCTCGGCGAGCCGGCGGCCGAGCCGCAGCCCGCGCACGCCGGGGCGCACGTACAGGCGCTTCATCTCGGCCACCCCGGGGCCGCTCGGGCGCAGCGCGACGCAACCGACCACCGCGCCGCCGTGCCCGGCGAGCAGCACGCAACCGCCGGGCGCGGCGTACTTGCCGGGCAGCTGCGCGAGCTCGGTCTCGAAGTCCTGGAAACCGAGGTCGAAACCGAGGCTGTCGGCGTATTCGCGGAAGATCGCGCGGACCAAGTCGGCGTCTTCGGGGAAACGGGCTTCACGGAGTTCCGCCACGCGGTCATCTCCTGGATCGAACGGGAACGACGACGATACCCCGGACAGGCTTGTCCGGTGGGACAATGCGCGCCCCGACCCGCCGACTCCCCGAAGATGTCCGTTTCACCTCCCGACGAAGCCGACACGCCCCGCGCCGCCCCCGGCCTGCTCGCGCTGACCTGGCCGGTCGCGATGGGCTACGTGCCGCTGGGCATGGTGTTCGGCTTCCTGTTCGTGCAGGCCGGCGGCGCCTGGTGGCTGGCGCTGGCGGTCAGCGCGCTGGTCTACGCGGGCGCGGCGCAGTTCGTGATGATCCCGATGCTGGCCGCCGCGATGCCGGCCGCGACGATCGCGCTGGCCGTCGCCGTCGTGAACCTGCGGCACGTGTTCTACGGACTGTCGCTGCTCGACCGCCTGCCGCACGCCGGCTGGCGGCGCTGGTACCTGGCCTTCGCGCTGACCGACGAGACCTACTCGCTGCTGACCGCCATGAAGGCGGACGCCGACGGCGCGGCGATGGCCCGGATCGCGGCCGCCAACCAGGGCTGGTGGCTGCTCGGCACCGCGCTCGGCGCGCTGGTCGGCGAGCAGGCGGAGGTGCCGCTCGCGGGGCTCGACTTCGCGCTGGCGGCGCTGTTCGCCGTGCTCGCGGTCGAGCAGTGGCGGGCGCGCGCGAGCGCCGCGCCGCTGTGGGTCGGGCTCGTGGCCTACGCGGGCGCGACGCTGGCCGCCCCGAAGCACGCGCTGGCCCTCGCGATCCTGGTCAGCATCCTCGCGGGCGCGCTCTGGAAGCCCGCCGCCGGGAAGACCCGATGATCGATCCCGCGACTTCCGCCGCAGCGATCGCCGCCGCCGCCCTGGTCACCTTCGCGCTGCGGGCCTTGCCCTTCCTCGCCGCGCGCTGGCTGCGCGCGCACCCGCTCGTCCAGCGGCTCGGCCGCTTCCTGCCGCTGGCGATCATGACGATCCTGCTGCTGCACGCGCTCGCGGGTGCGGCCGGGTCGCACGCCGGCGGCCCCTGGCCCGAACTTGCCGCCGCCGCGCTCGCGCTGGCGATGCAATGGAAGCTGCGCCACCCGCTGACCGCCATCCTCGCCGCCACCGCACTCTATGTGCTGCTGCGCAACCTGCCCTGACACCGCCATGTGCCTGATCGTCTTCGCCTGGAAGGTCCATCCCGACTATCCGCTGGTCGTCGCCGCGAACCGCGACGAGTTTCGTCATCGTACGGCCCGGCCGGCCCACTGGTGGGACGACGCGCCCGACGTGCTCGCCGGGCGCGACCTCGAGGCGGGCGGCACCTGGATGGGGGTCACCCGCAGCGGTCGCTTCGCAGCGCTGACGAACCGACGGGATCCGGCCCGACGCGCGACCGACGCGCCGTCGCGCGGCAGTCTGGTGCTGCGCGCGCTGACCGACGATCGCCCGCCGGTCGACGTGCTCGCCGACCTCGGCGCCGACAGCGACCGCTACGCCGGCTTCAACCTGCTCGCCGGCGACCGAGACACGCTGGCAGTCCATGACAACGCCTCCGGCGAGGTCCGGCCGATCCCGCCCGGCGTCTACGGGCTGTCGAACGCGCGACTGGACACCCCCTGGCCGAAGCTGACGCTGGCCCGCGCCCGGCTCGCAGAGGCGCTCGTCCGGATGCCCGACCCTGAGCCGGTGCTGGCGCTGCTGCGCGATGACATCCCCGCGCCGGATCACCTGCTGCCGGACACCGGTGTCGGGCTCGAGGCCGAACGAAGACTCTCGCCGATTTTCCTGCGCGACGCCCACTACGGCACGCGTTCTTCGGCGATGATCCTGTTCGGGGCCGACGGGCGGGCGAGCCTGCGGGAATGGACCTGGGATGCGCGCGGCGAAGTCGCCGGCGAGATATGTCAGGATTTCGCGATCGGCCACTGAACCCCGAGCGGACGGGAAGGGAGTTGACGAATCCGCAAAAAAACATCGATTGCCGAATTGACACCGTACGGTCGCTCCTTTTCATTCTGAAAATCATGAGCAGTGAGGGCATGGGCCCGGCCCCCCGATCCGGAAGGGTCGAACAGTGACGCCGGAGAGGGACGACACGCGGGAATCCCGGCGTATCAGCCACCTGCGGGAGCGCACCCAGGCGGCGCTGTCGCGCACCGAGGTGGCGGGGCCCCCGCTCGGCGACGCGGCCCGCGCGGAAGTCAGCGCGCTGATCGAGGCGCATCGGATCTACCAGGCCGAGCGCTTCCTGCGCACGCAGCAGGCCGCCGGCACCGGCGCCTGGGACTGGGACGGCGGCGAGGAGTTCCTGCTGGCGCTGGTCGGCGTCGACGCACCGACGGCCGCCCGGCTGGCCGAGATGCTGCGCGCGGACCTCGCGGATGCCCGGCTCGGCGGCCACGCGAAACTGCCGCCGATCACGGTCTCGATCGGGCTGGCGATGTTCCCGGACGACGGCCGACGCATCGAAGAGGTGATCCGCGCCGCCGACGACGCGCTGTCCCGTGCGAAGGCGCAGGGACGAAACCGGGTGTGCATGGCCCGCCCTCAGCCATGACATCATTCCTCATGGCTGCAGACCGCAAGCTCATCGACGAAGTCCACCACATCCCCCGAAAGCGGGGCAACGGCCAACTCCGGCGTGAAGCCTGGGTCGATGCCGCCGGCACCGTGACCCGATACGACCTCGCCTGCGTCAACCCGGCGATCCACGCCGCAGACAACGGGCGCGTGGTCGGCTACGACAACCAGCACGGCTATCACCACCGGCACTGGATGGGAGTGGTGTCACCGGTGGATTTCAAGCGCTACGATGACCTCGAGGAACGGTTCGAAGCAGACTGGATCGCATCGAGGAACCCGAAATGAAACAGATGCTCATCAGGCTGGCCGACGAAAGGGATTTCTTCCAGCGGGGACGGGAAATCGCCAGGCGAGCCGACGCAGGCCAGCCGCTGGCATCCGCGCACGTCATCAGCTTCGAGGATCCGCATGAACTTCTCAGGCTCCTCGGTGCGAGCCGGATCGATGTGCTGCGGGCAGTCAAGAAAGAACCCGGGTCGATCACGCAGGTCGCCCAGAGGCTGGGACGGGACCGCAGCGCGGTCAAGCGCGACATCGAGCAACTCGAATACCTGGGCATGGTCAACGTCGAGACGAAGGTGCTGCCAGGGCACGGCAGGATGAAGGAAGTTCGCGCGACAGCCCGGAAGTTCCGGCTGGAGGCCGAAGTCGAGTGAACGCACCCGAGCCTTCACATCCCGAATCCCCGCCATGACCACCATCACCTACGCCGACGTCGAAGCCGCCGCGCAGCGCCTGGCCGGCATCGCCCACCGCACCCCGGTGCTGACCTCGCGCACCGCCGATGAACGCACCGGCGCGCGGCTCTTCTTCAAGTGCGAGAACCTGCAGCGGATGGGCGCGTTCAAGTTCCGCGGCGCCTACAACGCGCTGGCCCGGTTCACGCCCGCGCAGCGCGCCGGCGGCGCGATCGCGTACTCCGCGGGCAACCACGCGCAGGGCATCGCGCTGTCGGCGAAGCTGCTCGGCATGAAGGCCGTCATCGTGATGCCGCAGGACGCGCCGGCGCTGAAGATCGCCGCCACCCGCGGCTACGGCGCCGAGGTGGTGCTCTACGACCGCTACACCGAGAGCCGCGAGACGATCGGGGCGGCCATCGCCGCCGAGCGCGGCATGACGCTGGTGCCGCCGTTCGACCACGCCGACGTGATCGCGGGCCAGGGCACCGCGGCGAAAGAACTGATCGAGGAGACCGGGCCGCTGGACGCGCTGGTGGTCTGCGTCGGCGGCGGCGGGCTGATCGCCGGCTGCGCGTTGGCCGCGAAGGCGCTTTCGCCCGCGTGTCGCGTGATCGGGGTCGAGCCCGAGGCCGGCGACGACGTGCGCCGCTCGCTGGCCGAAGGGCGACGCGTGAGGATCGACGTTCCGAAGACGATCGCCGACGGCGCGCAGACCCAGCAGGTCGGCGCGCTGAACTTTCCGATCATCCAGGCGATGGTCTCCGAAGTGGTCACGGTATCCGATGCCCAGCTGCTCGCGACGATGCGCTTCTTCGCCGAGCGGATGAAGCTGGTCGTCGAGCCCACCGGTTGCCTGGCCGCGGCCGCGCTGCTGGAGGCCGGGCTGCCGGTGCGGGGGCAGCGCGTCGGCGTGATCGTCAGCGGCGGCAACATCGGCGTGGAGCAGTACGCACGAATGCTGGCCGGCGACGCGGGCTGATCCCGCAGAGGGCGCCGGGGTGGGCCGTGAGGCTCAGTACCCCTGGAACAGGAAGTCCAGGGCGGCAGTGATCCGCGCTTGCTCGCTGGCGAGCGATGCGATCGGGGTCTTGAGGATTCGCCGCGGGACTGCGGCCATCTTGGGAGTCTCGAGCAGGCATTCCTTGCCTTCGATCCGGAAGACCGGGGTCAGCCGAAGCGGCAACGGAACCTGCGGGAAGCGTTCGAGGCTGCGCATTGGAATCACGACACGGGTCTCGAGGCCGTCGAGAAGATCGCTCTGCACGTCCAGCAGCCAAGGGGTCGTGTCGGCGCCCGGGCCGGGATTGGCGAAGACATCGAAGCGCGCCATCAGCCGATGCCCCCGAGGGCCCTTCGTGGCATCGTCAGAACGACCGCCATGCGTCGAGCGGCAGCCCCTCGACCTCGACGGTAGCGTTGTAGGCGCCGATGAAATCCGCGTTCGCCTCCTTCCAGCGCCGGGCTTCCTCTCGCCGCACCACCTCGCGCAGGTGCTCGTCGCAGACGCGGGAGACATTGATGCGCAACCGGCGGGCCGCCTCCAGGACGTCCGCGCTGAGGCTGAGATTGGCCGCACGCTTGCCGGTACGCCTGATGGCGACCTCGGGGGGGTCGTCGATCGATTGAGAATTTGCCATACGGATTCAATGCGCATGCTCGTTGCGCATACTCTACCCTCATCGGGTCATCGAATCCACGGCTCCTGAAATGCCGGCCCTGTGCGACGCGCCGCCTTCGACCACCCGTAGCGTACGCTTCGGCATCCGCTCGAAGACACTTGAAGCCGCATTGCCAGGAGCCCCGATGTACGTGCCGGCCCATTTCGACGAATCCCGTACCGACGTTCTGCACGAGCAGATCCGCGCCCGCCCGCTCGGCATCCTCGTGACGAACGCAGCGGGGCGGCTGGACGCCAACCACCTGCCCTTCGAGCTGGCGCCCTCCGAGGGCGAGTTCGGCACGCTGCACGCGCACGTGGCCCGGAACAACCCGGTCTGGCAGGAGGTGGCCGACAGCGGCGAGGTACTGGTGATCTTCCGGCCCGGCGACGCCTACGTCTCGCCGAACTGGTACCCGAGCAAGCACGAGACCCACCGGCAGGTGCCGACCTGGAACTACGTCGTCGTCCACGCGCACGGGCGCGTGACGATCCGGGACGACGAGCGCTACGTCCGCGGACTCGTCGCGCGGCTGACGCGAACGCACGAGGCCGCGCAGCCGAAACCCTGGAAGATGGGTGACGCCCCGCCGGACTACATCGACACGATGCTGAAGGCGATCGTCGGGATCGAGATCCGGATCACGCGCCTCGAGGGGAAATCGAAGCTGAGCCAGAACCGCGAGGTCCGCGATCTCGAGGGCGCCGGCCGCGCGCTCTCGGCGCAGGGCGACCGGCTGATCGGCGACGCGATGCTCGAGATCGCCGCCCACAAGCGGAAGGGCTGAGACGGGGTTTCGTCGGACACTGTCCG
>JBJOKE010000062.1:0-41084 GCA_046046245.1 Pseudomonadota bacterium | reverse complement strand
GACGGTGGCCGCCGTCGGCCGGACGCGGCGCGCCCGGACCGAAGCCGCGGCCGCGCGGCGCACCGGCCGGCGCGAAGCGCGGCGGGCCGCGTCGGTCGCCGCTCGGGGCGCGCCGCGGCGGCGCGCTGCGCGGCTCGAGGCCCGGCATCACCGCGACCGGGATCCGCGTCTGCAGCAGCCGCTCGATGCCGAACAGCAGACGGCGGTCGCGCGCGCCCACCAGGGTCACCGAGGTGCCGGGCCGGCCGGCGCGCGCGGTGCGGCCGATCCGGTGGACGTAGTCCTCGGGCTTCATCGGCAGGTCGAAGTTCACCACGTGGCTGATCGTCGGCACGTCGATGCCCCGCGCGGCCACGTCGGTCGCGACCAGCACGCCGATCCGGCCCTGGCGCAGGTGGCGCACCACGCGGTCGCGGGCCACCTGCGGCATGTCGCCGTGCAGCGCGGCCGCCGCGCGGCCCGCGTCGCGCAGCCGCATCGCGAGCTCGTCGGCGGCGACCTTGGTCGACGCGAACACGATGGCCTGGGCGACGCCCGGGCCGGCGAGGATCGCATCGAGCAGCGCGAGCTTGTGGTGCAGGTCGTCGACGTGGTGGACGACCTGGGTGAGCTCGCCCGCGTCCTCGCGGTCGGCCACCTCGACGCGGCGCGCGTCGCGGGTCACGCGCTGCGCGACCGTCTGGATCCGGCCGTCGAGGGTCGCGGAGAACAGCACGGTCTGGCGCGACTCGGGCAGTCGCTTCGCGATCGCCTCGATCTCGTCGACGAAGCCCATGTCGAGCATCCGGTCGGCCTCGTCGAGCACCAGCAGGCGGACGTTCGACAGGTCGACGCGGCCGCGTTCGAGGTGGTCGGCCAGCCGGCCGGGCGTGGCGACGACGAGGTCCACGCCCTCGGACAGGCGCTTGAGCTGCGGGCCGAAGGGGGCGCCGCCGATCAGGCTCACGGTGCGCAGCCGGCGGTGCCAGCGGCCGTAGCGGATCGCGGCCTGCTCGACCTGCAGCGCGAGCTCGCGGGTCGGCGCGAGCACGAGCACGCGCGGCGCGCCGCGCGGGCCGGGCGAGGGCAGCGCCAGGCGCTCGAGCGCGGGCAGCAGGAAGGCGGCGGTCTTGCCGCTGCCGGTCTGCGCCGACACCAGCAGGTCGTGGCCGTCGAGCAGCACCGGGATCGCGGCCTGCTGGACCGGCGTCGGCGTGTCGTGCCCGAGCCGCGCGAGCGTCTGCAGCGCGGCCGCGCACAGGCCGAGCGCGGCGAAGCCGGACGCGGACGGGGCGTCGGCCGGCGCGCTCGCGTCGGCGGACGGGGCCGCGGCGGCGGGCGCGGCGGCGGAAACGGGAAGGTCGTGGGCGAGTGCGGGCTCGCCGGCGGGATCGCGGAACATGGGCGAAACGGTCCTTGTCGCCCGATGCGTCCGGGCGGCGGTTGGCGTACATCGGCGCCAACCGCGACCCTCGCTGGGGAATCGCGCCCGCCGATGGGGGCCCGGTGAGCCGGGCCGCCGGAGTCGCGGCGGTGTCGGAGGCGATGGAGAAACGGGTCGGAACGTCCCGCAGAGGGGACCGGCGACACCGGAGGCGGGAGTTTACCCGATCCGCGCCGCAGCGCATCATCCGGATCATGCGAATCGAATACGAGACCAAGCTCGACTTCAAGGACGTGCTGCTGCGGCCCAAGCGCTCGACGCTCGGCAGCCGCGCGAACGTCGACCTCGTCCGCGAATACCGGTTCCGCTACGCGCCGCTGCGGCGCCCGTCGGTGCCGATCATCGCGGCCAACATGGACACCGTCGGCACCTTCGCGATGGCGCGTGCGCTCGCCGCGCACAAGCTGCACTGCGCGCTGCACAAGCACCACCCGCTCGACGAGCTGGTCGCGTTCTTCTCGCCGGACAACCGCGCCGAGAACCAGTACACCTTCTATTCGCTCGGCATCCTCGAGAGCGACCTCGCGAAGTTCGAGAAGGTCTGGTCGCGCACCGGCGGCGCGATCGAATGGGTGTGCATCGACGTGGCGAACGGCTACACCGAGGCCTTCGTCGACTTCGTGAAGCGCTTCCGCGAGCGCTTCCCGTCGGTGCTGATCATGGCCGGCAACGTCGTCACCGCCGACATGACCGAGGCGCTGATCCTCGCCGGCGTCGACGTGGTCAAGGTCGGCATCGGTCCGGGCTCGGTCTGCACCACCCGCAAGATGACCGGCGTGGGCTACCCGCAGCTGTCGGCCATCATCGAGTGCGCGGACGCGGCGCACGGCCTGGGCGGGCAGATCTGCGGCGACGGCGGCTGCACCGTGCCCGGCGACGTGGCCAAGGCCTTCGGCGGCGGCGCCGACTTCGTGATGCTGGGCGGCATGCTCGCCGCGCACGACGAGTCGGGCGGCGAGATCGAGGAGAAGGACGGCCGGGTCTTCCGCCGCTTCTACGGGATGAGTTCGGCCGAGGCGATGGAGAAGTACGCCGGCGGCGTCGCGAAGTACCGGGCCTCCGAGGGCAAGTCGGTGCTGCTCGAGGCGCGCGGCCCGGTGGAGGACACCGTGCAGGAGATCCTCGGCGGCCTGCGCTCGGCCTGCACCTACGTCGGTGCCCGCAAGCTGAAGGACCTGTCGCGCTGCACGACCTTCGTGCGGGTCGGCCAGCAGATCAACGAGGTCTACGGCCGCGGCTGACGGCGCGGCCGCGGCCGCGGCTCAGCGCGCGGCGACCGGCACCTCGGCCAGCGTCGCGCCCTGCGGTCCCGGCGTCAGGTGCACCCGCCGCCGATGGAACCGCGCGATCGAGTCGTCGTGCGCGATGCTGACCACCGCCGCATCGGGCAGGCGCTCGAGCAGCAGGGCGTAGAGCGCGGTGCCGGTCGCCTCGTCGAGCGCGGCCGTGGCCTCGTCGAGGAACAGCCAGCGCGGCACGTTGAGCAGCGCGCGCGCGACCGCCAGCCGCTGCTGCTCGCCGGGCGAGAGCCGACGGTCCCAGGCGGCCTCCTCGTCGAGCCGGTCGACGAGCTGCGGCAGCCGCGCGTCGCGCAGCGCCTGTGCGATCCGCGCGTCGTCGAAGGCGTCGGCCGCGGCCGGATAGCTGACCGTCGCGCGCAGCGTGCCGATCGGCAGGTAGGGCCGCTGCGGCAGGAACAGCACGCCCTCGGCCGGCTGCTCGACGCGGCCCTGGCCGTAGGGCCAGATGCCCGACAGCGCGCGGAACAGCGTGCTCTTGCCGCTGCCCGACGGGCCGGTGAGCAGCAGCCGCTCGCCCGGTGCCACGCGCAGCGTCGCGCGCGCGACGATCGGTGCGCCGCGCGGCGTGTCCAGCGCCACGTCGTGCAGCGCGGGCGCCGGGCCCGGCTCGGCGTGCAGCAGCCGGTCGCCGGAGGCGCGCAGTTCGGTGAGCGCGTCGTCGAAGGTCAGCAGCCGGTCGGTCGTCGCCTTCCAGACCGCGAGCTCCGCGTAGGCCGACACGAACCACGACAGCGAGCCCTGGACCTGGCCGAACGCGTTCGAGATCTGCATCAGGTCGCCCAGCTTGAGCGGCCCGTTGAAGTAGCGCGGCGCCGCGACCACGAACGGGAAGATCACCGCGAGCTGGCCGTAGAAGCTCTGCGCCCAGATCAGCCGCTTCTGCGCGCGGACCAGCGCCCAGTAGTTCGAGACCACCTTGCCGAAGCGGGCGATCACCGACGTGCGCTCGGTCGGCTCGCCGCGGTAGAGCGCGATGCTCTCGGCGTGCTCGCGCACGCGGACCAGTCCGTAGCGGAAATCGGCCTCGAAGCGCTGCTGCGCGAAGTTCAGCGGGATCAGCCTGCGACCGATGCGGTGCGACAGCACGCTGCCCGCGATCGCGTAGAGCAGCGCGACCCAGACCATGTAGCCCGGGATCGTCACCTCGCTGCCGCCGAGCGCGACGGTGAGCGGCCCCGACACCACCCAGAGGATCGCGACGAAGGATGCGAGCGTCACGACCGAGTTCAGCAGCCCCATCGTCAGCGAGACCGTCGATTCGGTGAACAGCCTCACGTCCTCGGCGATCCGCTGGTCGGGGTTGTCGGTGCGGGCGCCGCCGAGCTCGATCCGGTAGTAGGCGCGCTGCGACAGCCAGCCGTCGACGTAGCGCTCGGTCAGCCAGGTCCGCCAGCGCAGCTCGAACAGCTGGGTCAGGTAGAACTTGTAGACCGCCACCAGGATGAACGCGAACGCGAGGCCGGCGAAGCGCCAGAGCTGCCGGGTGAATTCGGCGTAGTCCTTGTTCTCCAGCGCGTTGTAGAAGTCGCGCTGGAAGTCGTTGATCAGCACGTCGACGTAGACGGTGACCAGGTTCAGCGCGACCACCACCGCGAGCAGGCCGATCGCCTGTGCGCGGCGCTCGCTCGCGAAGTAGGGCCTGGCCAGCCCCCAGGCGCGGCGCGCGAACGAACCGGCGGGGCGCTGGACGGGGGCGAGGTCGTCGCCGGGCAGGGGCAGGGCGGGCGTGCTCATGCCGCTCGCGCGGGCCGTGCGGCCTCGAGGCCCGCCCAGTCGAACTCGATGCCGTGGCCGGGTCGCGACGGCGCGACCGCGAAGCCGTCGACGATCTCGAGCGGGTGCGCGATGTAGCGCTCGAGCCCGAAGCCGTGCGCCTCGAGGTACGAGCGGTTCGGCGCGGCCGCGAGCAGGTGCACGGTGATGTCGTGTGCACCGTGCGAGGTCACCGGCAGGTTGAAGGCCTCGGCGAGCGCGGCGACCTTCATGAAGACGCTGACGCCGCCGCAGTTGGTCACGTCGGGCTCGGGACAGGTGACGCCGCCCGCCTCGATCATCTGGCGGAACTCCCACAGCGTCCGGAAGTTCTCGCCGGTCGCCACCGGCAGCCCGCCCTCGCGGACGATCCGTGCGTGGCCGGACACGTCGTCCGGGATCGTCGGCTCCTCGATCCAGGTGGGTGCGTGCGGCTGCAGCGCGCGCGCGGCGGCGATCGCCTGGTCCGCCGTCCAGCGCATGTTCGCGTCGACCATCAGCGGAAAGTCGGGCCCGAGGTGCGCGCGCATCGCGGCCACGCGCGCCACGTCCTCCGACAGCCGCGGCCGCCCGACCTTCATCTTGATCGCGCGAAAGCCGCGCGCGAGGTTCGCGTCGGTCTGCGCGAGCAGCGCGTCGAGCGGGAACATCAGGTCGATGCCGCCCGCGTAGCACGGCACCTTCGGGTCGAAGCCGCCGAGGTGGCGCCACAGCGGCTGGCCCGCGCGCTTGGCCGCGAGGTCCCACAGCGCGATGTCGATCGCCGAGATCGCGAGCACGGCCGCGCCGCCGCGACCGCCGTAGTGCGTGGCCCACCACATCGCCTGCCAGAGCGCGGCGATGTCGGCGGCCTCGCGGCCGGCGAGCAGCGGTGCGAGGTAGCGCTCGACGGTCGCGTGGATCGCGACGCCGTTGGCGCCGACGGTGAAGGTGTAGCCGACCCCCTCGGCCCCGTCGGCGTCCCGGATGCGGACGGTCACGAGTTCGAAGTGGCTCATGTCGCCGTGCGTGCTGTCGGACAGCAGCACGGGCAGCGCGATGCGGTAGAGGTCGGTTCGGACGGCGGAGATCGCGGGCATCGGACAAGGGCTCCAGGACTCGGGTCGTCGGGGCGGATGCGTGCACCCTCGAGGGGCGCGTCGCGACGGGCAGGGTATACCGCCCGGCGGCGAGTTGTCCGCCCCGTGGCCTGCCGGTATGCTCGCGCGACTCGAACGACGCGGCGCCGCCCGGATGCCGCCACAAGAGGAGAATCCCCGATGGATCGCAGAACCTTCTCCGCCGCCGCGTTCGGCGCGCTGGCCTCGGCCGCCCTGCCTCGCGTCGCCGGGGCCCAGCAGATCGGCACGCTGAAGATGCTCATCCCCGCGAACCCCGGCGGCGGGTGGGACCAGACCGGCCGTGCGCTCGCCGCGGCGATGCAGGCCGCGAAGTCGGTCGGCTCGGTGCAGTTCGACAACAAGGGCGGCGCGGCCGGCACGATCGGCCTCGCGCAGTTCGTCAATGCCGCCAAGGGCGATCCGAACACGCTGATGATGGGCGGCATGGTGATGGTCGGCGGCATCGCGCTCGCGAAGTCGCCGGTCGACCTCACCATGGTCACGCCCGTCGCGCGGCTCACCACCGAGTACGAGGTGATCGTCGTGCCGGCGAACTCGCCGCACAAGACCCTCGGCGACCTCCTGAAGGCGTTCAAGGCCGATCCGGGCAAGGTGTCCTGGGGCGGCGGCTCGGCCGGCGGCACCGACCACATCCTGGTCGGCCTGGTCGCCAAGGCCATCGGCGCCGACCCGACGAAGATCAATTACGTGCCCTTCAAGGGCGGCGGCGAGGCGATCACCGCGATCATCGGCGGTCACGTCGCCGCCGGCGTGTCCGGTCTCGGCGAGTTCGCCGAGCAGATCAAGGCCGGCCGCCTGCGTGCGCTCGCGGTCTCGGGTCCGAAGGCCATCGACGGCATCGCGTCGCTGAAGGAGCAGGGCGTCGACGTCGAGCTCGGCAACTGGCGCGGCATCTTCGCGGCCCCCGGCATCACGCCGGCGCAGCGCGACACGCTGATCGCCGCGGTGAGGGCCGGCACCGAGTCGGCCGCGTGGAAGGAGTCGCTGCAGAAGTACGGCTGGGATGCGGCCTTCCTGCCCGGCGACGACTACAGGAAGTTCGTCGACGAGGACGTCAAGCGGATCACGACGATCATCGACTCGCTGGGCCTGCGCAAGTAAGGGGACCGCGATGGCCGCCCGACCCGGCGTCAAGCGCGCCGAGCTGATCGTCTCGCTCGGGGTGCTCGTGCTGGGGCTCGGCGCGGCCGCGGTCGCGCTGGCGCTGCCCGAGGGCGGCGGCTATGCGCGGATCGGCCCGAACTTCGTGCCGAAGCTGGTCTCCGGGGGCATCGTGCTCCTGGGGATCTGGCTGCTGTACGAGACCTTCACCGGCGGCTGGCGCGTCGCCGAGCCCGACGACCCGGCCGAGCGCGGCGACCATGCGTTCGTGCCCTCGGCCTTCGTCTGGGTCGCGATCGGCCTGGTCGCGCAGATGCTGCTCGTGCAGCGCGCCGGCTTCCCGCTCGCCGCGGCGGTGCTCTTCGCCTGCGTGGCGCGCGGCTTCGGCAGCGCGCGGCCGCTGCGCGACGCGCTGGTGGGCTTCGCGCTCGGCATCGGCGTGTTCCTGTTCTTCGTGCGCTTCCTCAACGTCAACCTGCCGGCCGGCTGGCTGCTGCCGGTGCTGGGCACGGCGGGTACATGACCGAGACCTTCTCCGCGCTGCTGTCGGGCTTCGCGGTCGCGCTGCAGCCCGCGAACCTGCTGTGGGGCCTCGTCGGCGTGACCCTCGGCACCGCGGTCGGCGTGCTGCCGGGCGTCGGGCCGGCGCTCACCGTCGCGATGCTGCTGCCGCTGACGGTGAAGCTCGATGCGACCGGCGCGCTGATCATGTTCGCCGGCATCTACTACGGCGCGATGTACGGCGGTTCGACGACGACCATCCTGCTGAACACGCCCGGCGAGTCCTCGTCGATCGCGACCGCGCTCGAGGGCAACCGGATGGCGCGCAACGGCCGGGCCGGCCCCGCGCTGTCGACCGCGGCGATCGGTTCCTTCGTCGCCGGCACGATCGCCACCGTGCTGCTCACGGTGCTCGCGCCCGTTGTGGTCGAGCTCGCGCTGAAGTTCGGGCCCGCCGAGTACTTCGCGCTGATGGTGTTCGCGTTCGTGACGGTCGCCGCGGTGCTCGGCAGCTCGACGGTGCGCGGCCTGACCGCGCTCTTCGTCGGGCTGCTGCTCGGCCTGGTCGGCATCGACGAGGCCACCGGTCAGATGCGCTTCACCTTCGGCGTGCCCGAGCTGCTCGACGGCGTCGACGTGGTGGTGCTCGCGGTGGGCCTGTTCGCGGTCGGCGAGACGCTGTACGTCGCGGCCTACCAGAGCCGGCGCGACGAGCGGATCGAGAAGCTCTCCGGGTCGCTGTGGATGAGCGTCGAGGACTGGAAGCGCTCGTGGCCCGCGTGGCTGCGCGCGACCGCGATCGGCTTTCCCTTCGGCACCATTCCCGCCGGGGGGGCCGAGATCCCGACCTTCCTCTCCTACGCGCTCGAGAAGAAGCTGTCGAAGAAGCCCGAGGAGTTCGGCAACGGGGCGATCGAGGGCGTGGCCGGGCCCGAGGCCGCGAACAACGCGTCGTCGACCGGCGTGCTGGTGCCGCTGCTCACGCTCGGCATCCCGACCTCGGCCACCGCGGCGATCCTGCTCGCGGCCTTCCAGAACTACGGGATCCAGCCGGGCCCGCTGCTGTTCCAGACCCAGGGGCCGCTGGTCTGGGGCCTGATCGCGAGCCTGTATGTCGGCAACGTGCTGCTGCTGGTGCTCAACCTGCCGCTGGTGGGGCTGTGGGTGAAGGTGCTGCAGATCCCCAAGCCGATGCTCTACTCGGGCATCCTGCTGTTCGCGACGCTGGGTGCCTACTCGCTGCACCAGTCGATGGTGGACCTCGCGACGCTGCTCGTGTTCGGGCTGCTCGGCTTCACGATGCGCCGCTTCGGCTTCCCCGTGGCGCCCGCCGTCATCGGGCTGATCCTCGGGCCGCTCGCCGAGGCGCAGTTCCGCCGCGCGCTGTCGATCAGCCAGGGCGATCCGTCGGTGTTCTTCACGCAGCCGATCTCCGCCTCGCTGCTCGCGCTGACGGCGCTGCTGATCGTCGGGCCGTGGGTCTGGCGGCGGGTCGCGAAGCGTCGCTCGGCCGCCGTGGCCTGAGGGCCGCCGGCCCGTCGCCGTCCGGCGCGGGCCCGGTGTCCGGTCGGCGGCGTCCTGGCTCCCACCGACCGTTCGCCACGCCGATCCGGGCCGCCCGCCGTACGACGGGCCTCGGCGTGCCGGGGCGCGGCTAAGCTCCCGCTTTCCCGGGCTTGCCCCTCCGACCGACCCCCGATGCCGCCGGACCGTCCAGCGAGGCGCCTCGCGCCGCCGCCCCTGCCGCTGCTTCTCGCCTGCCTGGCCCTGCCCGGCGCGGTCGGCGCGGCGGAGCTGGGCGCGCTCGCCGTCTCGTCGGACCATGGCCGGCCGCTGCGCGCCACGGTCGAGGTGCTCGACCTGCCGCCGGGCGTCCCTCCGGCCGCGGCGGCGGCGATCGCGTCGCCCGAGACCTACCTCGAGCTGGGCGTGCCGTTTCCGGGCTCGCTCGCGGGCGCGACGGCGACGCTCGTGCCGACGCCGGACGGCCGCTGGCTGATCCGCATCGAGGGTCGCTCACCGGTCGCCGAGGCCGACTTCAACATGGTGGTCTCGCTGACGACCGATCGCGGCCGGCAGCTGCGCAACTATCGGCTCGTGCAGCCGACTGTCTCGCCGGGTGGCGCCCCGGCAGCGGCGCCACCGCCGTCGGCCGCTGTCGAGCGGCCCGCCCCCGGCCCGGCAGCCGATGCCTCGCCCGTGCCTGCGAGCGCGGCAGGCTCGTCGCCCTCCTCGGCCGCCCCGCCCGCTTCCGACATCGCGCCCGTACCGGGCACGGTGACTGTGGCGGCAGGCGACACCGCCACCGCCATCGCCCGCCGCGTCGCGCCCGCCGACGTGACGGACGCGCAGGCTGCGATGGCGCTCTATCGCCGCAACACGGCGAGCTTCCAGGGCAGCGTCCACCGACTGCCTGCCGGAGCGGTGCTGACCGTTCCCGATGCCGGCGCCTGGCGCGAGCTGTCGCCGGCGCAGGCGGGTGCCGCATTGACCGCCGCGCCCTGGCCGGGACCGATCGCCGCCGCGCCGTCGCGCGCCGGTGACCGGCTGGTGCTCGGCGGCGGCAGCGGCCGCGCCCGCGGCGCCGACGGCGACGGTGGCACCGGACGGGCGGTCGGTGCGGTGGCCCACGAGGCCGCGCTGGCCGAGACCCAGGCTCGGATCAAGGAGCTCGAGTCGATCGTCGAGAAGCTGCGGCGGCTGCTCGAGGCGACCGACGCGAAGCTCTCGTCGATGCAGGGCGAGCTCGCCGTGGCTCGCCGCGCCGTCGCGCCGACGATCGGCGCGGACCCGGCGCCGGCCCCACCGCCGGCGTCCGTGCCGTCCGACGACGACCTGCTGCTGCCTGCGATCGGCGCGGTGGCCCTCGTCGCGATCGGCGTGGCGGCCGTCGTCGTGCTGCGCCGCCGCCGACGCGAGGCGGCGGCGCTGCACGACGATGACCAGGATCCGCTGTCCGAGGACATGTACCACTCCGGACCCGAGAGTCTGTACGAGACCGAGCCCGCGACCGCGGCCCCGCGCGCCGCCTGATCGCGGCGCCGCGGGTCGCGACGCGGGCTCCGGGTCGCCGCGGCCCCGCGGTCGCGGCGGTCGCGGCTTCGTCGCCGAGCCGGTCAGTTGGCGCGGGCGATGGTCTGCAGGCCCTGGCTGACCGCGTTCTGCACGGTCATGCCGGTCTGCGCCGACAGCTGGAACTGCTGCGACGCGCCGGTCAGCAGCTGCTGCCAGAAGACCTGACCGTTGGCGACGCTCTCCTTGTGATCGTCGCCCAGCACGGTCTTGCCCTCGGCGTTCTTGCCGAGCTGCTCGTAGCTCTTGAACTTCGAGGTATCCACGCCCATGTCCTTCATCGCGGCGCAGTAGGCCTCGTACTGCTGCTTCGTGCACTCCTTGCCCGGGCTGATCGCGTAGCAGGCCTGCAGGTTCTTGTAGATCCAGTCCATCTTCTGGACCTGCTTCGTCAGCACCGTGCCGAACGCCGCGGCGAGCGCCTCCAGCCAGGTGAAGCAGTACTTCGGCGTGCAGTCGATCGGCTTCGGGCACTGGGCGAGGATCGCCTGCTGCTCGGCGTAGGACAGCGGCTTCGGATCGCTGGCCGTGATCTTGGTCTGGTTGCCGTCCTCCTGATTGACCACGCCGCCGTTCTTGTCGACCCAGCCCGGGCCGTGCGGGTTCTCGTAGACGGTCAGCTTGCCGTCGTTCACCGCCTTGTCGAGCTCGCGCCCGTTCACGCCCTTCTGGATCTTGAAGTCGCCGATCGTGTTCTGCGACAGGCCGTCGACGATCAGGGACTTGTCGCCCTTGGTGACCACGACGTTGTTCGCGAGGTACATGGAAGCGTTGTTCTTCCACGGCTCGGTGTTGATCGTGATCTTCGTGCCGTCCTTCAGCTGGAACGTGGTCGTGCCCCAGAAGTCGAAGTCGTTCTTGCCGTCGGCGCCGAAGTCGACGTGCGGGTCGCCCCAGATGCGGGTCTTCTCGCCGCAGGGCTTGATGATGTAGATCTCGGAGTGCTTCTCGTTGAACTCGAGCGTGTAGCCGCAGTCGAGCTTCACGCGGGTCTTGTCGCCGTCCTTGCAGATCTCCCAGTCGTTGGTCGCGTAGACCGGATCGCAGCCGGGGTCGCAGGTCTGGAACAGCGTGAAGGCGCGGGGTTCGCAGTGGTTGATCGGCGGGCAGTGGTTGATCGGTGCGCAGCTCATGGTGTGTCCTTGCAGGCGAGGTGCCGCGGTCGCGGCGACGGATGGAGTGGACCATCGCCGGGGGGACGCGGATAAGCTGGGGCGTGCGATAGCTGGGGTCGACCCTAAGTCGATCAGTACCGCTCCGGAGGCGATAAGAGGTCGGGATCGGCGCCTTCGCGAGACGGCCGAAAAAAAATTCCTGCAAGGGGGTCGCGACCGACGGACGGTCGATTGCAGGGGCTCCGGCGGCTGTGACAGACTCGGCCGACCCGATCCGGACACCGTCCGGTCGTTCGAACGACACGTCACTGGAGCTTCGCGATGAGTTCTTCCACGCCCCCGGTCAACGCCTCGCTCGCCGGACTGCGCGCGGCTTCCGTCGGCACCGGCTCGACCGACGCGAGTCGCAAGTCCTGGTTCCAGGCGCTCGCCGAGGCCTGGGGCAACACGCTCGATCACCAGGCCTCGAAGATCACCGACCTGTCGAACCAGATCGGTCCGGGCAACGCCAACGGCGAGGATCCGGCGATGCTGACGATGCTGACCACCGAGTCGATGCGGATGCAGTTCCTCGCGAACAGCGCGTCGACCTCGCTGAACTCCTCGGGCAACGCGCTCGAGACCACGGCTCGCAAGCAATGAGCGTGTCGCCGGTCGGGGCGGTCTCCGCCGCCCCGGCGCTCACCCCTGCAGCGCCCGTCGCGGGGACCGCGCCTGCGCTGCCGTCCGCATCCTCGGGTCAGATCTCGGGCTTCGAGGCCGCGCTCGCCCGGGCGGGCGGCCCGTCCGGCGCGCCGGCCTCGGACTCGTCGATGCTGCGCTCGATGATGAAGCCGCTCGACCAGATGGACGACCGTGCCGCGAGCATCGCGAGCAAGGCGGCGCAGTTCGTCTCGGGCACCGAGATGACGCCGGGCGACATGATCATGATGACCGTCCGCTGCCAGGAATTCATGTTCCAGTGCCAGCTGACGTCGAACGTCGCGAACCGGACGTCCGACGGCCTGCAGCAGCTGTTCCGCCAGCAGGGCTGACGCGGTTCAGTGGCGGCCCTCGGGCGGCTCGGACGGTCGGCGGGGCCGGCGAGGCCGCTTCGGCGGCGTGGCCGGGTCCGTCGATCGGGCCGGCCCGGCGCGCTCCCCCGATTCCGGGCCCGCAGCCGGCTCGTCCGGCGCGCCGCCGGATCGGTCTGCATCGTCCCGGTGCCGCATCGACTGCGCCCAGACGATCGCCTGCGCCACCGCATCGAACAGCGCCTCCGGCACCACCTCGCCCGGTTCGGCGCGCTCGAGCAGCGCCCGCGCGAGCGGCACGTCCCGGAGCACCGGTACGTCGGCGTCCTCGGCGGCCTCTCGCATCCGGCGCGCCAGCCGGTCCTCGCCCTTGCCCGCCACCACCGGCACCGGCACGTGCTCGGGGTGCCAGTCGAGCGCGATCGCGACGTGGGTCGGGTTCACGACCAGCATGTGCGCGGACCGCGCCGCGGCCACCTCGCTGCGTTGTGCCCAGTCGCGCTGCAACGCCCGCCGCTGCTGGCGGATCATCGGGTCGCCCATGTCCTCGCGCGACTCGCGCTCGACCTCGCGCCGGGTCATCCGCATCCGCTTGTGGAACGCATGCCGCTGGTAGAGCGCATCGAGGATCGCGACGACGACGAAGACCGCGAGCGTCCAGCCCAGCAGCTGAAGCGTGCCGACCCGCAGCGCCTCCCCGAACGCCGACGGCGTGCCCCGGTGGAGCGCGCCGACCCGCGGCAGCAGCTCGGCCGACACGAGGACCGCGATCGTCAGCAGCAGCAGCGTCTTCGCGACGGACTTGCCCAGCTCGATCCAGCTGTCGGCCTGCACCATCCGCTTCAGCCCGGCGACGGGGTCGAGGCGCGAGAAGTCCGGCGTCATCGGGTGCGAGGACATCACCGGGCCGACGTGCAGGAACTCCGCCAGCACCGCGACCAGCGCGATGGGGATCGCGACGGTCAGCGTGACCGACACCAGCGTCCACAGCGCCGCGCGGCCCATCGTCGATGCGGCCTCGCGGAACGGCAGGCCGATCGAGTCGATCGACAGCTGCAGCAATGCCGCGAAGCGGCCGCTGGCGTCGCCCGCGTAGAGCGCCACGAGCGCGGTCGTCACCAGCAGCGCGGCGGTCGGCCCGACGTCGCGGCTGTGGCTCACCTCGCCGCGTCGGCGTGCCTCGCTCAGGCGCCGCGGCGTGGGTTCGTGGGTGCGGTCGCCCGCGTCCTGCTCGTCAGCCATCGTCCCTGACCCGTCCGCGAGATCGAAGTCCCGAGGGCGATTGTTCCATGTAGATCGGCACGTTATAGCCGTGACTTAGTTCCGCCCCGGTTCGGGCGCGATCCCCAATACTCGGCCGCTCCATGTTCGACCGAATCTTCCACACACAAGAGGCTGCGACCGACGGGCGGCCCCGGCGGAGCCGCCGTACGGCGGCCGGGCTCGCGGCCGCGGCCTGGATCGCGGGCTGCGCGCAGTGGCCGGGCCTGCCGGCAGGCGCGGGCGCCGCCGCCGACTGTGCGGCCAGCGGCGCACGGATCGACGTCGTCGCGCTCGACCGGGCGCGGGCGCGCCAGCCGCTGGCGCTCGACGGCTGCGAACCGGGCGAGGTGGTCCCCGGCGCGCCGACGGCGGTCTCCCCCGCGGTCCCGGTGATCCGGATCGACCGCATCGCGCCGCCGGCCCCGCCGTCGACGCCCGCCGCGCCGCCGGCGCCGAAGGCGGGCGCGTCGCGCGCCGCGGCCGCCACGCCGGCCCCGAGCCCGGGCCCGCTGACCGAACCCATGCGCCGGCTCGATCGCCGCGTCAACGAGGTCGCACGCCGCAACGACCTCGACCCGCTGCTGCTGCACGCGCTGATCCACGTCGAGAGCCGTCACCGGACAGACGCCGTCTCGCCGGCCGGTGCGCGCGGCGCGATGCAGCTGATGCCGGCCACCGCCGAGCGCTATGGCGTCGCCGATCCGCGGCGCCTGCATGACGAAGCCTTCAACCTGGCCGCGGGCGCCGCGCACCTGAAGGTGCTGTCGGGCGAGTTCGGCGACGACCTCGAACTCGTGCTGGCCGCGTACAACGCGGGCGAAGGCGCGGTCCGCCGCCACGGCGGGCGCGTCCCGCCGTTTCCCGAGACGCGCGCCTACGTCCGCGACGTGCTCGCCGAGTACCGCCGGCTGCAGGCCGGCGTCGCCGCGGCGACCGCGCGCCCGGTCGCGCTCGCCGAGGACGTGCGATGAGCGCGCGCGCACCGTCGGGCGGGCACGCGCCGCGCGAGGGCACGTTCGCGCGCTACAGCGATCTCGTCCTCGCCGCGGGCGTGATCGCGATCGTCGCGATGATGATCGTCACGCTTCCGCCGCTGGCGATCGACACCCTGGTCGTCATCAGCCTGCTCGGCGGCGTCGGGCTGCTGCTGCTGGCGATCTACATCCGCGCGCCGATCGAGTTCTCGGCGTTCCCGAGCGTGCTGCTGCTGACGACGCTGTTCCGGCTGGCGCTCGGCGTGGCGACCACGCGGGCGATCCTGCTCGACGGTCACGCCGGCCACGTGATCGAGACCTTCGGCCGGACGGTGGCCGGCGGCAACCTGATCGTCGGACTCGTCACGTTCGTGATCATCACGGTCGTGCAGTTCATCGTCATCGCGAAGGGCGCCGAGCGCATCGCCGAGGTCTCGGCGCGCTTCACGCTCGATGCGATGCCCGGCAAGCAGATGTCGATCGACTCCGACCTGCGCTCGGGCCTGATCGACAAGGTCGAGGCACGGCGGCGCCGCGGGACGCTCGAGCTCGAGAGCGCGCTGCACGGCAACCTCGACGGCGCGATGAAGTTCGTGAAGGGCGACGCGATCGCCGGGATCGTGATCATCCTGGTGAACCTCGTCGGTGGCCTCGCGGTCGGCGTGCTGCAGAAGGGCATGGACGTCGCGGCGGCGCTCCATCGCTACTCGATCCTGACGATCGGCGACGGGCTCGCCACGCAGATCCCCGCGCTGCTGGGCGCGATGGCGGCGGCGCTGATCGTCACGCGCACCCAGTCCGACGATACCGACCGCCACCTCGGCGACTCGATCCGCAAGCAGATCGGCGCGAAGCCGCGAGTGCTGCTGGTCGCAGGCGGAGTGTGCATGCTGCTCGCGGCCGTGCCGGGTTTCCCCGGCGCTGTCTTCGCGACGCTGGGTGGCGCGGTTGCGCTCACCGGCGTGCTGCTCACGCCCGAGCTCGACCGGCGGCTGCGCCGGCTGCTGCGCGGCGGCCGCGAGCCGGTCCGCGTCGAGCCGATGCCCGTGTCCGGTCCGATCGAGCTGCCCGCCGAGCCGGTCGTCGTCGCGCCGATGCAACCGCTGCTGCTGGAGCTGCACGGCGGCGCCGCGGCGCGGCTGCCGATGGACGACCTCGCCGCCCGCCTCGAGAGCGTGCAGCGCGACTTCCAGGCGCGGCTCGGCCTCGTGCTGCCGCGGATCGCGATCCACGTCGACCCGCAGGCGAGCCCGACCGGCTGGCGGCTGCTGGCCTGGGAGGTGCCGATCGCCGGCGTCCCCACCGAGGCGCCCGATGCGGCCGACGTCGCCGCAGCGGTCCACGCGGCGCTGCGCCGAAACGGCGTGCTCTTCGTCGGCACGCAGGAGGTCGCGGCGCTGTTCACCAAGGCGGCCGAGCACTGGCCCGACCTGGTCCGCGATGCGCAGCGCACCGTGCCGCTGCACAAGGCCACCGAGGTGGTGAAGCGGCTGGTCGAGGAGGAGGTCGGCGTGCGCAACCTGCGCGGCCTGCTCGAGACCTTCGTCGAGCCCGACTCGCGCGAGGCCGACGTCCACACGCTCACCGAACAGGGGCGCGTCGCGCTGCGCCGCCAGATCCTGCACCGGCAGGCGCCGCAGGGCGCGCTGCGCGTGCTGCTGATCGACCCGGGCGTCGAGGACTTCATGCGGCAGTCGCTGCGCACCGTCGGTCAGGTCCAGCACCTCGCGCTCGACCCGCCCGTCGCGATGGAGATCGTCAAGGCCTTCGCGGCCACCGTCCAGCGCACCGGCGTATCGGTCGTGCTGACGTCGATCGACCTGCGCCGTCACCTGCGCAAGCTGATCGAGGCGGACCTGTTCGACGCGACGGTGCTCAGCTTCCACGAGCTGAGCCCGACGCTGAAGCTGGAGGTGGTGGGGCGCGTCGAGGTCGGCGCGCCGGGCGGTCGGATCCCCGGAGAGGCACAGGCATGAGCGCACGTCGTCGAGGCCCCCTGCGCGCGGTCGCGCTCGCGTCGCTGTGCGTCGCGCTGATCGCCGCGGCGCTGCCCGCCGTGGCCGGCGAGCCGCCGGGTTCGGGTCGGCGGGTCGCGCTGGTGGCCCGGGAGCAGCCGCTCGCTGCCTTCCTGCAGGAGCTGTTCGCCTACGCCGAGGCGCCGGTGTCGGTGAGCCCCGCGCTGCAGGGCGTGGTGAACGGCCGCTTCGAGGGCAGCATCCAGTCGGTGTTCCGCGACATCGCGCGCAGCTTCTCGATGTCGGCCTACTACGACGGCGCGGCGGTCCACGTCTATCCGGCCTCCGAGGTCGGCACGCGGACCTATGCGACCGATCCGGTGCAGGCCGCGCGCATCCAGGCGGGTGCGGTCGAGCTCGGCTTGCCCGACTCGCGCAACACGCTCCGCATCGTCCAGTCGGGCACGCTGGTGGCGGTCGGCGGACCGCGGTTCCTGCAGCAGATGGACGAGCTCGTCCGGGCCGACGGCGCCCGGCTCTCGGCCGCGGCGCCCACGGTGCGCGCGGCGGCGCCGACCCCCGGCACCGCGACGCCGCCGATCGGCTTTCGCGTCTTCTTCCTGAGGCATGCGTGGGCGCAGGACACGCGGCTCGCCTTCGGCAACCGCCAGATCGTCGTGCCGGGCGTGGCGAGCGTGCTGCGCAGCGTGACCGCCGGGCTCGGCCAGACGGTCGCCCAGCAGCTGCCGCCGGGCGCCACGGTCGCGTCCGCGGAGCCGGCGCCGGCCACCGCGACCGATCGCCTGCTGCCTCCGACCCAGCCCAAGCTCAAGGGTGGCGGGCTCGCCGAAGCCGGGCGCCCGCAGGCCGGTGCCGAGGTCGGCGATCCGCTCGCGGCCGGCGGCGTCCCGGCCGCCACGCGCGTCGGCGGCGCGGTGCCGGCGGCCGGCATCGGACCCGACGGTTCGCTGCTGATCCCGCAGCGCTTCGTCGTCAACACCGTCGGCGCCGCCCGCATCGAGGCCGATCCTCGCTCGAACGCGGTGATCGTGCGCGACGTGACCGAGCGGCTGCCGATGTACGAGGAACTGATCGCCGCGCTCGACGTGCCGCCGCAGATGGTCGAGGTCGAGGCGACGATCGTCGACGTCAACGTGACCCGCCTGGAGCAGCTCGGCGTCAACTGGCGCTGGGTCAACGGCCGCAACGAGGTCCTCTTCGGCAACGGCACCGCGAGCGACCTGCTGCTGCGCGCCGGGCAGCAGATCACGCCCTCGGGGCAGGGCCTGTTCGTCTCGACCGTGCTCGGCAACGGCGCGAACTTCATCTCGCGGATCAACGCGCTCGCCTCCGACGGCGCGGCCCGCGTCGTCTCGCGCCCGCAGCTGGTCACGCTGTCGAACGTCGAGGCGCTGTTCGACAGCAACCAGACCTTCTACGTCCGCGTGGCCGGCCGCGAGGAGGTCGACCTGTTCAACGTGTCGGCGGGCACCTCGCTGCGCGTGACGCCGAACGTGTTCCGGGACGGCGACCGCTGGCGGATCCGGATGATGGTGGGCGTCGAGGACGGCCGGGTGACCGAGCAGACCGTCGATGCGATCCCGATCGTCGACCGTTCGACGATCAACACGCAGGCGCTGATCCTCGAGGGCGAGAGCCTGCTGATCGGCGGCATGACGCGCGAGCTGCGCGACCGCAAGACCGACAAGGTGCCAGTGCTCGGCGACCTGCCTGCGGTGGGCGCGCTGTTCCGTAACCGCACCGACACCAGCCAGCGGATCGAGCGGCTGATCCTGATCACGCCGCGGCTGATCGCCGCGGACCGCGCGCTCGCCACCGTCGCGCCGCGCGCCGAGCCCGCGCCCGCCGCGCTGTCGCTGCCCGCGCCCGCCCCCGCGCCGTCGCTGCCCGCGCCCGTGGCGACGCCGCGTGCATCGGCGCCCGCGCCGCTGCCCGCCGTGCTGCCGGTCCCGGCCCAGGCCCCGGTCGCGCTGCCGACCACGGTGATGACGCCATCCGTGCAGACCTGGTCGGGCGTGCGGCGCCCGATGGTGGTCCCCTGCGGCGGACCGAGGGAACCGGAATGCTGAGGCAGCGCGGCGGCGGTCCAGGGCGCGGCGTCGACACGGACCTGCTCGTCCTCGAGGTCGTCCACGGCCCGCGCGCGGGCGCGCGGCTGCGGCTCGAGGCCGACCGACCGCTGCGGATCGGCCACGCATGGGACAACGACGTGGTGCTGCGCGATCCGTCGACGGCGGGCGTGTGTGTCCGGCTCGAGCGCGGTCCGGACGGCGCGGTCGTCGAGGTGGAGTCGGGCACGGTCGCGCTGCTCGGCGTGGCGCTCGAGCCCGGCCGGCCGGCGGTGCTGCCGCGCTGGACGCCGCTCGCGATCGGCGACGCGCTGGTTGCGGTCGGCCCCGATGACGAGGGCGCATGGCGGGCCTGCCGGCGGCTCGCGCGCGCCTCGGTCGCGGCCCGGCGCCCGGCGCTGCCCGGCCCGTCGCCCGCTGCCGATCGCCCGCTGCCGGTCGGGGGCGTCGGCGTGCTCGCACGCGCGCGGCGCCGCTGGCCGCTCGCGGCCGTCGCGCTCGCGCTGCCGGTGCTGGTCGCGGCCGTGTGGCTCGCGCAGCCGGTCGGCCCCACTCGCCCGGCGCCCGAACGCGCCGCGTCGACCGACGCGGTGCGCGCCTGGCTGTCGGCCGAGGGTTTCGGTCAGTTGCGCGTGCAGCGCGCCGCATCGGGTCCGCCGGTGGTGGACGGCCTCGTCGACCACGATGCGGACCGGGCGCGGATCGCCGCGGGGCTCGCTGCGGCCGGCCTGACCGCCTCGCTCGACCTCGCCTCGGGCGAGCAGATCGCTCGCCAGGTCGCCGACGTGCTGCGGCTCAACGGCGTCCGTGCCGAAGTCCGCCACATGGGCCGCGGCGTCGTGCAGGCCCGCCTGCACGAGCCCGACGCCGAGCGGCGCGCACGCGCCGAGGCGGCCGCGCGACGCGACATCCGCGGGCTCGCGTCGCTCGCCGTCGAGATCGTCGAGACCGGCCCGGCGCGGCCCGCCGCGCCCGCGGCCCTCGATCCGTCCAAGCGCGTCGTGACCATCGTCTACGGTCCGGGCGGCTATGTCGTCACCGCCGACGGCGCACGCTACTTCGAGGGGGCGCTGCTGCCGAGCGGGCACCGGATCGCCCGTATCGAGGCCCGCGACGTCGAGCTCGAACGCGACGGCCGCACCAGCCGACTCGCCCTCTGAACCCCATCTCGCCATGAACCCGTCGACCCCGATGTCCGACCGTCCCGCCTCGAGGCCCCGTACCGCCCGCGCGCTCGCGGTGCTCGTGCTCGCCGTCGCGCTCGCCGGCTGCAACGAGACCGAGCTCTACAGCCGGCTGAGCGAGCGCCAGGCCAACGAGCTCGTCGCGGCGCTGCAGTCGGCCGGCATCCGCGCCGAGAAGCGCAGCCGCGACGCCGCGACCTGGTCGGTCGAGGTCAGGCGCGACGACTTCGCGCGCTCGGTCGACACGCTGCGGGCGGCCGGGCTGCCGCGCGAAGAGTTCGAGAGCCTCGGCCAGGTGTTCCGCAAGGAGGGCTTCGTGTCGTCGGCGCTCGAGGAGCGCGCGCGGCTGATCTACGGTCTGTCGCAGGAGCTGTCGAACACGCTGTCGACGATCGACGGCGTCGTGGTCGCGCGGGTGCACCTCGCGGTGCCCGAGCGCGATCCGCTCTCGGACAAGCCGCGTCCCGCATCGGCCTCGGTGATGGTCAAGCACCGGCCCGGCGTCGACATGAGCCGGCACATCGGACAGATCAAGGCGCTGGTCGTGAACAGCGTCGAGGGACTCTCGTACGACAGCGTGACGGTGACGCTGTTCCCGGCGCTCGACGCGAACGCGGCCGCACCCGTCGCGGCCGCGGCGCCGGCGGGCGTGCTGTCGCAGCGTGCCGGCTGGATCGCGGGCGCGCTCGGTCTCGGGCTGCTCGCGGCGGCCGCGTTCGGCGCGCTGCGCGTGCGCCGCGGGCGCGGCCCGGCCCACGCCCGCCTGGAGTCGCGGTGAGCGGCTCCGCGACGTCCGCGGCCGGCGCCGAGGCCCGCCGCCGCTGGTGCCTCGAGGCACGTACGCTCGCGGACCTCGGCGACGGCGAGGCCGCGCGGCTGCGCCTGTCCGACACCACGCCCGTGGGACGGCTGCCCGAGTGGGCCGCGCTCGAGCCGGCGGCGCGCGACGAGCTCGCGCGGGTCGCCGGCGCCGTGCTCTGCGCGTCGCGGCTGCGCCGGACGATCGACGGCCGCGTGCTGCGGCCCCTGTCGGCCGCGATCGGCGCCGCACGCCTGTCCGCGGTGATCGCGCTGCGCCCGCCGGTGACGCCGGGGGCCGACTGGCACTGGGGCGAGGATCCGCTCGCCGCGCTGACCTCGCTGGGCGGCGAGGCGCTGGTCCGCGATGCGGCGCTGCCGCCGGCGGTCGCACAGCGCCTGGCCCGCCTGTTCGGTCCGTCTGACGCGCTCGCCGGCGTCGACCCGGCGGGCCTGCGCCGCGCGGTCGACGCGGCACGGATGCTCTGGCGGCCGCCCACCGCGCGCCGGGGAGCGGCGGCATGACGCGGCTCGTGCTCGCCCGCGCCGCCGGCCTCGCGCTCGAGCTCGACGAGCCGATCGTCGCGGCCGACGCGCTGCCCGCCGTCGGCGACGCGGTCGCCACGCTGCGCCGGCTCGAGACCCTGCGCGGCGACCTGCTCCGGCGCGGCCGGCAGCGGCTCGAGCGCGCGCGCCGCGAGGGTCTGGAGCAGGGGCGCGTGCAGGCCGAGCGCGACGCGTCGCGCCGCCTCGCCGAGTCGCTCGCCGAACTCGACGCGACGCTGCGTGCCGAGCGTGCGGCGCGCGAGGCAGCGGTCGTCGAGCTCGCGCTCGCGGTGGTCGCGCGGATCGCCGGCGAACTCGGCGATGCGACGGTGGTCGCCGCGCTCGCGCGCCGCGCGATCACCGATCTCGACCCGGAGTCGCCGGTCCGGCTGCGCGTGCACCCGTCGGTCGCAGCCGCCGTCGCCGCCGCGCCCGCGGCCGATGCCGGTCCGCCGGTGCTGGAGGTGCTCGCCGATCCGGGGCTGCAGCCGCTCGACTGCGAGATCGAATCGGACGAGGGCGTCGTCGAGGCCGGGCTCGAGGTCCAGCTCGACGCCGTCCGTGCGGCGCTGTCGCGGACGCCGGGGGCGTCGTCGTGATCGGCCGCCCCGGGCTCGATCCGACGCTGCTGCGCACGCTCGCCTCGGCGCACACGACCCGTCGTCGCGGCCGCGTGCTGGAGACCGTCGGGGCGACGCTGCGCGTGGGCGGACTCGACGTGCGGATCGGCCAGCAGTGCGAGGTCGTCGACCGCGAGGTCGGCCTGCGGATCCCGGCCGAGGTGATCGGCGTGTCGCGTGGCGTCGCAGTGCTCGCGCCGCTCGCGCCGCTGCACGGCGTGTCGACCTCGGCCGAGGTCGTGCCCGGCCCGGCCATGCCCCGCGTCCCGGTGGGGCGCGCGCTGCTCGGGCGCGTGCTCGACGCGAACGGCACGCCGATCGACGGCGGGCCGCCCCTGGTCGAGCCGCTCGCGCGCGCGCCGGTGTTCGCGCCGGCGCCCGATCCGCTGCGGCGCAAGCCGGTGGCCGAGACCTTCGCGACCGGCGTGCGCGCGCTCGACGCGCTGGTGACCGTGGGCGTCGGCCAGCGGGTCGGCGTGTTCGCGCCCGCTGGCGTCGGCAAGAGCACGCTGCTCGGCATGCTCGCGCGGCATGGCCGCGCCGAGGTCAACGTGATCGCGCTGATCGGCGAGCGCGGCCGCGAGGTCCGCGAGTTCATCGACGATGCGCTCGGGGCCGAGGGGCTCGCACGCTCGGTGATCGTCGTCTCGACCTCGGAGCGACCCGCGATGGAGCGCGTGCGCGCCGCGCACGCGGCGACCGCGATCGCAGAGGGATTCCGCGCGCAGGGTGCGCGCGTGCTGCTGATGATGGACTCGGTGACGCGCTTCGCGCGCGCGCTTCGCGAGATCGGGCTGGCGGCCGGCGAGCCGGCGGTGCGGCGCGGTTTCCCGCCGTCGGTCTTCGCCGAGCTGCCGCGGCTGTTCGAGCGCGCGGGCAACGACGAGACCGGTTCGATCACCGCCTTCTACTCGGTGCTGCTCGAGGACGAGGACACCGCCGACCCGGTCGGCGAGGAGGTGCGCTCGATCCTCGACGGCCACGTGATCCTGTCGCGCGCGCAGTCCAAGCAGGGACTGTTCCCGGCGATCGACGTGCTCGCCAGCCTGAGCCGCGTGTTCCCGCGGGTCGCCGACGTGCGCCACCGCGAGCACGCGGCGCGCGTGCGTGCGCTCATGGCGCGGCACGCCGAGGTCGAGTTCCTGCTGCAGGTGGGCGAGTACAAGGCCGGGACCGACCCCCTGGCCGACGCGGCGATCGAGCGCATGCCGGCCATCCGCGCGCTCGTCGCGCAGCGCCCCGAGGAAGGCGCAGCCTTCGACGAGACCCTGCGCGGGCTGGCCGCGCTCGCGACGTGAGCCGTCCGTCTCGTCGCTGGGGGCGGCTCATCGAGCTGCGGCGACTGCGGACCGGACAGGCCGAGCAGGCGATGCGACGCAGCCTCGAGGCGCTCGACGAAGGGCGCGCCGAGCATGCGAAGGCCGTCGACATCGAGGCCGACTGGCAGCGCGCGGCGCGCGAGTTCCGCGCCTGGCTCGCCGCGCTCGAGCCGACGCAGCGGGTCCGCTGGACCGCGGTCGCCGACGCACGGCGCGCCGACGTCGCCCGCTCGTTGAGCGAGGCGGCCGACTACGTGAACTGGTGGGAGACCGAGATGGAACGACTCCGGCAGGTGGCGACAGCGGCACGGGCCGCATGGCGACGCGAGCAGTCCCGACTCGACGCGCTGCAGCGGCGCGCCGACGCCGAGCGGCGACGGGCGGCGAACCTCGAGGAGGAGGTCGCGTTCCAGGAACTCGCCGACGCGGCGGCGACCGGACGGTCGCGCGCAGGCGCGCGATGAGCCGCATCGACGGCTGCACGGTGGGGCCGCCGCCCGCGCCAGGTGGCACGGAACGGATGCGGCCGGCGGACGAACTGCGCCGCCGGTTCGAGGACCGGCTGTCCGACGTGCGCCAGCGCGAGGCGACGACACGCGACGCGGCGCCGCCCGATGCCCGCGACGAGGCCGCACGGCGGCCGGAAGGGCGCGAAGAGTTCGGCTGCGCCGCGCGCGAGGGCGCGTCGCCCCGGTCCGCCCCGGCGCGCGACGCCGCGCTCGACGACGCCCGCGCTGCCGACGCCCGTGCCGATGGCGACCGCGACGACGGTACCGCCGCCGACGCGTCGGCCGCCCCCTCGGCGGCGGGCGCCTCGCCCGCGGCGCCGCCGGCTGCGCGGGCCGGCGCCGACGAGGTCGGGCGGACGGCCGCGCGCGTCCTCGCCGCCGCCGGCCGCGACGCGGAGCGCGCGTCGCCGGTCGTGATCGAGACGCCCTTGCCGGCGCCCTTTCACGCCGCGATGGCGCTGCACGCGGCCGCCGCGGCGGCGCCCGCCACCGACACCGCCGAGCTGGTGCAGTGGCTGATGGACCGTCTGCCGCTGTCCGATCCGTCCGACCGCACGGTCACGCTCACCTTCCCGGGCGCCTCGGTGCCGGTCGAGCGGATCGTGCTCGTGCGCGAGGCTGGCGTGCTGCACCTGACGGTGGTGCCGCGCGCAGACGGCCACGCGCGCGTCCAGGACGCGCTGAAGACCCTCGAGGACCGGTTGCGCAGCCGCGGGCTGCGGGTCGGATCGCTGCGGTTCGGCTGAACCGGAGGGCGCGTCAGCGCGCGGGCGCGAGCGCGGCGGCGATCGCCCGCCGGACCATCCGCTCCGGCGGCTCGTCCGGCGTCCAGTGCGCGCCGAGCGCGTCGAGCGTGGCGCGCGTGCGCCGACTGAGCGCGCCCTCGAGCGGATCGCCCGCGTGCGAGCGCAGCCGTGCCGCGTAGAGCACGGCCGCACGCGGCGACGCGTTCAGCAGCGAGACCAGACGGCGCAGCGCGAACTCCGCGTCGGCCGCACCGGCGGCGGGCGTCACGCCCGGCTGCAGCAGCGCCGCGCAGACGAACTCGATGGGGCCGAGGGGGCGGCCGCCGGCGCCCGCCGTGCCCGGTGCCGCCGGGCGCGGTGACGCCGCGCCCCAGGCCGGCACGGTGCCCGAGGGTACGCGGCCGCTGGCGATCGCGCCGGCGAGCGCGTCGGCCACGACCGTGCGCGCCGCCGGGTCGCCGAACTGCTCGACCGCGCAGAGCAGCTGCACGAAGCTCAGGTAGTGGGCGCTGCCGAAGCGCCCCGCGACGCGCTCGAGCAGGCGGCTGCGTGCCGCCGAGTCGGGCTGGGCGGCCAGCGCCGAGACCAGCCGCTGGGCGGCGGCTTCCCAGCGCGGCGAGGCGGAACGGACGAGCGCCACGGCCGGTCGCGTCGGGCCGCGGGGGGCTCAGCCCTGGTCGAAGAGCAGCCCGGCGATCGCGTCGGCGACAGCGCGCGGATCGCCGGCGTCGCCGGGGTAGGGCCGGTCGCCGCGCACCACCGGCGCGCCGGGCGACGCGGGCCAGCCCTCGAACGCGAGCCCGGCCGGCGCCGCGGTCGCGACGGATGCCGACGCCGCCGCCTCGGCGAGCGGGCCGGCGGGCGCGACGGCGGGTGCGAGGCCGGCAGGCGCGAGGCCAGGGGCCTGCAGGCCCGCGAGCGCGGGGTGCAGCGGGGGCGGGATGCGGATCGTCATGGGCGCAGGGCGTCGATGTCCGGCAGGGTAGCGCGTTCCGGCCGCGCCCGCGATCTGGGGGCGACCCCAGTGCCTCCGAGGGGTCGCTGCGGCCGGGGGCTCAGCGCCGCAGCACCCGCGCGGCGCGCTCGAGCAGGGCGGTCTCCATCGACGCGAACTCGCGCACCAGCAGGTCGACCGTGGTGCCGAGCAGCGCCGCGACCAGCACCGTGGCGATCAGCGACTTCAGCGGCGGCATCGACGAGATCAGGTTCAGCGACGGCGCGTACTTGTTGACCAGCCCGAGCGCGGCCTCGAGCACGAACAGGATCACGATCACCGGCGCGGCGATCATCGTGGCGAGCAGCATCATCCGTGCGAACTCGCCCTCGAACGCGCCGACCGTCGCCGCGCCCGGCGCGGGCAGCGCGCGGGCCACCGGCCAGACCGCGTAGCTCTCCAGCAGCGCGCCCACGAGGAACATGAAGCCGCCCGAGGCCATGAAGACGAAGGTCGCGAGCCGCGCGAGGAACATCCCTGTGTTCGATGTCGCCTGCCCGTTGATCGGATCGACGATCTGGCCCATCTGCGTGCCGGCCTTCGTGTCGATCAGGGTCCCCGCGATCTCGACCGCCCACAGCACCGCGCTCGCGAACAGCCCGATCGCGAGCCCGACGAAGGCCTCCTTCACGAAGAGCCCGAGCCAGGCGACCGCGTCGATCGCGAGCGGCGCGGCGGGCGGCTGCACCGCGATCGCGGTGATGCCCAGCGACACGAACAGGCTGTTGCGCACCAGCGCGGGCATCGCCTCCTGCGTGAACATCGGCAGCATCAGGAAGGCGATCGCGAGCCGCGTCAGCGACAGCCCGAGCAGCAGCGCGAGGTCGGTGAGCGCGAGCGGACCGTCCACGGCCGGGCGGGGCCTCGGTCAGCGACGCGGCAGCGTCGGGATGTCGGAGAACACGCGGTCCGCGAAGGCCTGCAGCTGACCGCTCAGCAGCGCCGCGGTGGCGAACAGCGCGATCACCAGCACGACGAACTTCGCGACGAACTGCACCGTCTGCTCCTGGACCTGTGTCGCGGCCTGCAGCAGCGCGACGATCAGCCCGACCGCGGCGACCGCGAGCACCGGCGGTGCCGACAGCTGCACGACCAGCCACAGGGCCTCGTAGGTCAGCCGGATCGCATCGGTCTGGTTCATCGCGGGCGAGCCTCAGTGGTAGGACAGCACGAGGCCGTGGACGAGCTTCACCCAGCCGTCGATCAGCACGAACAGCAGCAGCTTGAACGGCAGCGACACCGTCACCGGCGACATCATCATCATGCCCATCGCGAGCAGCACGTTGCTGATGACCAGGTCGATCACGAGGAAGGGCAGGAAGATCAGGAACCCGATCTGGAACGCAGCGCTCAGCTCGCTCACCGTGAACGCGGGGATGATCACGATGAAGTCGGACTCGGCGATCCGGGCCGCACGCTCGGGGCCGACGATCCGCTGCGCGGTCCGGTGGAAGAACGCCCGCTCGCGCGGGGCCGCGTGCTTGACGAGGAACTCGCGCAGCGGCTCCTTGACCGCGTCGACCGCGTTCAGCAGCCGCTGCGTGTCGCGGGTCGCGCCCGCCGCGGTCTGGCCGGACGCGGCCCAGCGCGACTCGATGTCCATCGCGACCGGCAGCATCACGTAGATCGTCAGGATCAGCGCCAGCCCGTTCACCACCACGTTCGGCGGGGTCTGCGGCAGCCCGAGCGCGTTGCGCAGCAGGCTGAGGACCACGACGATCTTCGTGAACGAGGTGACCATCACCGCGACGAAGGGCGCGAGCGACAGCAGCACGACTGTGACGAGCGCGCTGGCGGGAGTGAATGCGGTCAGGTCCATCGCGATGCGTCCGCAGCCGCGCTCAGCGGCAGTCGCCCAGGGGCGCGCGCAGCCGCACGCCCACGCCGTCGCCGATCGCCACCAGCTCGCCGCGGCCGACCTCGCGGCCGCCGTTGACGATCACCACCTCCAGCATCGCCGCATCCGACGCGATCGGGATCACGGCGCCCGGCTGCAGGCCGGCGAGCACGCCCAGCGGGACGGAGGCGCGCGGCAGCTCGAAGGCGAGCTCCACGGGCAGTCGGGTCCAGTCGGGCGCCGCGGCGGCGTCGGGCGTGTCGGGGCTCGGATCGGGCGTCATGGCGTTGACCTGCGCGAGGGGAACACCGAACCGCAGCGTGCCTGCGGCCGGATCGAGGAGGGCGGCGACCTGGCCGCCGTCGGGCGCGACGACGCGCACGGTGGGCTGCGCCGCGAAGGCGTCGACGGGCAGCAGCACGTCGCCGGCACGCAGGCGCTGCACCGCGCCCGCGGCGAGCCGCACGGTGCCGAGCCGCACGCCGCAGACGAGCGCGTAGCGCAGCACGTCCGGCGGCGGCTCGCGCCAGGCGGGCGCCGGCAGGCGGCGCAGCGTCGCGGCGGTCGCGTCGACGCGGGCCCCCGCGCCGTCGGGCAGCGCGAACTCGACCTCGACGCGGTCGCCGGGCGGCATCGGCGCGAGGGCGCGGGGCGTCAGGGTGGAACCCAGCGCCCGCTCGAGCGCGGCGAGCGCCGGCTCGGCCGCCTCTAGCGCGTCGGCGGCCTCGCGCAGGGCGGGCGTGCCGTCGGGTGCGCACAGCCGTGCGGTCGGCGCACCCGCCCGCGTCGGTACCACGCCCACCGGCCCGAAGCGCGAATCGAACTCGACCCGCAGTGCGGGCCACGGCTCGGCGGCACGCTCGTCGGTCGCCACCGCCGCCGCCGGCAGGCGTGCGCAGGCGAGCAGCGCGAGCAGCCGCGTCTGGCCGTCGGCCCGAGCGGTCGACTGCCGGGGCAGCCGGACCGGCATCGCGCCGCCGCGCCGCGCCGCCTGCGCGCCGGGCGCACTCACGGCGCGCCCCGCGGCTCGAGGAGCACGCGCCGCATCAGCTCGGCGATCGAGCGGGCGCCGATCTTGTGCATCATGTTCGAGCGGTGCAGCTCGACCGTCTTGATGCTGATCCCGAGCCGATCGGCGATCGTCTTGTTCAGGCAGCCCTGCATCACCAGCTCGAGCACCTGCCGCTCGCGCGCCGTGAGCCGCGCGGCGGCGCAGGCGGCCTCCACCGAGGGGGCCGCCGCTGCGGCCGGCGCCGCCGCCGCCGCCGCTGCCGGCGCGCGCGGTGGTGTCGGGGGGCTGCGCCCGAACGCCTCGTCCAGCGCCTCCTCCAGCGCCGACTCGCGGAACGGCTTCTCCAGGAAGCTGCAGGCGCCCTTGCGCATCGCCGCGACCGCGAGCGGGACGTCGCCGTGGCCCGTCATGTAGATCACCGGCCAGCCGGCGCCGCGCGCGATCAGCGCGTCGTGCAGCCGCAGTCCGTCGGTGCCCGGCATGCGGACGTCGGTCAGCACGCAGCATGGCGCCGGATCGGTCGCGAGCGCGTCGGCCTGCGCGAGCAGCGCGTCGGCCGACTCGAACTCGCGGACCTCGAAGCCGAGCCCGCCGAGCAGCCATGCGGTCGAGCTGCGGAAGGCCGCGTTGTCATCGACGAGCAGCACCACGCGGTTCATGCCGGGCCCTCGTCGGTGTCGATCGGCAGCCCGACGCAGGCCGTGCAGCCGCGTGCGTCCGGCTGGTCGAACCACAGCCGCCCGCCGTGCAGCTCGACGATCGAGCGGCAGACATGCAGGCCGAGCCCGGTGCCGTCGGGCTTGGTCGTGAAGAAGGGCGTGAACAGCCGCTGCGCGGTCTCCGCGTCTAGGCCGTGGCCGCGATCGGTGATGCGCAGCACCACCGCGTCGTCCTCGATCGCGGTGACCACGTGCAGCCGCCGCTCGGCGACCGGTACCGCGCGCATCGCCTCGATCGCGTTGCGCGCCAGGTTCACGATCACCTGCTGCAGCATCACCGGGTCGCCGAGCACGCGCGGCTCGGGTTCGCCGATCGCGTCGTCGAGCGTCACGGCGACCGCGTCGCGCCCGATCTCCCAGTCGAGCAGCGCGATCGCCGAGGCGACCAGCGACGCGAGCCGGACCGACTCGCGTCGCGGTCGCCGCGGCTGCACGTATTCGCGCACGCGCGCCAGGATGCCGGCCGCGTAGACCGCCTGCTCGACACCCTGCTCGACGGCGGCGCCGAGCAGGCGCGGATCGGTCACCCCACGCTCCATCCGCTTCGACAGGCCGCGCAGCAGGTTGACGATCGAGCCGATCGGCTGGTTGAGCTCGTGGGCGAGCGTCGAGGCCATCTCGCCCACCGACAGCGAGCGCGACAGGAACAGCAGCCGCTCGCGATCGCCGAGGTGGCGCGCCGCGGCCTCCGCGTCCGCCGCGGGATCGGCGAGCATCAGCACGATCGCGTCGGCGCCCACGCCGCGCAGCGTCGCGGCGAACGCGCGGCCGTCCCGGCCGGTCAGCGGATGCGGCGCCGCGACCCCGGCGCGGTGCGCGGCGAGCGCTGCGGCGAGGCCGCGGAAGTCGGGCTCGAGCTCGGCGGTGGCACGACCCGCGCGCCATCCGGGGAAGTCGCGCGTCAGCGCCTCGGTGGTCCAGGCGACGCGCGTGCCGCCGCCCTCCAGCCGCGCGATCCGCAGGTCCAGCGCCTCGAGCGCATCGGCGGCGCGGCGGGCGTCGGCGGCGCGGCATGCGTCGGCGGCGCGGCATGCGTCGGCGGCGGCCGACGGGTCACCCGCCGGCACGGTCGGTACGGAAACGGTTCGCGTGATCATTGTTGTCGGGAGCGTGACCGGACGTCACGCCGCACCGAATCGTTGCCCAGTCCGGTGCACGCTCGTGTGCGAAAAGTCGCGACACGGCCATCGGCACGCCCGTCATCGGTGCTCGCGAGAGGGGTCGTCCGACGCGCCCGTGGGCATGCGTTCCATGCCCGCCGGCGACGGCCGCCCGGACGGGGCGGCCGGGCGGACGCTCAGGGCTCGTCGACGGGGACCGTGGTCGCGCCGGGCAGCCGCGCGACCAGCATCTTGTCGACGCGGTTGCGGTCCATGTCGACGACCTCGAAGCGGAAGCCGGCCGCCTCGAAGTGGTCGGTCACCGTCGGGATGCGGCCCAGCCGGTGCATCGCGAAGCCGCCGACGGTGTGGAAGCCGCGCTCGTCCTCGGCCGACAGCTCGTCGATCTCGAGCACCTGCTCGAGCCGCTCGATGCCCACCGACCCGTCGACCAGCCACGAACCGTCCTCGCGCCGGACCACGTCGGTGTCGGTCGTGTCGTCCTGCTCGGGCAGGTCGCCGACGATCGAGGTCAGCACATCGGTCAGCGAGACCAGGCCCTGCAGGTCGCCGTACTCGTCGACGATCACCCCGAACTGCACGCGTTCGCGGCGGAAGCTCTCGAGCAGCTGCGTCGTGCTGATCGTCTCGGGCACGAAGAGCGCGGGCGTCAGGTGCCGCTCGACGTCGAGCGGATCGCCCTGCAGCGCGGGCTTGAGCAGGTCGCCGATCCGCAGCACGCCGAGGATGTGCTCGAGGCCGCCGCGGCAGACGACGACGCGCGAGTGAGGGCTGTCGGCGATCCGGCCGCGCACGGCCTCGTCGCCGTCGTCGAGGTCGATCGCGTAGATGTCCATCCGCGGCGTCATGATCGCGCCGATCCGCTGGTCGTCCAGCCGCAGCACGTTCGAGACGATCGCCTGCTCGCTCTCGTGGAAGACGCCGGCCTCCGCGCCCTGTTCCATCAGCACCTTGATCTCGTCGTCGGTGACCGGCGGCTCGTCGGTGCGACGCGCGCCGAGCAGCCGCAGGATCAGGTTGCTCGACCAGGACAGCGCGAGCACCATCGGCCGCGAGATGCCGGCCAGCCAGACCATCGGCCGCGCGACGACCGAGGCGATCCGCTCGGGCGCGAGCAGCGCGAGCCGCTTGGGCACGAGCTCGCCGATCACCACCGAGAGGTAGGTGATGATCAGCACGACCATCGCGACCGAGAAGCCCTTCGCGTACGGGGCGATCCACTCGAACTGCGACAGCCACGCCGCGATCGACGACGCGAGCAGCCCCTCGCCGACCACGCCGCTCAGGATGCCGATCGTGGTGATGCCGACCTGGATCGTCGACAGGAAGGCCGAGGGCTCCTCGTTCAGCGCCATCGCCGACCGCGCGCCCGGGAAGCCGTCGTCGGCCATCCGCTGCAGGCGGGCCTTGCGGGACGAGACCACGGCCATCTCCGACATCGCGAACACAGCGTTCAGCAGGATGAGGAGGAGCAGCAGGAGTACGTCCATCGAGAGGGGGGGAGAGTCCGGGTGCTCGCAGGATAGCATCGCGGCCCCGGGGCGGCCGGTGGCTTGACCTGGGTCAAGCCCCCCTCCTGCGCGCCGTGACACCCTTGCGCCAACGCTGGAAGAGGGGGGTCGCGCCTCCCGTCGGACCCGATGCCCCTCCACCTCGATCGACCGCGTCCCGCGGTGCCTCAGCCCCCTGCCGGGACGGTGCCGCCCGGCGAGCCGGACGTCCGGCTCGCCGCGCGCCTGCTGTGCCGCCTGCCGCTCTTCGACGGCGTCCTCGACGAGCAGACGGTCGCGCCGATCGCCGGCGCGGTCGTGCTGTCCGTGCCTGCCGGCACCGTGCTCTTCGAGGCCGGCCGACCGGCCGAGACGCTCTACGTCGTCGTCGAGGGGCGGGTCCGGCTCACGCTCGGCCGCTGGCCGGGCGCGCGGATCCTGGCGGTGATGGGCCGCGGCGACACCATCGGGCTCGCCGCGCTGCTGCGGGGCGATCTGTACCCGGTCACCGCCGTCGTCGCCGACGACGCGCAGCTGGTCGGCCTGCCGGCGGCGACGATCCAGCGGCTGCTCGCCGAGCATCCGGCCATCGCCGCGCGGCTGATCGGCGACATGGGCGCCAAGCTCGCCCGCTTCGTCCGCGACATCGGCGGCTTCACGCAGCGCACCGCACGCGCCCGCGTCGCGCGGCTGCTCTGCGACCTGCACCGGGACCTGCCCACCGATCCCGACATCGGCTTCGGCGAACCGAAGCGGCTGATCGCGTCGCGCCTCGCGATGACCCCGGAGACGCTGTCGCGCGAACTGCACGCGCTCGCGGCGGCCGGGCTGATCGAGTCGCGCCGCACGCGCTTTCGCGTGCTCGACGCCGAGGGCCTCGCGCGTGCAGCCGAGGATGCGCTCGCCGTGGCGGGCAGCGCATGACCGGTCCCCTTCCGCCTCGCGCACTCGCCGCCCCACCGGAGATGGCCGAGCTGCTCGCCGGCAGCGGACTCGCGCCGCTGCGGCTCGCCGGCCGCGCGGTGCTGCCGATCGTCCAGGGCGGCATGGGCGTGGGCGTGTCCGCGCACCGGCTCGCCGGCTCGGTCGCCGCGCTCGGCGCGGTCGGTACCCTCGCCTCGGTCGACCTGCGCCGCCACCATCCCGACCTCATGGCCGAGACCGGTCACCTGCCCGCGGCCGAGGCGGGTCCGAGGATCGACGCGGCGAACCTCGTCGCGCTCGACCGCGAGATCCGCGCCGCGCGCGCGCTCGCCGGCGGGCACGGCCTGATCGCGGTCAACGTGATGCGCGCGGTGACCGCCTATCCCGACTACGTCCGGCAGGCCTGCGAGAGCGGCGCGGACGCGATCGTGATGGGTGCGGGCCTGCCGCTCGACCTGCCCGAGCTGACCGCACCCTGGCCCCGGGTGGCGCTGATCCCGATCCTGTCCGACCTGCGCGGGATCCAGCTGGTGGTCCGCAAGTGGCAGCGCAAGGGGCGGCTGCCGGATGCGATCGTCGTCGAGCATCCGCGTCACGCCGGTGGCCACCTCGGGGCGACGCGCCTCGAGGAACTCGACGACCCGCGCTTCGAGTTCGAGACCGTGATTCCCGGGGCGCGCGCGTTCTTCGCCGAGCTCGGCCTCGACCCCGACGCGATCCCGCTGATCCCGGCCGGCGGCATCGACTCGCACGAGCGCGTGCGCGCGCTCGCCGCGATCGGCGCGGCCGCCGTGCAGCTGGGCACCGCCTTCGCGGTGGCGCAGGAGGGCGATGCGCATCCGGCCTTCAAGGCCGTGCTCGCCGGCGCGCGGCGCGAGGAGATCGTCGAGTTCATGAGCGTGGCCGGCCTGCCGGCGCGGGCGGTCGCCACGCCCTGGCTGCGCAGGCACCTGGCGGCGCAACCGCGCAAGGCCGAGCTCGCGCGCGCCAAGGCCCGCTGCGTGATGGCCTTCGACTGCCTGATCCAGTGCGGCCTGCGCGACGGCATCGGCCGCTTCGGCCAGTTCTGCATCGACCGCCAGCTCGCGGCCGCGGTCCACGGCGACGTGAAGACCGGGCTGTTCTTCCGCGGCGCAGGCCGGCTGCCGTTCGGCGCGGCGATCCGGCCGGTCTCCGAGCTGCTGCGCGTGCTGCTCGGCGCGCCGCGCTAGCTCAGGGCCGCAGCAGCGCGGCCACGACCGCGGGCGCCGACGCGAAGTACAGGTGCAGGAACGACGCGGTCAGGCGCCCGGCGCGCCAGACCGGCTCGGGCGCGCCGTGGTCGCGTGCGCCGCGCGTGTGCGCTGCGGGCGCGGCGCGCACCTCGGCGCGGGCATGGTGGAACGTATGGCCGCGCACCGTGCCCTCGGGCAGGTCCAGAGACTGCAGCCCGAGATTGACCAGCGACGGCTGGATCCGCGCGTGGCCGGGCAGCAGCCCGAGCATCGGCGCACGCTCGCCGTGTGCGTCGGCGAGCGAGTCCAGCAGCCACAGCAGCCCGCCGCACTCGGCGAGGATCGGCCGGCCGGCGGCATGGTGCGCGCGGACCGATTCGCGCGCCCGGTGCCGCGTGGCGAGCGCCCGCAGGTGCAGCTCCGGATACCCGCCGGGCAGCCACAGCGCGTGCGCGCCCGCGGGCACCGGCTCGTCTGCGAGCGGCGAGAACGCCAGCACCTCGGCGCCGAGCGCGCGCAGGACCTCGAGGTTCGCCTCGTAGACGAACGCGAAGGCCGCGTCGCGTGCGAGCGCCACGCGCACGCCGCCGAGCGCGCGCGGCGGCGGCGGCTCGCGGACCTCGGGCAGTGCGGCCGGCGGCGGCAGCGGCGGGACCCCGTCGGCCGTCAGCGCGCGGGCGGCCGCGTCGATCCGCGCGTCGAGGTCGTCGAGCTCGTCGGCCTGCACCAGGCCCAGATGGCGCTGCGGCAGCTCGAGGGCCGGGTCGCGCGGCAGCGCGCCGTACCACGCGAGGCCGGCCGGCAGCGACTCGCGCAGCATCCGCGCGTGGACCGCCCCGCCGCAGCGGTTCGCGACCACCGCCGCGAGGCCGGGCGCGCCGCGCCAGCTCGCGAGGCCGTACGCGATCGCGCCGAAGGTCTGCGCCATCGCCGACGCGTCGATCGTCGCGAGCACCGGAAGCCCGAAGCGCACGGCGAGGTCCGCGCTCGACGGCGTGCCGTCGTAGAGGCCCATCGCACCTTCGACCAGCACCACGTCGGACTCGGCCGCGGCCGCGTGCAGCAGCGACGCGCAGTGGACGAAGCCGCCCATCCAGAGGTCGAGCTGTCGGACCGGCGCACGCGACGCGCGGGCGAGCACCATCGGGTCGAGGAAATCGGGGCCGGTCTTGAAGACCCGCACCCGCAGGCCCGCGTCGACCCAGGCACGCGCGAGCGCCGCGGTGACCGTGGTCTTGCCGTGCCCGGACGCGGGCGCGGACACCATCAGGGCGCCTGCGCTCATCGCGGGCGCGCGCAGTCCTGCGGGCAGCCCGCGCCGGTCTCGACCTGCAGCGTGACGTGCTCGATGCCGAAGGCGTCGTGCAGCGACGCGCGGGCGCGAACCAGGAACGCGTCGCCCGGATGGCCCGCCGGCATCTCCAGGTGCGCGCTCAGTGCGGCGCCGGCGCTGCCCAGCGGCCAGACGTGCAGGTCGTGCAGGCCGGCGACCCCGGGCAGCGCACGCAGGTGCCGCTCGACCTCGGTCGGGTCGATGTGCTCGGGTACCGCGTCCATCGACAGCGCGAGCGACTGACGCGCCAGCGAGACCGCGCCCCAGCCGACCAGCGCGGCGATCGCGAGGCCGATGGCCGGATCGAGCCACAGCCAGCCGGTGGCCGCGATCGACAGCCCGGCGACCACGACGCCGGCCGACACCGCGGCATCGGCGAGCATGTGGACGAAGGCGCCGCGGACGTTGACGTCCCGGTGCCGGCCGCGCGCGAGCATCCACGCGGTCAGCCCGTTGACGACGAGCCCGGCGGCCGCGACGCCGACGATCACGCGGGTGTCGATCGGCTCCGGCGTCGACAGCCGCGCGACAGCCTCCCAGGCGATCGCGACGACCGCGGCGAGCAGCAATGCGGCATTGCCCGTCGCCGCGAGCACCGCGCCGCGGACCCAGCCCCAGGTGTAGCGGGCGCTGGGGGGGCGCGATGCGGCCCAGGCGCCGACCCAGGCGAGCGCCAGGCCGAGCACGTCGCCGAGGTTGTGGCCGGCGTCGGACAGCAGCGCGAGCGAGCCCGAGACCCAGCCGGCCCAGGCCTCGAGCGCGACGAAGCCGGCGTTCAGCGCCATGCCGATCGCGAAGACGCGGCGCTGTCCGTCGGGGGGCAGGACCTCGTGGTGGCCGTGCGCACGGCCGTGCGCATGGCCGTGCGCATGCCCGTGATCGTGGTGCGGCGAGGCCCCGTGCGAGCGGTCGCGCGGGCCGTCGCCGGGCGTGCGGGACGAGGACATCGGCCGATTATCGCCCGTCGCGGGGCCGCCCCGCTCCGGGACCCGGCCTTCGCCGCGGTCCGCGGCGATTCGCTTAGACTGCCCGGCGATGGCACTCCACGTCCTGCTGCCGACGCTGGCCCACTTCGCGGTGTTCTTCGTGGTGACGCTGCGCGTGCTGGCGCGGCGCACGCCGCCGGGCGTCGCGATGGCCTGGATCCTGCTGGTGCTGCTGGTGCCGATCGGTGGCGTGATCCTCTACGTGATGATCGGCGAGCGCCGGCTCGGACGCCGCTGGATCGAGCGGGCCGAGGCCGAGCGCGCGGCGCTGGGCCGCCGGTTCGCGACGCTCGCGGCCGACGCGCTGCTCGACCCCGCCGACACCGGCCCGGTCGGCGAACCGGTCGCGCGGCTCGCGCAGTCGCTCGGCGCGATCCCGGTGATGCGCGGCCACCGGATCGAGCTGCTCGCCGACGCCGACCGCATCCTCGACGCGCTGGTCGCCGACATCGACGCCTGCCGCGAGCGCTGCTCCCTCGAGTTCTACATCTGGCACGAGGGCGGCCGCGTCGACGCGGTGATCGCCGCGCTGATCCGCGCGGCGGCTCGCGGCGTGCAGGTGACCGCGCTGATGGACGGCCTCGGCAGTCGGCCGTTCATCCAGCGCGGCGCGATCGAACCGATGCGCGCCGCCGGCATCGAGGTCGTCGTGGTGCTGCCCGCGAGCGCGCTGCGGATGGCGGTCGCACGCGCGGACCTGCGCGATCACCGCAAGATCGCGGTCTTCGACGACCGCGTCGCCTGGACGGGCAGCTTCAACCTCGCCGACCCGCGGTACTTCAAGCGCGACGCCGGCGTGGGCGAGTGGATCGACGCGATGGTCCGCATCCAGGGGCCGAGCGCCGCGGTGCTCGGCGCGATCTCGAACGCGATGGCGGTGCTGCAGGCGGGGAGGCGGCTGCGCGACGAGCGGCCCGCGGACACCGGCCCGGCGGCCGGCCCGGTGGCGCTGCAGGCCTATCCGTCGGGCCCGGGCTTCGCGTTCCAGCACGTCGAGTCGGTGATCCTGACCGCGATCTACTCGGCGCGCCGCGAGCTGATCCTGACCACGCCGTATTTCGCGCCCGGCGAGTCGGTGGTGGTCGCGTTGCGCTCGGCCGCGCGCCGCGGCGTCGAGGTGGTGCTGCTGCTGCCCTGGCAGTGCGACTCGCGGCTCGTGCAGTACGCGAGCGCGTCCTACTTCGACGAGCTGCTGTCGGCGGGCGTGCGCATCCAGCGCTTCCACGGTGGCCTGCTGCACACGAAGAGCATGGTCATCGATCGCGAGCTGTCGGTGTTCGGCACGGTGAACTTCGACCTGCGCAGCTTCCACCTGAACTTCGAGCTGTCGATGCTGATCTACGACCGGCCGTTCGCCGAGCAGCTGCTCGCGCTGCAGCACCGCTACCTCGAGGACTGCGAGCCGATGGACCTGCGCGCGTGGCGCGGCCGGCCGCTGTGGCGACGCGTCGTCGAGAATGCCGCGCAGCTCGCGTCGCCGCTGCTCTGAAGCGGCGCGCGCCGCGCTCAGCCGCGGCCCGACAGCGTCGCGTAGACCTCGGCGAGCGCGGCCGGCAGCTGCGGCACGTCGTCGATGACGCGGTAGCGGTCGGGCGGGCACATCCGCCGCAGGTAGTCGTGCCCCGCGGGGTCGACGGTCACGCAGAAGGTCGCGATGCCTGCCCGCTCGGCGTCGGCGAGCGCACGGGCGGTGTCGTGGATCCCGTACTCCACGTCGAGCCGGTCGGGGCCGTAGTCGCTGTCCTGCGGATAGCCGTCGGAGACCACGACCAGCAGGCGGCGCGACGCCGACTCCCGGCGCAGCTTCGCGCAGGCGTGGCGGATGGCCGCCCCCATCCGCGTCGAGCCGCGCGGCTCCATCGCGGCGAGCGCGGCCCAGATCGAACGCGACGGCGGATCGGCGAACTCCTTGGCCACCATGAACTCGACGCGGTCGCGTCCGTCGCCGGAGAAGCCCCAGAGCGCGCAGGCGTCGCCCAGCGCGTCGAGGCTGGCGGCCATCAGCGCGAGCGCGTCCTTCTCGACGTCGACGACGCGCCGTCGCCGCGTCGCCTCGGCCGCCGGCGGCCCGTCGTCGTAGACGCCGTAGAGGAGCGCACCGGAGTCGACCCAGGGCGCGGCATCGGCGTTGCCCGGCGTCGGGGCGTCGGGTCCCCGCGGACCGTCGCCCGCCGCGGCGTCCGGCTCGGGCAGCGCGACCGCCGTCGACGCGCTCAGGTCGGCGAGGAAGGCCGCCGCCACGTCGCGCACCACCGGATCGCGGCGCGCGTAGGCGTGCTCGTCCGAGGCGCGACCCGCGCGGCGGTCGACCACCGACGCGACCACGCCGTCGAGATCCAGCTCGTCGCCGTCGCCGACGCCGCGCACGCGCCTGCGGCCGGTGGGGCGGGTGCGCGCGAGGCGCCGCCGCAGCTCGTCCCACAGCGCCGGGTGGCGTCGGCGCACGTCGTCGAGGAAACCGGTGTCGGTGCCGCGCAGCCGCGTCTCGACGACGCGGCACCAGGCCCGCAGCATCCGCCCGTTCACCGAGTCCCATTCGTCGACGAGCGTGCCGCCCGGCGGCGGACGGCGGGCCGGCGGGGGACGGGGGCGACGCGGGCGTCCGAAGACGTCGTGCCCGGGCCCGGGACCGTCCGGGTCGACGACGACCGCGCCGCCGGGGTCCGCGCCGCGGCCGCCGCCCGGTGCGCCCGAGCGGGCCCGGTCGCCGTCGGCCGGCGCGCCCGCGCCGTCGCCGTCCGCGTCCGACGGCGGCCCGGCCTCGCCGCGGCCGGTCGCGCCCCCGCCGCGCGCATCGAGCGGCGAGGCGGCGTCCGAGGCCGGCTCGAGCGCGTCGATCACGATGCGGTCACCCTCGCCGGGTCGGCCCCCTGCCGCCGCGACCAGCACCGCGACGATCCGACGCGCGGCCGCGCGCGCGTCGGCCGCGGTCGCGCCGTCCGCACGCAGCGGCCCGACCTCGGCGAGCACGCGCGCGAGCGGGCCGCGCGGGTCGCCCGTCGCGGTGCGTGGCGCGCCGAGGACCTCGCACGCGAGCGCGCCCAGGATCGCGCGCCGGCCGGCCGGGCCCTCCGGCGCGGCGCTCCGTGCGTCCCGTCCGGCGGCCGCCACCGCCGACGACCGCGCGGCCTCGCGGCGCGCGAGCGCGCGCGCCGCCGCCGCGTCGATCTCCGCGACCGCGCCCGGACAGCGTCGTCGAAGCGCCGCGTCGATCCGTGCACGCTCGAGCAGCGCGAGCACGCGTCGCTCGAGCACCGGCCGCTCGCGCCGCAGCCACGCCGGCTCGTCGGCTGGCGGATCGACCGCGCGCAGCGCCTCGCGCAGCACGCCGAGCCGCAGCATCCGCAGCGCGTCCTCCCCGTCGCGTGCGGCGCCCGGGTCGGCCGGCACGCGCACGGTCCCGTCGACCGGGCCCGCCGGCGGCAGCCGCGCGACGTCGACCGGCAGCGCGCAGGGCACGAGCCGCAGCGGCCGTCCCGCCATCGCCTGCGCGAGCAGCGCGAACCGCCGGTGCTGCGCGGCGAAGAGCCCGGCCGGATCGGCCGCGGCGCCGGGCGCCGCGCTCACCGCGGCAGCAGCACGTCGCAGACGTCGGCGATCGCGCGGCGCACGTCCGGCTCGTCGCTCAGCGCGCGTCCGATCGCCACGTCGCAGGCCAGGCGCGGATCGACGCCGCGTGCGACGAGCTTGCCCGCCGAGACCAGCAGCCGCGTGCCCACGCCGTCGTCGAGCCCGTGGCCGTCGAGGCCGCGCAGCCGCGCGCCGATCGCCGCGAGCCGCGCCGCGGTGGCCGCGTCGACGCCGGTCTCGTGCGCGACGATCTCGGCCTCGGCCTCGGCCGACGGATAGCCGAAGTCGAGCGACACGAAGCGCTGCCGCGTCGACGGCTTCAGCGCCTTGCCCGCGGCCGCGTGGCCGGGGTTGTACGAGACCACGAGCATGAAGTCGGGATGGGCGTCGAGCCGCTCGCCGGTCTTCTCGATCGGCAGCATGCGGCGGTGGTCGGTGAGCGCGTGCACCACCACCGTGGTGTCGCGCCGCGCCTCGACGATCTCGTCGAGGTAGCAGATCGCGCCGGCGCGCACCGCGCGCGTCAGCGGTCCGTCGACCCAGACGGTCTCGTCGCCCGACAGCAGCCAGCGGCCGACGAGGTCGGTCGCGGTCAGGTCCTCGTGGCAGGCGACGGTGACCAGCGCCGGCTCGGGCGCGGTGGCCGCACGGCCCGCGGCACCGCGCAGCCGCCAGGCCATGTGCTCGACGAAGCGGGTCTTGCCGCAGCCGGTGGGCCCGCGCAGGACCACCGGCAGGCGCGCTGCCCATGCGGCCTCGAAGACGGCGAGCTCGTCGCCGCAGGGCAGGTACCAGGGTTCGCGCGCCGCCGGCGCGTCCGCCGTCGGGGAGTGGGTGGGGGTCGCCATCGTGGCCCGAGTCTGCCATGCCGCGGGGTGCGGCGGCCCCGGCTCGTGCGATCATGACCCGAGGAGGAGACCCCGATGACCGACCCCGCTGCCGGCGACGCGCTCGCGACCGACCGAGCGATCGGCTTCATGAACGGCCTGGATGCGCTCTTCCTGTACCTGGAGAGCCCCGAGACGCCGATGCACGTCGGCTCCCTGCACGTCTTCGATCCGCCCGAGGGCGGCGCCGCCGGCTTCGTCGAGGCGCTGCGCGCGCACCTGGCAGCTCGGCTCGACCGCGCCGACGTCTTCACCCGCCGCCTCGCCCCGATGCCGCTCGGCCTGGCGAACCCCGCCTGGATCCGCGCCGCCGAGGTCGACCTCGATCATCACGTGCGCCGCGTCCGCCTGCCGGCGCCGGGCTCGACCGCCCAGCTGCACGACTTCGTGGCGAGCCGCCACGCGGTGCTGCTCGACCGCAGCCGTCCGCTGTGGGAGATGGTCGTGGTCGAGGGGCTGGCCGACGGCCGGATCGGCTTCTACGCGAAGGTCCACCATGCGGGCCTCGACGGCCAGGCGGGCGTCGCGCTCGCGCAGGCGGTCTATGCGCTGGCGCCGGTCGTCGGCGCGACCGCGGCCGACGCGCCGCGCGGC
>JBJOKE010000043.1:0-25536 GCA_046046245.1 Pseudomonadota bacterium | reverse complement strand
CGCTGTTCACCGCCGGCGCGAACCGGTTTCTGAACCTCGAGCTCTCCGCACTCGAGGCCGACGGCAAGGGCAAGATCGTCTCGAGCCCGCGTGTCATCACGGCCGACCAGCAGAAGGCGTTGATCGAACAGGGCGAGGAAATCCCGTACCAGGTCGCCACGTCCAGCGGCGCCACCTCGGTCCAGTTCCGCAAGGCCAACCTGAAGCTCGAGGTGGTGCCGCAGATCACGCCCGACGGCAACGTGATCATGAAGGTCCAGGTCAACCGCGACGCGGTCGGCCAGCTGACCCCGGCGGGCTTCGCGATCGACACGCGCTCGGTGAACACCGAGGTGCTGGTCGAGAACGGCGGCACCGTCGTGATCGGCGGGATCTACGAGCAGTTCGAGCGCAACCGGGTCAACAAGGTTCCGGTGCTCGGTGACATCCCGTACCTCGGCAACCTGTTCAAGAACACCGCCCGGACCAGCGACCGCACCGAGCTGCTGGTGTTCCTGACGCCGCGGGTCGTCGCCGACGTCGCGGCGACCGCGATGCGCTGATTCTTAAGCCCCCGACATCCATGGCGAACATCCTCCATCGACTCCCCGGATCGCGACGACTGACCGCGCTCGCCTGGGCTGCTTCGTTGTGCACCGCGGCCGCCCTCGCCGGCTGCGGCGGCCAGGGCGCCGGTGGCGGTGGCTCCGCCGCGACGAGCGGCACCACGCCCGTCGCCCTGGAGATCTTCAGCGAGAAGGGCGAGCTGAAAGCCTCCGGCGCGGACGAGACCGCTCTCCAGATCCTGGTCAAGGACGCCGGCAACCGTCCCGTCCCCGGCCAGGTGGTGACACTGACGGCCGACAGCGGCGTCGTCGCCACCGACACCGTGGCGACCAACGGCCAGGGCGTGGTGACCGGCAAGCTGTCGATCAGCGCGGGCGACCGCGCGAACAGGACGATCCGGCTCACCGCCACTGTCGGAACGCTGAAGACGCTCCTGGACATGCCGGTGACCGGGACGCGGCTGACCGCGAGCGCCGACAAGTCCGCGCTGGTGATCGGCGAGACGGTGAAGATCACCGCGACCCTCGAGGACGACCTGCAGGTCCCGCTCGCGAACGAGGACATCACCCTGAGCTCGGCGCTCGGCAACGCGGTGCCCGCGAGCGCGCGGACCGATTCGAAGGGCCGGATCGAGGTCAGCTTCCAGGTGACGAAGGCGGGCGCGAACGAACTGATCACCGTCGACGCGCCGCGCGTGCGGCCGAGCCCGGCGGGTGCCGTCGCGCTCCAGATCGCGGACCCGAGCGTCACCGAGACGCTGCGGGTCACCGGCCCGCAGACCATCGCGATCGATCCGCCGGTCACGGCCCAGCCCGTCACGATCCGCCTCAGCCGCCCGAACGGGGACATCGCGAACAAGGAGCTGAAGGTGACCACGACCCGCGGCACGATCGTCGACACCGGCTCGCCGGTGCGGACGGACGCGAGCGGCGTGGCGACGGTCCAGCTGCGGCCCGGCACCTCGGTCGGGCAGGTGCTGGTCACCGCGGAGATGCGCAATCCGGTCAGCGGCCTGTTCGACGGCACCGGCCTGCGCGGTCAGTTCAACGCGACCTTCATCACCCAGCTGCCGAGCGACTTCGACCTGCAGGCGAACCCGAATTCCGTGTCCTTGAACGTCTCCGGCGGCGGCACGCAGCGCTCCGAGATCAAGGTCCGCGTCTATGACGCGACGACGAACCGAAACCCGGTGACGGGTGCGTTCGTCCGGTTCCGGCTGCTGAACGATCCGAGCGGCGGTTCGCTGCTGTCCGGCGGCGCGACCACCGGGACCGACGGCTTCGCGTCGACCACCTACATCGCCGGCGACCGAGAGAGCGGCACCGACCAGGTGGTCGTCGAGGCGACCGTCGAGGGCGTGGCTGCGCCGAAGACCGCGACCCTCACGGTTGCCGGCAGCCCCCTGTTCGTGTCGATCGGCAGCGGCAACACGCTCACCGATACCGGCGACAAGACCACTTACCAGAAGGACTTCAACGTCCGCGTGACCGACAGCGCCGGCGTCGCGGTCAAGGACGTTCCGGTGACCGTACGCCTGCTGCCGAGGTACTACGTCAAGGGCCGCCACTGGTGGAACGGCCTGCTGTGGACCAACGGACCGATGCTCGTCGGGTCCCCGCCGGTCTCCGTGCGGCAGAGGGCGCAGTGCGCGAACGAGGACCTGAACTTCGACGGATCGATCAACCCCACCGGCGGCCCTGCGGGCGGCACCGAGGACCTCAACGGCGACGGACGTCTCTGGCCCGGCCAGGTCGCGGCCGCCCGCCCCCGTCTCAACGAGGCGGTCCGTACCGACGACACCGGCAGCGTCAAGGTGTCCATCACCTATGCGCGCAGCTTCGCCTACTGGGCGGCATTCGAGGTCCAGGTGTCCGCGCAGGTCGGGGGCTCGCAGGGACGCGCGACGACGCCGTTCCTGCTGGTGGGCGCCCCGGAGGACTTCTCCAGCGAGACCACCCCGCCGCCCGGACGAGACAGCCCCTACGGGACGTACATCGCCCCGAACCCCACCGATCCTGATCCCTGCACGATCCCCGACTGACGGGGCCGCGACCGGCCGGCGCGCGGGCGGAACTGGGGTACAGTCCTGTCCCGCACGCAGCCTGCCGTCCGCCCGCTTGGAACCGACCTCCCTCCCGCGCGAAGCCGCCGGCGACCGCCGGCCGCTGTTCCTGGTCGGCATGATGGGCGCCGGCAAGACCACCGTGGGCAAGCGGCTCGCGCGGCGTCTCGGCTGGCCCTTCGTGGACGCGGACCGCGAGCTCGAGGCCCGGCTCGGCGTGCCGGTCCAGACCATCTTCGAGCTCGAGGGCGAGGACGGGTTCAGGCGCCGCGAGGCCGCGCTGATCGACGAACTGACCCGCCGGGAGCAGGTGGTCTTCGCCACCGGCGGCGGCGCGGTCCTGGACCCGGCGAACCGCGAGGCGCTCGCCTCGCGCGGGCGCGTGGTCTACCTGCGCGCATCGGTGGGCGACCTCTGGCACCGGCTGCGGCGCGACAAGGTCCGGCCGCTGCTGCGGACCGCCGACCCGCGCGCCCGGATCGAGCAGCTGGTGACGGCCCGCGACCCGCTCTACCGCGAGGTCGCGCACCTGGCCGTCGACACCGGCCGCCAGCCGGTCGACCATGTGGTCGATGCTATCCTCGCCGCCCTCGGCCACCCGACGGTCGAGACCGTGCCGCCCGCCGCCCCCGATGCGTGAAGTCCAGGTCCAGCTCGGAGACCGCAGCTACCCGATCCAGGTCGGCAGCGGGCTGCTCGCCGGCAACGACGCGCTTGCCGGGCTCGCCCGCGGCCGCATGGTCGCCGTGGTCACCGACGCGAACGTCGCCGAGCTGCACGCGCGCCGCGTGGCCGACGGCCTGCGCGGCCACGCGGCCGCGCTCGAGACCGTGGTGCTGCCCGCCGGCGAGTCGAACAAGACCTGGGACACGCTGAACCGGATCTTCGACGCGCTGCTCGCCGCACGCTTCGACCGCGATGCGCTGCTCGTCGCGGTCGGCGGCGGCGTGGTCGGCGACATGGCCGGCTTCGCCGCCGCGGTCTACCAGCGCGGCGTCGACTTCGTGCAGGTGCCCACGACCCTGCTCGCGCAGGTGGATTCGTCGGTGGGTGGCAAGACCGGCATCAACCATCCGCTCGGCAAGAACATGATCGGGTCGTTCCACCAGCCGCGGCTGGTGGTGATCGACGTCGACACGCTGGCCACGCTGCCCGACCGCGAGCTGTCGGCCGGCCTCGCCGAGGTGATCAAGCACGGCGCGATCGCCGATGTCGCCTACTTCGACGCGGTCGCCGCCGCGCTGCCCGCGCTGCGTGCGAAGGACCCGGCGGCGCTGGCCGACGCTGTCGCGCGCTCGTGCGAGATCAAGGCCTCGGTCGTCGAGCGCGACGAGCGCGAGGGCGGGCTGCGCGCGATCCTGAACTTCGGCCACACCTTCGGCCACGCGATCGAGGCCGGGCTGGGCTACGGCGAGTGGCTGCACGGCGAGGCGGTGGGCGCGGGCATGGTGATGGCGGCCGACCTGTCGGAGCGGCTCGGCCTCGTCGACGCGGCGGCGGCCTCGCGCCTGCGCGACGTGGTCGCCGCGGCGGGCCTGCCGGTGCGCGGGCCGGGCTGGCCGACGTCGCGCTACGTCGAGCTGATGTCGGTCGACAAGAAGGCGAAGCAGGGCACGCCGCGCTTCGTGCTGCTCGACGGTCTCGGCCGAGCGGTCGTCCGGAAGGTGCCGGACGCGCCGCTGGCCGAGACGCTCGCCGCCTGCAGCGGCTGAGCCCGCGGTCCGCGCGATGGAACCCCTCGCGCCGTACGCGGCCGATCCGGCACGCAGCCGCGGCCGCATCCATCCCGAGTCGCCGCCCGAGGGCCGCAGCGAGTTCCAGCGCGACCGCGATCGCATCGTCCACAGTGGCGCGTTCCGCCGGCTCGAGTACAAGACCCAGGTCTTCGTGAACCACGAGGGCGACCTGTTCCGCACCCGGCTCACGCACTCGATCGAGGTCGCCCAGATCGCGCGGACCGTCGCCCGCCGGCTGCGGTTGAGCGAGGACCTGACCGAGGCGATCTCGCTCGCGCACGACCTCGGCCACACGCCCTTCGGCCACGCCGGCCAGGACGCGCTGAACGCCTGCATGAAGCCGCACGGCGGCTTCGAGCACAACCTGCAGTCGCTGCGCGTGGTCGACGAGCTCGAGGAGCGCTATGGCGCGCACGACGGGCTGAACCTGTGCTTCGAGACCCGCGAGGGCGTGCTCAAGCACTGCTCGGTCGCCAACGCGGCGAAGCTGGGCGCGATCGGTCGGCGGTTCGTCGATCGGACCCGCCCCTCGCTCGAGGCGCAGCTCGCGAACCTCGCCGACGAGATCGCCTACGTGAACCACGACGTCGACGACGGCATCCGGTCCGGCCTGCTGGGCGTCGAGCAGATGCTGCAGGTGGCGCTCTTCGCGCGGCACCATCGGACGGTGGTCGCCGCCTGGCCGCAGGCCGGCGAGCGGCGGCAGGTCTACGAGACGATCCGGCGGATGATCAACGAGTTGGTGCTCGACCTGACCGGCCGCAGCGAGGCGCTGATCGCCGAGGCCGCGCCCGCGTCGATCGACGACGTCCGGGCCGCGCCGCCGCTGATCGCGTTCTCCGACGAGGTGGCCGAGCGCGCCGGCGCGCTCAAGCGCTTCCTGTTCGACAACCTGTACCGGCATGACCGCGTGCTGGGGATGACCTCGAAGGCGCAGCGGATCGTGACCGAGCTCTTCGAGGCCTTCTCGGCGGACCCGCGGTTGCTGCCCGAGGAGCACCGGCGCAAGGCCGATCGCGACCGGTACCGCGCGATCGCCGACTACATCGCCGGCATGACCGACCGCTACGCGATCAAGGAGCACCGGCGGCTGTTCTCGTTCGACGCGTCCTGAGGCGCCGATCTCCGATGGCCCGCCGCCCCCGCCAGGCGCTGACCGCGTTCCCGCACCACGTGCTGCAGCGCGGCCACAATCGCCAGCCGGTGTTCGTCGACGACGCGGACCGGCGCGCCTATCTGGCCTGCCTGCACGAGGCCTCGCAGGCCCACGGCCTCGCGCTGCATGCCTATGTGCTGATGGACGACCACGTCCACCTGCTCGCGACGCCCGAGCGCGACGATGCGCTGTCGCTCGCCATCCAGGCGACCGGCCGGCGCTATGTCCGCGGGTTCAACCGCCGGCACGGCCGCAGCGGTACCTTGTGGGAAGGGCGTTTCCGGTCCTCGCTCGTCGAGGCCGACCGCTGGCTGCTCGCCTGCCAGCGGTTCATCGAGTCGAACCCGGTGCGCGCGGGTCGGGTCGAGGTCGCCGCCGACTGGCTCTGGTCGAGCCACCGGCATCACGCCGGCCTGGCGGTCGACCCGCTGTTGCGTCCGCATTCGCGCGTCTGGGCGCTGGGGAACACCCCGTTCGAGCGCGAGTCCGCCTACCGGGCGCTGTTCGAGGAATCCGTCTCCGCGGCCGAGCACGATTGGCTGCGGGCCTGCATGCTCAGCGGAAAGCCGACAGCGAGCACCGACTTCCAGCGACGCGTCGAGATCTCGACCGGGCTCCGGCTGGTGGCGCGGCCGGTCGGGCGACCCCGGCGGGCGACGCCGTCGGCCAGCGGCCACCCGCCATCGCCGACCGGCAGCGCCGCGCAGCCGGTCACCGGCACCGGTCGCTGATCCGGGGCGTGGCTGGGGCGTGGCTGGGGCGTGGCTGGGGCGTGGCTGGGGCGGCCGCGCCCTCGCCCGGGGCATCGCGCGTCGTGCCGGTGCGCGGCCCAGCTTCATCTGTCCCCGATAAATGCGACCGCTCGTTCGGTTGTCGATCTTATGGTGATCTGACCCCTATTATTCCGCTTGGCGCACGTGCTGCGCTGCACTATGCTGGTCCGATCGTCCGTAGGAGAAGTGCGATGGCACTGCCGCACCCCCAAGGCCTGTACGACCCCCAGAACGAGCACGACGCCTGCGGCGTCGGCTTCGTCGCGCACATCCAGGGCGCGAAGAGCCACGACATCGTCCAGAAGGGCCTGCAGATCCTGCTCAATCTGGATCACCGCGGCGCCACCGGCGCGGACCACCTGTTCGGCGACGGCGCCGGCATCCTGATCCAGATCCCGGACGATTTCTACCGCGGCGAGATGGCCAGGCAGGGCGTGAGCCTGCCGCCGCCCGGCGAGTACGGCGTCGGCATGGTGTTCCTGCCGAAGGAGCATGCCTCGCGCATCGCGTGCGAGCAGGAGCTCGAGCGGACCGTCCGCGCCGAGAACCAGCGCGTGCTCGGCTGGCGCGACGTGCCGGTCGACGGCGAGATGGAGATGAGCCCGCTGGTGCGGACCTCCGAGCCCGTCATCCGCCAGATCTTCATCGGTCGCGGCCGCGACGTCATGGTGCCGGACGCGCTCGAGCGCAAGCTCTACGTGATCCGCAAGCAGGCGAGCCATGCGATCCAGTCGCTGGGTCTCAAGCACGGCAAGGAGTACTTCGTGCCGTCGATGTCGACGCGCACGGTGGTCTACAAGGGCCTGCTGCTCGCCAACCAGGTCGGCCGCTACTACCGCGACCTGCAGGACCCGCGCACGGTCTCGGCGCTCGCGCTCGTCCACCAGCGCTTCTCGACCAACACCTTCCCGGCCTGGGAGCTCGCGCACCCGTACCGGATGCTCGCGCACAACGGCGAGATCAACACCGTCAAGGGCAACTACAACTGGATGCGCGCCCGCGAGGGCGTGATGCAGTCGGCCGTCCTCGGTGACGACCTGAAGAAGCTCTGGCCGCTGATCTACCCGGGCCAGTCTGACACCGCCTGCTTCGACAACTGCCTCGAGCTGCTGGTGATGTCCGGCTACCCGATGTCGCAGGCGATCATGATGATGATCCCCGAGGCGTGGGAGCAGCACACGCTGATGGACGAGAACCGCCGCGCGTTCTACGAGTACCACGCGGCGATGATGGAGCCCTGGGACGGCCCGGCGGCGATCGCGTTCACCGATGGCCGCCAGATCGGCGCGACGCTCGACCGCAACGGCCTGCGCCCGGCGCGCTACATCGTCACCGACGACGACCTGGTGGTGATGGCCTCGGAAGCCGGCGTGCTGCCCGAGATCCCCGAGCACAAGATCGTCAAGAAGTGGCGTCTGCAGCCCGGCAAGATGTTCCTGATCGATCTCGAGCAGGGCCGGATCATCGACGACAAGGAGCTGAAGGACCAGCTCTCCGCGTCGAAGCCGTACCGGCAGTGGATCGAGCGGATCCGCGTGAAGCTCGACGAGCTCGCCACGCCCGAGCACCCCGAGACGCCGGACCAGGATGCGTCGGGCGGCGACATGGCCGAGCCCGCGCCGGTGCCGCTGCTCGACCGCCAGCAGGCCTTCGGCTACACGCAGGAGGACCTGAAGTTCCTGATGGCGCCGATGGCGGTCGCCGGCGAGGAGGCGGTCGGCTCGATGGGCAACGACTCGCCGCTCGCGGTGCTGTCGGACAAGAACAAGCCGCTCTACAACTACTTCAAGCAGCTGTTCGCGCAGGTCACCAACCCGCCGATCGACCCGATCCGCGAGCAGCTGGTGATGTCGCTGGTGTCGTTCGTGGGTCCCAAGCCGAACCTGCTCGACATCAACAACATCAACCCGCCGCTGCGCCTCGAGGTGAGCCAGCCGATCCTGTTCGCCGAGGACATGGACCGGATCCGGCACATCGGCCGCTACACCGACGGCAAGTTCCAGAGTTACGAGCTCGACATCTGCTATCCGGTCGGCTGGGGCGCGGCCGGCATCGAGGCGCGGCTCGCGTCGCTGTGCGCGAACGCGGTCGACGCGGTGAGGAGCGGCTACAACCTGCTGATCGTCAGCGACCGCCACGTCGACCGCGAGCACGTCGCGATCCCGGCGCTGCTCGCCACCAGCGCGATCCACCAGCACCTGATCGACAAGGGGCTGCGCACGTCCACCGGCCTGGTCGTCGAGACCGGCTCGGCGCGCGAGGTGCACCATGTCGCGCTGCTCGCCGGCTACGGCGCCGAGGCGATCCACCCGTACCTCGCGATGGAGACCATCGCGTCGATCCACGCCGGGCTGGGCGCCGACCTGTCGGCCGAGAAGGCGATCAGGAACTACGTCAAGGCGATCGGCAAGGGGCTGCACAAGGTGATGTCCAAGATGGGCATCTCGACCTACATGTCCTACACCGGCTCGCAGATCTTCGAGGCGATCGGCCTGTCGCGCGAGCTCGTCGACAAGTACTTCACCGGCACGCCGTCGAACGTCGAGGGCATCGGCATCTTCGAGCTGGCCGAAGAGGCGCTGCGGATGCACCGCGCCGCGTTCGGCCGCGACCCGGTGCTGGCCGCCGCGCTCGAGGCGGGCGGCGAGTACGCGTACCGCACCCGCGGCGAAGAGCACATGTGGACGCCCGACGCGATCGCGAAGCTGCAGCACTCGACCAAGTCGAACAACTTCCAGACGTACAAGGACTACGCGCAGATCATCAACGACCAGTCGCGCCGGCACATGACGCTGCGCGGGCTGTTCGAGTTCCGCGTGGACCCCTCGAAGGCGATCCCGATCGACGAGGTCGAGCCGGCCGTCGAGATCGTGAAGCGCTTCGCCACCGGCGCGATGTCGCTGGGCAGCATCTCGACCGAGGCGCACGCCACGCTCGCGATCGCGATGAACCGCATCGGCGGCAAGTCGAACACCGGCGAGGGCGGCGAGGACGAGCAGCGCTACCGCAACGAGCTGAAGGGCATCCCGATCAAGACCGGGGACACCCTCGCGTCGCTGCTGGGCCGCGACGTGGTCGAGGTCGACGTCCCGCTGAAGGACGGCGACTCGCTGCGCTCGAAGATCAAGCAGGTCGCCTCGGGCCGCTTCGGCGTCACCGCCGAGTACCTGTCTTCGGCCGACCAGATCCAGATCAAGATGGCGCAGGGCGCGAAGCCCGGCGAGGGCGGCCAGCTGCCGGGCCACAAGGTCTCGGAGTACATCGCGAAGCTGCGCTTCTCGGTGCCGGGCGTGGGCCTGATCTCGCCGCCGCCGCACCACGACATCTACTCGATCGAGGACCTGGCGCAGCTGATCCACGATCTGAAGAACTGCAACCCGCGTGCGTCGATCTCGGTGAAGCTGGTCTCCGAGGTGGGCGTGGGCACGGTGGCGGCTGGCGTGGCGAAGGCCAAGTCGGACCACATCGTGATCGCCGGCCACGACGGCGGCACGGGCGCGAGCCCGCTGTCGTCGATCAAGCACGCGGGCACGCCGTGGGAGCTGGGTCTCGCCGAGACGCAGCAGACGCTGGTGCTGAACCGCCTGCGCGGCCGCGTGCGCATCCAGGCCGACGGCCAGATGAAGACCGGCCGCGACGTCGTCATCGGCGCGATCCTCGGTGCCGACGAGTTCGGCTTCGCGACCGCGCCGCTGGTCGTCGAGGGCTGCATCATGATGCGCAAGTGCCACCTGAACACCTGCCCGGTGGGCGTGGCCACGCAGGATCCGGTGCTCCGCAGGAAGTTCGCCGGCAAGCCCGAGCACGTCGTCAACTTCTTCTTCTTCGTCGCCGAGGAAGCGCGCGCGATCATGGCGCAGCTCGGCATCCGGAGGTTCGACGACCTGGTCGGCGCGACGCACCTGCTCGACACCAAGGCCGGCATCCGGCACTGGAAGGCCAAGGGCCTCGACTTCTCGCGGATCTTCCATTCGCCCGCGATGCCGGCCGACGTGGCGCGCTACAACGTCGACGTCCAGGACCACGGGCTCGACCGCGCGCTCGACCACACCCTGATCGAGAAGGCCGCACCCGCGCTCGAGCGCGGCGAGAAGGTCAGCTTCATCCTGCCGATCCGCAACGTGAACCGCACCGTCGGCGCGATGCTCTCGGGCGAGGTCGCGCGTCGCTACACGCACGAGGGCCTGCCGGACGACACGATCCACGTGCAGTTCAACGGCACCGCGGGCCAGAGCTTCGGCGCGTTCCTGTCGCGCGGGCTGACCTTCGACCTGGTGGGCGAGGCGAACGACTACGTCGGCAAGGGACTGTCGGGCGGCCGCGTCATCGTGCGCTGCGCGAACGACTTCCGCGGCTTCGGCCCCGAGCACATCATCGTCGGCAACACCGTGCTCTACGGCGCGATCGAGGGCGAGGCCTACTTCAACGGCGTGGCCGGCGAACGCTTCGCGGTCCGCAACTCGGGCTCGATCGCGGTCGTCGAGGGCACGGGCGACCACGGCTGCGAGTACATGACCGGCGGCACGGTGGTCGTGCTCGGCGGCACCGGCCGCAACTTCGCGGCCGGCATGTCGGGCGGCGTCGCCTACGTCTGGGATCCCGAGGGCGACTTCAAGCGCCGCTGCAACACCTCGATGGTCAGCCTCGAGCCGGTGATGACGGCCCGGGAGCAGGCCGCGGGCGTGCCGCAGTCGGTCTGGCACGCGACGCGTCGTGGCGGCGAGGGCGAGGCCGACGAGGTGATCCTGAAGCGGCTGGTCGAGGCGCACTTCCGGCACACCGGCAGCTTCCGCGCCAAGGAGATCCTCTCCGACTGGGCGAATGCCCGCGCGAAGTTCACCAAGGTGTTCCCCACCGAGTACCGGCGCGCGCTGGGCGAGATGGCGGCGGCCCGTGCCGCGGCGAAGCAGACCGCCTGAGGCGGTCGGCCACCGAAGAATCGAAGAAAGAAGACGACGATGGGCAAGGTCACCGGCTTCCTCGAGTTCCAGCGCCTCGCCGAGGCGAGCGAGCCGCCGCAGGCGCGGCTCAAGCACTGGAAGGAGTTCGTGCTCCACCTGGACGACGCGGCCGCGTCGAAGCAGGGCGCGCGCTGCATGGACTGCGGCATCCCGTTCTGCCAGAGCGGCTGCCCGATCAACAACATCATCCCCGACTGGAACGACCTGGTCTTCCGGCAGCAGTGGAGGCAGGCGCTCGACACGCTGCACTCCACGAACAACTTCCCGGAGTTCACCGGCCGCGTCTGCCCGGCGCCCTGCGAGGCCGCCTGCACGCTGAACATCAACAGCGATGCGGTCGGCATCAAGTCGATCGAGCACGCGATCATCGACAAGGGCTGGGAGAACGGCTGGGTGGTCCCGCAGCCGCCGTCCGCGAAGACCGGGAAGAAGGTCGCGGTCGTGGGCTCCGGGCCCGCCGGCATGGCGGCCGCGCAGCAGCTCGCGCGCGCCGGCCACGACGTGACGCTGTTCGAGAAGAACGACCGGATCGGCGGGCTGCTGCGCTACGGCATCCCCGACTTCAAGATGGAGAAGTCGCACATCGACCGCCGGGTCGAGCAGATGAAGGCCGAAGGCGTGACCTTCCGCACCGGCGTGTTCATCGGCCGGACGGCGCCCGAGTCGCACATCACGAACCTCGCGAAGGAGACCATCTCTCCCGAGCAGCTGCAGAAGGACTTCGACGCGGTGCTGCTGACCGGCGGCGCAGAGCAGCCGCGCGACCTGCCGGTGCCCGGGCGCGAGCTGAAGGGCATCCACTTCGCGATGGAGTTCCTGCCGCAGCAGAACCGCACCGTGGCCGGCGACACCGTCGCCGGTCAGATCATGGCCACCGGCAGGCACGTGGTGGTCATCGGCGGCGGCGACACCGGCAGCGACTGCGTCGGCACGTCGAACCGGCACGGCGCCGCGAGCGTCACCCAGTTCGAGCTGATGCCGCAGCCGCCGGAGACCGAGAACAAGTCGCTGACCTGGCCGTACTGGCCGACCAAGATGCGGACCTCCTCGTCGCACGAGGAGGGCTGCGAGCGCGACTGGTCGATCACCACGAAGGCCTTCCGCGGCGACGAGCAGGGCAAGGTCCGTGCGCTGGTCACCGCGCGCGTCGAGTGGAAGCGGGACGAGACCACCGGCCAGATGAAGATGGTCGAGGTGCCCGGCTCCGAGAAGGAGATCCCGGCCGAGCTCGTGCTGTTCGCCATGGGCTTCGTCGCGCCGGTGTCGAGCGTGCTCGACGCGTTCGGCATCGAGAAGGACGGGCGCGGCAACGCGCGCGCGACCACCGACGGCGAGAAGAGCTACGCGACCAGCGTGCCGAAGGTCTTCGCCGCGGGCGACATGCGACGCGGCCAGTCGCTGGTCGTCTGGGCGATCCGCGAGGGGCGGCAGGCCGCGCAGTCGATCGACGCCTACCTGATGGGGGCGAGCGACCTGCCGCGTTGAGGTCGGCGGCGGGCGCGGCGATCGCCGCGCGTCGACGGGATCAGGGCGGCAGCACCGCGCGGAACACCAGGTGCTCCGCGGTGTCGGTGCCGAGCAGCGTGCCGTCGGCCGAGACCGCGAGGCCGGCCGGCCGGTTCAGCGACGCTGCGGCGGCCCCGCCCGCGCGCACGCCGACCGCGCCGGCGCGGCCGAGCACGGTCGTCACCGCCCGGTCGATGCCGATCCTGCGGATCCGGTTCGTGTCCGAGACCAGCACGCGCCCGGCGGCGTCGACGGCGAGACCGCCGATCGCGCCGAAGCGCGCATCGGCACCCCGTCCGTCGGCGGGCCGCGCGAGCCCGGCCGTCTCCGTGCCCGCGAGGTCGACCACGAGGCCGTCTCGCTCGATGCGTCTGACCACGCCGTTGAAGCTGGCCGCGAAGACCAGCGTGCCCGCCGGCCCGGCGGCGAGGTGGTCGACGTAGCCCGGCTGCGCGATGCGTGTCCAGCGGCCGAGCCGGTCGCGGCGAGCGAGGCGGTCGGCATAGGCGACGACGACCGCGCCGTCGGCCTCGACCGCCACCGCCCGGGCGAAGAGGTCCCCTGCCGGCGCGTCGTCGCCGAAGCAGCCGCCGTCGGTGCGCCGCTCGGTGCGGACCGTGCCGTCGGTGCCGACGATCCGCAGCGCGCACGGGGTGTCGTCCACGACGTACGAGCTGCCGGTCGCGTCGACGGCGATCGAGCGCGGACGGCGGAACCGGGCCTGTGCGCCGGGACCGTCGAGGCTGCCGGCGTCACGCGCGGCGCCGGCGAGCGTGGTGACCGTCCCGTCTGCCTCGACCCGCCGGATCAGGTGGTTCTCGCCGTCGACGACGTGGGCGGCGCCGGATGGCGTGAGGGCGAGCGCGACCGGGTTGCTGAAGCGGGCCGCGTCGCGCGGCGCGTCGACCCAGCCGGTCTGCGCCGGCAGCGGCGAGCCGGCCACCCGGGTCTGCGTGCCGTCGGCGGCGAGCCGCGCGACCCGGTGGGCGTCGCGGTCGGTGACGAAGCGGGTGCCGCGGGCGTCGACGGCGAGGCCGAAGGCGTTCGCCAGCGTGTCGGCCGTCGCGGTGCCGGAGGCTCCCGCTTCGGTGGTCACCATGCCGTCGGCCGACACGCGCCGCAGCCGGCCGTCGACCTGCAGCACCCAGAGCGCGCCGACCGCGTCGGCGGCGATCGCCCGCGCGTCGGCGAAACGTGCGACCGCGCCCGTGCCGTCGGCATCGCCCGGCGCATCCGCCACGCCGGCGACCGTCTCGAGCCACCCCGCGGTCGACAGCCGGCGGACCGCGTAGCCGTCGAACAGGACCAGGCGGCCGGCCGCGTCCACGGTCGCCGCCCGGGGCCGCAGCACGGTCGCGACGGCGGGAACCGGGCCGTCGACCGGCGGCGGCGGACCACCGGCGAGCCAGGTCTCGACGGCGCCGGTGTCGATCGCATGGCGCTGGACCCGCTCGGCGGGTCCGTACAGCCCGCCGTTGCCGGGGACCGCGCCCGCGAAGTGCGCCGGCACCACGAGTCGGCCGGCGCCGTCGGGTGCGAGGTCGTGCAGCCGCAGGCCGAAGCCGGTGCGTGCGGCGGCGCAGGAGCCGCTCTGGCAGATCCGGTCGGGAATCGGTGACCCGAGCAGGGTGCGGACCGTGCCGGCGGCGGGGTCGACGGCGAACAGCCGCCCGTAATCGGTGTCGAGGGCATACGGGGTCCCGTCGGTCGCGACGGCGACGCGGTCGAGCTTCAGCCACAGGCCGCTGCGGGTCGCGAGGTCGAAGGCGTCCGGGCCGCCGGCCACGGTGGTGACGGTGCCGTCGGGGGAGATCCGCCGCAGGGCGAGGTTGCCGGTGTCGGCGACCCACAGTGCGCCGGTGCCGTCGACCGCGAGCCCGGTCGGGCCCGAGAACCGCGCCTGTGCGCCGGGGCCGTCGAGCAGACCGGGCCCGCCGGGTTGTCCGGCGAGCACCTCGAGGCCGGCGGGTGCCGGTTGCGGCGGCGCGCAGCCGCAATCGTGCCCGCCGCCGCAGCCGGCGACGGTGGCGGTGATGACGGCCAGGGCGAGGCGGGCCGCAACCTTGCGCCGCCGCGCAGGGGGGAGGGGTATCGGGATCTCGTCGGGCACGGTCCGACTGTACCGCGTCGAGCGGCCGGTCCGTGCCGGCCGGTGCGGGTCGGCCCGTCGGGTCGGACGGGCGACCCGGCCGGCATCCCGGCCGTGGCGATGACGCGCTGCGGCCTTCGCGGAACGCCGGTCAGTCGACGATGAACAGGGTCGCGCCCGCCCGCGTCGAGGACCGGTGGGGCTCCGCGCCGTCGGCCACCTGGTAGCTGGTGCCGGGCCGCAGCACGAAGGTCCGGCCGTCGGCCAGCTCGGTGTGGAGTTCGCCAGCCAGGCAGAGCAGCACGTGGCCCTTCTCGCACCAGTGGTCGGCGAGGTAGCCGGGGGAGTACTCGACCATCCGGACCCGGAGGTCGCCGAAGGTGCGGGTACGCCAATGCGCCACGCCGCGTTCGCCCGGGTGCTCGGTGCGCTCGACCTCGGACCAGTCGGTGGTGCCGAAGGGGATGTCGGTCATCTTCATGGGTGCGATTGTGGCCGATCGCGTGCCATCCGGCGTGCCGCGGCCGCGCGGGGGTGACAGGCGCCGTGGTACGGTTCGCGCCGATCCGCGGGCGGGATCGCACGCGCCGGTCCGGCGCCCCCGCATCGGTGACCCGATCGTCCTCCCAGCGACCCCCCAGGAGATCCTTCCATGCGAATCGCCGTCATCGGCGCAGGTGGCCTAGGCGGCTACTTCGGCGCTCGCCTCGCGCTCGGCGGTCGCGCCGAGGTCCACTTCGTCGCGCGCGGCGCGCATCGGGACGCGATGCGCGCGCAGGGGCTGCGCATCGAGGGGCCGACCCCGCTGCACCTGCCGGCACCGACCGTCACCGACGACGCGCGGTCCGTCGGCCCCGTCGATCTGGTCATGCTCTGCGTGAAGCTGGCCGACACGGACGCCGCGATCGGCCAGGCCCGCGCGCTGATGGGCCCGGCTTCGGCGATCGTCTCGTTCCAGAACGGCGTGACCAAGGACGAGCCGCTGATCGAGGCCTTCGGGGCCGATCGGGTGATGGGCGGCGTCGGCTACATCGCGGCGACGATCGAATCGCCGGGCACGATCCGGCAGACCGGCCCGATGCAGCGACTGCTGTTCGGCGAATTCGACGGCCGGCGGTCGGCGCGCGGCGAGGCCCTGCTCGAGGCCTGCCGGGCAGGCGGGATCGAGGCCGAGCTGTCGACCGCCATCCGTCGCGAGATCTGGCAGAAGTTCGTCTTCCTCGCCGGCCTGTCGGGCACGACCGCGACCATGCGCACCCCCATCGGCCCGATCCGCTCGAATCCGCGGACCCGGGCGTTCCTGCAGGACGTGATGAGCGAGGTGGTCGCCGTCGGGCGCGCGCACGGCGTCGACCTGCCCGCCGACCAGGTCGATCGGGCGATGGCGCGCGCCGACACGGTCTCGCCGCAGATGACCTCGTCGATGCACCACGACCTGGAGCGCGGCAACCGGCTCGAGGTGCGGTGGCTGGCCGGCAGCGTCGTCCGGCTCGGTGCGGAGAAGGGCCTGCCGACCCCGATGAACCGGGCGATCGCCGACATTCTCGAGCTGCACGCGGACGGCGCACGGCGCTGATCGGATCGCGGTCCGTGCGTCCGCGCGGCCAGCGCCGACGGCGCTCGGCACGGCGGGGCCGTGGGACGTCGTTCGCGGCCCGACCGGGCGCGGATCGGCGGGCGGCGCGAGTGGCCACCGACCTCGGATCGATTCGTCGTACCGTTCGCGGCGGGCCTCGATCGCGGGCGGGCCGGCTGCCGACGGCCGCGTCCAGCGGGTCCGGGCGCGAGGTGGCCCGTCCCGTGCGTGACGATCGATTCGTACGAAAATTCCGTGCTGGAGGGGCGTGGTGCGTGAGTGGGTGCACGCATCTGGCGTGAACGCCCCGCCGCTGCCCCGGTCGCGGGCGGTCGGCGGGCCACGGTCCCGAGCGGCCCGCCAGGATGGCGGCGTGCGGAGTGCCCCGCCCCAGTCGGCCACCCGGATCACGATCGGAGCGGGCGCCGACTGCCGCATGCCGATCGGTGTGTACCTTGCATGCCAGCCGATGCCGTCGGCGCGTACCCGGATCGATGGGGCGGACCTCCGGGCGACCTCGGTGGAGGCCGTCGGCCGGTCCCTTTCGAATTCGGGGCGGCTCGGAAGTCCCCCATGGGGCGGTTCGGCGAGTCGGTGGGCGAGGGCGACGCCCTGCGGCGGCGATGCATCGGCCGGCAGCGCGGCGGGCTGCCCCGGGGCGTCGCCGTGCGGCGCCGTAGCCTCCCGAGGCGGGCCGCCGCTCCGTGGAACGCGCGCAGCGTGTCGCGGGAAGGCCGTCGCCGGCGCGAACGCCGCACGGGTCGTGGCGGCGCGGCGTGGCGGGAGGCCCGCGCGGGGCGCCCCGGACGCCGCGTCGGGCCGGACGGCCCCCCCCGGGAGCGCCGAACCCCCCGCCGCCGCGCCACGGTCCGGAGGTCGCGTGGGCGACCCGGCGCCTGCGTGCCATCCGGACGCCAGCCCGATGTCGTCGCCGTGCGCGACGTCCGGAGCCGCCGCCAGGGCGGCCGCCGCCGAGTGCGGCGACGCCTCGATCCGACCGCTCGCACCCACCAGCGCGGGCGACGCGGGCGCGTCGACCGTCTCGACCACGGGGCTCGGGTCCTGCGACCCGACCACGGCCGGTTCGCACGCGAACACCCCGCGCGCGAACGCGATCGCCAGCGCGATCGCCGCCGTCGTCCAGGTCCGCATCGGTGCTCCGTTCCGGGTGTGTGGGGGTCGCAGCAGGCTAAGGGTCGGCGCCCGGAGCGGACAAGGCGACCGCCCTGTCGGGTCGACGGACGGGGGGAATCGATCGAACAGAGGCGCAGCCATGCCGCAGTTCGTGCGATCGACGACACGCATTGACCGGCCGGGGGGCGCCCGCAGCGCGCCGCACCCGCCGGTCGTCGGCGGGCCGGGGCGTCCCGGCCCCGCACGCGAGGGACGCTCGCGGACCGCGCCGCGCCCGATTCCGGGCGCCGGAAATGCGAAGGGGGCCGTCGCCGGCCCCCTCCTTCGATGCCCGCCGCGTCAGCCGACGCGGCCGGCTGCGGTCACTTCGCGTCGGCCGCGAAGATGTCCTTCTTGTGGTTCTCGGGCACGAACAGCGCGCCGATCACCAGCGTCCCGAGCGCGATCACGATCGGGTACCAGAGCCCGTAGTACGGGTCGCCGGTCTGGGCGATCATCGCGAACGCGGTGGCCGGCATCAGGCCGCCGAACCAGCCGTTGCCGATGTGATACGGCAGCGACATCCCGGTGTAGCGGATGCGGGTCGGGAACAGCTCGACCAGCGCCGCCGCGATCGGTCCGTAGACCATCGTGACCAGGATCACCAGGTAGGTCAGGATCAGCACCAGCGGGAACGCCTGGCCGTTGAAGATGTCGAAGAAGTGGTTGAGCTTCACGATGCCGGCGGCCGGCTTGCCGGGCGCCGGATAGCCGGCGGCGGCGAGCGCCTCGTTGACGGACTTCGTGAACGCGGCCGGCGTGGCCTTCACCGCGTCGCCCTGCAGCTTCGACAGCTCGTAGCCCTGGATCTCGGTCTCGCCGACCTTCACCTTCGCCGGGATCGTGCCCGGTGCGTACTGCACCGAGTAGTTGACCGAGCTGCGCGCGAGCAGCGCCTTGGTCACGTCGCACGAACTGGTGAACTTCGCGGTGCCCGTCGGATTGAACTGGAACGAGCAGTCGCTCGGGTCCGCGATCACCGTGACCTTGGTGTTCTGCTGGGCGGCGTGCAGCGTGGGGTTCGCGAGCGAGGTGATCGTCTTGAACACCGGGAAGTACGTGATCGCGGCCAGCAGGCAACCGGCGAGGATGATCTTCTTGCGGCCGATGCTGTCCGACAGCGTGCCGAAGACGAGGAAGCCGCCGGTGCCGAGGATCAGCGCCCAGGCGATCAGCACGTTCGCCGAGAACATGTCGACGCGCAGGATGCTCTGCAGGAAGAAGAGCGCGTAGAACTGGCCGGTGTACCAGACCACCGCCTGACCGGCGACGAGGCCGAGCAGCGCGATCAGCGCGAACTTGCCGTTCTTCCAGTTGCCGAAGGCTTCCGACAGCGGCGCCTTCGACTGCGTGCCCTCGGACTTCATCTTCTTGAAGGCCGGCGACTCTTCCATCTGCAGCCGGATCCACAGCGAGATGCCGAGCAGGAAGATCGACAGCAGGAACGGGATCCGCCAGCCCCAATCGGCGAAATCCTTCTCGCCGACCATGGTCCGGACCGAGAGGATCACCATCAGGCTCAGCAGCAGGCCGAGCGTGGCGGTCGTCTGGATCCAGCTGGTGAAGAAGCCGCGACGGCCGTTGGGCGCATGCTCGGCCACGTAGACCACCGCGCCGCCGTACTCGCCGCCGAGCGCCAGGCCCTGCAGCATCCGCAGCGCGATCAGCGTGATCGGTGCGATCCAGCCGATCGTCTCGTAGCCGGGCAGCAGGCCGACCACGAAGGTCGAGACGCCCATGATCAGGATCGTCATCAGGAAGGTGTACTTCCGGCCGACGAGGTCGCCCAGGCGTCCGAAGAACAGCGCGCCGAAGGGTCGCACCAGGAAGCCGGCCGCGAAGGCCAGCAGCGCGAACACGTTCCGAGTGGCCTCGGGGAACGACGAGAAGAACTGCGCGCCGATGATCGCGGCGAGCGAACCGTAGAGGTAGAAGTCGTACCACTCGAAGATCGTTCCGGCCGACGAGGCCAGGATGACCCGCTTCTCCTCGCGGGTCATGGGTCGCTTCCGCTCGTCGACGGAAGGCACGGGGGGCGCTGCGGCGCTCATCGGGGGCTCCTCGCAATGATGGGACCCGGGAGCCGAGGGGGCGTCCGGGCGGCGCGCCCGGTCGGGATGCCGGACGTCGCGGCGGCCATGCTTGATGCCCAGGCTTACGCGAAACTTATTTCCTCACGGCCTTAATGGATTTGTCACGGCAGGGGCATGCCCGAGCCCATCCGGTCAGGTGGCCGGCCCCGGCGCGCGCCCGCGCCCGCGGGCGGCCTCGCGGCCGGGGCCTGCGGCCCGGACCTCCTGCTCGCGTTCAGGCCACCTCGAACAGCCCTGCCGCCCCCATCCCGCCGGCGATGCACATCGTCACCACCACGTACTTCACGCCGCGGCGCTTGCCCTCGATCAGCGCGTGGCCGACCAGACGCGCGCCCGACATGCCGAACGGATGGCCGACCGCGATGCCGCCGCCGTCGACGTTGAGGCGCTCGTCGGGAATGCCCAGCCGGTCCCGGCAGTAGAGCACCTGGACCCCGAATGCCTCGTTCAGCTCCCACAGCCCGATGTCGCCGACCTTCAGCCCGGCGCGCTCGAGCAGCCGCGGCACCGCGAAGACCGGGCCGATGCCCATCTCGTCGGGCTCGCAGCCCGCGGTCGCGAAGCCGCGGAAGATCCCGAGCGGCTGCAGGCCGCGCTTCTGCGCGAGCGTCGCGTCCATCACCACGCAGGCCGACGCGCCGTCCGAGAGCTGGCTCGCGTTGCCGGCGGTGATGCAGCCGCCCTCCATCACCGGCTTGAGCTTGGCGATGCCCTCGACGGTGGTGTCTCCGCGGATGCCCTCGTCGTGCGCCAGCGTCACCTCGCGCAGCAGCGTCTCGCCGGTCTCCTTGTTCGTCTCCGACTTCATCGTGGTCAGGGGCACGACCTCGGCGTCCAGCCGACCCGCGGCGAGCGCCGCCGCGACCTTCTGCTGGCTGCGCGCGCCGTACTCGTCCTGCGCCTCGCGCGGGACGCCGTAGCGCTTCGCGACCGTCTCGGCGGTCTGGATCATCGTGTGGTACAGCGACGGCTTGTGCTCGAGCACCCATTCGTCGCGCGCCATGAAGGTGTTCGACCGGTCGTTGACCGTGAGGCTGATCGACTCCATGCCGCCCGCGACCACGATCGGCACGCGGTCGACGATCACCCGGTGCGCGGCCGCGGCGATCGCGTTGAGCCCGGAGCCGCAGGCGCGGCTGATGACCGAGCCGGTCGAGCCCACCGACAGGCCGGCCCGGATCGCGCTCTGCCGCGCGACGTTGCCGCCGGTCGTGCCTTCCGGGCGGCCCACGCCGAGGATCACTTCCTCGACCTCGGCCGGGTCGACGCCCGCGCGCTTCACCGCGTGCGAGATCACGTGCGCGCCCAGCGTGGGTCCGGAGGTGTGGTTGAACGCCCCGCGATAGGCCTTGCCGATCGGCGTGCGGGCGGTGGAGACGATGACGGCGTCGGCCATGGGGATCACTCCTTCGAGTTGAAGCTGCGGCCGGCGTCGGCCAGCTGGAGCAGCAGCGGCGCCGGCGTCCACCAGCCGCCCTGCTGCGCGTGGAACGCGAGGACCCGGTCGGCCACCTCGCGAAGGCCGACGGTGTCGGCGTAGAACATCGGGCCGCCCCGCCACGCGGGGTAGCCGTAACCGTTGACGTAGACCAGGTCGATGTCGGAGGCGCGCGCCGCGATGCCCTCGGCGAGGATCTTCGCGCCCTCGTTGGCCAGCGCGTACATCGTGCGCTCGACGATCTCCTGGTCGGCGATCGTGCGCCGCGCGATGCCGGCCTCGGCCGCGCAGCGCGCGATGATCGCGTCGACCTCCGGATCGGGGAGGGGCGTGCGGCTGCCCGGCTCGTAGCGGTACCAGCCGGAACCGGTCTTCTGGCCGAAGCGGCCGAGCTCGCAGATCGCGTCGGCCACGCGGCTGTAGCGCAGGTGCTTCGGCCGCGTCGCGGCCTGCCGCTTGCGGCCGGCCCAGCCGATGTCGAGCCCGGCGAGGTCGCCCATCCTGAACGGACCCATCGCCAGACCGAAGCGCTGCAGCGCGCCGTCGACCTGCGCGGGGCTCGCGCCTTCCTCGAGCAGGAAGCCGGCCTCGCGGACGTAGGCCGACAGCATCCGGTTGCCGACGAAGCCGTCGCAGTTGCCGACCAGCACCGGCAGCTTCGCGGTCGCGCGGCCGAAGGCCATCGAGGTCGCGATCACGTCGGGTGCGGTCTCGCGGCCGCGGACCACCTCCAGCAGGCGCATCACGTTGGCCGGCGAGAAGTAGTGCAGGCCGATCACGTCGGCCGGACGCGACGTGGACCGCGCGATCTCGTCGATGTCCAGTCGCGAGGTGTTCGACGCGAGGATCGCGCCGGGCTTGAGCACCGCGTCGAGCCTCGCGAAGACCTCCTTCTTGACCGCCATGTCCTCGAAGACGGCCTCGATCACCAGGTCGACCTCGGCGAGGTCCTCGTGGCGCAGCGTGGGGACGACGCGCGCGAGGCGCGCGTCCATCTCGGCCTGCGACAGCCTGCCCTTCTCGACGCTCGCCGCCCAGTTCCGGATCATCGTCGCGCGCCCCCTGTCGAGCGCGGCCTGCGAGGTCTCGAGCTGCACGACCGCGAGCCCGGCGTTCGCGACGGTCATCGCGATGCCGCCGCCCATCGTGCCGGCGCCGATCACGCCGACCGTGCGGATCGGCCGGGTCGGCAGGTCCTCCGCGATGCCGGGGAGCCGCGCGGCCGCGCGCTCGGCGAAGAACAGGTGGCGCAGCGCCTTCGACTGCGTGCCCTCGACCAGCACGCGGAAGCGCGCGCGCTCGAAGGCGAGCCCCTCCTCGAACGGCAGCCGGGTCGCCGCCTCGACGCAGGCCAGGCACTCGAGCGGCGCCTCCAGGCCTTTCGCCTCCTTCCTCGCGCGCTCGCGCTCGGACGCGAAGAACGCGTCGGCGTCGTCGAGCCGGGCGTCGCGCTTCGAGGCGACCGGATGGGTGCCGCCGCGGGCCGCGGCCTCGCGCGCGAAGGCGATCGCGGCCGTGCGCACGTCGCCGTCGGCCACCGCGTCGACCAGGCCGATCTCCCGGCCGCGGACCGCGTCGACCGACTCGCCCGTGACGATCATCCGCGCCGCGGCCTTCACGCCGACCAGCCGCGGCAGCCGCTGCGTGCCGCCGCCGCCGGGCAGCAGCCCGCGCCTGACCTCGGGCAGCCCGAGCTGCGTGCCGCCGGCGACCACGCGGTAATGGCAGGCGAGCGCCATCTCCAGGCCTCCGCCCAGCGCGCTGCCATGGATCGCGGCGACGATCGGCTTGGCCGAGCGTTCCATCCGCGCGCGCAGGTCGGTGGTGAAGGGCGGCTGCGCAGCCGCGGGCGTGTTGAACTCGCGCAGGTCGGCGCCGCCGCAGAACATCCGCCCCGCGCCGGCGAGCACGATCGCGACGATCGACGGATCGGCCAGCGCCGCGTCGAGGCTCGCCTCGAAGCCCTGCCGCAGCCCGAGGGCGAGCGCGTTCACGGGCGGGTTGTCGAGCTCGATCACGCCGACGTCGTCGTGGCGGATCAGGCGGGCGGTGGCGGTCATCGTCGCGGTCTCCCTGCGCATGCGCCGGGTCCGGCGCAACGCGTCCGGGGCGATCATAGGCCCGGGGCGGCACCGCGCCGCCCGGCGTCGGGCGGTTCGCGGAATCCGCCCCGTGTCCCCGCGCGGCCCCTCCCCGTCTCCCCCGCGCGGCCGAGCCGCTGCATAATCGGCGCCTTCGCGGCCGCCGGGCCGCAGCGACCCCAGGAGTCCGCGATGCGCTTCGCCTCGAGCAGCACCCTCGCCGCCGTCCTCGCCGCCGGTCTCGCGCTCGCCGCGCCGGCCTCGGCCGCCGACAAGGTCAAGGTCGGCTTCGTCTCCACGCTGTCCGGCCCGTCGGCCGCGCTCGGCGTCGACATCCGCGACGCCTTCCTGCTCGCGGTGAAGCTCAACGGCGGCAAGCTCGGCGGCCTGCCGGCCGACGTGCTGGTCGCCGACGACCAGTTCAAGCCCGACGTCGCCAAGCAGCTGTTCGAGAAGAACATCAAGCGCGACAAGGTCGACTTCATGACCGGCGTCGTGTTCTCGAACATCATGCTGGCCGCGGTGCCCGAGGCCTTCGACGGCAAGACCTTCTACGTCTCGCCGAACGCCGCGCCCTCGCCGCTCGCCGGCAAGGAGTGCAACCCGTACTTCTTCGCGGTCTCGTGGCCGAACGACGCCTACCACGAGGCGGCCGGCCAGCACGCGACGCAGAAGGGCTTCAAGAAGGTCTACCTGATCGCGCCGAACTACCAGGCGGGCAAGGACTCGCTCGCCGGCTTCAAGCGCTACTTCAAGGGCCAGGTCGCCGGCGAGGTCTACACCAAGCTCGGCCAGCTCGACTACTCCGCCGAGCTCGCCGAGGTCCGTGCCGCCAGGCCCGACGCGGTCTACACCTTCCTGCCCGGCGGCATGGGCATCAACTTCATCAAGCAGTTCGTCGGCGCGGGCCTGTCGAAGGACATGACCCTGCTGCAGCCGGGCTTCGGCGCGGACCAGGACATCATCCGCTCGGTGGGCGACGCGATGCTCGGCACCTTCGACACCGCGCACTGGGCGCTCGAGCTGCCGAACGCGGCCAACAAGAAGTTCGTCGCCGAGTTCGAGAAGGAGTACAAGCGCCTGCCGAGCGTCTACGCCTCGCAGGGCTACGATGCGGCGATGCTGATCGACTCGGCCGTCCGCGAGGTCAAGGGCAAGCTCGACGACAAGGACGCGGTGCGCCGCGCGCTGAAGGCGGCGAAGTTCCAGTCGGTTCGCGGCGACTTCAGGTTCAACACCAACCAGTACCCGATCCAGAACTACTACCTGCGCGTGGTCGGCAAGGACGGGCAGGGCCGGCTGGTGAACAAGGTGCTGGGCGAGCCGATCTTCAGGAACCACGGCGACGCGTACGTGCAGGACTGCGCGATGAAGTGACGGGGCGCCGGGGCGGTCGCCGGCCACCTGCCGGATCCGCCCCGAGGGCCGCGCTGCGCGGCCTGCGGCGCGACCGGGCGGCGCGCGGGGTTTCCCGCGCGCCGCGTCGTTTCCGGCTATCATCGCCGCTGGATGCTTTAGGTCTAAAGTTTCTCCGAGCGACCCATGTCCGGTCTCCTCCTCCTGGAACAGTCCCTGAACGGCCTGCAGTTCGGCCTGATGCTGTTCCTGCTCGCCGCCGGCCTCACGCTGGTGTTCGGGATCATGGACATGATCAACCTCGCGCACGGCTCGCTGTACATGGTGGGCGCGTTCCTCGCCGCGTGGTTCGTCCAGCTCACCGGCTCGTTCGTCGCCGGCGTGCTGCTCGCCGTGCCGGCCACCGCGGTCTTCGGGATGGCGCTCGAGTCCACGCTGCTGCGCTCGCTCTACGCGCGCGACCACCTGTCGCAGGTGCTCGCCACCTTCGCGCTGATCCTGATCATCAACGAGGGCGTGCGGATGATCTGGGGCGGCGACCTGCCGCTGTCGGCGCCGCCCGCGCTGTCGGGTCCGGTGGAACTGCTGCCCGGCCTCCATTACCCGGCCTACCGGCTGCTGATCATCGCGGTGGGCCTCGCGCTCGCGATCGTGCTCTACCTGCTGGTCACGAAGACCCGGATGGGGGCGCTGGTGCGCGCCGGCGCGTCGAACCGCGAGATGGCACGCGCGATGGGCGTGAACATCGAGCGGCTCTTCACCGCGGTGTTCGGCATCGGCGCGGCGCTGTGCGCGGTGGCCGGCGCGATGCTCGGGCCGCTGCTCGCCGTCCAGGTCGGCATGGGCGAGAGCATCCTGATCCTCGCCTTCGTGGTCATCGTCATCGGTGGAATCGGCTCGATCCGGGGCGCGCTGGTTGGCAGCCTGATTGTCGGGGTGGTTGACACCCTCGGCCGGGCGCTGCTGCCCACGCTGCTGCGCGAGGCTTTT
>JBJOKE010000006.1:0-11598 GCA_046046245.1 Pseudomonadota bacterium | reverse complement strand
GCCCAGCCCGCGCCGCCGCAGCCTGCCGACTCCAACCCCGCGAGATTCCTACGCTTCGATCGTTGCCCATCAGGCAGCAACTCAGTCCGGGCGGCGGCATCTGCCGCCCAGACTCCTAGCTCGCCCGTGCGGGCGACGTGGATCGCGGCGGGGCAATCGTCACAAGAGGTGTCGCATCGTCGATCGGCGCCAACGGATGGGATCGGGCGAGCTGCGATGACCGGATCCGTAGCCTGCACGGGTGTTCGTCGTCGTCGAGCCCTGCGCCAGAATCACGCGACCGTCGCGCTCTTCGCCTGCCTCCGAGTGTCCGTCGCCACCGCCCGAGCCGCCTACGAGTTCGCCGGCTTCCGGCTCGACCCCTCGGTCGGCCTGAGCCGTGCCGGGCATCCGATCCGGCTCGCGCCGACGCCCATGCGCGTGCTCGGCGCGCTGCTCGCCGCCCAGGGTCGTTTCGTCCCGCGCGACGCGGTGGTCCGTGCCGGCTGGGGCGGCCGCGACGCGTCCGAGGACAGCGTCTCGCGCTGCATCTACATGCTGAGGCGGGCGCTCGTGCATCCGGACGGCATCGAGGTGGTCGAGACCGCCTACGGTCGCGGTTTCCGCATCGCCGTGCCGGTGATGCGCGGCGACGAGGCGCGGCACGCGGTCTCGGTCCGCAAGCTCGCGCTGCTGCGCCACCCCGCGGCCTTCGAGACCTGGCAGGTCGCGCGCGAGCTCGCGGCGCGCCGCACGCCCGACGGCTGCATCGACGCGATCCGCGTGCTCGAGGCCGGCCTCGCGCAGCACGCCGACTACGCGCCCTCGTGGTCGCTGCTCGGCTGCCTGCGGCTCGAGCAGGCGAATCACGGATGGATCGCCGCGCCCGACGCGGCCCGGCTCGCGCACGAGGCGATCGCGCGGGCACTGGCGCTCGACCCGGGCTCGGCCGACGCGACCGCGGTGCGCGGCTTCGTGCGCGTGGCCTTCGACTGGGACGTGTCGGGCGGCCTCGCCGATCTCGATCGCGCGCGGGCGCTCGATCCGCAGCAGTGGCGCGCCCACCAGCTGCGGGCCTGGGCCCTGTGCCTGATCGGTCGCGGCATCCAGGCGCTCGAGGCGGCACGGCAGTGCGAGGCGCTGAACCCGCAGAGCCCGGTCGCGGCGGGCATGACCGCCGTCGCGCTGCTCTGCGCGCGCGATCCGGTCGACGCGCTGCCCGAGCTGCGCGCGCTGGTGCGGCGACCCGGCGCCATCGGCCTGTCGCGGGTGGCGACCGCCATCGTCGAGTCGGTCGCGGGCGAGCACGATGCCGCGCTCGCGACCATCGAGGCCGCGACCGTCGCGGACCCGGGCAGCGTGCTGATCGAGACCGAGCGCGCGAACCTGCTGGCCGCCGCGGGCCGGGCCGAGGCCGCGCATGCGGCGTGGGCGGCGCTCGACGCGCGCTGGCCCGGCGCGCTGCCCGAGATGCGCGCCCCCGGCCTGCTGGCGCTCGGCGGTCGCGAGGCCGCGATCCGCGCGCTGCTCGCCGGCCGCGCCCGCCGCGCGCTGCTGCACGGGCAGCTGCCGCTGGACCCGCGGCTGCGCGCGCTGGCGACCGACCCGGAGCTCGCCGGCGCCTGGGCCGAGCTGCGCGCCGGCTGAGGCCTGCGCCGGCCGGGCGCCCGCGTTCCCACGGAGGCCCGGCGCGGGTACCCTCGGGGCCCCGTCACCCCGAGGTCCGCCGCCATGACCGACCGCCGCCGCTTCCTGTCGACCACCTCCGCCGCCTGGGCCGCGCTCGCGCTGCCGACGGCGGCGTTTGCGCAGTGGACGCCGACGCGGCCGGTGACCATCGTCGTCCCGTATCCGGCGGGCGGTCCGACCGACATCCTCGCGCGGACGATCGGCGCCGAGCTCGCGAAGGCGCTCGGCGGCGCGGTCGTCGTCGAGAACGTGCCGGGCGGCGCGGGCGCGATCGGCACGCGGCGCGTGGCGCAGGGCGCGGCGGACGGGCACCAGCTCGTCTTCGGCACCAACCAGACCCACGCGACGAACATCTCGCTGCTGCCGCAGGGCGGCGGCTACGACCCGCTGAAGGACTTCGCGCCGGTGGCCGGGCTCGCCGACCTGCAGCATCTCGTCGTCGTCGGGCCGGACGTGCCGGCGAAGTCCGCCGCCGAACTCGTCGCGCTCGCGAAGCGCGACCCGGGCAAGCTCACCGCCGGCTCGACCGGCCCCGGCTCGGCCTCGCACCTCGCGCTCGAGCTGTTCAAGGTTCGCACCGGTACCGACATCGCGCACGTCCCGTACAAGGGCTCGGCCCCGCTGCTGACCGACCTGATGGGCGGCCACGTGAACCTGAGCTTCGCGACGACGCCGACCGTGCTCGCGCAGGTCCAGTCGGGCAAGCTGCGGGCGATCGCCGTCGCGTCGCCGAACCGCTCGCCCTACCTGCCCGAGCTGCCGACGCTCGCGCAGGCCGGCGTGGCGGGCGTGGAGGCCGACGCCTGGCTCGCGCTGTTCGCCCCGGCCGGCGTGCCGGCGCCCGTGCTCGCGCGGCTGCGCGAGGCGACGATGGACGCGATGAAGCAGCCCGCGGTGCGCGAGACGCTCACGAAGAACGGGATGACGCCGAACGCGCGCGACGGCGCGGCCTTCGCCGGCTTCGTGCGGGAGGACGTGGCTCGCTGGGCCGAGGTGGTGCGGGTGGCGAACGTCAAGGCGGACTGATCGGCGGGCGGTCGGCGCGCGTCAGCGCGATCCCTCCCGGCGGGTGGGCGACAGGGCCGCATAGAGCGCGAGCCGCCGCTCCAGCATCGCGAGACCGTCCCGACACGTCGGCGTCGCGCCGCACCCCTGCGCCCGGTTCAGCGGGTCGAGCCGCCAGACCGTGCGTCCGGCCTTCACCGTCTGCATCACCTTCAGGTCGGCGATCGTCTCGCGCGGCACGGTCAGCGGGTTGTCCGACAGGATCGCGAAATCGGCGAGCTTGCCGACCTCGATCGAGCCCTTCGTCCGCTCCTCGAAGTGCTGGTGGGCGGCCCACAGCGTCAGCGCCTTGATGCCCACGATCGGATCGACCCGGTGCTCGGGTCCCAGCACCTGCCCGCTGCGCGTCGTGCGGTTCACCGTCGCCGACAGGACCCGCATCGTGTCGGGCAGCGCCACCGGCGCGTCATGGTGCGAGGAGAAGGCCATCCCCCGCTGCATCAGCCAGCCGGTGGGCGAGATGTTCGCCGCGCGCTCGGGCCCGAGCACGGAGTCGCGGTGCCAGTCGCCCCAGTAGAACGTGTGCATCGGGAACAGCGACGGGAAGATGCCGAGCGCCTTCACCCGGTCGACCTGATCGGCGCGCATCGTCTGGCCGTGGATCATCACCGGCCGGCGGTCCTTGCGCGGCAGCCGTGCCGAGGCCGACTCGACCGCCTTCAGGTACTGGTCGATCGCCGCATCGCCGTTCGTGTGGGCCAGTACCTGCCAGTCGTTGCGGAACGCGCGCAGCACCCAGGCCGCGACCTCGGCGTCGTCCTCGTAGGTCGGGTAGCCGGCGTACGACGCGGGCTGGCCCTCGGGCGGCCTGAAGTACGGCTGCGTGAGCCACGCGGTCTTGCCCTGCGGCGAGCCGTCGAGGTTCAGCTTCACGCCGCCGATCCGGAACCCGTTCACGTAGCGGCGCGACATCAGCGGCCCCTTGAGGACGGGGTCGTCGGCGTTCAGCTGCAGGTCCGGGTAGGACACCACGTCGATCCTGAAGGTGCCCTTCGCGGCGAGGCGCGGCAGCATCGCCAGGTCCGGCGGCGTGGTCCGCCCGTCCTGCGCGGTGGTGTGGCCGAAGCGCAGGTACAGCTCCTGGCCCGCCTTCAGCAGCGCGGTCTGCTGGGTCTCGCCGAGCGCCGGCATCAGCTTCATCAGGGCCGCCATGTGGGCGGTCTCCTCGAGCGTGCCCGAGGGCTCCTTCGAGCCGGGCTTGCGGCGGATCGAGCCGCCCTTCGGGTCGGGCGTGTCGGGGCCGATGCCCGCCCTGCGCAGCGCCGCGCTGTTGTAGGCGCCGAGGTGGCCGGACTGGTGGATCAGCATCACCGGCAGGTCGCCCGAGACCGCGTCGAGCTCCTCGCGCGTGGGGTGGCGCTGCTCCTTCAGCTGCGAATCGTCGTAGCCGAATCCCATCACGATGCCGTAGTCCCGGTACCAGGGGTTCGCGGCCATCCAGTCGCGCAGCGACCGCTGCAGCGCGGCCACCGAGTCGTTGCGGCCGTCGGGCGGCGGCAGCAGGTTCGCGACGATGGCCTGGAAGCCGACGCCGGTGATGTGCCCGTGGGCGTCGATGAAGCCGGGCAGCAGCGTGCGGCCCTTCAGGTCGTGGCGGACGGTCTTCGGCCCGGCGAAGCGCCGCTCGAGGTCGGCGCGCGCGCCGACGGCGACGATCTTGCCGCCGCGGACCGCCACCGCCTCGGCCGACGGCTGCGCGTCGTTCACGGTGACGATCGGACCACCGGACCAGATCGCGTCGGCGGGCTGGGCGAGGGCGGCCGCGGGGCCGAGGACGAGGGCGGCGAGCAGCGCGCGGCGGGCGGGGGGTCGGACGATGGGCATGGGGGCTCCCGTCAGTGGTGGCCGCAGCCTATCCGAACCGTGTTCAGGATGGCTGCGGCGTGCCGTTCCGGCCGGAACGGCCAGGCCCGTCGGACCGTCAGGGCTGCGCGCTGACGACCCCGCGCCGGATCTGGTCGAGCTCGATCGACTCGAACAGCGCCTTGAAGTTCCCCTCGCCGAAGCCCTCGTCGCCCTTCCTCTGGATGATCTCGAAGAAGATCGGGCCGATCACGGTCCTGGTGAAGATCTGCAGCAGCAGCCCGCCGGTGGGGCCGCCGTCGAGCAGGATCCGGTTGCGCGCCATCCGCGCCAGGTCCTGGCCGTGCCCCGGCAGCCGCGTGTCGATCAGCTCGTAGTAGGTGTCGGGCGTGTCGAGGAAGACCACGCCCGAGGCCCGCAGCCGCTCGACGGTGGCGAAGATGTCGTCGGTGCCGAGCGCGATGTGCTGGATCCCCTCGCCGTGGTACTGGTCGAGGTACTCCTGGATCTGGCCGCCGCCGGTGCCGGTGCCTTCCTCGTTGATCGGGATCCGGATCTTCCCGCAGGGCGAGGTCATCGCCTTCGAGCGCACGCCGGTGGCCCTGCCCTCGATGTCGAAGTAGCGGATCTCGCGGAAGTCGAAGAGCCGCTCGTAGAACGACGACCACTCGGCCATCCGGCCGCGGTGCACGTTGTGCGTCAGGTGGTCGACGTAGGTCAGGCCGCCGCCCTCGTGCTCGATGCCCGCGTCGCCGATCGGCTCGAAGTCCACGTCGTAGATCGAGATGTCGCCGATGCCGCCGGTGCGGCCGTTCTTGCCGCGCCAGCGGTCGACCAGGTAGATCAGCGAGTCGCCGATGCCCTTGATCGCGGGGATGTTCAGCTCCATCGGGCCCGAGCGCGAGTCGAAGCCCCAGGCACCGAGCTCGAGCGCGCGCCGGTAGGCGGCCGCGGCGTCCTGCACGCGGAAGGCGATCGCGCAGATCGACGGGCCGTGCAGTCGCGCGAAGCGCTGGGCGAACGAGTCGGGCTCGGCGTTGAGGATGAAGTTCACGCCGCCCTGCCGGTACAGCGTCACGCGCTTCGTGCGGTGGCGGGCGACGGCCTTGAAGCCCATCTGCTCGAAGAGCGCGCCCATCGCGGCCGGGTCCGGTGCGGCGTACTCGATGAACTCGAAGCCGTCGGTGCCCATCGGGTTGTCCCAGGCGGAGCGGGTGTCGGCGGAAGCGGTCATGGCGGTCTCCTCGGGGGCCGGCGCGGCGGGGCGCGCGGACGGATTCGATCCGGAGATTCTAGGTCGCGCGAGGCGCCCGGCGATTGCGTTGTCATGGCGCAGTCGACGCATCGGTCGCAACACAATGCCAACCGGATCGGTATTCGAGGCAGGATCTGCCAGGCTCATGCGCCGTGCAGTCCCGCCACCGTCTCGGCGGAGGAGGCTCCGCGGACGGTGCCGACGGATCCCGTGGCATGCTCGTGCCGAGCCGAGCCGAGCCGAGCCGAGCCGAGCCGAGCCGAGCCGAGCCGAGCCGAGGAGATGGAGCAGACGGGATGTGCGGGCGCGGCAGGGTGTCGGCGTCGAGGGGGGCGGTCGACCGGGTCAGGCCCTGGATCGCGGTGCTCGCGATGGGTGCCGGCCCGGCGGCCGCGCAGTCGGCCGATCCGGCCGGAACGCTGGACGACGTCGTCGTCTCGGCGTCGCGCTCCGCGCAGCGCGCGTTCGACGCGCCGGCCGCCGTGCAGGCCGTGGACGGCGACGCGGTGCGCGCCGCGGGCCCGGGCTTCGATCCCTCGGAGGCGCTGGCCCGCGTGCCCGGCCTCGTGGTGCAGGACCGCCAGAACCTCGCGCAGGACCCGCAGGTGTCGATCCGCGGGTTCGGCGCCCGCTCCACCTTCGGCGTCCGCGGCCTGCGGCTGATCGTCGACGGCATCCCCGCGACCATGCCCGACGGCCAGGGTCAGCTGTCGACCGTGCCGCTGACGGCCATCGACCGCATCGAGGTGCTGCGCGGTCCGCTCGCACAGCTCTACGGCAACGCCGCCGGCGGCGTGGTGCAGGTCTTCACGCGCGAGGGCGAGTCGCCGCCGCGCGCGGGCGGCGAGTTCTTCGCCGGCAGCTTCGGCACGCTGCGCGGCGCGCTGTCGGGCAGCACGCGCGCCGACGGCTTTGCCGGGCGCGTCGACGCCACCGCCTTCCGGACCGACGGCTGGCGCGCCTGGTCCGAGGCCACGCGCCGCCAGCTCGACGCACGGCTCGACTGGATCCTGCCCGCGGGCACCCGAGTGGCCGTCGTGGCCGGCGCGTTCGACCAGCCGCTCGCGCGCGACCCGGGCGGACTCACCCGCGCGCAGCTCGATGCCGACCCGCGCCAGGCCTCGCCCGCATCGGTCGCGCAGCAGGCCGGCAAGACCGTCAGCCAGCAGCAGCTCGGCCTGCGCGTGGAGCACGCGATCGATGCGGACCGACGGTTCGCAGTGCGCGTCTACGGCGGGCAGCGCGACCTGGACCAGGCGCTCGCCGTGCCGCTCGCCGCGCAGCTCGCGCCGACCGCGTCGGGCGGATACGTCGGACTCGACCGCGGCTACGCTGGCCTCGGCCTGCAGTGGTCGCAGCGCACCCGTCTGGGCGCGACGCTACTCGAATGGACCGCCGGCCTCGACGTCGACACGATGCGCGAGCGTCGCCGCGGCTGGGTCAACGACGGCGGCGCGCGCGGCGACCTCAAGCGCGACGAGGACAACCGCGTCTCCAGCACCGACGCCTACGTTCAGGCGGCCTGGCGTCTCGGCGAGTCGTGGTCGGTCATCGCGGGCGCCCGCACGAGCCGCGTGCGTTTCGTGACCGAGGACCGCTACGTCCGCACCGGCAACCCCGACGACAGCGGCCAGGCCGACTACTCGGCGACCCATCCGGTCGCCGGCGTCGTCTGGCACGCGAGCGACAGGCTCAACGTCTACGCGAACCTCGGCCGCGGCTTCGAGACCCCGACCTTCGCCGAGCTCGCCTACCGGCCGGTGGGCAGCGGCCTGAACTTCGGCCTCGCGGCCGCGCGCTCGCGCCACGCTGAGCTCGGCGCGAAGTGGCGGACCCCCACCGGCGGTCGCCTCGACCTCGCGGTGTTCGACGTGCGCACCGAGGACGAGATCGTCGTCGCCTCGAACACCGGCGGCCGCGCGGTCTTCCGCAACGCCGGCCGCACGCAGCGCCGCGGCCTCGAACTCGCCTGGACCGAGCTGATCGGCCGCGCGTGGCGGGCCCGGCTCGCGCTCACCGCGCTCGACGCGACCTTCCTGGACGCCTCGGGCCGGGGCGCGACCGCGATCGCCGCCGGCAACGCGCTGCCCGGCGCGCCGCCGCGCCGCGTGTTCGCCGAGCTCGCGTGGCAGCCCTCGGCCGACCGCGGCCCGTTCGCCGCCGCCGCGCTGGTGCACGGGGGGAGCGTCTTCGTCGACGACGCCAACACCGATTCGGCCGCGGCCTGGACCGTCGTCCACCTGCGCGCCGGCCTGCGCCAGCGGATGGGCCGGTGGCGGTTCTCGCAGGTGCTCCACGTCGAGAACGCCGGCGGCCGCAGCTACGTCGGCTCGGTGATCGTCAACGAGTCGAACCAGCGCTACTTCGAGAGCGCGCCGACGCGCACCTGGGCGTTCGGGGTGACGACCGCCTACGTGTTCGACTGAGAAGCCGTGAACCAAACCCGTCCGATCGGATCGCGTGAACCGAGCGCATTTGGTTGCGGCGTACTGCGTCGGCCGGAGTTGGGCGACTGCGCTGACCGACGTTTCAGCGGAAACGCGTGCGGGCCGGCGCGGTGTAGGCACGCAGTGTCGAATCCACGGTTTTCTCGAGGGACTTCAGGCCTGCGGTGCGAATCCGAGGCTGCGCATGCGCATCAGGTTGTGAGCCAGCGCGTGCCACAGCAGCACGGCCTTGGCCTTGTGCAGTCCGCGCACGTTGAACTGGTGCAGCCCGCGTCGTCGCAGCTGGGCGTTCGCGCATTCGACCGAGGCGGCGCGCAGCTTGTACAACGCCGAGGTGGCCGGCTCGAGCATGCGAGCGCGCCACCGGCGTACCGCCTCGGTGTCGCCGCGCTTGGGCGCGTAAGGCCGGGCGCTCTCCGTGCGGGCGCGCGGCGCTGGGGCGATCGCGGCCGTACCGCGCTCGTCGAGCGCCTCGATGCCGGCCAGCGCGGTGAAGCCGCCGTCGGCCAGCCAGTGCTGCGGGGTACGTTTGTAGCGCTCGATGAGCGTCGCGTGCATCGGGGCCATCTGCTGCATGTCGGTGCCGGCGTTGCTCACGCTCACGGCGGCGATCAGCTGCGTGGCCGCATCGACCGCCAACTGCGCGTTGAACGCGGGGCGGAATCCGCCGTCGGCCATCGTCGCGGTCGCGGTCGCGCGCCGCCTCGCGGGTCTGCTCCTTGGCCTGCAGCCGGCGGATCGTGTCGAGCTCGGCCAGCGCCGCGGCCAGGCGCTGCTCGCGCTCGCGCGCGCCGCGCTCGGCGGCCGCCCGCTTCCTGCGGCTGCTCGCGCCCGCATCCTCGTGCACCTCGCGCCTGAGCGCCTCGAGCTGTGCACGTGCCTGCGCGTGCAGCATCTGCAGCCGCTCGCGCCGGCGCATCGAACTCGCCTTGGCCGCGGCCCGCACCCGCAGCCCGTCCTGCGCCACCACGTTCAACGTCACCAGCCTGCGGTCGAGCAGCGCCACCATGCTGGCGGTCAGCTGTGCCTCCAGCCACGCCGCGTGCTCGGTGCGGAAGTCCGCCAGCGTGTGGTAGTTCATCCCCACCCCGCCGCAGATCCAGCGGTAGGCATCGTCGCGCTCGCACAGCCGGTCGATCTCGCGCGCGCTGCCCACCCCGTCGATGGTCGCCCACAGCCACAGCGCCACCAGGATCGCCGGGTCGGTCGCCGGCGTGCCCCCGTGACCCGCCCGCGAGCGAATGCGCGCGTGCAGCGCGCCCAGATCCAGCGCCTGCACGAATCCCCACACCGCACGGACCGGGTGATCGGGCGCAACGCTCGCATCCAGCTCGAACACCCGCAGCTCGGCCTGATCGCGCACCGCGCGCCGCAACCTCACCTCGCCGTCGGGCATCGCCCGCGCCGCCTCGCGCCGCGCCCCCGTCTCGACTTTCCGTTCACCGAACAGGTCACGCTCGACCTGTTCACCCACGGGTTTGCTGCGTTCGGTGCTCATGCACCAATTCTCGCATTTCGCCCGGGGTTTGTTCACACGTTCTGACTCCGCGCGGCGGCGGCTCGGCAGGGAGGCCGGATGTCGCGGACGGCACCAGCCTGTACGCGCGGAACCGCGCGTTCCGCCACGGCGCGCCCGGCGTCGACCGCGGCGGCAACATCCCGGACCTCGGCTGCACCGCGGCCGCCAGCCTCGGGCACCTCGGGGCCTGGCTGTTCAAGGGGCCGGCGATGGACAAGGGCATGCCCGACTTCACGGGCAAGCCGACGCCCGACGACGCCGCATGGCGCGGAGCGGTGCGTCGGCGCAAGATCCTATCTCCGAACACGATCCCGGAGACCGATCATGCCCCGACCTCGCCCGCGCCCCCGCCCCGTCGAGGCGGTCGAGCTCGACCGCACCGACCTGCGGATCCTCGCCGAGCTGCAGCGCGACGGCCGCCTGAGCAACCAGGAACTCGCCGAGCGCGTCTCGCTGTCGCCCTCGCCCTGCCTGCGACGCGTGCGCCGCCTCGAGGAGGCCGGCGTGATCCGCGGCTACGCGGCGCTGGTCGAGCCGCGCGCGGTCGGTCTCGGCGTCGTCGCCTATTCGAGCGTGAAGCTCGAGAAGCGGGCGCCGGGCCGCGGCGAGAAGATCCCCTACGACGCGTTCCGCGAGGCGGTCCGCGACTGGCCCGAGGTGGTGGCCTGCCATGCCACCACCGGCGACGTCGACTACCTGCTGCGCGTGCACGTCGGCACGCTCGACGACTTCTCGCGCTTCGTCCAGCAGCGGCTGCTGCGCCAGCCCGGCGTGATCGACGTGCGGACGAGCTTCGCGCTCGACGTGATCAAGGACACGACGGCGCTGCCCCTGCCGGGCGCGCGCTGACCGGGATCGCCGATCGGGATCGCCGATCGGGATGAGGGCGGAATTCGTGTTTTAGCTTAATTTCTTCGCATCATGCCGTGACCGCGGAGGTCGGCGATGGGTGCGAACGACAAGCAGGCCGCGCTGCGCGCGCGGATCGTCTGGCCGTGCCGCGTGATCCGGGCCGCGGCGATCGCCTATGCTGCCTGGGGGCTGCTGCGGGCCGCGGGCTTCTGGTCGGACGCCGACCTCGTCGCGCGCGCCTACGCCGGCTGGTACGGCGGTCAGCCGGCGCTCGCCGACGCGGCGCGGCGTGTCGCCGGTTTCGGCGTGCCGCTGGCGATCTGGGCGATGGTCGCCGCCGCGGTGATCGCGGTCTGGTGGCTGACCGGCCACGACCTGTCCGGCCGCGTGTTCACGGTCGACGCGTCGGTGGCGCTCAAGCGGATCGGCCAGCTCGGCCTGGCGGCCACCGCGCTGGACATCGCCGCGCGGCCCGTCGTGCGCGCGCTGCTGTCGCCCGGCGCGCCGTTGGACGCCCACTTCCTGTCGCGCTGGGTCCGGCCCGAAGACCTGCTCTACGTCGCGATGTTCGCCGCGCTCTGGGTGCTGGCCCACGTGCTCGAATCGGCCGCGTCGCTGTCCGACGAGGTCGAGCAGTTCGTCTGAGGCGCGTCATGCCCATCGTCGTCGAGCTCGACGTGATGCTCGCGCGCCGCAAGATGCGCTCGAAGGAACTGGCCGAGCGGATCGGGCTGTCGGAGCAGCAGGTGTCGATGCTGCGCACCGGCCGCGCGCGCGGCGTGCGCTTCGACACGCTCGCGCGGATCTGCGAGGTGCTCGACTGCCAGCCGGGCGACCTGCTCGTCCACCGCGCCGGGCCGCCGGGCGCCTAGGAGTCTGGGCGGCAGATGCCGCCGCCCGGACTGAGTTGCTGCCTGATGGGCAACGATCGAAGCGTAGGAATCTCGCGGGGTTGGAGTCGGCAGGCTGCGGCGGCGCGGGCTGGGCCG
>JBJOKE010000003.1:0-396728 GCA_046046245.1 Pseudomonadota bacterium | reverse complement strand
GCCGCGGCGCCGGACACTTCCTGATGCACTGCTTCCACTTCCATCTGTCGCTCCTTTGCGAGGGGATGGGTGGGGAAATTTCAGATGCCACAGGTGGGGATTATTGAGATGCCGCTGACAGCCCTCGATCGGCCGGTTCAGAAACTCATCGACCCGCTCGTCGATCTCCTCGCACAGCCGCGAGACCTGGCTCTTGCTGATGCCGCTCATGCCCAGCGCCTTGACCAGCTCGTCGACCGAGCGGGTGCTTACGCCCTGCACGTACGCCTCCTGGATCACCGCCGTCATCGCCTTCTCTGACGAGCGCCGCGGCTCCAGGAACCCGGGGAAATAGCTGCCCGAGCGCAGCTTCGGGATCTTCAGCGGCACCGTGCCGGCACGTGTGTGCCAGGTCCGATCCCGGTAGCCGTTCCTCCAGTTCTCGCGCGTCTCGCTGCGCTCGCCGTGGCCGGCGCCCGTGAGCGACTGCACGTCGGCGTCCATCAGGCGCTGCGCCATGAACCCGATCATCTCGCGCAGCAGGTCCCCGTCGGACCCCTTCTCAAGCAATTCGGCCAGTGCCATCCTGTCGTCGGTCATCGGTTCTGTCCTCAGTCTGGTTGAAGCGTCGCAACTCCAACCCTACCGGACGTTCCGATGGCCCCCGCAAGGGCCCGCCTTCACCGCTCAGCTTCTACACCACGTCCCGGGACGCCACCGGCCTATGGCCTCGGCCTCATTGAAGCCGCACCTCGTTCGCGGTCGGCCTGAGCGGTTCTGGGACCTGATCCGAGGCCTATGGCCTCGGCCTCATTGAAGCCGCTCCAGCAGCCGCTTCATCGCCGAGCGCTGGCTGCCTGATCCGAGGCCTATGGCCTCGGCCTCATTGAAGCGTCAGGCTGTACAACAAGGCGACAGCACCGACCGTCGGCCCTGATCCGAGGCCTATGGCCTCGGCCTCATTGAAGCGCGGCGCGGTAGTCCTTGACGTACGGCAGGTCGATCCGCCTGATCCGAGGCCTATGGCCTCGGCCTCATTGAAGCGACCCGAATCGCAATCCGCTCGGCAAGAAGGGGCCGCCCTGATCCGAGGCCTATGGCCTCGGCCTCATTGAAGCTTCGTGCCGTCGTCGTACTGCGCCAGCGCCTGCGCCCCTGATCCGAGGCCTATGGCCTCGGCCTCATTGAAGCCAGCCCCATCCGCATCGCCCCCCGCGCCGCGTCCGGCCTGATCCGAGGCCTATGGCCTCGGCCTCATTGAAGCATCGCGTCGACCGTGACGGCCGTGTTCGCGAGACGCCCGTATCGCGCGCCCATTACTCGTGGTGCGAACGAACCGGGCGTCATCGCGCCCAAAGGAACGGCCTTTTCCGACCACAGCTCGGGCTCGGCCGCCCCGCGCCCCTCCCGCCCCCCCTCGCCGCGATCGGACCCGCCGACCCCACGCCCCGCATACCGCCTCATCAGCGGCTGCGCCGTCACGCCGTGCACGAGCACCGACGCCGCGATCGTCCATAGCGTGAGCGACGCCAGCCGGTCCGCGATGTCGGGGTCCACGCCGTGCCGCAGCACGAAGAGCAGGTAGTAGGCGGATCCGATGCCCCGGATCCCGAACCAGCCGATCATCGCCGCCTGCCACCGGTCGAGCCCCTCGCCCAGCACCGCCGGCAGCACCGACAGCGGCCTCATGACCACGAGGACGAGGGGCACGAACCAGAGCGCCTCGAGGCGCACCGGCACGAAGGCGAGCATCGCGCCCACGAGCAGCACCAGGCCGAGCTCGGCGAGCTTCTCGATCTGGCCGTTGAACAGCTGGACGGCCGCATGCATGGTCGCGCTGGCATGCCGCGGATGGACGGCCAGGACCGCGTACGGATGGCCCGCCGCGGCGGCGGGGGCGGACAGCGGGCCGCCCGCTCCGGCCCGCACCTCGTGCACGCGGCGCAGGGCCATGCCGCTGGCGAAGACGGCCAGGAAGCCCGAGGCCTGCACGAGCTGCGCGGCGCCGTAGGCCAGTGCGATCAGCCCGAGCGAGAGGAACACGTCGAGTCCGACGGCCTCCGCGTGGCGGGCTCGCAGGTGGACGATGAGCGTGCCCGACAGCGCGCCCAGCGCCGCGCCGAGGGCCACGCCGCCGAGCGTCGCCCACGCGAGATCGATCGCCAGCCAGCGCATCCAGCCGAACTGCGGGTCGGACGTCTCGAGCAGGCCCAGCCCGAGCATCACGAAGGGGAACGCCGCGCCGTCGTTGAGCCCCCCCTCGCCCGCGAGGCTGAATCCGAGTCGGTCCGGGCGCTCCCCGGGCTCGGCGTGGATGCTGGCGGCGAGCACCGGATCCGTCGGGGCGAGGATCGCGCCGAGGACCAGCCCGGCCCCGAGCGGCAGATGCAGCAGGAACACCGCCACGGCCGTGATCAGGCCCACCATCGCCAGCATCGACACGGTGGCGAGCCGCAGGGGCACGTGCCAGCGGCGATTCCGCAGCGGCACGCCGAGCTGCAGGCCGACGCCGAACAGCGAGATCAGCAGCCCGGCCTCGGTCACCCGCTCCAGCGTGGCGGCGTGGCGCATCGGATCGGGCGTGAACACGCCCGCGACGGCGGGACCGAGGATCCAGCCGGCCAGCAGGTACAGCAGCGCCGCGCTGATCGGGAGCCGCGCGATCAGCGAGCCCAGCAGCACGAGGCAGAGCAGGAGCACGCCGGCGAGCAGCGACCACGCGCCGAAGGACATCACCGGCTCCCGGCTCGGACGGGCACGGTCCGCCCGCAGGTCGATCGGTTCATCCCGCCGTGTGCGCCCGTGCGCCCTCCGGCCGCGGGATCGACTGCCAGCCGAATCGCCGCACGTAGACCGCCTTGGCCAGCGTCGCGGCGATCCCGTATCCGACCAGGGTGGCGACGAGCCAGCCGAAGAACGCCCACGGCAGGGGCTGGAGCCTGAAGTACGGCGCCAGCGACCCCATGGGCAGCCACAGGCCGAGTGCGGCGATGCCCAGCGTGCTGCAGGCCAGCGTCACCGACGACCGGGTCTGGACGAGGGGCAGCTTCGGCGAGCGGATCATGTGGACGACGAGCGTCTGCGTGAGCAGGCCGACCACGAACCAGCCGGACTGGAACAGGCCCTGCTCGGCCGGGGTGTCGGCGCCGAACCCCCACCACAGCACCGCGAAGGTCGTGAGGTCGAAGACCGAGCTGATCGGGCCGAAGGCCAGCATGAAGCGCCCGATGTCGGCGGGATTCCAGGCCAGGGGCCGGGCGACGAGCTCGTCGTCGACGTCGTCGAAGGGAATGCCGGTCTGGGAGACGTCGTAGAGCAGGTTCTGCACCAGCAGATGCAGCGGCAGCATCGGCAGGAACGGCAGGAACGCGCTGGCCACCAGCACCGAGGCGACGTTGCCGAAGTTCGAGCTGGCGGTCATGCGGATGTACTTCAGCATGTTGCAGAAGGTCGCGCGGCCGTCGACCACGCCCGCATCGAGCACCATCAGGCTCTTCTCGAGCAGGATCACGTCCGCCGCCTCCTTCGCGATGTCCACGGCGGTGTCGACCGAGATGCCGACGTCGGCCGCATGCAGCGCCGGCGCGTCGTTGATGCCGTCGCCGATGAAGCCGACGACGTGACCCTGCGCGCGCAGCGCACGCACGATGCGCTCCTTGTGCGCCGGCGCCAGCTTCGCGAACACGTCGTAGCGGAGCACCGCCGCGGCGAGCGCCTCGTCGCCGAGCGCCTCCACCTCGGTGCCCGTCAGCATCGCATCGGTCGGCAGGCCGACCTGCGCGCAGACGTGGGCGGTGACGTGCCCGCTGTCGCCGGTCAGCACCTTGACGCGCACGCCGTGCGCGGCGAGCGCCCGCAGCGCCGGGGCGGCGGAGTCCTTGGGCGGATCGAGGAAGGCGATGCAGCCGTCGAGCACGAGCTCGGCCTCGTCGGCCACGCCGTAGGCCGTCTGGCCCGGCGGCAGCTCGCGGGAGGCCACCGCGATCACGCGCAGTCCGGCCTCGCCGAGCTCGGCCGCGACCCGGGTCGCACGCTCGCGCATCGCGCCGTCGAGCGGCACGCCGCGATCGTCGACCTCGTCGTCGGCCCGCACGCGGGTGCAGGCCGCCAGCACCTCCTCGAACGCGCCCTTGCAGATCAGCAGGTGCCGGGTCTCGCCCTCGGCGACCACGACCGACATGCGGCGGCGCTGGAAGTCGAACGGCACCTCGTCGACCTTGCGGTACCGCAGCGCGGCCTCGCCCTGCATCGTCGCGTCGACCCCGTCGAGCACCGCCTGGTCGAGCACGTTCCTGAGTCCCGTCTGGTGATGGCTGTTCAGGAAGGCCCGCGCGAGCACGCGGTCCGACGGCCGGCCGAACGCGTCGACGTGACGCTCGAGCGCGATCCGGTCCCGCGTCAGCGTGCCGGTCTTGTCGGTGCACAGGATGTCCATCGCACCGAGGTTCTGGATCGCGTCGAGCCGCTTGACGATCACCTTGCGGCGGGACAGGCTCACCGCGCCCCGGGCCAGGGTGGTCGTCACGATCATCGGCAGCATCTCGGGGGTCAGCCCGACGGCCACCGACAGCGCGAACAGGAAGGCCTGGAGCCAGTCGCCCTTGGTGAAGCCGTTCACCAGCAGCACGATCGGCACCATGACCGCCGCGAACCGGATCAGCAGCCAGCTCACGCCGTCGACGCCGGCCTGGAAGGCGCTGGGCGTGGTCTCGACGGCGGTGGCGCTCGCGGCGAGCGCCCCGAAGCAGGTCCGCACGCCGGTGTTGACCACCAGCGCGGTGGCGGCGCCCGAGACGACGCTCGTACCCATGTAGACGAGGTTGCGGCGCTCGAACGGCCCCGCCGACGAGCCGTCGGCCTCGGCGGTCTTCGCGACCGGCAGCGATTCGCCGGTCAGGGCCGACTGCGCGACGAACAGGTCCCGCGCGGCGAGGATCCGGCAATCGGCCGGCACCAGGTCGCCCGCCGACAGCAGGACGAGATCGCCGGGGACGAGCCGCTGCGTCGGGATCTCATGCTCGGACTGCCGGATCACCGACACCGTGTTGCCGACCCGTGCCTTCAGCGCGTCGGCGGCCCGCCCCGAGCGGTGCTCCTGCACGAAGCGGATGACCGTGCTCAGCACCACCATCGCACCGATGACGACGGTGGCCTTCGCGTCCTCGGTCAGGAACGACACCGCCGCCAGCGCGGTCAGCAGCAGGTTGAACGGGTCCCGGTAGCAGTGCCACAGGTGCAGCCACCAGGGCATCGGCGGTTCGCGGTCCACCCGGTTCGGCCCCTGGCTCGCCAGCCGCGCCGCGGCCTCGCGGGGCGTCAGGCCCTCGGGCCGTGACCGCAGCCGCGCGAGCGACGCGGCGGGCGTCTCGGCGGCGACCTGCGCGAGATCCAGTGCCTGCGAGGGCCGCAGGCTCGGCCGCGGGCCGCGCCCGGCCAGCAGGGCCTGCAGCGGATGCCGGCCGAAGTGCGCCGACCGGCGACGCCGCTTCAGGTACCGGGTGAACGCGTGCTGCCAGCGGTGCGGCATGGACCCTCCAGTCCGGGGCGCGGATCGGGTGCCCGCGTACCGGACACCCTCCGCCGCTTCCCGCGTCAGGGCAGGTTCTCGCGGGTCACGATCGAGAAGCGAACGGGCTCGACGCCATCCATCGGATCACGCCCGTCGCGCGCGTTCGCGAACAGGCGCACCGCCGCCTGCACCATCGCCTGCGGGCTCTGGGTGAGCAGCGCGTCGAGGGTGCCGTCGATCAGCAGCGCGCGGGTGTCCGGCGTGAGACCGTGCGCGACGAACACCACCTTGCCCGCGCGGCCGCTCTCGCGCAATGCACGGCCCACGCCGTCGGCGGCGCCGCCGATGTTGTAGAGGCCGACGAGATCGGGGTGGCGCTCGAGCAGCGCGCGCGCGTGCCGCCAGTTGCTGTCGGCGTCGTCGCGGCCCTCGAACAGCCCGATCACGCGCAGCCCGGGGAACTGCTCGCGCATCAGGCCGCGGAAGCCCATCTCGCGCTCCTCGTGGCCGCGGTAGGCGAGGCTGCCCGCGATCATCGCCACCTCGCCGCGGGCCGCGTGCGCGAAGCGCCCGATCAGCAGCGCGGCGGTCCGGCCCGCGCTGCGGTTGTCGATGCCCACGTAGCCGATCCGCGGCGCGTCGGCCACGTCGGAGATCAGCGTGACCACGCGCACGCGCTGCGCGGCGAGGGTGCGGACCGCGTCGCGCACCGACGGGTGCTCGACGCCCATGAACGCGATGCCCTGCGCATGCCGGCCCTGCTGCAGCAGCGCTCGTGCGAGCGCCGGCGGATCGAAGCTGTCGGCCTCGGCCACGCGGCAGCGCACGCCCAGCGGCCGCAGCGACTCGGCCGCCCAGCCCACCGCGTCGCCCAGCATCCGCAGGTAGCGGTTGGTGCCCGCGGGCAGCAGGAACACGATCTCCATCGGTGCCACGCGCGGCACGGCGAGCGCCTCCTCGGGCACCGCCTTCAGCGCCGCCGCGGCGCGCAGCACGCGCTGCGCGGTGCCGGGCCGCACGTTCGGCCGGCCGTGCAGCACGCGGTCCACGGTCGCGGTGGACACACCCGCGAGGCGCGCGATGTCGGCGATCCGCGCCGGTCCGGCTCCCTCCATCATGGCTCCATCAAATCGCATCAGGCCGGCGGTTTGCCGCGGCCCGGGCCCGCGCGTACGCTGGGTCGACCGGTGACCGCCGGGAACATCAATCACACCGGGGAGACAGATCATGCCCGCATTCGTCCGGGGCGGCCGCGCCGCCCTGCGCCGCACCGTCGTCGCCACCCTCGTCGCCGCCGCCGCCGGCCTCGCCGCGCCGATCGCGCACGCGCAGAAGACCGTCGAATGGCGCTACGGCCACATGAACCCGCCGAACAGCGCCGCGGGCATGCAGGCGCAGTGGCTGGCCGAGGCGATCGCGAAGTACTCGAACGGCCAGATCAAGGTCACCGTCTATCCGTCGTCGCAGCTGGGCAAGCTGCAGGAGCTGGCCGAGGCGGTCTCCACCGGCACGATCGCGCTGTCGCACAACACCGCGGGCGGCATCGGCTCGCTGCACGAGCCCTTCGGCGCGCTCGACACGCCGTACCTGTACCGCGACGTGGACCACCTGATGAAGGTCGTCGACGTGAACTCGCCGGTGATGAGCAGGCTGAACGACGGGCTGGTGAAGGCCGCCGGCGTGCGCGTGCTCTACGCCTACTACTTCGGCACCCGGCAGCTGACCGCGAACCGGGCGGTGATGCAGCCCTCGGACCTCGCGGGCCAGAAGATCCGCGCGATCCCGTTCCCGATCTACATGAGCACGGTGCAGGGTCTGGGCGCGGTACCGGTGCCGGTGGACTGGTCGGAGGTCCCGACCGCGCTGGCCACCGGGCAGGTCGCGGGCCAGGAGAACCCGGTCAACGTGGTGCTGTCCTCGAAGCTCTACGAGACGCAGTCGCACATGATGCTGACCTCGCACATCATGAACGCGCAGCTGATCGTCATCAACGAGAAGGCCTGGCAGGGCCTGTCGCCGGAGATGAAGGCCGCACTGTCGAAGGCCGCCGACGAGGTCCGCACGAAGGCCACCGACATGGTGAGGGCGCAGGAGGCCGAGGAGACCGACAAGCTGCGCGGCCTGAAGATGAAGGTCGTGGGTCCCGCAGAGGGCCTGAAGCTCGACGCGTTCAAGGCCTCGGTCGGCAAGGTCGTGCAGGACCGGTTCGGCGCGAAGTTCGGCGACCTGTACAAAGAGATCGCGGCGGTCCGGTGATGCCCGTGAAGCGACTCCTCGATGCGGCCTGCCGCGTCGGCGAGGCGGTGGCGATGGCGATGCTCGCCGTCGTCACCGCGATGATCCTGCTGCAGGTGGTGGGCCGCGAGCTGCTCGCGAGCGGGATGCCCTGGGCCGACGAGATCGCGCGTCTCGGCGGCCTCGGCCTGATCTTCCTCACGGCGCCGCTGCTGCTCGCCCGCGACCTGCACGTGAAGGTCGACTACTTCGCGAACCTGCTGCCCGCGTCGGCGCAGGGCGGGCTGCGCAGGCTCGTCGACCTGCTCACCGTGCTCTTCTGCGGGCTGTTCCTCGTCGCGGGCTGGTTCTTCCTGCAGCGCGCGGGCCGCTTCTCCACGCCCGCGCTGTCGCTGCCGAACCTCGCGTTCTACACGCCCGCGATCGTCGGCGTGGCGCTGCTCGCGCTGGTGGCGGTGCACCGTCTCCTGTCGCCCCCGGTCGTGCCCGCCGGGCCCTCGGCCCACGGCACCTGAGCCCCGGGAGGCCCTCGACCATGATGAGTCTCACGGCGGTCCTGCTGTTCCTGCTGCTCACCGTCATGGGCCTGCCGATCGCGTTCGCGATGGGCCTGTCGGCCGGCGCGGTGATCGGGTGGTTCGACATGCCGCTCGCGGTGATCGCGCAGCGCACCGTCAACGCGCTGGACTCGACGCCGCTGCTCGCGGTACCGATGTTCATCTTCGCGGCGGCGATCTTCAACGCGGCCGGCATCACCGCGCAGCTCTTCGACTTCGTGCGGATGGTGGTGGGCCGCATCCACGGCGGCCTCGGCCACGTGACGGTGCTCACCCACCTGGTCTTCTCGGGCGTCTCGGGCGCGGCGCTGGCCGACATCGGCGCGCTCGGCAAGATCCAGATCGACATGATGCGCGAGCAGGGCTACGACGACGAGTTCGCCACCGGCATCCTGATGGCCTCGGCCACGCTCGGGCCGATCTTCCCGCCGTCGATCCCGCTGGTGATCTTCGCGATGGCCGCCGAGGTCTCGCCGGTGAAGGTGCTGATCGCCGCGATCATCCCGTCGCTGATCATCGCGGCCTTCCTGATGGGCCAGGTGGTCTGGACCGCGAAGCGCCGCGGCCTGCCGCGCGACACGATCGTCGTCACGCGCGGCGAGTTCGTGCGGACCTTCTGGCTGTCGCTGCCCGCGCTGCTCGCTCCGGTGGTGCTGATCGGCGGGATGGTGATCGGCTGGTTCGGCTCGACCGAGGCGGCCGCGGTGACGGTCGCCTACTCGCTGCTGGTCGGCCTGCTGTTCTACCGCAAGCTCACCTGGGCGGGCGTGGTCGCGGCCGCGCGCGAGACGGTGCAGTCGTCGGCGAGCGTGATGCTGATCGTCGGCACCGCCGCGCTCTTCGCGTGGGTGCTCACCATCGACCAGGTGCCGATGAAGGCCACCGAGTTCCTGCTCGGCGTGTCGAAGCAGCCGTGGGTGCTGCTGCTGCTGGTCAACGTGCTGCTGCTGGTGGTCGGGATGTTCATGGAGACGCTCGCCGCGATCCTGATCCTCGCGCCGGTGATCACGCCCGCGCTGGTCGCCGCCGGCGTCGACCCGGTACACCTCGCCATCGTCGTCGTGCTGAACCTGATGATCGGGCTGCTCACGCCGCCGGTGGGCATGAGCCTCTACATGGTCTCGCACGTCGCGCAGATGCCGCTGGAGCGGGTGATCGCGAGCGCCTGGCCGTGGATCGTCACGCTGACGCTGTCGCTGCTGGCGGTGACCTACGTGCCGGCGGCCTCGACCTGGCTGCCCTCGCTGCTGATGAAATAGGGAGAGAACGAGACGATGAGCCGATTCCTCGGGGAGATCCGCCAGCTGGGCTACGTGGTCCACGACATCGAGGCCGCGATGGACCACTGGAGCCGCGTGCTCGGCGTCGGGCCCTGGTTCTACAACCCGCGCGTGCCGATCGTGAACTACACCTACGACGGAGCGCCGTACGAACCGCACAACTCGGTGGCGCTCGCGAACTCGGGCTTCGTGCAGGTCGAGCTGATCCAGACCCGCAACGACGTGCCGTCGATGTACCGCGACTTCCTGCGGGCCGGCCGCACCGGGCTGCAGCACGTCGCCTACTGGACGCAGTCCTTCGACGAGGACCTCGCGCGGCTCGAGGCGCAGGGCTTTCGCGTGAAGATGTCGGGCGAGGTCGGCGAGCGCGGCCGCTTCGTCTACTTCGACGGCGAGTGCCATCCGGGCGCGACGATCGAGCTGTCCGAGGTGCAGGGGCCGAAAGGTAAGATGTTCGACCTGATCCGCGAGGCCTCGAAGGGCTGGGACGGCCGCGATCCGGTGCGGCCGTTCCCCGACCTCTCCACGCTCTGAGCCCGCGGCCCGCGCCGGATCCCGCCGCCACCCGCCCCGCACCCCGCGCCGATGACCGACCGCCTCCTCGCCACCTACCTGATCGAGACCCCGCTCGACCCCGCGCACGTCGCCGACGTGCTCGCCGGCGAGCAGAGCAGCGGCACCTTCGTGCGGGTGGCCGGAGAGACCGACGACCTGCGCGCCCGCAGCCGCGCGACCGTCGAGCGGATCGACGAGCTCGAGCCGCTCGCGCAGCCCAGCCTGCACAGCGCGTGGCTCGCGCGCCGCGGCGCCACCGGCCCGTACCGTCGCGCGCGGATCACCGTGGCGTTCCCGCCCGCGAACGTCGGCCGCAACCTGCCCACGCTCGCGGCCACGCTGGTCGGCAACCTCTTCGACCTCGGCGAGGCCACCGGCGTGCGCCTCGAGCACCTCGCGCTGCCCGCGGCGTTCCGCGCGCGCTTCCAGAAGCCGAAGCAGGGCGTGACCGGCACGCGCCGCGCGACCGGCGTGGCGAGCGGCCCGGTGGCCGGCACGATCGTGAAGCCGAACGTCGGGCTGTCGGCCGAGCAGACCGCGGAGCTGATCGACTCGCTGTGCCGCGCCGGCATCGACTTCGTGAAGGACGACGAGGTCCACGCGGACTCCGAGCACGCGCCCGTCGAGGACCGGATCCGCGCGGTGATGGCGAAGGTGCGCCGCTGGCAGGACGAGAGCGGCCGGCACGTGATGGTCGCCTTCAACATCACCGGCGAGCACGACGAGATGCTGCGCCGGGCCGAGCTCGTGCGGCGCGAGGGCGGCTCGTGCGTGATGGCGAGCCTGAACTGGGTCGGCTTCTCGACGATGCAGGCGCTGCGCCGCGAGACCGATCTCGCGATCCACGGCCACCGCAACGGCTTCGGCATGTTCGAGCGGCACCCGGCGCTGGGCATGGGCTACCAGCCCTACCAGGCGATGTGGCGGCTGGCCGGCGTCGACCACATGCACGTGCACGGGCTGGGCGGCAAGTTCGCGCAACCGGACGAGGAGGTGGCGCAGGCCGCCCGCGACGTGCTGACGCCGCTCGACCCCTCGGACCCGGCCGACGTCGCGATGCCCGCGTTCTCGTCGGGCCAGTGGGCGGGCACGCTGCCCGCCACGCTCGGGGTGGTGCCCTCGGGCGACCTGCTCTTCATGTGCGGCGGCGGCATCATCGCCCACCCCGGCGGCCCGGCCGCGGGCGTGACCAGCGTGCGCCAGGCCTGGGAGGCGGTGCGCGCGGGACGCAGCCTGCACGACGCCGCGCGCGACCACGCCGAGCTGCGCGACGCCCTCGCGTTCTTCGGCCGATGAGCGCCCGGCTCCGGCTCGCCTGGATCGGCGACGACTTCACCGGCGCGTCCGACACGCTCGCCACGCTGGCCACCGGCGGCGCGCGCGCGCTGCTGTGCCTCGACGTGCCCACGCCCGAGCGGCTCGCGGCCGCGGGCCCGCTCGATGCGATCGGCGTCGCGACCGCGGTGCGCTCGATGGACCCGGCCGCGATGCGCGAGGTGCTGGGCCCGATCGGCGACGGCCTCGCGCGGCTCGGCGCGCCGGTGCTGCACTACAAGGTCTGCTCGACCTGGGACAGCGCGCCGGGCGTGGGCAACGTGGCGGCCGCGGTCCGTGCGCTGTGGCGACCCGGCTTCGCGCCCTGGGTGCCTCTGGTGGGCGGCCAGCCCAGCCTCGGCCGCTGGGTCGCCGACGGGCGCCTCTTCGCGCAGGCGGGCCCGGTGGGGCCGGTCTACCCGATCGACCGGCATCCGACGATGAGCCGCCATCCGGTCACGCCGATGGGCGAGCCGCGGCTCGCGGTCCACCTGGCCGCGCAGGGGCTGGCGGCGGTCGCGTCGGTGGGCCACGCGACGCTGGACGCGGGCGAGGCGGCGATCGACGCGGCGCTCGCGCCCGCGCTCGGCCCGGCGTCCGACGCCCCCCCCGTCCCCCGCGCCGTCCTGCTGGACGCCCTCGCCGGGCGCCACCTCGCCGCGATCGGCGCCGCGATCGACCGCCACGCGCACGGCCGCACGGTGCTCGCCGTCGGCGCGAGCAGCGTCGCGCAGGCGATGCTCGCGCGCTGGCGCGCCACCGGCGCGATCGCGGCCGAGGTCGACCCCGCCGTCGCCCGCGCCGCGGTGGCGCCCGCGGCCGGCCCGGTGCTGGTGCTCGCCGGCAGCCTGTCGCCGCTGTCGGCGCGGCAGGTCGCGCGGGCCCGCGCCTTCGAGCGGATCGTGCTCGACGCGGGCCGGCTCGCCGCCGGCGACGCGGCCTGTGCCGAGTCCACCGCCGACGCGATCGCCGCACGCCTCGCGGCCGGCGCCCACGTGCTCGCCGGCACCGCGCTCGCCGGCGCCGCGCCGCGCGGCGCCGACCCGGCGCTCGCGCCCGCCTGCGGCGCGCTGCTCGCCGCGGTGCTGCGGCGCGTGCGCGTGGCGCGGGTGGGGGTCGTCGGCGGCGACACCTCCAGCCACGCGGTGCAGGCGCTCGGGCCCTGGGCGCTCGGCTGGGTCGGCCGCGTCGGCGGCAGCTCGCCGGTGGTCCGCGCGCACGCCGACGATCCGTCGGTCGACGGCCTCGAGCTGATGCTCAAGGGCGGTCAGATGGGCGAGGAGGACGTGCTCGACCGGCTGGTGGCGGGCGACGCGCAGCGGGGCTGAAGCGGCCCCCTGCCGTCGGCGTCCCGAGGGGCGGGCGTCGCGCTCGACGCCGACCGGTCGCTCGGGCATCCTCGCCCGTTCCCCGGACCGACGACTCCAGCGCCCGATGCCGCCGATCGACCTGCCCTCGCCCGAGACCCTGCTCGCCGCCGCCGACGCCGGCCGATCGCTGCCCCCGGTCGGGCGCGCGAGCGCCGACCCCGCCGACATCGACGCCGCGCTGCACGTGCAGGCCGCCGTCGGCGCGCTGCGCCGCGCCCGCGGCGAGACGCCGGTCGGCTGGAAGATCGGCTTCACCAACCGGACGATCTGGCCGCTCTACGGCGTCGCGCAGCCCATCTGGGGCCCGGTCTGGGACACCACGCTGCGCCGCCTCGACGGCACGTCGGCGCGCGCGTCGATCGCGCGGCTCGCCGAGCCGCGCCTGGAGCCCGAGATCGTGATCGGGCTGAAGGCCTCGCCGCCGCCCGGGGCCGACGCGCACGATGCCGCGTCCACCGCCGCGCTCGTCGCCTGCATCGACTGGATCGCGCACGGTTTCGAGATCGTCCACAGCGTCTGGCCGGGCTGGACCTTCGGTGCCGCGCAGGGCATCGCCGCGCAGGCGCTGCACGGCGCGCTGCTGGTCGGGCCCGTCGTGCCGGTCGCCGCGCTCGGCGCGGACCCGGCGGGGGCGCTGTCGGCGCTGCGGCTCGCGCTGTCGCGCGACGGCGAGCGGGTGGCCGAGGGCGTCGGGTCGAACGTGCTCGACGGCCCGGTGCAGGCGCTCGGCCACCTGGTCGCGGGGCTGGCCGCGCGCGGCGAGCGGATCGCCGCGGGCAGCGTCGTCACCACCGGCACGCTGACCGACGCGATGCCGCTGGCGGCCGGCCAGCGCTGGACCACCGTCGTCGAGGGCGTGCCGCTCGCCGGCCTGACGCTGGCGATCGAATGAGCACCGCCGCCGCTCCCGCGCGCGTCCCCGACGCCGCCGACATCGAGGCCGCGGCCGCGCGGATCGCGCCCCACGTCCGGGTCACGCCGACGCTCGCGCTCGAGCACGACCGCCATCGCGTCGAGCTGAAGCTCGAGTACCTGCAGGTCTCGGGCACCTTCAAGGCGCGCGGCGCGTTCGCGCGGCTGCTCGGCGCCCGCGAGGCCGCGCTCGCCGCCGGCCGGCCCGCGCCGGATCGCGTGGTCGCCGCATCGGGCGGCAACCACGGGATCGCGGTGGCGCACGCGGCGCGCGCGCTGGGCCTGACGGCCGACGTGTTCGTGCCGAGGACCTCGCCCGAGGCGAAGCTCGCGCGGCTGCGCGCGCTCGGCGCGAACGTCCACGCGGTCGGCGACGAGTATTCGCAGGCCTACGCGGCGAGCCGCGCGTGGGCGGCCGACCGCGGCGCGCTCGAATCGCACGCCTACGACCAGTTCGACACCCTCGCCGGCCAGGGCACCCTCGCGCGCGAGTGGCTGCGGCAGTCGCCGGACCTCGACGTGCTGCTGGTGGCCGTGGGCGGCGGCGGGCTGATCGGCGGGATCGCCGCGTGGCTCGAGGCGGCCGCGGGCGCCGGACGGCGGGTGCCGCGCCTGGTCGCCGTCGAGTCCGAGGGCTGCCCGACCCTGCACGCCGCGATGGCCGCCGGCCGGATCGTCGAGATCTCGCCGTCGGGCCGCGCGGCCGACTCGCTCGGCGCGCGCCGCGTCGGCGAGCTGATGTTCCCGCTCGCGCAGCGGCGGATCGCGCAGGCGGTGCTGGTGCCCGACGACGCGATCGCCGCCGCCCAGGCCGGGCTGTGGCGGCAGCTGCGGGTCGCCACCGAGCCGGGCGGCGCGGCGGCCTGGGCCGCCCTCGCCTGCGGCGCCTTCCGGCCCGCCGACGGCGAGCGCGTGGGCGTGCTGGTCTGCGGCGCGAACGTCGACCTGCGCGCGCTCGCCGACACGGTCGACGCGCAGCCGGGCTGAGCCCCGCCGCGGCCCCCGGGGCGCGCGGAAGGGGTCGGCGCCCGCCGCGCCCCGCGCCGCGCGGAACGGTGCCGTCAGGGGCACGGGTTGCGGTGTCGGCCAACGGTGACACAATGGAACCGTCGTCGCGACGCATCGGCGTCCGTCCGCCCGAATCGCCCGCCGGGAACGCGGAGCGCGTGCGGTCGGTCCGGGATGGGCCTACGATGACGTCGTCCAGACCGCCGCGGCTCGTCCCTTCGAACCCGGCACGACCTCCCGGGTAGCACCATGGCCGATCCGTCCCCCTCGCAACGTACCGCCGGCACGGGCCGCATCCTGATGACGGCCGGCGCCCTGGTGGCGTTCGAGGCGATGTGGCAGGGATCGGTGGCCCGCACCCTGATCGCCAGCGGCCTGCTGGCGGTGGGCGGCGGGCTGCTGTTCTTCGCCCGGCACGCCGACTGAGCGTCCCCGCCCCCCGCCGGGCGGCCCGGCCCGCACACCGCGGGGGCGGTGCCGCCCCCGTTCGAATCGGACCCTGATGGACTTCGAGGCGATCCGCGTCGATGCCTTCCCGCTCGACGACGAGCTGACCGACGCCGGCAACGTCGGCCCCGACCTGTCGGCGGCCGCCGGCGCCTACCTGGCCACGCCGCGCGCGCTGGTCTGGCGCAACCCCTCGCCCGACTGGAAGCTGTTCGTGCTGATGCTGCCGCTCGCCTCGCGGCTGTCGCTGATGGCGAACCCGATCTTCGCGCAGCTGGTCCGCGACTGGGGCCACTCGATCCGCTTCATCGGCGTCGATCGCCACCAGTGCGTGCACGACTTCCGCAGCCTGCTCACCGACGGCACGCTGAGGAAGCTGGTCGACGCGCTCGCCCGCTGGCTGCACGACGCCGGCCCGCGCGGCGGGCTGCCCGCGCGCGCGGCCGAGGCCGCCACGCTAGACGTGCTGTTCGCCGCGCTCGGCGACGCGATGCTCACCATCCTCGAGGCGCGCCGCGACGACTGGGGCCGCCACCTCGCGCGCGAGCACCGGCTCGAGCCCGAGGTGCCGGGCTCGCTGTTCGACCGCGCGACCCGCTATCCCGACTTCCTCGGCCAGCTGCGCCAGGCGCTGCGCCAGGAGCTGGTCGACGTGGCCTTCTACGGCCGCGTGCTGCGCTCGATGGACCTGCGCGAGGCCGCGGCCGAGCAGCGCACCGCGGCGCTGATCGAGGGCACGCTCGAGCCCGTCACGCTGGTGAAGCTCGGGCGCACCCGCGCCGGCCGCCACCTCGGCTGCTACAACTGGCTGCTGACCGGCTCGCGCCACGCCGCGCAGCGCGCCTACGTGCTGGGCACGCTGCCGCTGTTCGCGCAGGCCTTCGCCGACCTGCTGATCGACGCGACGCCGCGACGCCGCGCGGGGCTGGTCGCCGCGGCCGAGCACGACCCGCGGATCGGCCGCGCGAGTCTGGCCGACGACCCGCGCGACCCGCTGCGCCAGGCAGTGGACTCCGGCCAGGACCGCTGGGTGATCGAGGCGCTGTCCGAGCACTTCGGCGTCAACCGGAACGTGCTGCGCGCGCTGTGGCGCCACTGCCCGGTCGCGCTGCAGGCGCCGCCCACCTGGCACCTGAAGCAGATCCTGCTGCGTCTCGACGCGCTGCCCGAGCGCGCCTGGCCGAAGGACGACGCGGGCTGGCTGGACCTGGCGAGCCGGTCGGTGCCGGCGGTCGCGGGCTGAGCGGGCCCGGGCCCGGGCCTCAGCCCTTCGCCTTCGGCCCCAGGCTCGTCCAGACGATCGCGCCCACCACCAGCACCCCGCCGGCCACCTGCAGCGGCCCGATCCGCTGCCCGAGCAGCGCCCATGCGAGCACCATCGACGCGATCGGCTCCATGTTCATCGCCGGCGCCGAATTCACCGCGCCGAGCCGCGGCAGCACGACGAACAGCGAAGTGAACGCGCAGCAGTAGAGCACGGTCAGCAGCGCGAGCCCCCACCAGCCGGCGACCTCGCGCGGCCATGCGAAGCCGCCGGTGGCCGCGCCCGCGGCGATCGCCACCGCGGCCACCACGCCCATCGACCAGACGGTCCGCACGCGGCCGTCGACCGCGCCCATCCACCGCGTGGTGAGCAGCAGCGCGACCGCGAACGCGAGCGAGGCGCCGAGCCCGAAGCCCACGCCCGCCGCGAAGCGCGCCGGATCGTCGAGCGAGCGGCCGCCCGACGCGAGCACGCCCGGCACGTCGAGCGCGAGCACCAGGCCCGCGAGGATCACCGGCATCGCGATCGCGGTGCGGCGCGCGGGCCGCTCGCCGCCGGTGGCCCACGACAGCAGCGCGAGCACGACCGGGAAGCTGTTGAAGGTGAGCAGCGCGAGCGCCACGGGGATCCGCGCGACCGACGAGTAGAGGCAGACGCTCTGCACCGCGATCGCGAGCCCGATCACGAGCGCGCGCGGCCGCGTCGCCGCGGGCAGCCGCCACGAGGTGCCGGTGGCGCGCAGCAGCGCGGCCACCGCGAGCGCGGTCACGGCCGAGCGGACCGCGACCGCGGTCACGACGCTCGTGCCGTGGTCGAAGGCGAGCCGCGCGGCGACGTGGTTCGACGCGAACAGCACCGCGATGCCCGCGACGAGCGCGAGCCCGAGGCCGCGCGGGATCGCGCGCGGTGCCGCGGCGGCGCCCACCTCAGGCGCGCCGCTTCAGGTCCTCGCCACCGATGTAGAAGCGGTTCCAGGTCGGCGCGATCACCACCTCGGCGAGGCAGACGTGCGGCGGCGCGGTGACCACGTAGCCGATCGCGTCGGCGATGTCCTCGGTGCGCAGCATCCTCGCCACCTCCTCGTCCGACGGCGGCACCGGCCGCGTCTTCAGGATCGGCGTCGCGACCTCGCCCGGGCAGAAGTGGCAGGCACGGATGCCGTGCCGGCCCTCCTCGTCGTTCAGGCTCTGCACCAGCGGGTCGAGCGCGGCCTTGCTCGCGCTGTAGGCCACGCCCGGGAAGTCCTTGTAGGCCCAGCCGGCGAACGACGAGACGACGACGATCGAGCCGGTGCCGGCCGCACGCATGCCGGGCAGCACCGCGTGCACCGCGTTCGCCACGCCGGCGAGGTTGATCTGCACGACCTTCGCGAAGCCCTCGGGCGCGAGCTTCGCCCAGCTGCGGTTCGGCACGTTGGTGCCGGCCGCCGCGACCAGCACCGACACCGGGCCGTGGCGGCCGGTGATCGCCGCGTGGGCCTCGGCCACCGACGCGGCGTCCGACACGTCGGCGCGCGCGACCTCGATCGAAAGGCCCTCGGCGCGCAGCTCGGCCGCGGTCTTCTCGAGCTCCTCGAGCCGGCGGCCCGAGATCGCGACCGTCGCGCCGGCGCGCGCCAGCCATTGCGCGGTCGCGCGGCCGATGCCGGTGCCGCCTCCCGTCACCCAGGCCAGCCGGCCCTCCAGTCCGCGCTGCGTGGCACCCATGTCGTCGTCTCCTCGTGGGGTCGGTGCCGGCGGCGGGATGCCGACGGCTACACTGCGCGCCGTGACCGAATCGAACGACCTCGTGCTGCCCGGCCGCGACGCGACGCTCGAGGCGATTCTAGCGAGCGCCTGGACGCTGCTCGCGCGGGGCGCGGCCGACGCGGCCGAGGACGCCCACTGGCCGGTGCTCGCCACGGTCGACGCGCGGGATCCGGAACGGCCGGTGCCCGAGGCGCGGGTCGTGGTGCTGCGCCGGGTCGACGTCGCCGCACGCGTGCTCGAGGTCCACAGCGATGCGCGCGCGCACAAGCTCGCGCAGCTCGCCGCGTCGCCGCGCGCCTGCCTCGCGATCCACGACCGCGGGCGCGAGCTGCAGCTGCGGCTGTGGACGGAGGCGACCGTGCACGCGGGCGATGCCGTCGCGCGGCGCGCATGGGACAGCCTGGGGCGCGCGTCGCGGCGCGCCTACCTCGCGCCGCGCACGCCGGGCGAGCCGGTGGCCGCGCCCGACCGCAACCTGCCCGAGGCCTTCGTCGAGCGCCTGCCCGAGGCGGCCGAGTCCGAGCCCGGCTTCGCGAACTTCGCGGCGATCGCACTGCGCGCGACCGCGCTGGAATGGCTGCGCCTCGGGCGCGCCGGGCACCAGCGCGCGCGCTTCGACTGGCCCGCCGACGGGCCGCCGCGCGCCGCCTTCCTGCGCCCCTGACGGGGCCTGCGCCGACGCCCGCTGGCGGCGCACGCGCATCGCGGGCGCGCTATCGTCGAGGCTCGTCAACCGGGAGCGCAGCATGCCGAATCCGACCCTGAAGCGGACGATCGAGCAGATCGACACCTGGATCCGGTCGGGCGCGGCCGCACGCGACGTCGAGCGCCTGGCGCGCAGGACCGTGACCCGCGCGGCCGAGCGCGTGTCGCCCGAGGCGATCCGCCGCCTCGGCGACCTGCTCGACCGGCTCGCGCCGGTGGCAGAACGGGCCGCGGCGGCGGCGCAGTCCGGCGCCGAACGCGCGCACCGCGAGGCCGAGCGGCGCGAGCGGCATGACCGGCGCAAGCGCGCGAGCGAGCGCGCCGGGGGCGGGGGCGGGGGCGACACCGACGGGGCCCGCGCGCGGCCCGCGCACGCCAAGGCCGACGAGGCCCCCGCGCCGCGCGGGCGCCGCCGCGCGTCGATCGCCGGAGCCGGAACCGGAGCCGCGAAGGCACTGCGGGCGCGACGCGGACCCGCCGGCGAGGCGCCCGCCGTCGGCGCCAGGCTGCGGGCGGCCAAGGGGGTCGCGAAGGGGGGCGCGCGGAGAACCGCCCTGGCCGCGGGCGCGAAGGGCGCCGCCGCGACCGGCACGAAGCGCCCCGCGGCCGGCACGAAGCGCCCCGCGGCCGCGGCTCGAGGACGCCGCGCCGCAGGCTGACCGGCGCCTCCGCCCGGCGGCACCGGCCGCCGATCAGACCAGCGCGTAGGTCGTCGTCGCGTGCGCGGCGAGCCTGCCGTCGGGCCCCGCGAGCTCGACCTCGCCGAACATCAGCGTGCGACCCGGCTTCAGCACGCGCGCGGTCACCGCGAGCGCGGCGCCCGAGACCGGCCGCATGAAGCTGGTGTTGAGGCTCACCGTCGTCATCGGCCGGAACCCGCCGAGCTGCGACGAGATCGCGAGCACCATCGCGGTGTCGGCCGCGGCCATCATCGCCTGCCCGCAGACCGTGCCGCCCACGCGGGCGAGCCGCGCGTCGAACGGCAGCGCGAGCCGCGCCTCGCCGTCGCCCACGGACAGCACCTCCAGCCGCAGGTCCTGGACCCACGGCGCGAACAGCTCGGCGAGCATCCGCCGCGCGTCCTCGGTCGTCATCGTCGTCGTCATCGGGTCCATCCCCTGCGCCGTGCGGGCAGACGATACACGAGCCCCGGCAGCGTCCTCGCCGACACCGTGCGCATCACGTGGACGGCGGCCTCGTGCCGCAGTGCGTCATCGACGTGGCGTGCCGCACGGGGCGCCTCGCGGTGGCCGTTCGACCGTAACGGGTGTTACAGTTCGCCCCCCTCACGGTCCCGTCCCGCTCCATGCCGTCTCCCACCGAGCCCGCTCAGCCGTCCGGCGACGCGCCCGCCAGGCGCGGCGCACCCGTCCTCGTCGAGGAGCTGATCGCGGTCGCCTGCATGGCGGTGCTGGTGCTGCTCACGCTGATCAACGTCGTCGTCCGCTACCTCACCGACGAGAGCTTCGCGGCCACCGAGGAGATCTCGATCGCGCTGATGGTCGTCATGACGGTCGCCGGTGCCTGCGCCGCGGCCGCCCGCGACCGCCACGTGCGGATCGAGTACTTCTACGAGACCGGCAGCCCGGCGCGCCGCAAGGCCTTGGCGATGGTCTCGGCCGCGGTCACCTGCGTGTTCTTCGTCGTGCTCGGCGCGCTGTCGGCACGGGTCGTCTGGGACGAGTACTCGTACCAGGAGACGACCATGGCGCTCGGCCTGCCGCGCTGGTGGCTGACCGTCTGGGTGCCGATCCTGTGCGTCGTGCTCGCGATGCGCGCCGCGCAGGTCGCCGGCAAGGTGCGCCGCGGGCTGATGCTGCCGGGTGGCAGCGACGACGGCGACGGGGCCTCGCGATGATCGCGCTCGTCCTCTTCCTCGCCTTCTTCGGGCTGATGTTCCTCGGCGTGCCGATCGGCGTCGCGCTCGGCGTCGGCGGGCTGATCGCGATCGTGCTCGAGAACCCCGACACGATGCTCTGGGGCACGCTCGCCGGCCCGCAGAACTTCCACGCCGGCATCGCGAAGTACCCGCTGCTCGCGCTGCCCATGTTCGTGCTGGTGGGCTCGATCTTCGACCGCTCGGGCGTCGCCCGGCGCATGGTCGACTTCGCGATCGCCTGCGTCGGCCGCGGCCCCGGCATGCTGCCGATGGTCGCGATCCTGGTCGCGATGGTGCTGGGCGGGATCTCGGGCTCGGGCCCGGCGAACGCGGCCGCGGTCGGCGGCGTGATGATCGCCGCGATGGCCAAGGCGGGCTATCCGGCGCCGTTCTCGGCCTCGATCGTCGGCGCGGCCGCCGCCACCGACGTGCTGATCCCGCCGTCGGTCGCGTTCATCGTCTACTCGGTGGTGGTGCCGGGCGCGTCGGTGCCCGCGCTGTTCGCAGCCGGCATGTTCCCCGGCATCCTCGCGGGCCTCGCGCTGATCATCCCCGCGGTCTGGCTGTCCCGGCACCACAAGCTCGGCGCGGCCGAGCGCCAGATGTCCCGGCCGCCGTTCTGGAAGAGCCTGCGCGAGGCCTCGTGGGGCCTCGCCGCGCCGGTGCTGATCCTGGGCGGCATGCGCGCCGGCTGGTTCACCCCGACCGAGGCGGCGGTGGTCGCCGTGGTCTACGGCCTGTTCGTCGGGATGGTCGTCCACCGCACGATGGGGCTGCGCGACCTGTGGGAGACCTTCCGCGAGGCCACGGAGATCTCCGCGGTCATCATGCTCGTGCTCGGTCTCGCGGCGATCTTCGCGTACGCGGTGGCCACGCTCGGCCTGGCGGACCCCCTGGTCAACGCGATCCGCGATGCCGGCGTGAGCAGCACGGTGGCGCTGGTCCTGCTCGCCGTGCTGCTGCTGATCGTCGGCATGTTCCTCGACGGCGTGTCGATCTTCCTGATCTTCCTGCCGCTGCTGATCCCGATGATGCGGCTCTACGGCTGGGACCCGGTCTGGTTCGGCGTGCTGATGACCATGCTCGTCGCGATCGGCCAGTTCACGCCGCCGATGGCGGTGAACCTGCTGGTCTCGTGCCGGATCGCCGGCGTGCGCATCGAGCAGACCGTGCCCTGGGTGGGCTGGCTGGTGTTCTCGTTCATGCTGGCCGCCGTGCTGGTGGCCGTGTTCCCCGAGCTGGCGCTCTGGCTGCCGCGCACGCTCGGTTACTGACCCGTTCGACGATCGACCCCACGAGAAGGAGACTCCGACATGAAACGACGCGACATCCTGAAGACCGGCGCCGCCAGCGGCGCCGTGCTCGGTTTCCCGACGATCCTGAAGGCGCAGCAGGGCTACCGGCCCGAGTACAAGATGTCGACCGTGGTCGGCACCGCGCTCGCCTGGGGCAAGTGCGGCGAGAACTTCGGCAACTACGTGCGCGAGCGCACCAGCGGCCGGATCAACATCAAGCAGTACCCGGGCGCGAGCCTGGTGCAGGGCCAGCAGGACCGCGAGTTCGCGGCGATGCGCCAGGGCATCATCGACGTGCTGTGCGGCGCGCCGATCAACTGGTCGGGCACGGTCCGCGAGTGCGGCGCGTTCGCGCTGCCGTTCCTGATGCCGGATCACAAGGCCTACGACGCGGTGATCCAGTCCGACGCCGTGCAGAAGGACTTCTTCGACATCATCCGCAAGGCCGGCGCCGAGCCGCTCGCGGTCGGCGAGACCGGCTACCGCCAGCTGTCGAACAGCAAGCGCGCGGTGAAGAAGCCTGACGACCTGAAGGGCCTGAAGATCCGCATCGTGGCCAGCCCGATGTACCAGGAGATCATGGCCGGCATGGGCGCGAACCCGACCGCGATGTCGTGGGCCGACGCACAGCCGGCGATGGCCTCGGGCGCGGTCGACGGCCAGGAGAACCCGATGGAGCTGTTCCTCGGCCTGAAGGTCCACACGCTCGGCCAGAAGTTCGTGACCAAGTGGAACTACTCGAACGACCCGCTGCTGATCGCGATCGCGAACCCGATCTGGCAGGGCTGGTCGGAGCAGGACCGCAAGATCGTCCGCGAGTGCGCGCTCGACGCGGCCAAGGAGAACATCCGCCAGGTCCGCGAGGTCTACGCGAAGGACGTCGAGGCGGTCCGCGCGCTGGGCGTCGACGTGACCGTGCCGACGCCGGCCGAGATGGACGCCTGGCAGATCGCCTGCCGTCGTCCGTACGCGCGCTGGAAGGCGCAGATCAACCCCGGCCTGATCACGAAGTTCGAGGAGGCCGTCACCCGCTCGCGCGGCAAGGCCTGAGGCCGGGATGGCCAGGCCGCCTGCCGCGTCGGCGGGATCCGACGACGGCCCGCCGCACGAGCGCGAGCTGCTGTTCACGCTGCTGCGGCTCGCCGAGCTCGCCGCCCGCCCGTTCCAGGAGGACATCGGGCGGCGGCACGGCCTGGGCCTGTCCGAGTGGCGCGTGCTGGCGGTGCTGCACGACCACCCGGGCTCGGCGGCGAGCGAGGTCGCGCAGCGCACCGGCCTCGACAAGATGAGCGTCTCGCGCGCGCTCGCCTCGCTCGAGGCGGCCGGCCGCGTCGTGCGGCGGCCCGACCCCGACGACGGCCGCCGCGCGCTCGCGACGCTGACGGCGGCGGGCCGTCAGCTGCACCGCGGCCTGCTCAGGCCCTCGCGCGAGCGCGAGGCGGCGGTCGCCGGCGGGCTGTCGGCCGCCGAGCGCCGGCAGCTCGCGGTGCTCGTCGCACGGATGACCGGCGCGGCGCGCGCGGCCGGGGACACGGCCGAGACGCGCTGAGGCCCGGTCCGGCGCGCACCCGGACCCGGTCCGGGCGCGCGCCGCCGCCTCAGCGGTAGCCGAACAGGTCCGCCCGCGCCGAGTGCGCCCCCTCGGCCGCCGGCGGCGGCTCGATCCAGTGCACCGGGCCCTCGGCCCAGCCGAGCACCAGCGCGCCGAACGGGCTCGCCAGGGTGACCTCGGCGCCCGGCTCGAGGATCGCGAAGCAGCCCGCGTGCGCGACGCGGCCGTCGAGCTCGAGCAGCCCCGCGCGGATCCAGAGCTCGGTGAGCCCGGTGACGAGCAGTCTGGACAGCGGCGCCCGCGGACGGATCGACAGCTGGACCATCCGGTGGTCGTCGGCGGTGGCCGCGTAGTCGAAGACCGTGCGCCGGACCACGCCGTCGCAGCCGGTGGCCTGCGCCGGCAGCGCGTCGACGCGCACGTTGATGTCGGGCGGCACCTCGGGCGCCGGGTTCACGAGCGCGCCGTGACGGGCGCCCGCGTGCAGGCCGTGCAGCGGCCCGTCCTGCGGCGGATAGGTCACCGGCGCCTCGAGCCGCGCGACGAACAGCGTCGGCTGCCAGGCGATCGCGTCGTGCGTGGCGCCCTTCAGGTTGATGCCCGCCTCGCCGGTGCCGATCGTGCCCTGGTAGTCGGTGAGCCCGCCGTCGAGGAAGTAGCTGGTGGCCGTGCCCTGGTGCTGGTGCAGCCCCGAGCGGACCATCGGCTCCATCGCGATCAGCCCGAGGAACTGGCCGCGCTCGTCGTCGCGGCGCACGACCTTCTGCAGGACGCCGTCCTTGCCGGCGCCGCGCCAGTCGATCCCGGCGGGGTCGAAGACGTAGACACCGCCGCGACCGCCGCGACGGTAGAGCTCGACGGTGCGCGCGCCCGGCGCGATCTCGACGTCCATTCGGAATCCTCCTGCGCCCGATCGTAACCGTCGTGACGAACCGGGTCGAGCGCGGCCGGCGGCGATGCTGCATCGCACGGTGCGCGCGCGGGCGGCACGGGCCTACACTGCCCCGACCCCCTCCCGCGCCGCGCCCCCCGCCGATGCCGACGACCACCGCCACCGAAGGCTCCCCGTCCGACGCCCTCGATGCGGCCGCGGCGCCGCGCCCGGCCTTCCCGACACTGCGCACCGTGGGCATCCGTGCGCCGTTGCGCTGGCTCGCGCTCGCCGCCCGCGACTTCCGCCGCTGCCCGCTGCCCTGCCTGTTCTACGGCGCGTGCTTCGCGGCGATGGGCTGGCTGCTCGCGGTGCTGCTGCGGCCGTCGCCGGGGACGATGATGGCGCTCACCGCCGGCTTCCTGCTGGTGGGGCCGGTGATGGCGATGGGCGTCTACGAGGTCGCGCGGCGCCTGGAGCGCGGCGAGGCCTGCGACCTGCTCGGGACCACGCTGGTCTGGCGGCGCAACCTGATGAACCTCGCGATCCTCGGCATCGGGCTGGAGATCGTGATGGCGCTGTGGGCGCGCTCGTCGATGATGGTCATCGCGATCTTCTTCCCGCGGAAGATGCCCACGGTCGCGCTGCTGATCGACGAGGTGGCGCACGGCCAGGAGCTCGGCTTCCTCGCGACCTGGCTCGGCGTGGGCGCGATCTTCGCGACGCTGGTGTTCGCGTTCACCGCGGTGGCGATACCGATGATGCTCGACCGCGGCACCGACGCGATCACCGCGATGCTCGCGAGCTGCGTGGCCTTCGGCCGCAACCTCGGGCCGATGCTGCTGTGGGCGGCGCTGATCGTCGCGCTGACGGTGACGGGGTTCGCGACGCTGTTCGTGGGCCTGATCGTCACCGTGCCCTGGGTGGGGCTGGCGACCTGGCACGCGTATCGGGACCTGGTGGCGCCCGAGGCCGAACCGGCCGCCTGATCTCAGCCGTCCAGCCTTCCGGCCGCCGCGCGGCGCGCGCGGTGCAGCTCGATGTCCGCCTCGCGCACCAGGCCCTCGAGGCCGCAGGGCCGCGAGCCGCGGGTCGCGGCGGCCGCGCCGATCGTGCACGACAGCGTCCAGACGCGGCCCGCGAGCGCGAGCCGCAGGCCCTCGATGCCGGCACGCAGCCGGTAGACGATCACCGGCAGCAGCTCCTCGGTCGCGCCGGGCAGCACCGCCAGGAACTCGTCCTCGCGCAGCAGCGCGAGCCGGTCCTCGCTGCGCAGCCTGCGCCGCAGGCAGTCGGCGACCGCGCGGGTCACCTGCTCGCCGGCCTCGGTCCCGTGCATCGCGCGGATCGCGGCGAACTGGTCGACGTCGACGATGAGCACCGCGTCGCCCGTGCCGGCACGGCGCGCACGCCGCGGCGCCGCGGCATCCATCGCCGGCATCGGGGGGGTCGTCTGCATGCCTCGGTCCATCGTCCCTGCTCTCCACCAACAGTGAGAGCCAGTCTAGGACGCTGCCCCGCGGGGCACGGAGGACTTCCGTCACGACACGACCCCGGGTCCTCACCCGGGCCCGCCGTCCGTCGGCCCGAGGCCTCCACCCGGGCCCGGGCCCCCGGTCGCGACCGGGGCGGCGCCTCGAGCGGGCGCCGTCGCGGCCGCGATCAGCCGCGCCGCAGCAGCGCCTGCACCGCGTCGACGATCCGCTCGGGCCCGAGCCGAGCCTGCGCCTCCAGCCCCGGCGAGTAGCCGACCGGTGCACGCGGCGCGCCGAGCCGCGCGACGCGCGCCACGCCCGCCTCGGCCAGCGTCGCGACGATCTCGGCGCCGAAGCCCGCGACCTGCACCGCCTCGTGGACGACGAGCACCCGGCGGGTGCGCTCGGCCGAGGCGAACACCGCGTCGCGGTCCCAGGGCCAGAGCGTGCGCAGGTCGATCACCTCGGCCTGCACGCCCTGCTCGGCGAGCGTCTGCGCGGCCGCGAGCGACCCATGGACCGCCTTGCTCCAGGAGACGATCGTCACGTCCGAGCCCGCGCGCGCGACGGCCGCGCGGCCGAGCGGCACCGGCTGCTCCGGATGGACCTCGCCGGTCGTCGCCCACAGCTCCTTGTGCTCGAAGTAGGCGACCGGGTCGCCGCTGTCGAGCGCCGCGCGCATCAGGCCGTGGTTGTCCTGCGGCGTGGAGGGCGCCACCACCACCAGCCCGGGGATGTGCGCGAACCAGGCCTCGAGCGACTGCGAGTGCTGCGCGGCCGACGCGCTCCAGATGCCGATCGGCATGCGGATCACGCAGGGCACGCGGCCCTGGCCGCCGAACATGAAGCGGTTCTTCGCCGCCTGGTTGACGATCTCGTCGATCGCACAGAGCGCGAAGTCGACGACCCGCATCTCCACCACCGGCTTCATGCCGGTGAGCGCCATGCCCACCGCCGCGCCGACGATCGTCGACTCGGAGATCGGCGTGTCGATCACCCGGTCGCCGCCGAACTCCGCCTGCAGCCCGGCGTACTGGCCGAAGATCCCGCCGCGGCCCACGTCCTCGCCCAGCGCCACCACCCGCGCGTCCTCGCGCATCGCCCGCGCGAGCGCGGCGTTGCCGGCCTGCACGTAGGTCATCGTCGTCACGTTCGCCGCTCCGCTCATCGCCACACCCCCGCGCCGACGTCCTGCACGTCGGTCCACGCGGCCTGCGGGTCGGGCCAGGGTGCCGCCGCCGCCGCCTCGATCGCACGCGCGAGCTCGGCCCGCGCGTCGGCCATCACCGCGTCGACCGCGGCCTCGGCCACGCCGCGCGCCAGCAGCCGCTCCCGCACGCGCGGCAGCGGGTCGCCCTTCAGCGCCTCGGCCACCTCGGCCGGGTTCCGGTAGCCGGCCGGGTCCACCGACACGTGGCCCTTGAAGCGGTAGGTCTTGGCGTGGAGCATCCGCGGCCCCTGTCCGGCGCGGATCTCGTCGACCAGCCGGCCCGCCGCCGCGTGGACCGCCTCGACGTCCATGCCGTCGACGACCACCGCCGGCACGCCCGCCGCGATCGCGCGTGCGGCCGCGCCCTCGCCGGCGGAGATCGACGCGGTCTTCGTCGTCGCCGACCACTGGTTGTCCTCGCAGACGAAGAGCATCGGCAGCCGGAACGCGGCGGCCCAGTTCAGTCCTTCCGCGAACGGGCCGCGGTTGATCGCGCCGTCGCCGAAGAAGCTCGTCGCGATCGCGTCGACGCCGCGCAGCTTCAGCGACTGCGCCGCTCCCACCGCGATCGGGATGCCGGCGGCGACCACGCCGTTGGCGCCGAGCATGCCGACCGAGAAGTCGGCGATGTGCATCGAGCCGCCCTTGCCGCCGCAGTAGCCGCCGGCCTTGCCGAACAGCTCGAGCATCATCTTCGTCGGGTCCGCGCCCTTGGCGAGCGTGTGGCCGTGGCCGCGGTGGGTCGAGGTCAGGCAGTCGGCCGGGCGCAGGTGCGCGCAGACGCCGGCTGCGACCGCCTCCTGGCCGGTGGACAGGTGCAACGGACCGCGGACCGCCGCGTTGCCCATCGCCTGGCCGAAGGCGGCGACGCCGCCGCGGCTCGCGTCCTCCGCGGCGTCCTCGAACGCGCGGATCCGGCACATCGTCCGGTACAGGGACAGCAGGGTGTCGTTCGGAAGACTCATCGGAAAGGCCTGCGGGGAAGGTCGACGGATTGTACGGACGCGCGTCGCCCGCCGCGGCGCGGCCCGTTCCGGGGACGGCGTGGCAGACTCGCGCCATGCCGACGTCGACCGCTTCGCCCCATGCCACGGAACCCGCGCCGACCGGGGGCCCGTCGATCTACCTGATCTCGCCGTCCGGCGCGGTGGCCGACCCCGAGCGCGCGCGCCGTGCGGCCGCGACCCTGGAGGCGCTCGGGCACCGCACGCGCTTCGACCCCGCGGCACTGAAGGTCTCGCAGCGCTTCGCCGGCAGCGACGCGCAGCGTGCCGGGGCGTTCGCGCGCGCGGCCGCGCAGGACGCGCCGGTGGTGATGATCACCCGCGGCGGCTACGGCCTCACGCGGCTGCTGCCGTCGCTCGACTACAAGGCGCTCGCGCGCTCGGGCAAGCAGTGGGTGGGGCTGTCGGACTTCACCGCGTTCCACCTCGCGATGCTCGCGAAGGCCCGCGCGGTGACCTGGGCCGGGCCCGCGCTGCTCGACGACTTCGGCGTCGAATCGCCGGCCGACGTCGACCCGGTCACGCTCGGCTGCTTCCGCGAGGCGCTGTCCGGCGCGCTCGAGATGCTCGGATTCGCCGCACGAGGCCCCTCGGGCATCGACGAACGCGGCACGCTGTGGGGCGGCAACCTGTCGGTGCTGTGCGCGATGCTCGGCACGCCCTTCTTCCCGAAGGTGAAGGGCGGCATCCTCTTCGTCGAGGACGTCAACGAGCATCCGTACCGGATCGAGCGGATGCTGGTGCAGCTGCTGCAGGCGGGCGTGATCGACGCGCAGCGCGCGGTGGTGCTGGGCTACGTGAACCGCTACGCGCTCGCGCCGCACGACCGCGGCTACGACCTGCCCGCCGCGCTGAAGTGGCTGCGCACGCAGACGAAGGTGCCGATCGTCACCGGCCTGCCCTTCGGCCACGACAAGCCGAAGGTGATGCTGCCGCACGGCGCGACCGTGGGCCTCGCGACCGAGGGCCGCACCGGCTGGCTGGTGTTCGACCACGTGAACCACGAGCACTGAGCCGGACGCCCGAGCACACCCCCGCCTCAGCCCGCCCGGCGCACCCCGTAGGGCGTCTGCCGCGCCGCCTCGCTGATCGCGAGCACCGCCGGGTGCGACAGCCTGCGCTCGACCGAGATCGCGAACGTCTGCTCGCGGACCTCGTCCGTGCGGCCGATGGTCTTCACCCCGAGCGCCGCGCAGATCTCGTCGGCCACCAGTGCCGGCGCCGAGAAGCAGCCCACGCCCTCCTGCGCGAAGGCCTTGAGCAGCGCCGTGTCGTCGAACTCCGCGACGATCCGGGGCCGCACGCCATGCGCCTCGAACCAGCGCAGCAGCCGCGGACGCACGCCGGACGTCTCGCCGTGCAGCAGCCAGGGCGCGTCGTCCAGGCACGCGGGAAAGCGCCCGCGCAGCCGCTTGGCGAGCGAGGGCGCGGCCAGCACCGCGATCCCGCAGTCGATCAGCAGGTGGTTGAACGCGCGGACGCTGACGCTCGCGTCCATCGGCCGATCGGACAGCACCATGTCGAGCCGGTGCATGGCGAGCTCGCCGAGCAGGTCCTGCAGCCGGCCCTCGCGGCACAGCAGCTTCGGCGCATCGGGGATCGACAGCGCGGGCTGCAGCATCGCGAACGCGACCGAGCGGCCGAGCACGTTCGAGACGCCGACGCGGAAGGTGCCGACGTGCTCGCCCGGTCGCGCGCGCAACGCGCCGAGCAGCTCGTCGCCCGCGGTGAACGCCCGGTCCGCGTACTCGAAGACCATCCGGCCGGTGTCGGTCAGTTCCACGCCGCGGCCGGCGCGCCGCAGCAGCCGCGCGCCGACCTGCTCCTCGAGCAGCCGCAGCTGGCCGCTGATCGACTGCGGCGTGACGTGCAGCGTCTCGGCCGCGCGGACGACGCCGCCCACCTTCGCGACCGTCCAGAAGTAGTGCAGGTGCTTGTAGTTGAGGCTCGCCATGCGGCGCAGCTTACTTCGGCAAGTCCGAGCGGTGAGGGTCGAGCCGAAGCTCGTCATGGTCGGGCTTCGGCGGCCGCTCGCCGGGCGCGAAACAGGATCGAGGCCGTAACCGGCCGAATCGGTCCAGCGGGCCGACACTTCGGAAAAACCGAAGTGTCGGCACCGTAAACGCGATCGATGGGGGATTGCGTCCGGGCCTACGATGTCTCGCGAGAGGCGGGCGAGGAGACACGACGCCGACGATCGCGCGCCCGGGGGGGCGACGCGAAACCGGGTTCCAGGCGGGCCGGGGGGTCCGTGGACAGGCCGGGGGGAGCGGGGGCTCCCCCCGGCCCCGTCCTTGTCCGGGCGCCGCGTCAGCGCGCCCCGCCGGGCACCTGCCTGAGCCACGCGTCGAACTCGGCCTTCCACCAGCGCGCGCTCGCGGTGGTGCCATGGCCCGCGGTGTCGGGGCTGCCGGGCACCCACAGCATCCGCGCGTTGCGCACCTTCTTCAGCTCGCGCTCCATCACGCCCAGCACCGGCGGGTTGCGCTCGTCGTCGGCGGAGTTGATCGCGAGCACGTGCGCGTCGACCCGGCCGAGCAGCGCCGACGGGTCGTAGTCGCGCGAGGCGTCCCACTGGTAGAGGTGGTCGTTCGCGTCGCCCGCGAACGGCGCCTTCAGCCGCGCGTCGAGCAGCGCGTCGGCCTGCGCGCGCGTGGGCGCGGCCTTCAGCAGCGCCTGGTCGCCGCCGTTGGTCGAGACCGCGTAGAAGACCGACGCGAACTGCAGGCTGCGCGGCTGCGTCGTGTAGTCGCCGCCCTTCCACTCCGGGTCGTTGCGGATCGAGTCGATGATCAGCCGCCGCGTCAGCCAGTTGCGGCCCGACATCGGGGCGGGCATCGAGGCCATCGGCACGACCGCGTCCATCATCGCCGGATACCGGGTCGCCCAGACCCAGGCCATCATGCCGCCCATCGAGTTGCCGAGCACCAGGCGCAGCCGCCGGATGCCCAGGCCCTCGGTCACCAGCTTGTACTGCGCATCGACCATGTCCTCGTACGAGTAGCGCGGGAACTTCGCGCGCAGGCCGTCGGAGGGCTTGGTCGAGCCGCCGGTGCCGATCGCGTCGGGCAGGATCACGAAGTACTTCCGGACGTCGAGCGGCTGGCCCGGGCCGAACATCTCGCCGGCGAAGTTCGCGGCCATGAAGTTGCCGCCGTTGCCGGTCGTGCCGTGCAGCAGCAGCACCGGCTCGCCCGACGGGTCGCCGAGCGTGCGGTAGGCGATCGTCACCGCGGGCAGGGTCTGGCCGGTGTGGAACCGGAAATCCTTGGCGACCCAGGTGCCCGTCTTCACGGCGGGCAGGGCCTGGGGCGCGGCGGGGCTCGACGCGGGCGGCGCGCCCGGGGACGCGACGGTGGCGCAGCCGGTGACGACGATCGCGCAGGCGAGCACGAGTCCGCGCAGCAGGGTGTTCATGGGGGGTCTCCTCGTCTGTCGTGGCGACCCGCGGCGGGGCCGTTGCGCGATCATGCGCGCGGCGGCGCCGCCGCGGCGTTCCACATTCGGCGACCGGCCGGCCCGCAGGCGGCGTCGCGGCAGGCGCGGCCGCGACGCGGTCGCCACCGGCCGGCTTATGCTCGATGCACGCGTCCCCGAGACGCGATCCACATCGAGATCCCGGGAGGAGACCCCGTGCGACCCATCGCCCCCCGCGCCGCGCTCGCCGCGGCGCTCGCCCCCGTGCTCGTCGCGTCCGCGATCGGCCTCGCGCCGCGCGACGCCGACGCACGCGTGACCCGCATCGAGATCCTGCGCGTCGAGCCGGCCTTCGGCGGCCGCGTCTTCGGCGAGGCCGGCGCGTTCGAGCGCGTGGTCGCGCGCGCGCACGGCGAGCTCGACCCGGCCGCGCCCGCCAACGCGTCGATCCAGGACATCGGCCTCGCGCCGCGCAACGCCGCCGGCCGCGTCGAGTACGTCACCGACCTCGAGCTCGTCCGGCCCGCCGACCCGTCGAAGTCCAACGGCGTGCTGTTCCTCAACATCCTGAACCGCGGCAACAAGGGCGGGCTGTCGCTGTTCAACGCCGACGTGCCGCCGAACGTCGCACAGATCAACGCGCTCGCGAACGCGGGCGACGGCTTCCTGCAGCGGCAGGGCTACACGATGGTCTGGTTCGGCTGGCAGGCCGACGTGCGGCCGGGCAACGACCGGATGCTGCTGAAGGTGCCGGTGGCCCGAAACGCCGACGGCTCGCCGGTCACCGGCACCGTGCGCAACGAGATCGTGGTCCAGCAGCCGACGACCACCGTGCCGCTCGCGCACGGCTGGTTCACCGGCGCGACGCACGCGCCCTACCCGACGGCGAGCACCGACCACCGCACGCCGTTCGCCGACGGCTTCGTGCCGACGCTGACGATGCGCGGCCGCGCGCAGGCCGCGCCGATGGTGTTCCCGCCCGAGCGCTGGTCGTTCGGGTCGTGCCCGGACGGCAAGGCGGCCGTGCCGAGCGCCACGCAGCTCTGCCTGCCCGAGGGCTTCAGGCCGGGCCGCGTCTACGAGCTCACCTACCGCGCCCGCGATCCGCTGGTGATGGGCATCGGCTTCGCGGTCGCGCGCGACGTCGGCGCCTTCCTCAAGCACGATGCGGCCGACGACGCCGGCACGGCCAACCCCGCGCGCGTGAAGGCCGCCAAGACGATCGTGATGGGCTCGTCGCAGAGCGGCCGCTTCATCCGCTCGTTCGTGCACCGCGGCTTCAACCGCGACGAGCGCGGCCGCATCGTCTACGATGGCGCGATCCCGCACATCGGCGGCGGCCTGATGCCGCTCGACGTGCGCTTCTCGCAGCCGGGCCGCTCGGCCGGCACCGAGCAGGTCGACAACCTCTACCCCGGCACCGAGTTCCCGTTCGCCTACACGAGCGTCGCGGACCCGCTGACCGGCCGCGCGGGCGGCCTGCTCGACCGCTGCACGGCCGACGGCTCCTGCCCGAGGATCGTCCACGCGGCCACCGCGCTCGAGATGTGGGAGCTGCGCCAGTCGCTCGGCTTCACCGATCCGCTCGGCACGCGCGACCTGCCCGAGCCGGCGAACGTGCGCAGCTACATCATGGCCTCGACGCAGCACGCGCCGGCGCCGTTCCCGCTCGCCGCCAGGCCGCCGTTCGGCCCGAACTGCCAGCAGCAGCCGAACCCGAACCCGCAGGTCTGGACGATGCGCGCGCTGCTCACCGCCACGACCGCCTGGCTGAAGGACGGCACCGAGCCGCCGCCGTCCGAGCGGCCGACGATCGCGGCGGGCACGCTGGTGGCGCCCGACCAGGTCCGCTTCCCGTCGATCCCGGCGAATGCCTACGGCGGCGTGCAGCGGCCCGCGGTGCGCTTCCGGGCGGTCCACAACCCGATGTCGCCGCAGGACTACGGCCCGGGCTTCCGCGCGGCCGACACCGCCGGCGTGCTCACCGTCGAGCCGCCGCGGCTCGGCACGGGCCGCTACAACGTGCTGGTCGCGCAGGTCGACCTCGACGGCAACGACCTCGGCGGCATCCGCAACCCGATGGTCCAGGTGCCGATCGGCACCTACACCGGCTGGAACGCCTTCGACGACGGCTGGTTCGAGGGCGGCTTCTGCACGCTGCAGGGCGCGTTCGTGCCGTTCGCGAGGACCCTCGAGGAGCGGCTGCGCACCGGCGACCCGCGCCTGTCGATCGAGGAACGCTACCCGACGAAGGACGCCTACGTCGCGGCGATGCGCCGCGCGACCGACGCGCTGGTCGCCAGGCGCCACCTGCTGCCCGAGGACGCGCGGCGGCTGGTGGCCGAGGCCGAGCGCGACGGGGTGCGCTCCGGCCCCTGAGCGCGCACGGACCGGAGGCCCGCCGGAACAGCCGTGTGCGAACCCGCCTGTTGCGGCGATCCGCCCTGCGGGTCTCGCCTACGCTGGCTTCCGATGCGGCGTCGGTTCGCCGCGGACACGGAGCACGACGGTGACCCACGGAACGATCGGACGCGGTGCGGTGGCGGGATTCGTCTGGATGGCGGTGCTGGCGCTGCAGGGCGGCGGCCCGGCCTACCGGCCGACCGAGGCGCCGGGGCCGGTGGCGATCACGCCGCAGGCCGCCTACGAGGAGGCGCCGGACCTGCCGGTGCCGATCGCGCAGGCGCCGATGACCGGCGACGCCACCTACTGAGCGCACGCCGCCGCCCCGGGACCGCCGGCCGGCACGCTGCGCCGTCCGGCCCGGCGCGGCCTCCCTCCCATCGGACGGCCTCGTACGGCCCGAACGCCGCGTGACAGACTCCGCCCGGGCGTCCCCCGACGGGCCCCCCTGCGCCGAAACGGGAACCGGAGCCCCCCCCGCGATGCACGATGCCGTCACCGAACACTGCCTGCTGCCCGGCACCTCGCTGCAGGCGTTCATCGACCACACCTCGCGTGTCGTCGACGACGCCGATCGCGACGCGCTGATCGACCTCTGGCGCAGCGCGCGCGAGGCGATGGCGCGGATCGAGGCGTCCGAGGCGGGATGCGCCGACGACCCCGGCATCCTGCCGATCCCGGACACGATGGCGGAGCACGTCCGGGCGCTCGTCCAGGTCCCCGAGGTGACCCGCGCGTTCTCGCGGGTGCCGGTGTCCTTCGGCCTGATCGAGATCGACGCGACGATGAGCGCCCGCAGCGTGCTGCGCGAGGAGACGCTCGAGGCCTGCCGGCAACGGTGGCCCGCGGAGATCGACGACGCCGCACTCGCCGCGGCCTGCCTGCCGCTCGAGCCGACGCCCGCGCTCGCCGGCGTGCGCGCCCGCTTCGAGCGGGGCACGATGACCCTGCTGACCCACGACGACGCGCTGCGCTGGCTGGACACGCGGCTGCTGCTCGGCGACGAGGCGGCCTCGCTCCCCGGACCGGGCACGGCCGAGGCAGGGCTGCAGCTGCTGTTCGGCCGCGGCCCCGCGGTGCTGCACGCGGTCCTCCACGCCGGGCGCCTGCTGCTGGTCGACGGTCACCACCGCGCGCGGGTGCTGCGCGCCCGCGGGCAGACCTTCCTGCCGTGCGTGGTGTCGGCCTGCACCGACCTCGACGACGTGCTCGCCGCCGCGCCCTCGCTCGGCGACGTCGACCTCTCCCGCCTGTTCGAGGCGCCGCGGCCGCCGCTGCTGCGCGACTTCGACCGTGCGGGGCTGGTCCACACCCGGCAGGTGCGCGCGACGCGACGCCTGCTGAGGGTCAGGGTGACGGTCGAGGAAGACCGGCTGCCCTGAGCCCGCGGGTGAACCTCACTCGTACCCCTCGGACTGCGCGGCCCGCCGCTCGAGATCCCACCAGCCGACCAGCCCGCGGATCTCCTCGGGCGCCTGCTCGTAGTACTCGCGGCTGAAGCGCAGCGGCGGCTGGAGGTGGTAGTTCCGGCAGTCGCGGAACCAGGGCCGCGAATAGACCAGGTTCAGGATGGGGCGGACCTGCTCCGAGCGGTTGCCCAGGCCGTGGTGGGCCACCGAGTAGTCCAGCAGCAGGCACGAGCCGAGCGGGACCACGGGGTCCTGCGAGGGCAGCTCCGGGCACTTGCGCAGCGGCACGCGCTGCGAGGCCTTGAAGACACGCGTCGCGCCGGTCAGCTCGTCGAGCGCGAGCAGCGGGACGATCGCCTGCGCGGCGAACGACGGGTGCTCGATCAGCCAGCCGTGCTCCTCGAAGAGCTCGGAGTGGTCCTTGTGCGTCGACTGGTCCTCGCTGCCCGGCAGCGAGACCACCGCGGTGTAGGCGCTCAGGATGCATTCGCTGCCGAGCACGCGGCGCATCACCGGCAGGATCAGCCCGGAGGCGATCAGCTCGGGACGACCGAACACGTCGTCGAGCGCCATCGTGAGCATCCAGCGCCGGTCGCCGACCTCCAGCGCATCGGGATGCTCGTCGTCGTGGAAGTGGTCGCCGTAGCGCTCGGCGAAGCTCGCCTGCATCGCCGAGACCATCGCCTCGGGGAACACGTTGTCGAGCTGCACGATGCCGTAGCGGCGGAACAGGTCGACGACCAGCGCCTCGGCGTCGGGCTCGAGGCGTCCGGCGGCCTGCTCGGCCGCGGTGACCTCCCAGCGCGGCAGGCTGCCGACCTCGGCCGCGCGGACGATCGCGGCGCGAATCGCGGCCAGCCGGCCGGCCACCTCCGCGGCGGCGGCGCGGCCCGCCTCGGAGCCGGATGCGGCCGCGCGCGACAGCAGGGTCCCGGCCTCGTCGAAGTCGAGCCGCGCGACCGCGCAGCGCGCCAGCCCCACCAGCGCCTCCGCGTCCGCCGGGTCGCGGGCGAGGGCTTCGGTGAACGCCTCCGCGGCCTGCGCGGCATCGCCCAGCCGCCAGGCGAGCGCGCCGTAGCGGCGCATCAGCGCCGGGTCCTCGGGCGACTTCGACAGCCGGTCCTGCACCAGGCGGAAGGCCCGGCGCCACTCGCCGCGGCGCTCGTAGTCGTCGATGCAGGCGTCGGCGGTCGGCGCGTCGGCGCAGGCGAGCCAGTCGCACAGGTCGAGCAGGTCGCTGAGCTTGGTGCGGATGATCGTCGCCGCGGAGGCGCGGCGGGTCTCGCCCGGATAGCGCCCGTAGCTCGCGACGAACGACGCCACCCCCGCGCACAGCGGACCGGGCAGGCCGTCGAGCAGCGCCTCGCGCGAGGCGTAGCCACCGTCGACGAGCCCGTCGACGTAGGCCCCGAGACGGTCGGCGACCACCGAGGCCGGCGGTTCGCGGCCCTCGGCGAGCCGCCGCAGCACGATGGTCGCCTGGCTGCAGCCCTGCAGCGCGCCGTGCAGGCACAGGCCCGCGGGCCCCGCGGCCACCTCGTCCCAGTCGAAGAACATCACCGAACCGTCGTCGCGGACCGCGACGTTGCCGCGGTGCAGGTCGCCGTGGCTGATCGTCTGCGGCAGCGCCAGGCCGCGCGCGGTCTGCGCCCGCAGCAGCGCGGCGCGCGACGCGAACAGCGCCCGGTAGCGGCGCGCCTCGGCCTCGCCGACGAAGTACGCGGCACCGACCGTCTCCGCCTCCTCCTCGCCGGGCTGCGCGAGGAACGCGAGCAGCGCGTCGACCGAGGTCGCCGGGTCGATCCGCTCCAGGCAGGCGAGCAGCGTCGGCGAGGCAGCGGCCCGGGCCTCGATCGCCGCGTACCGGGCGAGGATCCCCGGCATCTCGTCGTCGGTCGTCGGCGTATGGCCGCCGTGGTCGGCGAACAGCATCCAGCCGCGCTCGGCGTCGGCGGCGATCACCTCCGGCACCTCGTCGCGGAATCGCTCGGCCACCGCGAGCACGCGCACGACCGCCTCGCGCTGCGCGGCGGGCACCACCTTCAGGTAGCGGTCGCTCGTCGGGTCGCTGAGCCGGTAGGTGCATGCCCAGTTGTTCTGCTCGACCGTCGCGAGCCGCGACGCCGGCACGCGCCGCAGCGCCCATTCGATCGCGTCCTCGTGGCCCGGGACGGCGCTGAAACCGTGGTCCATCACACCCATGATCGCCCTCACTTCGCCGACGAGATCGGCTCGAGGCCGACGCGCTCGAACCAGTTGTCGTCCTCGTGCCACTCGTGCACGCCGCCCTCGGCGTTGTAGTTGATCGTCAGCTCCTCGCCGGGCTCGATGTCGCGCGCCGCGATGTAGCGCATCACGCCGCGCCGCGCGTCGGCGACGTAGCGCAGGTTCGCGGGGTTGTCGTGGTTGTACATGCTGCCGTAGCCGAGCGCGACCCCCTGGCTGCGCGGCACGCCGGTGAGCGCGGTCCAGTCGAACACGTAGGTCTTCAGCAGCGCGGGCAGCGTGTCGTAGCCCGTCTTGAGCACGAGCACGGGCGCCACCTCGACCACCTCGCCCTCGGCGAAGCGGCGTCTGGAAAAGACGCCTTTTCCCTTGGCGGTGCCGGTGTCGCGGATGCAGAGGTCGGGAGAGTCGATGCAGTCCATCGGGGCGTCGGGAGGCGTGGATGGCATCAGTCTAGGCCGTGGCCGCCGAACTGCGAGGACTTAGTTCACCCGTGCATCCCGACACCGTCTCCGTCGATCGGAGACCGAATTCCGCTCGTCCGTGCCAACAATCGCAACGACGGCATGCCACGGTGATGCAACGCTTCGATAGGTCCCGGTGTGACCGAAGACGTTCCCGTCACCACGAGGGGCACAGCGGCCCGATCGGGACGCAACCTGTTCGACTCACCTTAATTGGAGATGGCAATGCGTGTTCTGTCCCTAGAGGAACAGTTGAGTGTCGCCGGCGGCGGCAAGAAGGGTAAGGGCCACGGCAAGGGCGGCGGCAAGGGCGGCGGCAAGGGCGGCGGCAAAGGCGGCGGCAAGGGCGGCGGCAAGGGCGGCGGCGGCAAGGGCTGCGGCTGCGGCGGCGGCGGCGGCGGCGGTGGCGGCGGTGGCGGTGGCGGCGGTGACGGCGGCGGCGGCAAGGGCCTCGGCAAGAGCAGCCGTCGTCGCTGGTGATCGGACCCGCTGAGTAGTACGGAAAGGGCACCTTCGGGTGCCCTTTTCGCTGGCTGGGGCGGCGGAACCGACGCCCCGGCCACCCAAGGCGGTGTCGGCGCACCGGGTCGCGCGACCGGCCCGGGGACCGCCCGGGTCAGCGGGTCGCCGCCTGACCGCCGTCGGTCGCGACCCGCAGGTCCCCGACGACCCGACCGCCCTCGAGCGTGATCACGCGGTGTGCCGAGCGGATGGTCTCGGGCCGGTGAGCGATGATGATCCGGGTGATCCGCGTGCGACGGATCGCGTCGTTGACTGCCCGCTCGAGCTTCACGTCGAGATGGCTGGTCGCCTCGTCGAGCAGCAGGATCCGCGGCTGGCGATAGAGCGCGCGGGCGAGCAGCACGCGCTGCTTCTGGCCGCCCGACAGCGAGGTGCCCATGTCGCCGATCAGCGAGTCGTAGCCCATCGCCATCTGCCGGATGTCGTCGTGCACCGCGGCGAGCCGCGCGCAGCGCTCGATCCGTTCGCGGTCGGGCCGCGTCGCGAAGAAGCAGATGTTGTCGGCGATCGAGCCGGCGAGCAGGTGGTCGTCCTGCATCACCACGCCGATCGCCCTCCGGTAGGCCTCGAGCCCCACGTGCGCGATCGGCTCGCCGCCCACCAGGACCTCCCCCGAGCTGGGCTGCAGCAGGCTCGCCAGGATCTTCATCAGCGTGGTCTTGCCGCAGCCCGAGGCGCCGACGATCGCCACCGACTCGCCGGGCTCGATCTTCAGGCTGACGCCGTCGAGCACCCAGGGGTCGTGCTCGCTGTAGCGGTACCGCAGGTCGCGCAGCTCGATCGACGCGCGGAACTCCACCGCGCCCTCGACCCTCGAGTGGCTCTGCGGCTCGGGCTCGGCCAGCGCGACATCGGCCAGACGCTCGGCGTGCAGCCGCAGCATCCGAAGGTCGACCGCCTTGTTGATCAGCGCCGTGACCCGCTGGACGAACTGATCCTTGTACGAGACGAACGCGAGCAGCATGCCCACCGAGAAGGTGTTGTCCAGCACCAGCGAGGCGCCGAGCAGGATGATCGCGATGTGCAGCAGGCCGTCGAGCAGGCCATCGACGATGCGGAACACCAGGCGCAGCTTCTGCGTCACCAGGTCGCGGTTGATGGCCTCGACGAACAGGTTCAGCCAGTGCGCGCGGCGGATGTTCTGCGCGCCCATCAGCTTGATCGTCTTGATCGCGCGCAGGGTCTCGAGGAAGTGGTTGTCCCGTCTCGCCGACCAGACGATGGCCTCCATCGAGGCCTCGCGAAGCGGCGTGTAGAGCGCCCAGCGCATCAAGCCGTAGATCACCGCGACGGACAGCACGATCGCCGCCAGCATCGGGCTGAAGACGAACATGATGCCCAGCGTCAGCAGCGCGAAGAAGCCGTCGAGCAGCGCCTCGACCACGTCGGTCGTCAGCGCATGCTGGATCGTGTCGAGCGAGCCGACGCGCGAGACGATGTCGCCGAGGTAGCGCGTCTCGAAATAGCTGCTGGGCAGCCGTAGCAGGTGGGTGAGCACGCTGGTGCGTCCCTGGACCTTCAGCGAGGTCGACAGCACCAGCAGCATCCAGGTCCGGATCGACGTGAACGCCACCTGCAGGAGCATCACGAAGGCGAAGCCCAGCGCCAGCGTCACCAGCAGGTCGCGGTCGCCGCTCACCAGCACGTTGTCGACCACCCACTGCATGAAGAACGGCGCGATCACCAGCAGCAGCTCGATGACCAGCGCCAGCGACAGCAGCTGCGCGAGCGACCGCTTCAGGCCTGTGATCCGGCCGATGGTGTCGGTGATCCGCAGGGGCGTCGAGACCTTCCGGCGCTGGAAGGACGAGGTCGGCCTGAGCTCGAGCGCCACGCCGGTGAAGTGATCCGACAGCTGCTTCATGGTCAGGCGGCGCACGCCCGAGGCCGGGTCGTGGATCACCACGCCGCCGCGGACCACCTCCTTCAGCACCACGAAGTGGTTGAGGTCCCAGTGCAGCACGCAGGGCAGCGCGAGCTGGCCGATCTCGTCGAGCTCGAGCCGGAGCGCGCGCGGCGCCATGGCGAGCTGCTCGGCGATCCGCGTGAGGTCGGTCAGCCGGGCGCCCTGCAGCGACACGCCGAAGCGCCGCCGCAGGTCGAACAGGTCCTCGGCGTGACCGTGGTAGCCGGCGATCATCGCGAGGCAGGCGAGTCCGCACTCGGCCGCCTCCGACTGGAACACCGTCGGCAGATCGCGCCGGAAGCGGAAGTTCACGCGCTGCAGTGCATCGATCACGACAGCTTCCCGGTCAGCGTGAACAGCGGTTCGAGTGCCCACTCCCAGAGCCTGCGACGCTCCAGCAGCACGTCGGACTCCAGTTGCATGCCGGGCTGCAGCGGCTGCTGGGCACCGTACGCCGTCACCGCCTGGCGCTCGAGCCGAACCACGATCCGGTAGATCGGCTCGTTGGTACCGAGCAGGCTGGTCAGCCCCGCGAGCTGCGTCGGCACCTCGGCCGGGCTCAGCGCGGCCCGCGACACCGACTCGACCGTGCCGCGCACGTGCCCGAACTTCTGGTAGGGGAAGGCCTGCAGGCGCAGCAGGACCGGCTGGCCGCGGCGCACGAAGCCGATCGCCTTGCTGCTGGCGAACAGCTGGGCCTCGAGGCGGGAGGCCTCCGGCACGATGCTCAGCAGCGGCGTGTTCGGCGTCGCGTTGCCGCCGACCTCGGCCTGGATCGCGGTGACGGTGCCGGCCTGCGGCGCCAGCACCACCGCCTCGCGGCGGGCCTCGGACTCGGCGGTGTCCTGCTCGAGCGTGCTGATCTCGCGTCGCAGGGTCGCCAGCTGCGTCCGGTGCTTGAGCGGCAGGTCGGCGATCTCGGCCTGCAGCCCGGCCAGCTCGCGCTGGCGCTCGGCGCGGACCCGCTCGAGCTGGCGCAGCCGCGAGCGCTGCTCGAGCTCGGCCTCCTGGTGCTGGTCGACCTCCTGCACCGAGGCGGCCCCGCGCCGCGCGACCTCCCGCATCCGCTCGGTGGCGCGGGCCGACAGCTCGGTGCGCGAGGCCTGCAGCGCGATCTCGCGTCCGAACTGCTCGACCTCGCTGCGGATCGCGTCGGCCCGCCGCTCCAGCGCCGCCTTCTGCTGCGCGAACAGCGCCTGCTGCTGGCCGATCTCCACCTCGAGGCTGTCGCGGCGCGCACCCAGCAGCCGGGTGATCTCGGCCTGCGTCGCGCCCACCGCCGAGCTGCGCCGCTCGGCCGACACCACCATCAGCGGCGCGCCGCGGACCACGGTATCGCCCTCCCGGATCCGGATCGACTCGACCACGCCGGGCTGCTGCGCGAACACGCGCACCATGCCGTCGCTGGGCACGATCCAGCCGTTGACGCGGACCTTGCGGGTGAACTCGCCGAACGTGGCGAAGGCGACCAGCGCGACGAAGACGGCGAGCGCGAGCAGCGCCCAGACCGCGTGCGAGACCGGCGAGACGAGCAGCACGGGCCCGAGCCACTGGCCGCGGCGCGCGTGCATCACCTCCGACCGGAACAGCGGCTGCTCGACCTCCTTCCGCTGCGACCGGTCGCGTCGTGGCGGCGCGCCGGGCGCCTTCGGACTCTTCGACATCGCCGCGCGATTCTGCTCGGCCGCCCGACCCTGGCACAGGAAATGCCGCACGACGGCGATCGGCCCGACGGCCGGAGGCCGGGCGTGGGCGGCGCCCCACGCCCGCGGGCCGCGGCACGCATCGGCGCGGGGGCCCGACCGCGCAGCGCGCGGATGTCCGCCGGCCGGCGCAGCCGGCGGCGTCAGCGTCGACCGGTGCCCTGGGTCACGCTCGTGCAGCGCTCGATCGGCACCGCGAGCACCCGTTCGCGCTCGACGATCGCCGCGGCGGCGCCCGGACCGGACCGCCAGCGCTGAGTCCCGGTGAGGCAGCGCAGCGCGGCGCCGCCCGATTCGAGGACCCGTATCGACAGCTGCACGCTGCGCTCGGCCGCGCCCACCGGGTCGATCCGCTCGATCGACACGACCGCCATGCGCTCGCCGGCGAGCCACTGCGGATCGGGCGAGCCGACGTGCCACGCGGAGAGATCCCGGGGCCGGCCGGCCTCGATCGCGGCGACCCACCCGAGGAGCCCCCGCCGCACGGCCTCGGGGATGTCCGTGCCGATGAGGGCTTCCACCCGCTCCGCGGCGGCCGAGCGTCGCGTCGCATACCGGACCTCGCCCTCCTCGATCCGCAGCGACGAGCCGGTCACCGGCCCGGCGGACCCCTGCTTCATGACGGCCGTGACAGGCGCGGCCCCGGCGAGTGGCAGCGGCACGGGCTCGCCGACGGGGACGGGCGGCAGTGCGGGCAGCCGCGCGACCCCCATCCGCTCGGGCAGCCGTCCGAGCGAGGCGAGCAGCCGAAGCTGCGATACGACCCGGTCCGCCCGCGTGTTGGTCTCGAGGCGGCGGGCTTGCGCGAGCTCGCTCTCGGCATTCAGCAGGTCCAGCAGCGAGCGCTGGGCGAGCTCGTACTGCGCCAGATACAGATCGCGAGCACGCCGGATGGAGGCCGCGTAGTCGATGGCGGCGGACAGCGCCCGCGCGTTGCGCGAGGTCTCGGCCCAGCCCGTGGCGACCGACTGCCGCAGCGCGAGCAGCGCGTCCCGATGGGTCTGGCGCGCGGCCTCGAGGCGGCGCTCCGTCTCGGCCTCCCGATTCGTGTCGCCGAAGCCGGCGAACAGGTTCAGGCTCAGGGTCACGAGCAGGCTGGTGGCGGCGGCATCGCGGAAGAAAGGGGTCTGCGCCGCGAGGTCGTGACGCGCCTCGAGCGCGACGCGCGGCGCGTAGGCGGCACGCCGCACGCGGACCTCGGCACCGAGCGCGGAGACCGCGCAGAGCGTCGCCAGGGCCGACGGCGCGTTCGCCATGGCTTCGGCGAGCGCGTCCGCCTCGGTTCCCGGCATCCAGCCGGAAGGCACCTCGAAGCCCGCGCCGCCCAGCGGGATCGGCGCGGCGCTCAGGCGCCGCCACCGAGCCAGCGCCTCGGCCAGCGCGGCCTCCTCGGCCTCGCGCGACAGCCGCGCGGAGGCCAGGCGCGCGGCGGCCTGCTCCTGGTCGACCGGGCGCGCGACGCCGGACCCGACGCGCACGCCCACCAGGGCGACCAGCCGCTCGTGGCTCTCCACCACCTCCGCGGCCACGGCGACCAGCGCCCGCTGGCGCAGCACGTCGACCCAGGCGCGGGCCGACTCGAGCAGCACGGTGTCCTCGGTCGCCCGCAGCTCGAAGAGCAGCACGTTCGCGAGATGGCCTTGGCGCTCGGTCTCGGCGTCGATCTCGCCGCCGTCGTACAGCAGCTGGCGGCCCAGCAGCGTCGCGCGCCGGCTCGAACCGGTCTCAGGGTCGCCGGTGCCGCCGGACGACAGGTAGCGCGAGCGCTCGACGCCGACCGAACCGGTCAGGTCGAGCCGCGGCCGGGCCCCCGCGCGCGAGGCGGCGAACGCGCTCAGCTGCGCGCGGAATGCCTCGTGTCGGGCGACGACCTCGGGCTGGACGGGCAGACTGACCCGCACCTGCTCGGTGAACGCGGCGAGCCCGGCCGCATCGATCGCCGCAGGCATGCAGGCCAGCAGGAGGGGGAGGGACACCCGTGCCGCAGCGCAACCGAGAGACCGGCGGTGGAAACCGTTCGTCATCCATCGAAAGCCGCGCTCCCCGGGGAGACGCGGCGGGTCCATGTCGGCGCGACCCCTCGCCCCGGTGGGCCGATGGTACCGCAACGGTCACGGCCGGCCCGGGCGCGGCTCGGCCCCTGCGGGTCGATCGCGTGCGACCTGCGGTCCGGCCCGGATCCGTCGCGCCGTCATCGCCCCGACCCATCGGCTCGCCTAGACTCGCGGACGCCGCGTCCCGCGGCACCCGTCCGTCCGGAGCCTCGCGTGCGTCCCTTCCTGCCCGTGCTGTTCGCCGCGCTCGTCGCGCTCGCGGCGCCCCGTGCCGCGCACGCCGCGCGGCCGATGATCACCGACGACGCGCGCCTCGTGGACGCGAAGGCCTGCCAGGTCGAGAGCTGGGTCCGCGTGAACCGCGGCAGGCCGGACGAGCTGTGGGCGCTGCCGAGCTGCAATCCCGGCGGCAACCTCGAGCTCGCGCTGGGCGGCGCGGTCGCGCGCGACGGCGGCAGCCTGGGCCGGGGCACGATGCTCGCGCAGGCCAAGACCCTCTTCCGCCCGCTCGTCCCCGACGGCTTCGGCTGGGGCGCGGTGCTCGGCGTGGCCCGCGACGCGGCCATCGATCCGGTCGGCAACCTGATCGACAACGTCTACGGCTACCTGCCCGCCAGCTGGTCGCCGGGCGGCGACCGCGTCGTGCTGCACGCGAACGTCGGCGCGCTTCACGACCGGCACCGGCACCGGACCCGCGGCACCTGGGGCCTGGGCACCGAGGTGTCGCTGTTCGGGCCCGTCCAGCTGATCGCCGAGACGTTCGGCGAGAGCGGCTCGAAGCCCTTCGTCCACGCGGGCCTGCGGATCTGGCTGGTGCCGGACCGGCTGCAGGTGGACACCACCGCGGGCACGCGCGTCGGCCCGGGCGGCGGCGAAGAGCGCTGGTTCACCGTCGGCGTGCGCTGGATCTCGTCGGCGTTCCTGCCCTGACCGCGGTCGGCCGGGCAGGCGGCGCCCGCGCGGCCGTTGCGCGACGACGTCAACGGGGTCGCCGCTCGTCCCGGCCAGCCCCCGCACGGCGGCGGCCCGCCCGACGCGCGTCGACGCGCCGCCAAGCTGGCACCGGGTCCGGAGGTCGTCCGCCGTCGCGCTGGAGACGCTCACGAGGCCCACCCGGCCTCCGAAAGATCCCCAAGACCCGAGAGAGCTCCGACCATGAGACTCCCCCGTACCGCCGCCGCCGCGAGCGGCCTCCTGATCGCCACCCTCGTCGCCGCCTGCGGCGGCGGCGGCGCGTCCTCGCCGGCCGCCGCCCCCGCGGCCGCACCGGCCCCTGCGGCCGCACCGGCACCCGCTCCTGCCGCCACCGCCCCGACGGCGCAGAAGGCCACCTCGTACGCCATCGCGACCGCCGCCGCCCTGCCCTCGCTCGTCAACTGGAACGCGGCGCCGTTCTCCGCCGACGGCGCGCTGATGCGCACCGCGCGCGGCCTCGCGGACCTCGACGGCGACGGCGTGCCGGACGCGGTCGTCGCCTACGGCCGCTTCCTCGAGGGGACGGCCTCGACCCCGCTCGCGATCTACAAGGGCGCCGCCGACGGCAGCTTCACCGACGTGACCGCCACGATCGTCGACGGCGCCGTGCCGAAGCTCAACCACGCGCGGAAGGTGATCTTCGGCGACTTCAACGGCGACGGCCGCAACGACGTCTTCGTCTGCGCCCACGGCTACGACGCCCCGCCCTTCCCCGGCACGACGAACGCGATGCTGCTGAGCGGCGGCGGCAAGCTGAAGGCGGTCACCGACCCCTGGACGCAGACCGTCGGTTTCCACCACGGCTGCGCCAGCGCGGACATCGACGGCGACGGCGACCTGGACCTGTTCGTCGCCGACCAGAAGGGCGGCTCGTACTTCCTGATCAACGACGGCAAGGGCGGCTTCACCCTCGACCGCGCCCGCGTGCCCGCGACGATCGGCCCCGCGACCAAGCCGCTGTTCACCGCCGAGATGCTCGACCTCGACGGCGACGGCCACGTCGACCTGCTGGTGGGCGGCGACGAGACCTACCTGGCGACCTACGTCTACTGGGGCAACGGCACCGGCACCTTCGCCGAGGACCGCCGCAGCACGATCCCCGCGATCCCGGGCTGGCAGAACCCGCTGGTGTTCGCCGCCGCGGACATCGACGGCGACGGCAAGGTCGAGCTGGTGGTGGGCCGGACCAAGGGCACCGGCGGCGACCCCGACTTCTACAAGGGCTACCTCGTGCAGGTGCTCGCGATGGCGAACCGCACGTTCACCGACGTCACCACGGCGCGCGCGGCCACGACGAACGCCTCGGCGTCGACGGTGATGTACTTCGCCTTCGGCGGCCATCCGACCTGGGCCGAATGGGTCTGGCTCGCCGACCGCGACGGCGACGGCCGGCCCGACCTGGTGGCCAGCGACGGCGGGCAGGCGGCCGGGCGCTACTGGGCGAGGAACCTCGGCGGCAGCTTCGCCGCCTGGGTCAAGCTCTGAGCGACGCGGGGCGCCCGCCGCCCCGCGCGTCAGTGCAGCTTCACCCGCGGCCCGGTGCTGCGGGTGAGCGCCCGCGAGGCCGAGCCGAGCGAGGTCTTCCACCAGCCGTGCAGCGCCACCTGGTGCATCGTGTAGAGCGAGCGGTACATCGCGCGCGCGAACAGCCCCTCGACCCACAGGTTGCCGCCCACCAGCGCGCCCATCAGGTTGCCCACCGTCGAGTACTCGCCCAGCGACACCAGCGAGCCGAAGTCGCGGTAGCGCCAGGGCTGCAGCGGCCGCCCCTCGATGCGGCGGCGCAGCTGCTTCACCAGGTGCGCGGCCTGCTGGTGCGCGGCCTGCGCGCGCGGCGGCACCGTGACGCCCTCGCGGCCCAGCCACGGCGCGGCCGCGCAGTCGCCGATCGCGAACACGTGCGGATCGGTCGTGCTCTGCAGCGTCGGCGTCACCACCAGCTGGTTCAGCCGGTTGACCTCGAGCCCGTCGAGCGTCGCGAGGAAGGCCGGTGCCTTCACGCCCGCGGCCCAGACCACCAGCTCGGCGGGCAGCAGCGTGCCGCCGTCGAGCACCACGCCCTCGGCGTTCACCGCGGTGACGCGCGCCGTCGTCCGCACCCGCACGCCCAGGCCCTCCAGCAGCTCGGCGGCCGAGGCCGAGATCCGCTCCGGCAGCGCCGGCAGGATCCGCGGCCCGGCCTCGATCAGGTGGATGCGGATGTCGCGCTCGGGATCGATGCGCTCGAGGTTGTACGAGACGAGCGTGCGCGTCGCCTTGTGCAGCTCGGCGGCGAGCTCCACCCCGGTCGCGCCGGCACCGATGATCGCCACCTGCAGCTGGCGCGGCGCGAGCGGCGCGTCCTGCATGTGCGCGCGCAGGCAGGCGTTGACCAGCCGGCGGTGGAAGCGCTGCGCCTGTGCCGGCGTCTCGAGCGCGATCGCATGCTCGGCGACGCCGGGCGTGCCGAAGTCGTTGGTCTGGCTGCCCACCGCCATCACCAGCGTGTCGTATTCGCGCTCGTAGGGCTGGGTGATCGGCCGGCCGTCGTCCTCGAGCACCGGCGCCACGCGCACGCGGCGGCGCGCGCGGTCCAGCCCCACCATCTCGCCCACCCGGTAGCGGAACCCGTGCCAGTGCGACTGCGCGAGGTAGTCGGTGGCATGCCCGTGCAGGTCGATGCTGCCGGCGGCGATCTCGTGCAGGTGCGGCTTCCAGAAGTGCGAGCGCGACCGCTCGACGAGCGTCACGTGCGCGAGGCCGCGCCGGCCGAGCGTGTCGCCGAGGCGCGTGGCGAGCTCGAGGCCGCCCGCACCGCCGCCGACGATCACGATGCGGTGCGGCGTGGTGTCCGCGGGAGCGGGCGGCGCGGAGGAGCGCGTCGGGTCGGTCATCGGCAGGGGTCCTGGGAGGCGCCGGCACGCCGCGGATGCGGCGCCGGCCTGCCGCGACTGTAACGCCCCCGGCACGACACGCGACGTCCGCCCTCGAGGACCCGACCTCGTCGGGTCCGCCGCGCCATCACCCGGCCGAGCCGCCGTCGGCGTCGGCGGGCGGGTCCAGGCGGTAGCCGACGCCGTACACGCTGGCGATGCAGTCCGGTCCCGGCACGACCGCCTGCAGCTTGCGGCGCAGGTTCTTCACGTGGCTGTCCACCGCGCGGTCGCTCACGTCGCGGAAGTCGGTGTGGATGGCGTCGAGCAGCTGCGAGCGCGCGAACACGCGGCCCGGCTGCTGCAGCAGCGTGCGCAGCAGCCGCCATTCGATCGGGGTGAGCGGCAGCGCCCGGCCGAGCCACCAGGCGCGCTGGCCGGCGTCGTCGATGGCGAATCCGCCCGGCGCCGGATCGGGCGACGCGACGCCGCCGGGCAGCCGACCCTGCGAGCGCCGCAGCAGCGCGCGCACCCGGGCCACGACCTCGCGCGGGCTGTAGGGCTTGCAGAGGTAGTCGTCGGCGCCGATCTCGAGGCCCACGATGCGATCGATCTCGTCCGCGCGCGCCGTCAGCATCAGGATCGGCACGTCCGAGTCGCGGCGGATCCGCCGGCAGACCTCGATGCCGTCGAGGCCCGGCAGGTTCAGGTCGAGCAGCACGGCCGCCGGCGGATCGAGGGCGAAGGCGGCGAGGGCCGCCGGACCGTCCTGTGCCACCTCGGGCTCGAAGCCCGCGGCGCGCAGGTAGTCGCCCAGCAGCGCCGCGAGCTTGGGCTCGTCCTCGACCACCAGCACCCGGTGCGGCGTGCTCACGCGCCGGCCTCCGGCCGCAGCGGCAGCGTGACGACGACGCGCAGGCCGCCCAGCGGCGACGAGCCGGCCTCGATGCGTCCGCCGTGGCTGCGCGCGATCGCGCGGCAGATCGCCAGGCCCAGCCCGCTGCCGCCCGACCGGCGGCTGCGCGAGGGATCGGCGCGGTAGAGCGGCTCGAACAGGCGTCCGTGGTCGGCCGCCGGCACCCCGGGCGCGCTGTCGTCCACGCAGAGCACCGCCTCGCCGCCGCCCTGGCGCAGCTGCAGCGCGATGCGGCCCGGCGCGTCGGTGTAGCGCAGGCTGTTCTCCAGCAGGTTCGACAGCAGCTGGCCGATCCGCTGCGCGTCCCAGTTGGCGAGCGGCGGCGCGCCGTCCTCGTCCAGGCCGAGCTGCAGGCCCGCGGCATCGAGGCGCGGCTGCACGCGAGCCAGCGCGTCGCGCAGCAGCGCCGCAGGCTGCACCGGCTCGAAGCTGCAGGGCAGGGCGCGCAGGTCCGAGAGCGCGAGCTGGTGGAAGTCCTCGACCAGCCGCGTCACGCGCGCCACCTCCTCCTGCAGCGACCGCATCGCCGCTTCGGTGCGCGGACGCACGCCGTCGACCAGCGCCTCGATCTCGCCGCGCAGCACCGCGAGCGGCGTGCGCATCTCGTGCGACAGCTCCGCCATCCAGCGCCGGCGGCTGGCCTCGAGCTGCTGCAGCGACGCGGCCATCGCGTCGACGTCTCGCGAGAGGTCGGCGAGCTCGTCGTGGCCGCGCGCGCCCACGCGGACGTCGAAGGCGCCCTGCGCGATGCGATGCGCCGCGTGGCGCACGGCCGTCACCGGACGCAGCCAGCGCCGCCCGATCCACACCGCGCCGGCCACCGCCAGCACCGTCAGCAGCAGCGCGGTCAGCACGATGCCGCGGTACTGGCGCGCGAGGAAGGCCGCGTCCACGCTCGCCGTCGCGACGTCGACGCGCGCGAGCCGCGCCCGCGCGACCGTGCGGCCGGCGACCACGATGGGCCGCTCGACCCACACCTCGTGCGCCGCCAGCGACAGGCCCGCGAGCGGCGCGCCGTCGGCGTCGACCAGGCTCAGCCGCTCCGGCGGGCGCGGACCGCCCGCGGGCGGTCGACCCTCGGGTCCCCGCGAACCCCAGGGCCCCGGCGGGCCTGGGGGCGGGCCTGCGCGCGGGTGCGCGGGCGGCGGGTGCGCGGGCGGGTACGGCTCGCGCGGCGGGCCGCCACGCGGCCGCACCGCGTCGAACAGCGGCCGCAGCGACGCGGGCGATCCCGTCAGCGCCGACAGCCCGCGCTCGGCGACGGCCGCGCCCGCCTCCTCGGCGAAGCGCTCCAGCCAGTGCTCGTCCTGCGCGCGCAGGTAGTCGCTGAAGCCGGCGCGCAGGTTCAGCGCGACCGCGGCGCCCAGCGTCGTCACCGCCAGCAGCACCGCGCCCACCAGCAGCAGCACCAGCTGGTGGACGAGCGACAGGCGCAGGCGGCGCGGTTCGGCCGGGGACATGCCGGGGGATTCTAGTCGCCGCTGCCCCACCGATTGCGGAGACGGTCTCCACGATGTCTCCACGCTGGCTGCGTGATCGGTGGTCATCGTTCCGCCATCGCAGCCTTCGCGGAGCCCGCTCGTGACGCCCCTCGGAACCACCCGCCCGTCGGCGGTCCTCGCCTGCCTCGCGCTGCTCGCCGCCGCGCTCACCGCCTGCGGCGGCGGCGCGGCCGACACCGCGACGACCGCCACCCCCACGACCTCCACGACCTCCGCGGCCGATGCCGTCGCCGCCGTCACTGCCCGGAGCGATGCCGGCACCGCCACCGAGGCGGCCCGCGTGGCCGTGGGCGAGCTGCTGTTCCACGACAAGCGCCTGTCGGCGGCCGGCAACCTGGCCTGCGCCGGCTGCCACGTGCCCGAACGCGGCCATGCCGACGCCGAGGGCACGTTCCTGCCGCTCGGGGGCCCGGCACTCGACAGGCAGGGGCTGCGCAGCTCGCCCACGCTCGGCTACCTCAACGGGAACCGCGCCTTCGCCTTCGACGACCAGGGACGCCCCTCGGGCGGCTTCACCTGGGACGGTCGCGCCGACAGCCGCGCCGCGCAGGTCCTCGGCCCGCTGCTGGCCGCCGCCGAGATGGCGCATGCCGACAGCGCCGCGGTGGTGACCCGAGTGCGCACGCTGCCCTACTTCGGGCAGCTGCTGTCGGCCTCGGGGCTGGACGGCACCGCCGGCGACGCGCAGGTGCTCGTCGCGCTGCAGACCGCACTGCAGTCGTACCAGGCCGGCGACCCCGACTACCAGCCCTTCACCAGCAAGTTCGACGCGGTGCAGGACGGCCGCGCCCGCTTCACCGACCAGGAGGCGCGCGGCCTCGCCCTGTTCGACAGCCCCCAGCGGGGCAACTGCGCCAGCTGCCACAGCAGCACGCCGCCGCCCGGGCAGCAGCGCGCGCTGTTCACCAACTTCGGCTACTTCGCGCTGGGCGTGCCGCGCAACCGCAGCGCGGCCACGGCGGACCCCACTTTCTTCGACATGGGCCTGTGCGGCCCCGTCCGCACCGACCTCGCCCACCGCACCGACCTGTGCGGCAAGTTCAAGGTGCCGACCCTGCGCAACGTGGCGCTGACCGCGCCGTACTTCCACAACGGCGCGGTGGCGACGCTGCAGGACGCGGTGACGTTCTATGCCACGCGGGACATCGACCCCGCACGCTGGTACCCCGTGAAGGACGGCGTGGTCGACGTGTTCGACGACCTGCCCGCGGCCTATCGCGGCAACGTCGAGCAGCGCCCGCCGTTCGGGCTGCGCGCCGGACAAGCGCCTCGGCTGAGTCCGCAGGACGTGGAGGACCTGACGGCGTTCCTGCGGACGCTGACGGACGGGTTCGTGCCTTAGTCGTGCGGGGCGGGGTGGGCTACTTCCCGATGCAGAACTTCAAGGCCGCCGGAAAGCCGCGTGGTTGCTGGGGTTCTGAGCCGAGTGGGCTGATGTGTACATGCGCGTGTACACGGAAAGATCCCACCTTGCCGTCGTCTTGATCGGTCGCGGGGGCCTCAGTCACCCGGCCCACTTCGGAAACGCCGCCTTCAGCCGCTCCACCGTGTGGCGCCACTTCGGCGTGGTCGGCTGGCACACCGAGTTCTGATTGCCGAAGAGGCCCACCTCGTTGAAGGCTTGGCTCTCCGGCACGGTCTGCAGCCACTGCACCCGGACGAAGTACTCAGACTTCTCCGGGTCATCGGCCAGCGCCCGCCACTCGGCGCCATGCTGCAGCACATCGAGGGCCGGGCGCACGCCGTCGTTGGTGGGCAAGGTGAAGTCCTTGGCGGCCTGCACGGCCTCCATCACGCGGCCCACGCCCACATAGCCGGTCTTGGGGATCTTCACCCACACCCGGTCGCCCGGCGACAGCAGCTTCAATGTCTGGCTGTACCAGGTTCCGCCACCGGCGCTGATGAAACCGTGCCGCCGGGCCTCGTCCCAGACGCGCGCGGGGTTGCCCCCGTAGGACACATAGAACTCGCCGTTCCACGGCTCTTTCTCGCCCGCCGGTCCCGTGGCAGCCGCCACGTTGGCCTGCGTCTCGCCCGGGTCGATCAACCAGGCACGACTCAGCAATTGCTGGCCGCCATGCTGGAAGACCTGGAAGAACACGGCGTTGATCGCGATGTCGCGCGCGTTGAGGTAGGCCACGATGCGCTCGGTGGACGGGTCGAGCTCGGCGGCCACGATGATGATCTGGTGCGCGTGGTTCAGCGTCTCCTCGTCGAGCGCGACACCGAAGCGCTTCTGGAAGGCAGCCCCAAGGCTGCCACCCTGCGAGAACCGGTCGTAGATCTGGACGATGCGGTCGGCGGTCAGTTCCGCCACCCAAGACGCATAGTCCAGCGCCTGGGCGACGATCTCGCGCGGCGTGCGGTCGCGCTTGAGCTCGATGAGCACCAGGGAGCCATCGGGCGCGATGGCTAGCAGGTCAATGCGCCCGCCGTGGCTGGTGACCTCCTGCCGGCCGATCAGCATCCACTGGCTCGACAGGATCGCCGGCTCGCGGACGATCATGTCCTCGAGCTGCTGCTCGCTGGCGAGCTTGGCGGTGGTCAGCGGGGTGGGCTGCTGGCCGACTTGCCAGATGGCGTGCTGGATGGGCATGGGGTGTGTTGGAAGGGGGTCTCGAAGGCTCTTGGAAGTCGTCTCCGGATAACAAGTGTCAGGTCAAGTGGTTGATGCGTATGGATTTTTTGGCATCCCGCGCGTTGTTATCTCCGGGCGAAGATAACAAACCAGGCTCCTCGCTGTGCCAATCGACGGGGCCGAAGACAGCGTGCGGATGGGCCTGCTGTCGCCAGTGCAAGCACCCCTTGCACAATTGACTGCCCAAATCGCTTCGTGGCCTGCGTGATTGGCCCATTCCAAGTCTTCCTCACGGCAAGGTGATTTGCCGAGCCGGCATGCGCAGGCCCGCCTTGGCCAAGGTCTTGGCCTCTTTGCTGGTGGCAGTGATTCGACACACGCCCTGTGGGGTCAGCAGCCAGTAGAAACGCGGAATGCCCTGGCTGTGCTTGAAGGTCATGGCATTCAACTGCTTGAAGGGTGGCGTCTTCAGCTTGGCTTTCAGCCAATCCAGCTTTTTCAGCATGACTCCCACATTACCTGTGCTGGAGGCCGGGTGCGGCTCTACCCAGCAAGCGATCTCTTCTCCACCTGAAAGCGCGAGGCCGACACCATAGTCCCATCGGTGCTCCTGAGGCTCGGAAACACTGAAGTGCCCATCCACGTCCACACAGCGCGAGGCCGACACCATAGTCCCATCGGTGCTCCTGAGGCTCGGAAACACTGAAGTGCCCATCCACGTCCACACTTCCGGTGAACTGCGCCCCTTTGCTGGCAATGATCAGGGCACGGTAAATGCCTTCAACAGCATCCTTGCCGCCGCGCGGCACCAAGCCTGCAGCGCAGGCGGCACCTTGAAAGACTGTTGCTTCTCGATGCCGGGCCCCCATCGCGGGCCTCTTGCCGCGGCCTTTCATGTCGTGGCCCCTTGAGGGACGGCCTTGCGCTTCCTCTTGGGTGCGACCGCAGCTATGTTCACCGCATCGGCAATGGCCTCGTTCGCACGCGCAGCAAAACCGCTGATCCCGCCCCACTCTGATTCAGACGGGTCCAGCGCGGCCGGGTCGAGGCTGGAGATGTCGCGCACGGAGCCATCACGCTCGAAGTAGTACACGGCGTAGTCCTTGCTCAGGGCCGACAGGGCGATCTTCTTGGCCTCCGCGGTGGCAGGCAATTTAAGAACTTGTCGGACGGAAGGCTCGGAACTGCGCAACTTCTTGAATTCCTGCAAGGCCCACACCATCTCCAGCACCACCGGTGAATGGGAAGACAGCACCACTCGGTAGCCCCGGCGCATCAGCTCCAGCACGAGCAGCAACACCGCCGTGATGCCCTGAGGGTGCAAGCCCATCTCGGGCTCTTCGATCACCACCCATTCGATGCTCTCGTCGGCGGTGCTGCCCGTCTTGCGGCGGTAGGTCGTGGGGCAAAGCCAATAGACGCCCATGAGCAACGGAGTGAACTCGCGCTGTCCAGCCGACCACGATAGGAAGCCCAGCGGCTTGGCCTGCCCCTTGACCTGAAGTCCCAGGCGTTTGGTGAAGTCCTTGTCGTCGATGAGCAAGCGGTGGCCGCCAAACAGATGGGTCTGAATGGGCTTGCGCAGCGTCTCGTTCAGCCGGTTCGGCCCTGGAAACAGTTCGCCTTTGGCGCCGAACTCGTTCTGAATCAAGTCGTGTACGGCGTCGCTGAAAGCGCGAAGCGTGTACGGATCGCCAAAGTTGAACTGGCCGAAGTTTTGCGACACCCCTCCGGGCAGGCTCATTACCCGCTGGGCCGGGATGTAGAACATCCGCTCGTAACGCTTCTTGGACTTGGTGGGCCTTGCATAGTCGGGCAGCGCAACTGCGGTGCCGTTCCAGCTCAACGCTGATTGCGAACTCCAGACGCCGGCCATGCCACGGCCAAAGTAGCCCTCCATGAAGGCGCCGGCGTTGTCGTTGAACGACATGCTGTGGTGCTTGAAGGTGTCATGAATGTGGTCGCGGTCCACCAGCAGCTTCAGCGTCTGCAGGAAGATGCTCTTGCCCGTGGCTTGCGGCCCCACGATGACCGTGAAATCGCCAAAGCTCACATCGGCCGACTGAATCGGCCCCAGGTGGGTCAACTGCAAGCGCGGCCGCCTGGCCTTGCGGACCCGCTTCCTGGCGATGGTGGAGGTCTCAGTGGCTGGGTTCATGGCGGGTTCCTGCGGCGGTCGTTTGCAAGGGGGCGGAGATGTGTAGTTCAAACCGATGCCACCGATTCCACCAAGGCCTCAGCCAGTCGCGACTGCGTGGCTTGGCTGGTGGCGAGGCGTTGGCGCAGGTCGGCGCAGAGGCGGCGGAGTTCAGTGACGCGGGCGACGATGCGCGACTGCTCCGCGAGGGGCGGCAGTGCAACTACGATGCTGTTTAGCTTCGCCTGGTTCATCTTCGGTTGCGCGGTTCCAGTGACATACGGTTCGAGGGAGATGGCGTTTACGAAGAGCTCCAGATAAAGCATGAGTCGGACGTCTATCGTGTCGATCACGTGTGCGTGGTTGTTGACCCAGTACTTACCGTGGGCCAGGAACGCAATCGGAGTGGAACGGTTAAGCAGATTGGCTCCGTCCTCGCCGATGAGGAGCAGCGTCTTATCAAACAGGTATCCGTCAATCTTGTCGATGACGCCGGACGCGCCGTAGTAGTCATAGACCTTAGTGCGCTGCTCACGGTCGCTGGACGACACAGGAACTCGTTCCCCGTCTCGATTGATAGTGATGTCGCCAAATCGAGCCCACGCCCACGTCTGCGGAAGGTTAAACGGGAGCTCGTCGACGTCAATCTCATCGACGGGCCTAGCTACTCTGACCTTGCCAGCGTTCACCAGCCGGGCCTTGTGTTCTCGAATCTGCATAAGCAGTGTGTCGGCAGGCTCGTCACTCGGATCCTGCGGCACCAACAGCCCGCGCACGGCGAGCTGCAGCACCGTCTGCTCCAACGCATCCACCGCCTCCGGCCTATCCAGCAGCAGATCGAAATGCTCGGCCACGCGTTGCCAGTTGGCGGTCAGTTCTTCGGAGGTGGCGCTGTCGGTCAGCGTTCCGAGCAAGGTGTCGAGCAGGCGGGTGTGCTGCTCGGCTTCGAGCCGGCCCTTGGCTTCGAGGGCATCGCACAGGCGCATCAATTCGTCGACGCGGGCGACGATGCGCTGTTGTTCCTTTGTGGCGGGCAGAGGGACGATACCCTGAAAAAAGTTTGCGTCATTGATTGCAGGGTAAGCAACCCCTACGGCTTTGGCGTTTACAAATTCTGTGAATGGCAGACTGCGCAGGTAGTGCAGCAAGAATCGAGAATCGACACCGGTATGGGGATGCATTACCGCGAAAGCGGTACTCGCTATCGGCTCAGGAAAGTAATCTCTCTCAACGATCGCGATGTTTTTAAGGTACGGTCTGACGGTCGAATACAAAACAGTCCCGACTTGAACTACCTTTCTGGCCCTCGACGATGCATCCGCGGGTGCTATTACCTGAACTTCAGGGGCGACTACACCTCTCAAGTTATCTATAGCAGCTACGTCGATGTACGAAAACGGGGCTACTGGATCAACTTGGCCGAGGCTGAAGGAGATGTCGGGTATACGAGCCCACTCCCAGCCCCTCGGCAATTCAAACAGTATCTCGTCCTCCGCAATCGGCGGCAGCGGCTTGTCCCGCTTGATCTTTCCCTCCGCAAGCAGCCGGTCTTTCTCAGCACGGATGCGCTGCAGCAACACGCTGGCCGGCTCCTCGTTCGGATCCTGCCGCACCAGCTTCCCGCGCACCGCCAGCGACAAGATCAACTCCCGCAACCGCGCCACGCCGCCCGGCGCCTGGGCGACGCGATCGAACGCCTGAAGCAGCGAGCCGCTCACGCCCCGCCCTCCTCGCCCCGCGCCCCTTCCAGCAAGGCACGGTCGCGGGTCAGCTCAGCCTGCAGTTCCGCCTCGGTGGGCAGCCAGGGCTGGTAGCGGCTGGCGAAGAGCTGGCGGCTTTCAGCCAGCAGCGAGTAGCGCGCCACGGCCTCGTTGCGCTCGCTGCACAGGATGAGGCCGATGGTGGGCCCGTCACCCTCGCCGCGCATGCGCTCGTCGAAGACGCGCACATACATGTCGAGCTGGCCCACGTCCTGGTGGCTGAGCTTGCCCACCTTCAGCTCCACCAGCACGAAGCACTTCAGGATGAAGTTGTAGAAGACGAGGTCGACAAAGGCGTCCTCGCCCTCGATGTGCAGGTGCCGCTCGCGTGCCACGAAGGCGAAGCCCTTGCCCAGCTCGAGCAGGAACTTCTGCAACTGGTCGAGCAGGCCTTGCTCCAGGTCTTTCTCGTACAGGCTGGCCCCGGGCTGCGCGCCCAGGAACTCCAGCACGTAGGGGTCGCGGATGAAGTCACGCGGGTCGGGGCGGGCGTCGCGCTCGATGAGGGCCTGCGCCTCGCGCTGCACGCCGGCCTTGTCCTGGCTGGAGAGCAGGCGCTCGTAGTAGAGGGTGCCGATCTGCCGGTCCAGCGCGGCCACGCTCCAGCGCTGTTGCGCGGCCTCCTGGGCGTACCAGCGCCGGGCCTGCTCGTTGGCCACGCGCATCAAGGTCTTCAGGTGCGACCAGCTCAATTCGCTCCACGGCATGGAGCGAATCTCGTCCGCGCCGAGGGTCAGGTAGAACTGGCGAAAGTTACGCAGGCTCTGGACGGCAAAGCCGGGACCGAACTCGGCGGTCAGTCGGTGGGCCAGGCTCTGCAACAGGCCGGTTCCGTAGGCGGCGCGAGCCTGCCCCGCCTGCTCGTGCTCGACGATCAGCCGCCCCACCTGCCAATACGCCTGCACCATGGACTGGTTGACCTGGCGCCAGGTCTGCTGCCGCGCCTGCGCCAGCACCTCGCGGATCTGGCCGTACAGCGCCTCCGGGGCCGCATCGCCTGCCTCAGGTGCCGAACCCTCTCGCGGCACGACCTGAGGCGCTGCGGTGGAGGTGGCCGATACGCCGGCCTTGGCACGTCGTGTCATCGCCCGCCCCCCAGCGACTGCGCCAGGATCGCTTTCAACTGGTCCCGCAAGGCCTGCGCCTCGCCCTGCAGCCGGGCGTAGTCCCGCAGTAGCTCGTCAGGGTCGTGGCTCACAGCCTCAGCCGCATGCGGGTTCTTCTGGTCCAGGTTGAAGCCGCCCGCCTTGATGGCATCGATGCTCACCTTCCACGCCCGCTCGTTTTCCACCCGCGCCGCAAAGCCATCGGCCTCGCTGCCCCACCAGGCCTTCTCGGCGTCGAACTCTTCGATGCGGATCGGCTTGGTCTTGTTGTAGCTCTTCACCCCGGGCGGGTAGGGGTGCTCGTAGTACCAGGTGGCCTGCGTCGGCCGGCCCTTGGTGAAGAACAGCAGGTTGGTCTTGATGCCGGTGTAGGGGGCGAACACGCCGTTGGGCAGGCGCACGATGGTGTGCAGGTCGCACTCGGCGAGCAGCTGCTCCTTGATGCGCGTCTTCACACCTTCGCCGAACAGCGTGCCGTCGGGCAGCACCAGCGCGGCGCGGCCGTTGGCCTTCAGGATGTGCTTGATCAGCACCAGGAAGAGATCGGCCGTCTCCTTGGTACGCACATCGGCCGGAAAGCCCGCCTCGATGCCCGGCTCCTCGATGCCGCCGAAGGGTGGGTTGGTCAGCACCACGTCCACGCGTTCGGCAGGGGTGTAGTCGCGCAGCGGCCGGGCCAGCGTGTTGTCGTGGCGGATTTGGCTGGGCACCTCGATGCCGTGCAGCATCAGGTTGGTCACGCACAGCAGGTGCGGCAGCTGCTTCTTCTCCACGCCCAGGATGCTGGTCTGCAGCAGCGCCTCTTGCTCGGTGTTGCGCACCTGCTTGCGCAGGTGCTCGATGGCGCACACCAGGAAGCCGCCGGTGCCGGTGGCCGGGTCGAGCACGCGTTCGCCGAGCTGCGGGTTCACCATGTCCACCATGAACTGCGTCACCGCGCGCGGCGTGTAGAACTCGCCTGCGTTGCCGGCGCTCTGCAGATCGCGCAGGATCTTCTCGTACAGGTCGTTGAACTGATGGCGCTCGGCCTGGCGGTTGAAGTCGATGCTGGCCAGCTTGTTGATCACCTGGCGCAGCAGCTGGCCGCTCTTCATGAAGTTGTTGGCGTCCTCGAAGACGCCGCGCACTACCCAGCCGCGCGGGTTGCGCACCGGGTCGGCCGCCAGGTTCTTCAGCTTCGGGAAGAGCTGGTTGTTCACGAAGTCCAGCAGCGCGTCGCCGGTGATGCCCTCGGGGTCGGCAGCCCAGTTCCGCCAACGCAGGTTCTCGGGGATGGGGCTGCGATAGTCGTCGCGCGTGAGTTCAAGCTCTTCTTCCAGCGCGTCGAACACCTTCAGGAACAGCAGCCACACCATCTGCTCGATGCGCTGCGCGTCGCCGTTGATGCCGGCGTCCTGGCGCATGACGTCCTGGATAGACTTGATAACGGGGGACAGGTTAGACATGCGGTCTCAGCGAATGGGGAAGCGGGGCAAGTAGCGCATCAGTTCAGGCCGGGCGCATAGAGCTCATTTTCAAGCGCCTGCAAGGCTTGCAGGTACTGTGGCCGGCCACCGAAGCTGCGCACCAGCTCCACAGGCGAGCCCAGCTCGGACAGGGGCTGCACTCTCAGCACCTCGTTGCTCTCGATGGTGGCTATGCCTTCGTCGGCGTACTTGTCGAGCAGTGCGTCCAGCACCTTGCGGGCCACCGGGCCGTACTGCCCGAAGGCGTTGCGCTTCTTCACCCGTTGCGCGCGCTCGCGTCGCGTGAGCGGCGGCAGGTCATAGGCGACATGCAGCAGCAGGTCGAAGGGGTCCAGGTCTTTCATGCCGGCCTGCGCTACCTCCTCGGCCAGTGCATCCAGGAACACGCCCTGGCGCTCCAGCTCCTCGATCAGCACCGCCTTGCGCTCGGCGCTGTTCCACGCTTGCAGGAAGTGATCGAGCGAGGAATAGGCCTTGCTCAGATTGATGCGCGTGTAGTCGCGCAGGCTCTCGGTGACGAGCTTGCCCTCGGCGTTCAGGTACTGCACCCGCTCGCGGGCCACGGTCACGCTCACCGAGCCGCCCAGAAGGTACTTGCGGGGCTGGTCATTGGCCGGTCCGCCCTTGAAAGGGCCCAGAGGAGGCGGCGCGGCGGGCGTGCCAGGTGGCAACTCACCGGCCTCAGCTCCGCCGCCATCGCCCTCAGTGTCACCGTCCGGGTCCGGTGGGTCGATGGGGTCATCGCCCTTCGGCTCGTAGATCTGCACCGGGTCGCCGTCGAAGTCCTTGTCGGCAAAGAGTTCGGTGGCGCGCTTGAAGTCCAGGATCGTGAACCAGCTCTTGCCCAGGTCTTCGCGCAGCCGGGTGCCGCGGCCGATGATCTGCTTGAAGAGCGTCATCGACTTGATGTTCTGATCGAGCACGATCAGCTTGCATGTCTGCGCGTCCACCCCCGTGCTCATCAGCTTGGAGGTGGTCGCGATCACCGGCAACGGCTTCTCGGGGTCAATGAAGTTATCGAGCTGCGCCTTGCCCTCGGCGTTGTCGCCCGTGATCTGCACCACATAGTTCGGGTGGGTCTGGCAGATGTCGGCGTTGGCGTTGCTCAGCGCCTGCCGCATGCGGGCCGCGTGGTCGATGTCTTCGCAGAAGACGATGGTCTTGTCGTAGCGGTTGGTCGCCTTGAGGTACTGGGTGATCTTGGCCGCCACCACCTCGTCGCGCCGCTCCAGCACCAGCCGGCGATTCATGTCGCGCCCGGTGTAGACACGGTCTTCGATCACATGGCCGAGCTTGTCGGTCATGCCATCAGTGGGCCGCCAGCCGAAGGTGTCCTTGTCCAGATCGACGCGAATTACCTTGTACGGCGCGAGGTAGCCATCCTCGATGCCTTGCCGCAGGCTGTAGGTGTAGACCGGCTCGCCGAAGTAATGGATGTTGGAGACCTCCTCGGTCTCCTTCGGCGTGGCGGTCAGGCCGATCTGGGTGGCGTTGCTGAAATAGCTCAGGATCTCGCGCCAGGCCGAGTCTTCAGCCGCGCTGCCGCGGTGGCACTCGTCCACCACGATGAGGTCGAAGAAGTCCGGCGAGAACTGCTTGTAGATGTTGCGCGACTCCTCGGCGCCCGACACCGCCTGGTACAGCGAGAGGTAGATCTCGTAGCTCTTGTTGACCTGCTTGGTGGTGGGGCTCACGGCGAGGTCGAGCTCTTCCACTGTGAGCCTGCCCTGCGCGTCCACCCGCTCCACGCCCTTGGCATTCGGGCTGAGCTTGGCCATCGCGCCCTTGAAGGGGCGGAAGTCGTTGACCATGGTCTGGTCGATCAGGATGTTCCGATCGGCCAGAAACAGGATGCGCTTGCGCGCGCCGCTCTTCCACAGGCGCCAGATGATCTGAAAGGCCGTGTAGGTCTTGCCGGTGCCGGTGGCCATCACCAGCAGTACGCGCTTGCGTCCACGCGCGATGGCCTCCACGGTGCGGTTGATGGCCTGTAGCTGGTAATACCGGGGGGTCTTGCTCGGGGCGTAGTCGAACTCCGTCACCTGCTGGACTTCGGGTGTCCAGCCCTTCCAGGCGCAGTAGCGCGCCCACAGGTCCGCAGGCGACGGGAATTCATCGAGCGTGAGCGTGCGTTCGAGCACGCCGTCAGCCAGCGTGGCATCGCGAAACACGAAGCCATCGCCGTTGCTTGAGAAGCAGAACGGCACATCCAGCAACTGGCCATAACGGATGGCCTGGGGCATGCCGGCACCGATGGCGTGCTTGTTGTCCTTGGCCTCGACCACGGCCACCGGAATGTTCGTCTTGTAGAAGAGGGCGTAGTCGGCGCGCAGCACGGTGGCAGAGTCACGCCGGGCGGTGCGTCCCCGCACCACCACTCGCCCCGCCCTAAGTGGATACTCGCGATAGATCTGCTCCACGCCATGCCACCCCGAGCCCTCCATGGCGGGGCGGATGAACTTATCGCAGATATCGCTTTCCGAGAGCGCGCTCTTGTTCATGGGGTCGGGAAGAGCCATCGCCACCCTTCAGATCGGGGCAGCGTATGCGGGTTGCCTCGAGGCGCAGCCCGCATTTTGGGCCAACCATTCGCGTCTGTCGCCAACCCGCATGAATGATGCTTCACCGGCTTTCCGCGCAGCACCGGTGAACGACTCCCCGGAGCAATTCGGACAACGTGCGGGCCGACCTGCCTTCCGAACGTTTCCGCGGAAACGCGCCGTCGCCCTACTTCCCGATGCAGAACGTCGAGAAGATCACCCCCAGCAGATCATCCGCCCCGAACTCCCCGGTGATCGACGACAGCCGGTCCTGCGCCAGCCGCAGCTCCTCCGCGAAGAGATCGAGCACCTCGTCGTTGCGCTGCGCGTGACCGTGCGCGACGGCGAGGTGCTCGCTTGCGTCGCGCAGCGCCTGCAGGTGCCGTTCGCGCGCGATGAACGTGCCTTCGCCCGCGCCGTGCCAGCCCGCCAGCCGCAGCAGCGCCGCGCGCAGCAGGTCGATGCCGCGGCGGTCCTTCGCCGACAGCCACACCGCGTCGTCCGTCGCATGCGGCTCGAGCCCCGCGAGGTCGATCTTGTTCCACACCCGCAGGATCGGCTTGTCGCGCGGTAGCCGTTCGGCGATGCCCGCGTCGAGCTCGGCCTCGAGCGCCGCGCGCGCGTCCGCCTGCGTACCGGCCGACGCACTCGCCACCCCCAGATGCAGGATCACGTCCGCCCGAGCCACCTCCTGCCAGGTCCGCTCGATGCCGATCCGCTCCACCTCGTCGCCGGTCTCGCGCAGCCCCGCGGTGTCCACCACCACCAGCGGCACGCCGTCGATCTGGATCGACTGCGCGATGCGGTCGCGCGTGGTACCCGCCACCGGCGTGACGATCGCCACCTCGGCGCCGGCCAGCGCGTTCAGCAGGCTCGACTTGCCGACGTTCGGCGCGCCGGCCAGCACCACGTGCAGCCCCTCGCGCAGCAGCGCGCCCTGCTTCGCGTCGGCGAGCAGCGCATCCAGCGACGTGCGGATCGCCGCGAGCCGGCCGCGTGCGTCGGAGCGCTCGAGGAAGTCGATCTCCTCCTCGGGGAAGTCGAGGGTCGCCTCCACCAGCATGCGCAGCGTGATCACCGCGTCGACCACCTCGTGGACGGCCTTCGAGAACGCACCCGACAGCGACCGGCTCGCGCCGCGCGCAGCCTGCGCGGTGCTCGCGTCGATCAGGTCGGCCACGGCCTCGGCCTGCGCGAGGTCGAGCTTGTCGTTGAGGAACGCGCGGCGCGTGAACTCGCCGGGCTCGGCCACGCGCAGCCCGATGGCGCGGCCCGCGTCGAGCACGCGCCCGAGCAGCAGCTGCATCACCACCGGCCCGCCATGACCCTGCAGCTCGAGCACGTCCTCGCCGGTGTAGGAATGCGGCGCGGGAAAGTGCAGCGCGAGGCCGGTGTCGATCGCGTCGCCGTCGGCCGCGCGGAACGGCAGCAGCGTGGCCACGCGCGGCGCGAGCGCGCGGCCGCAGACCGCGTCGATCACCGGCGCGAGGTCGCGCCCCGACACGCGGACCACGCCGATGCCGCCGCGGCCCGGGGCGGTGGCGATGGCGGCAATGGGGTCGGTGTCGGCGGACATCCACGCAGGGCTCGGGTCGATGGGCGCCGACCCTAGCACACCCGCCGCGCGGTCTCGTCCGGCATCGACCGCCCGACGTCCGCGGCGGAACGTCCGTCGTGCCTCGGCTTGCGAGGGTCGGGCCACGCTCGCGACGCTCGCGGCCATCACACGTCACCGCTCGTCCGCACCATGCCCGCAGCCTTCCGGTCTCCCGCGCTCGTCCTCACGCTCGCCCTCGCCGCATGCGGTGGCGGCTCGGGCGGTCCGGGCCCGGCAGCCCCGACCGGATCGACGTCTCCCGATGCGGCCCTCGCCGCACCCGCGGCACCCGCGGCACCCGCCGCGGCCGAGGCGCCGTACTTCCGCGTCGAGAAGCTCGCGCCCACGTTCGCGCCCTGGAGCCCGGGCTCGGTGTTCAACACCAACCACAGCGAGTTCGTCGAGGCCTACGGCGCCACCTGGCTGATGCTGGTCGGCGGCGAGACGACGGACCCGGCGCCGCCGAGCTTCGGGTTGCAGGATTTCCGCGATTCGGCCGCCCGCGTGCTGCGGATCGGTACAGACGGCTTCACCGTCGGCGACCCGCGGCTCGATCCGGCGATGACCGTCTCGAACCAGCCGCAGGAGATCGCCCGCGCCGACCTCAACGGCGACGGCTTCGACGACTGGGTGATCGGCGCCTTCGGGCCCGACACGCCCGAGACACCGGGCGGTCAGGCGGTCGTGCTCGAGTCGGGCCCGTCGGGCTGGACGCGTCGGCCGCTGCCGGCCGCGCCCTTCCCGACCGAGGCGGTCGTCGCCGGTCGGATGGGTACCCGGGCCTTCGTCTACGTGTCCTCGCAGCTGTGCGGCTGGAACCGCCACCAGCCCTACCTGCTGGTGCGCGAGCCCGACGGCAGCTGGGTCCGGGACGACGCCCGCCTGCCGGCGTTCCTGCGGCAGTCGCCGGGCAGCACCTGCGACCAGCAGGGCTACATCGGTGTGGCCGCGGTTGACGTCGACGGCGACGGTCACGACGATCTGGTGCTCGGCACCGCCGACGAGGCGAACCGCGTGACCTATCCGAACTACCGCGGCTCGATCGTGCTGTTCGGCGACGGCGACGGCTTCGCGTCGGGCCGCACGCTCGCGCTGCCGCCCACGCGCTTCGACGTCGACGGCGTGCGCAACACCACCGTGCAGACGATCCGCGCCGCACGCCCGTGGAACGGCGATCTCCACCTCGTGGTGTCGTACTACCAGGCGAACGTGCGGGGCCGGCCGGCGATCGGCGGGGGCCTTCAGATGCTGCGATACGACCGCACCGAGGCGCGCTTCGTCGACGTGACCGACACCGCCTTCGTCGGTCATCCGACCTTCGATCCGACCGGTACCGGCGCCTACCCGTTCGGCGGGCCGTTCAACCTCGTCTTCGTCGACGTCAACGACGACGGTTGCGTCGACCTGGTCACCTCGCGCCGCGCGGGCCTGTGGGTCAACGATTGCGCCGGGCGCTTCGTCTGGGCAGGCGACCTGATCGCCGGATTCGCGCGCAGCGACCGTCTCTTCCCGTTCCGTGCGGGTGGCGAGGTCGGCTTCCTCACGCCCGACGCGGGCGAGCGCGGCTATCTGTGGATCCGCCGGGGCCGGCTGCTGCCGACGCCGGTCGGCGGGCGGTTCTGAGCCCGCGCGCGGACGGCCTCAGGCCCCCGGCGGCACGAACTCCCGCATCATCTGCACGAAGCGCCGCTCGAAGGGCAGCAGCGGCATGCCGATGCGCGACGCGATCCGCGTGGTGTGCGCGGGGAACTCCTCGGGCAGCGGCAGCTTGACCAACCCGCGGTCGCGCTCGGGGTCGACCGCGATGCCGGCGATCACGCCGACGCCGAAACCCAGCTCGACGTAGGCCTTGATGACGTCCGAGTCGATCGCCTCGAGCACCACGTTCGGATGCAGCCCCGCCCGCGCGAAGGCCTGGTCGATGCCTCGGCGGCCGGTGAACTGCGGGGTGTAGGTGATCAGCGGCTCGGCGGCGAGCCGCTTCATCGACACCGGGCCGGCGGTGTCGGCGAGCGGATGGCCCGCGGGCACGATCAGGCAGTGGTGCCACGAGTAGGCCGGCCGCGTGTCGAGCGACGGGTGGTCGTCGAGGGTCTCGGTCGCGAGGCCGAAGGTCGCATCGCCGTGCACCACGTACTGGGCGACCTGCTCGGGATTGCCCTGCAGCAGCTTGAACTGCATCGCCGGGAACTCGTCGCGGAAGCGCGCGAGCACGGCGGGCAGCGCGTAGCGGGCCTGGGTGTGCGTGGCGGCCACCGACAGCGTGCCGCCGTGCCCGGCCGCGTACTGCTCGCCCACCTTGCGCAGCGCGGCGGCCTCGTCGAGCACGCGCTCGGCGGCCGCGAGGATCTTCTCGCCGGCCTCGGTCAGCTGCGTGTAGCGCTTGCCGTGGCGCACGAAGATCTGCACGCCGAGCTCGTCCTCGAGCTCGCGGATCTGCTTGGACAGCGCCGGCTGCGAGGTGTGGAGCACCTCGGCCGCGGCGGTCAGGTTCAGGCCGCGCCGAACGGTCTCGCGCAGCGAACGCAGCTGCTGGAAGTTCACGACCCGCCCCTCCGCACCGAGGCGCTCAGGCCGGGGCGCGCCCGAAGACCGGCTTGCCCTCGATCCTGCGGGTGATCACCCACTGCTGGGCGATGGAGAACAGGTTGTTCACCAGCCAGTACAGCACCAGTCCGGCCGGGAAGAAGAAGAACATCACCGAGAAGATCAGCGGCATCCACATCATCATCTTGGCCTGCAGCGGGTCGGGCGGCGTCGGGTTCAGCTTGGTCTGGAAGAACATCGAGATCGCCATCAGCAGCGGCAGGATGTAGAAGGGATCGGGGGACGCGAGGTCCTTGATCCAGCCCAGCCACGGCGCGCCGCGCAGCTCCACCGACGCGAACAGCACGTAGTAGAGCGCGATGAAGACCGGGATCTGCACGACGATCGGCAGGCAGCCGCCGAGCGGGTTGATCTTCTCGGTCTTGTACAGCTCCATCATCGCCTGGTTCATCTTGACCCGGTCGTCGCCGTAGCGCTCCTTGAGCTGCTGCAGCTTCGGGCCGACCTTCTTCATCTTCGCCATCGACCGGTAGCTCGCGGCCTGCAGCGGGAAGAAGGCGAACTTGATGATCAGCGTGAGCAGCACGATCGCCCAGCCCCAGTTCTTCACGATGCCGTAGAGGAACTGCAGCAGCTCGAAGATCGGCTTGGCGATGACGGTGAGCCAGCCGTAGTCGACCACCAGGTCGAGGCCCGGCGCGATCTCGGCCAGCACGCGCTGGTCCTGCGGGCCGACGTAGAGCACCGCGTTGGTGGCGACGGTGGCCTTCGGCGCGATCTCGGGCAGCGTCTGGCGGATCCGCGCGACGTACAGCTCGGCATCGATCTTCGAGGCCTCGAGCGTGCGCGGCGCGTCCTTCTGCGGCACCCAGGCCGACACGAAGTAGTGCTGCATCACGCCGGCCCAGCCGTCCTTCACGTCCTTGGCGATCTCCTCGGTCGGCTTCTTGTCCAGCGCCGAGAAGTCGACCTTCCTGAACTTGATCTCGTCGGTGTAGAACACCGGACCGAAGCTGCCGATCGGCACGAAGTGCGACGCGATGCCGGCGACGTTCTGCGGCGCGACCTTGTCGCGGCTGATCTGCATGTACAGCACCGGCCGGATCGCGAGCTCGCCGAGGTTGGTCACCTCGGTCTTCACGTCGATCGCGTAGGAGCCGCGCTTGAGCGTGTAGGTGCGGACCAGCTTCGCGCCGCCCTGCTCGGCGGACATCTTCAGCACGAGCGCGTCCTGGCCGGCGGCGAGCTCGCGCGGGCCGTCCTCGACGACGAAGGGAGTGCGGTGGTTCGGCAGCGAGGGACTCGCCAGGCCGGTCTGCGCGACGTAGGTATGGCCGTTGCGCTCGTCGAACAGCACCAGGTTCGCGCTGCCCGCGTCCGGGTCGTTGAACTTCAGCAGCTCGGCGCGCTGGACCTCGCCGCCCACGGGATCGACGTCGATCGCGAGCACGTCGGTCCTTAGGCGGATCGGCGGCTGGCCCGCGGCCGCGGAAGGCGCCGCCGCACCCGGCACGGTGGCCGTCGGCGCAACCGGCACCCCTGCGGGCGCCCCGGCGGCCGGCACCGAGCCGTCGGCCTTCGCCGGGGCGGCACCGGGCGCGGCGGGCGTCGTCTGCGCGGGCTTCGGCGATCCGTGGAACATCGACGGCTTGCCGTTGTGGGCCTGCCAGGCATCCCACAGGAACAGCAGCGACATCGTGAAGATCACCCAGAGGATGGTGCGTTGGGTCTGCATGGCGGGCGCGGGCTCTAGGAGCGGTGAGGCGAGGGGAGGCGACCGTCGCGCGGCGGGCGCGTCGGGTCGCGGGAGGCGTCGTGGATCTCGGTCGGGGCGGCGGCCGGTTCCCGACGGCGGAGCAGTCGTCCGAGGTAGGCGCCGGGGCCGTCGACGGTGTCGGGGACCGGGTCGATGCCGCCGCCGGACCACGGATGGCAGCGTGCGATGCGCGCACCCGCCAGCCAGAGGCCGCGTGCGGCGCCGTGGCGGCGGACGGCCTCCAGGCCGTACTCCGAGCAGCTCGGCCAGTAGCGGCAGGCCGGCGGCATCACCGGGCTGACGCCGTAGCGCCAGGCGAGGATCGGCAGCGCGGCCAGCCGTGCCGGCCACGACCGCATGGCGGGCTCGGGTCGGTCGGCCATCCCGGACGCGTGCCGGCTCACGCGACCCGCGCGAGCAGGCCGTCGACCTCGACGCGCACCGCGCGCTTGAGCGCGCGATCGGTCGGTCGGCGGGCGAAGGGACGCAGCCCGCGACCGTCCGGACCCGCGGCGGGCGCGGACGGATCGGTCGGGATCGAGGTCAGCTGCACCCGGACCGACAGGTGGGCGAGCGCGGGCCGCCGCGCGAGCTCGGCGCGATGCGACTCGCGGATCACCCGCCGGATCAGGTTGCGGACCGGCGACGAGGGCACCTGCTTCTTGGGGACGGCCATCATCAGTCGGGGACTCGTTGCATCGGTCGCGCGGCGCGCGCCGACCGTGAAATGGGCACCGACCAGCCGGGCCGGGCGCTTCGGTCCCTGGGCGGAACCCGGACGCGCCGGCACGCCCGCACCCGGTCGAGGATCGGGGCGGGCCGAACCCGGGGAAGCGCCGGACGGTCCCGCGGCGGTCACGCGAGGTTCACGCGTGGTGGCCGGGGTCCGGCGCGCCGGTCAGACGCCGAGGCGCTTGCGACCCTTGGCGCGACGGGCACGGATCACCGCGCGGCCACCGCGGGTCTTCATCCGCACCAGGAAGCCGTGGGTGCGTTTGCGACGGACCACGGAAGGTTGATACGTGCGTTTCATGATTCGAGCCGTTTCGGGAAAAAGCCTGCCATTACATCAAAGCCGGGTGCGGGCTGTCAATTTGCGCGGGGCCGGGGGGTCGGCGCGATACCGGGTCGGCCGGGGAACCGACAGGGCGCCGGCAGGGAGCCAGCGGCGGGCCCCACGGCAGGGTCGGGCGGGGAGCGGGATGGTCGGGCTGCCGTGCTTTCGGCCTGTGGATAAGGTAAAATTCTCGTTTCCTATCAGACGATTCGCTCGCAGCGCCGAGCCGGGTCGGGGAGCCGCGGGCCGAGCGCCCGGATGCGATCCCCCGGCAGGCGACGGAAGCGGATCGCGCCCCAACCGCTCCCCCGACGCGCCAGCGAACGACCGACCCGATGAACGATCTGTGGCAAGCCTGCGCGTCGCACCTGGAGAGCGAGCTGCCGGCCCAGATGTACCGCACGTGGATCAAGCCGCTGGTGTTCCTGGGCTACGACGAGGGCGATCAGACGCTGAAGCTCGGGGCGCCTAACCGCGTGAAGCTCGACTGGGTCCGCTCGCAGTACGGCGACCGGATCGCGGAGCTCGCCGCGCAGCTGATCAGCCCCGAGACGCGCGTGAGCTTCGAGATCGCCGCGGCGATGGAGCCCGAGGGCGAGACGCGTCCCGCCGGCGCACCGCTGAACGGTCAGGCGCCGCACGAAGGCGTGCAGCCCCAAGGCGCGCCGCTGCCGGGCTTCGCGGCACAGACCGGGTCGGTCGAGCGCGGCGCCGCGGATCACGGGCCGGCGAAGCCTGCGCCCGGCTTCTCGGCATTGCAGCCCTCGGTGTCGCCCGCGGCCGAGCGCTCGCGGCTGAACCCGGACCTCACCTTCGAGACCTTCGTCACCGGCAAGGCCAACGACCTGGCGCGGGCTGCCGCGCTGCAGGTGGCGGAGCGGCCGGGCGGCGCCTACAACCCGCTGTTCCTCTACGGCGGCGTGGGCCTGGGCAAGACCCACCTGATCCACGCGGTGGGCAACGCCATCCTGTCGCGGGCCCCGGGCGCGAACATCCGCTACATCACCGCGAACCAGTTCTTCCAGGACATGGTCGCCTCGATCCGGCGGCAGTCGGTCGACGAATTCAAGCGGTACTACCAATCCCTGGACCTGCTGCTGATCGACGACATCCAGTTCTTCGCCGGCAAGGAGCGCTCCCAGGAGGAGTTCTTCTACGCCTTCGAGAACCTGATCGCCGAGCGCAAGCAGATCATCATCACCTCGGATACCTATCCGAAGGAGATGTCGGGCATCGACGACCGGCTGATCTCCCGCTTCAACTCGGGGCTGATCGTCGCGATCGAGCCGCCCGAGCTCGAGATGCGGGTGGCGATCCTGATGAGGAAGGCGGAATTCGCCGGCCACCCGCTCGACGAGGACGTCGCCTTCTTCGTCGCCAAGCACATCCGCCAGAACGTCCGCGAGCTCGAGGGCGCGCTGCGCCGGATCCTCGCCTACGCGCAGTTCCGCAACCAGCCGATCTCGCTGGAGGTGGTGAAGGAGGCGCTCAAGGACCTGCTGTCGTTCAACCGCGGACAGATCTCGGTCGAGTTCATCCAGAAGACCGTCGCCGACTTCTACAAGATGAAGGTGGCCGACATGTATTCGAAGCGTCGGCCGGCCAACATCGCGCTGCCCCGGCAGATCGCGATGTACCTGGCGAAGGAGCTGACGCAGAAGAGCCTGCCCGAGATCGGCGAGCTCTTCGGCGGGCGCGACCACACGACCGTGCTGCATGCGGTCCGCAAGATCGCCGAGCTCAGGCAGCACCGGCCCGAGCTGAACCACCAGATCCACGTGCTCGAGCAGACGCTCAGGGAGTACCTGTGAGCGACGCGAGCTTGCATGCGCGCTGTGGGCAAGCCCGTGGACAAGCCTGTGCATCGGCGGTGGACGAGCTGTGGGCCTGGCAGTGGATGGAACGGGGACTCGGAGGGAACAAGTCGGTGATCTCACGGGACCCTCACTCTTCGTCAACAGTCGTACAAATCCGCCAGCAGGTCGGTGCACAGGGTTCGCGAATCCCGCCGAGCCAGGCGTGGAGCGGCTGAGCGGGCTTGTCCACATATCCACCGACCACAACAGCTAACCAACAACAGTCATATAAAAGGACCACACGATGTTGATGATCAAGGCCACCCGCGACGCGATCCTGCGCCCGCTGCAGACGGTGGCGGGCATCGTCGAGCGTCGTCACACGCTTCCGATCCTGGCCAACGTCCTGGTGCGCAAGCAGGGCGAGCAGGTCTCCTTCCTCGCGACCGACATCGAGATCCAGATCACGACGGCCGCCTCCCTCGGTGCCGGCCGCGAAGACACGGCGATCACCGTCAACGCGCGCAAGCTGATCGACATCCTCAAGTCGCTGCCCGACGTCGAGGTGGGCATCAGCCTGGCCTCCAGGAAGCTGAGCATCCAGGCCGGCAAGAGCCGATTCGCGCTGCAGACCCTCGGGCCCGAGGAGTTCCCCACGCTCGCCCCCGCACCGGCCGCGGGCGCCTCGATCACGCTGCCGCAGAAGCAGCTGAAGCACCTGTTCGCAATGGTCCACTTCGCGATGGCCCAGCAGGACATCCGCTACTACCTGAACGGGCTGCTGCTGGTGGTCGATGCTGCGAACGTCCGCGTCGTGGCCACCGACGGCCATCGGCTCGCCTATTGCGCCGCCCCGCTGGGCACCGAGCACGACGGGCGCAGCGACGTGATCGTTCCGCGCAAGACCGTCACCGAGCTGCAGCGCCTGCTGGCCGACAGCGACGAGCCGGTCACGATCGACATCGCGCAGAACCAGATCCGCTTCCGCTTCGGCGAGGTCGACCTGCTGTCGAAGCTGGTCGAGGGCAAGTTCCCCGATTACCAGCGTGTGATCCCGCAGGGATACCGCAAGTCGATCGTGCTCGAGCGGCCGCTGTTCGCGGACGCGCTCAAGCGCGCCTCGATCCTCACGTCCGACAAGTTCAAGGGCGTGCGCTTCACGCTGTCGCCCGATGCACTCAAGGTGCAGACCACCAACGCCGAGCAGGAGGAGGCGGTCGAGGAGCTCGACGTCGACTACGGCGGCGACGCGCTCGACATCGGCTTCAACGTCACCTACCTGCTCGACGTGCTCGACAACCTGAAGACCGAGCAGGTCAAGGTCGAGTTCGGCGACGCCAACTCCAGCGCGCTGATCTCGGTGCCCGGCGACGACGGGTTCAAGTACGTCGTGATGCCGATGAGGATCTGAGGGTGGATCGACGACGCTTCCGTGGGCCTTCCGGAACCACGTGAACGCCCGTTTCGTGTCCTGACCGGTCCACCGGACCGCGCTTCGAACATCACATCAAGACGAGGCTCCTCCAGCATGGCAGCAGTCCAACCGATCCTCCCCGAGACGCCGCCCGTCGGCAGCGATGCGCAGGCCCCGCAGGCCGACGACTACGGCGCCGGATCGATCCAGATCCTCGAGGGCCTGGAGGCCGTCCGCAAGCGGCCGGGCATGTACATCGGGGACACCTCCGACGGCACCGGTCTGCACCACCTGGTGTTCGAGGTGGTCGACAACTCGATCGACGAGGCGCTCGCCGGGTTCTGCGACGACATCGTCGTCACCATACACACCGACAACTCGATCTCCGTCGTCGACAACGGCCGCGGCATCCCGACCGGCGTGAAGATGGACGACAAGCACGAGCCCAAGCGCTCGGCCGCCGAGATCGCGCTGACCGAGCTCCACGCGGGCGGCAAGTTCAACCAGAACAGCTACAAGGTGTCCGGCGGCCTGCACGGCGTGGGCGTCTCGTGCGTGAACGCGCTCTCGAAGTGGCTGCGCCTGACCGTCAAGCGCGACGGCAAGGTGCACCAGATCGAGTTCGAGCGCGGCGTGCCGCAGAACCGGCTGATCGAGGTGGTGGACGGCTTCGAGGTCTCGCCGATGCACGTCACCGGCACCACCGACAAGCGCGGTACCGAGGTCCACTTCCTGCCCGACGTCGAGATCTTCACCGACATCACCTTCCACTACGAGATCCTCAGCAAGCGGCTGCGCGAGCTCTCGTTCCTGAACAACGGCGTGAAGATCCGGCTGGTCGACCAGCGCCAGGGCAAGGAGGAGGAGTTCTCGTTCGCCGGCGGCGTGGGCGGCTTCGTCACCTACATCAACGAGACCAAGACTGCGCTGAACCCGACCGTGTTCTACGCGACCGGCGAGCGCGAGGTCGACGTGGGCTCCGAGCGCAAGCGGGTCTACGTCGAGGTGGCGATGCAGTGGAACACCTCGTACAACGAGCAGGTGCTCTGCTACACGAACAACATCCCGCAGAAGGATGGCGGCACGCACCTGACCGGCCTGCGCGCGGCGATGACGCGGGTCATCAACAAGTACATCGTCGAGAACGAGCTCGCGAAGCGCGCGAAGGTCGAGACCGCCGGCGACGACATGCGCGAAGGCCTGGCCTGCGTGCTGTCGGTGAAGATGGCCGATCCGAAGTTCTCGTCGCAGACCAAGGAGAAGCTCGTCTCCTCCGAGGCCCGTCCTGCGGTCGAGGAGATCGTGGCCGCGGCGCTCGAGGACTTCCTGCTCGAGAAGCCGGCCGACGCGAAGATCATCTGCGAGAAGATCGTCGAGGCCGCGCGCGCCCGCGAGGCCGCGCGCAAGGCGCGCGAGATGACCCGAAAGTCCGTGCTCTCGGGCACCGGCCTGCCCGGCAAGCTCGCCGACTGCCAGGAGAAGGACCCGGCCAAGTCCGAGATCTTCATCGTCGAGGGCGACTCCGCGGGCGGTTCGGCCAAGCAGGGCCGCGACCGGAAGTTCCAGGCGATCCTGCCGCTGCGCGGCAAGGTGCTGAACGTCGAGCGTGCGCGATTCGAGAAGCTGATCGGCTCCGAGCAGATCGCCACCCTGATCACCGCGCTGGGCACCGGCATCGGCACCGGCAACGGCGTGGGCGACTTCAATGCGGACAAGCTGCGCTACCACCGCATCATCATCATGACCGACGCGGACGTGGACGGCGCGCACATCCGCACGCTGCTGCTGACGCTGTTCTACCGACAGATGCCCGAGCTGGTCGAGCGCGGCCACATCTACATCGCGCAGCCGCCGCTCTACAAGGTCAAGCACGGCAAGGACGAGCGCTACCTGAAGGACGACCACGAGCTCAACCAGTACATGATGAAGCTGGCGCTCGAGGGGGCGGTGCTGCTGCCGAACGCCACCGTGAAGACCGAGTACGAGGCTCGCGTGGGCGCGGCGAACGCCGCCGGTTCGACGGCCGCGGCCGCGACCCAGGCCGCGGTCGATTCGCCCGGGGCGATCTCCGGCGACGCGCTCGGCGAACTCGCGCGCAAGTACTTCCTCGCCGAGGCGGTGATCGACCGCCTGTCGAAGATCATCGACCCCGATGCGCTGCGCGCCATCCTCGACGGCTGCGAGCTCGACCTCTCGACCGAGGCGGCCGCCATCGCGTCGGCCGAGCGACTGCAGGCGGCGATGGCCCGCTACAAGAGCGAGGCGCAGCGCATCGACAGCCAGGCGGGCGCGACCGTCGTCCCGAGATTCGACGACAAGGACGAGGCCTGGACGCTGCGGATCGAGCGCCACCATCACGGCAACGTCCGCGTGTCGGTGCTCGACGCCCACTTCCTGCTGTCGGCCGACTACCGGACCCTCGTGGACTGCGCGCTGACCGTGGGCGGCCTGGTGGGCGAGGGCGCCGAGATCCGCCGCGGCGATGGCGACCGGCAGCGCGCGCACGCGGTGATCGACTTCCGCGACGCGATGCGTTGGCTGCTGACCGATGCCGAGCGCAACGTCGGCCGGCAGCGCTACAAGGGCCTGGGCGAGATGAACGCGTCCCAGCTCTGGGAGACGACGATGGACGCGTCGGTCCGGCGGCTGCTGAGGGTGCAGATCGAGGACGTGATCGCGGCGGACCAGATCTTCACCAAGCTGATGGGCGACGAGGTGGAGCCGCGGCGCGCATTCATCGAGCAGAACGCGCTGGGCGCGCGGAACATCGACGTGTGAGGCGATCCGGCGGGGCGGCGCGCCCGACGTTTCCGCGGAAACGTCCCGGGCCCGCCGTCATCGTCGCTGCGGTTGCGACCGCCGATCAGGGACGAGCACCGTGATGCAGACCGAAGACCGCAACCTCGCGCGCGCGGCGCGACTCGACACAGCCACACTCAGCGACGCGCTCGACCGCCTCGGCATCGTCGGGCAGTGCTACCGCATCAAGCCGCGCGATACCGCGTTCCGGATGACCGGACGCGCGTGGACGCTGCAGTACGGTCCCGCGTCGAACCCGCCCGGCACCGTCGGCGACTACATCGACGACGTGCCGCCCGGCAGCGTGGTGGTGCTCGACAACGGCGGGCGCGACGACGCGACCGTCTGGGGCGACATCCTCACCGAGATCGCGCATCGGCGCGGCATCGCAGGCACGGTGATCGACGGCATCTGCCGCGACGTCGCGCTGTGCCTGAAGCTCGGCTATCCGATCTACAGCCGCGACCACTGGATGCGCACCGGCAAGGACCGCGTCCAGGTCGTCGCGACCGGCACGCCGGTGGCGATCGCCGACGTCCGCGTCGAGCCCGGCGACCTGCTTCGCGGCGACGCCGACGGCGTGGTCTGCCTGCCGCGCGCGCACGAGGACCGCGTGCTGGAGATCGCCGAGGAGATCGAACGCGCCGAAGACGCGATCCGCGAGGCGGTGCGCGGCGGGATGCGGCTCGACGAGGCGAGGAAGCAGTTCCGCTACCACAGCCTGCAGACCCGGGGAGACCGGTCGTGAGCGCCGTGTACGACTGGCGGCCGCTCGCGCGGGTGGACTTCGAGCGCGTGGCGCCCGAGGTGGTCGCGGCCGCGTCGGCGCTGTCGTCGGCGACGCTGCACGAGGCGGGCTCGAAGGTCGGCGCGCTGCCCTCGGCGATCAAGCCGGTGGACCCGGAGATGCGCGTCTGCGGGCCGGCCTTCACCGTCCACTCGCCGCCGGGCGACAACCTCTGGCTGCACCGCGCGCTCGAGCTCGCGAAGCCTGGCGACGTGCTGGTGGTGCACGTGTCCGGCGCACGCGAGCACGGCTACTGGGGCGAGATCATGGCCACCGCCGCGCGGGTGCGCGGCCTCGCCGGCCTGGTGATCGACGGCGGCGTGCGCGACGCACGGCTGCTCGCGAGGATGGGCTTCCCGGTGTTCTCCGACGGCGTCTGCATCCGCGGCACCGGCAAGGACCTCGGCGCGCCGGGCTGGCTGGGCCATCCGTTGCAGATGGGCGAGATCGCGGTGCAGCCCGGCGACCTGGTGTTCGGCGACGCCGACGGCGTGGTGGTGCTGCCGCGCGGGCGGGCGGCGGGCATCGTCGAGCGGGGCCGCGTGCGCGAGGCCGAGGAGGCGCGGATCGTCGAGCGGCTGGAGGCGGGGGAGACGACGATGCAGGTGTACGGCTTCCGCTGAGATCGGCATGAGCGCCGCCGCGAACGAACCCGTCGACGGCTCCACGCATCTACCGCCGGCCGAACCCGAGCGGCAGCGCCGGCGACCCGGATATCTTCGGCGCGCAGCAGTACGCGCCGCTGCTCGACCTCGAGGTGCCGGAGGCCTGATCCGGCCCGCTGGCCGGCGCGCCCCGCCAAGGCCGGGCCGGGCGGCGCCTCAGGGCAGGCGCAGCTCGAAGCGCGTGCCCGGCAGGCCCTCGCCGGCGGCGGTGCGGTCGACCAGCCGCAACTCGCCGCTGCGGCCGTCGCAGACGTGCAGCCGCGCGACCGTGGCGCACAGCTCGGTGCCCAGGCCGGTCAGCACCGCGCCGCGTCCGGGGGCTGCCGGATCCGACGGCGACGCCGACGCCGCGCGACAGACAGCGTCCTCGTCGTCGAGGCCCGGCCCGTCGTCCTCGACCGAGAGCACCAGCCGGTCGCCGTCGACCGCGGCGGCGAGCCGGATCCGCGAGCGCGCATAGCGTGCGGCGTTGTCGACCGCCGCCTCCAGCGCCAGGCCCACCAGCCAGGCGTCGAAGAACCATTCGGCGGGCGCGCGCGACGCGTCGACCTCGACCGTCACCGCGGTCCCCGCCACCCGCGACCGCCCGAAGGCCGCCGCCTGCGCCAGCACGTGCGCCGGGTCCTCCTCGCGGTCGTCGGCGGCCAGGCCGTGCACGTCGCTGCGGTAGAGCGTGAGGAAGGCCACCAGCCGGCGCTGCAGCGCATCGGCGTCGTCGCACAGCGGCGCGATCGCGTCGGCGAGCGCCGGCTGCGCGGCCGCGAGCTCGGCCAGCCGCTGCGCATGGACCGCGAGCCGGTTCTTCAGGTCGTGGACGACGAGCGCGGACAGCCCGGGCCGCATGGTCAGCGTCCCGCCTCGACCGCCTCGGACGCGCCGGCCTCGAGCTTCGCGAGGTAGGTCTCCATCAGCTGCAGCCGCCGCGGATCGGCGGTGCCGCGCGCGTGCAGGCGGCCGAGCGCCGACTGCACCTGCTTCAGCAGCTCCGGCTTCAGGCCGCGCACGCGCATCGTCATCAGGTAGACCTCGACCGCGGCGATCAGCACGTCGGTATGCTCGCGCGCCTTGGGCAGCGCGGACGCGATCAGCGCGAGCGCCTCGTCGAAGGCGCCGGCGCGCAGCCGTCTGACCGCGGCCTCCGCCTCGCGCGCGGCCTCCGCGCTGCGATCCACCGAGAGGACGGCCGCGCGCTCGGCGAAGCCCGCGTCGTGCAGGACCTTCGCCGCCAGCACGCGCGCGCTGGCGCTCTCGGCCGACGACCGCTTCTCGGCCGCCGCCACCGCCTCCTCGAGCACCCTCAGGCCCTCCTCCTCCATGCCGGCGGTGAGCGCGGCCTTCGCGATCAGCAGGCGCGTCCGCGGGTCGGCCGGCACGTCGAAGGCCGCCGCGAGCGCCGCGGCGGCGTCCTGTGCCTGCGCCGTCCAGCCGAGGGCGGTGCAGGCCTGAACGTCGATGGCCGCGGCGAGCGCCCGGGTCCGCGGATCCTTGGGATGTTCGTCGAGCTCGCGGGCGATCAGCTTCATCGCGCGCTGCGGCTCGCCGCGGGCGAGTGCGACCTGCGCGAGCAGCGCGCCGTCGCCGGCGTCGCGGGTCAGCGCCTGCGCGGTCTGGCGAAGCACCTTCGACAGCGCCGCGTCGGCGGTCTCGAGGTCGTCGGCGAGGTAGGCGGCCTCGGCGAGCCGCCGACTGCGGCCGGGGCTCGGGATGTGCTCGGCGGCGCGCGAGGCGACGGCGAGGGCGCTGGACACGTCGCCGCTGCGCTCGAGCAGCTCGAGCATCAGGTCGTACGCGCCCGCGTGGTAAGGGCGTTCGACGAGGATCTGCTGCACCGTCGACCGCGCGGCCTCGATGTCGCCCATCGCGAGCGCGCAGCGGGCCACGCCGAGGCGTGCCCAGGTCATCGAGCCGCGGACCTGCAGCGCGCGACGGTAGGTCACCAGCGCGTCGTCCCAGCGCCCGAGCGCCACCTGGCACATCGACATGTGCCGCAGCAGCTCGACGCGGAAGCGCGAGCCGGCCTTCTCGAAGCGCTCGCACTGCAACAGCCCTTCGGCCCAGCGGCCCGCGTGGACCGCCTCGTACATCGGCCGCAGCTCCACGTGGCGCGCGAGCGCCTCCTCGATCCGCGCGAGCAGCTGCGCGGTGGCCACCGGCTTGACCAGGTAGCCGTCGGGCAGCATCTCGGCGGCGCTCGCCACGCGGTCGATCGTCGAGTCGCCCGAGATCACGAAGAACAGGCCGCCCGGCGGCATCAGCCGCTCGCGTCGCAGGTACTCGAGCAGCTGCTGCCCGTCGGTGCCCGCGCCGAGGTCGTAGTCGGACAGGATCAGGTTGAACGGCGCCGCGCGGATCGCCTCCACCGCGGCCCGCGCGTCGGGTGCGAGCACCACGTCCTTGATCTGCGCGTCGACCAGCGTGTTGCGCAGCATCGACCGCATCTCCCGGAGATCGTCGACGACCAGCGCGCGCAGGCCCTTGAGCTGGTTGGCTGTCAGCATGCGTGTTCCATGGGACCTCGTCAGGTTATCGGCGCATCGCGCACGGGTCCGCTGGCCTCATGCTGGGCGAACCGCGCCACCGGTCGGAGCGCGCCCGGCGGACGGTCGCGTCCGTGGGATACGCGGCGGCAGGTGACGCACCGCGCCGCCCTCGTGTAGCGTTCGTGTCCCCACAGGAGGAGACACCGCATGCCGCATCGCGCGACCGATGCGGGCGCCGCCGCGCCCGTCGAAGCCGTCCCGACCGCATCCGCCTTCGCGCCCGCCCGCCGCCGGCTCGTGGCCGCCGCCGCGTCCGCCGCCCCGCTCGCCGCGCTGCCGCGCTTGGCGATCGGGCAGGGCGCCTGGCCCAACAAGCCGGTCCGGATCCTCGTCACCAACCCGCCCGGCGGCCTCACCGACGCCTACGCGCGGGCCTACGCCGAGGCACTGTCGCGCCGCTTCGGCCAGCCCTTCGTCGTCGACAACCGCCCGGGCGCGGGCGGCACGATCGCGGCCGACGCGCTCGCGAAGGCTCCCGCCGACGGCTACACGCTGCTGGTCGCGATCCAGACGCCGCTGTGGCAGGGCCGGGTGCTCTACAGCAAGCTGCCCTACAACCCCGACACGGCGTTCGCGCCGATCACGCTGCTGCCCGCAGGCGCGCTGGTATTCGGCGTCAACGCGAAGCTGCCGATCCGCACCCCGAACGACTTCGTCGAGCACGCGCGCCGGAACAACGCGACGGTCGGCACCTATGCGGCGGGCTCCTGGCCGCACATGATCGCGGACACCTGGAACCGGACCCGGGGACTGAAGCTCGAGGCGATCCACTACAAGGGCGAGCCGCCGATGTGGATCGACATCGTGCAGGGGCAGGTGACCGGCGGCCTCGGCAGCTTCGGCGCGGTCAATGCCTACCTCGAGCGCCAGCAGGTGCGGCCGATCGCGGTCGTCGGCGAGCGCCGCTCGCCACGGATGCCCGACGTGCCGACCTTCGTCGAGCAGGGCCACACCGACCCGGTGTTCGCCCTCGACGGCTGGCTGCCGATGGTGGCACCCGCCGGCACGCCGAACGAGATCCAGCAGCGGATCGCCGACGCCTGCGTCGAGGCCTACCAGGACCCGAAGATCCGCGCGGTCCACGAATCCTTCGGGATCCCGAACGGGCCGACCGGGCTCGACGAGTCGCGCCGCCGCTGGAAGGACGAGGCGCCGCAGTGGATCACGCTGGCCGAGCGGCTGGGCATCAAGCTGGACTGACGGCGCGACCCGGAGGGGGCCGCGGCCCCCGACCGCGTCAGCGGCCGCGCTGCGCGACGAGGTTCAGCGCGTTGGCCGCGAGGATCACCGCCGCGCCGATCAGCACCGGCAGGCGCAGCGGCTCCGCATAGACCATCGCACCGACGACCGCGATCAGCGGCACGCGCAGGAAGTCCATCGGCGCGATGACGATGGCGTCGGCGAGCGTCGACGCGCGGTTCAGCGAATAGTGCGCGCAGAGTCCGGCGAGGCCGCAGACCGCGGCCCAGGCGAAGGTCCGTGCGTCGGACAGCGCCACGCCCGGGCCCGCGGCGACCAGCGCGGCCGCGAGCGGCAGCTGCAGCACGTGCATCCACAGCAGCATCGTGAAGGGCGAGTCGGTGCGCGTCAGGCGTCGCACCGCCATCACGTTCATCGCGAAGCCGAGCGCCGCGCCGAGGGCGAGCAGCGAGCCCGGCCCGAGCGACAGCTGCTCGACGAAGGCCCGCGGCGACGGGCCCGCACCGGGCGGCCAGACGACGATCAGCGCGCCGACGAAGCCGAGCACCGCGGCGACCGCGCGGCGCCGCGTCAGGCGCTCGCCGAGCAGCAGCGGGGCCAGCACCGCGACCCACAGCGGCGCGGTGAACTCCAGCGCGAAGACCTCCACCAGCGGGATCAGCGCCACCGCGGCCATCCACGCGTACTGTGCGGCGAAGTGCACCAGCGCGCGGCCGCCGGTGAGCAGCGGCTGGCCGCTGCGCACGGTGGCGCCGCGCGCGCGCAGCGGCACCCAGAGCGCCAGCAGCACCGCGAGCCCCACCGCCGCACGCCAGCACAGCAGCTCGAGGGCGCCGATCGAGCGCATCGCCTCGCGGCCCGAGATCGCCACCATCGAGAACGACAGCAGCGCGCCGAGCATCCACAGCGCGGCGCGTCGCGGGTCGGCGGCGCGCGGGGAGGGCGGCACGGGGCGGGCGGGATCGGTCATCGGCGTGGCGACGGTCGGGGGTCGCATGGTACGGTGTCCGCGGCCAGTCGGCGCGGCGATCGCTCCGCCGGCGGGGCCTCGGGGAGACGGCATGACGGGCACGACGACCGACGCGGACGATGCGGCCGAGCGCGAGCGCGGCTGGACCGCGGTCGGTGACTGGTACCACGCGGCCTTCACCGGGCTGATCCTCGCGACCCTGGCGCGTCGCGGCACACCGGTCGCCGCGGCCTTCGTCGAGCGGATCTTCGCCGCGCAGCGCGAGGCGCGTTTCCTGCCCGGCCTCGCGAAGCTCGGCCTCGACGGGCTGCCGCACGCGGTGGCCTGCGCGGCCTACCACTACCTGTCGAACGACGTCGGCGGCGTCGCGGTGCAGTTCATGCCCGAGTCCGACCGCAAGGCCTGGGTCCGCTACGTGCCGCCGCGCTGGATCTGGGCCGGCACCGCGCTGTGCGCCGTCCCCGACGAGGTCACCGTCGCGATGCTGCGCGGCTGGCACGCGCAGAACGGCACGATGCTCGGCAACCCGCGGCTCGGCTTCGTCTGCACGAAGACCACCACCGCCGGCGACGGCGCGCTCGAGGGCTACTACCTCGAGCACGATCGCGCGCTCGCCCCGCACGAGCGGCTGCGCTTCGCGCGCGACGAGGACGGGCCGGACTTCGACCCCGCGCGCGCGCCGGCGCTGCCGAGCGCCGGCTGGCCGCCGGAGCGGCTGGCCCGCGCGAAGCGCAACTACGCGATGGAGTACCTGCGCACCGCGCTGCCGGTGGCCGCGTCGCTGCTCGGCGACGACGGCCTCGCCGACGTGGTCCGGGTCGCGATGCGACAGGTGGGCATGCAGCACCACCGCGTCGCCTGCGCGACGCTCGGCCTGCCGGCCGGTGGCGACGCGCGTGCGTTCGCGGGCTTCCTCGTCGCGATGTCGCGCGGGCAGGGCGACGCGCCGACGCTGCACGCCGGAGCGGCGGGCACCTGGACCGTCAGGCAGCCGGGATGGCGTCTGCCCGGCGCGGGTGCGGCGGTGACCGACGCCGTGCTCGCCGCCTGGGGCGGGCTCTGGGAGGGCGCGGCCGCGTCGCACGATCGGCACCTGGCGGTCGTGCTGCACCGCGAGGGCGCCGGCCTCGCGTGGACGGTCGCACCCTCGCGTGCGGCGCTCAGCGCAGCCTGAGGACGGCCTCGAGCGCCTCGTCGCTGCGGCGGATCGTCTGCAGGTTCGCCATCACCGCGTTGGATGCCGAGATCAGGTCGACCATCGCGGCCGGCAGGTTCGGGTCCTCGGCGGACGGCAGTCGCGCGCCGATCCCGGGCGCGGGCGCCGACGGCGCGGCCGTGCCGGGTCCGTTCGCGCCGGCGGGTGCGGTACCGCCGCCGCCGTCCGCGGCCGGCGGCTGGGCCGTCCGCTGCGTCGACGCGCGTGCGATGTCGAAGGCTGCCGAATCGAGCCGGCGCGTGGCCGCGCCCAGGCCCGAGAGGCCGATGCCGAAGCTGTCCATGGTTCTTCCCCCGTCCGCGGTGTGATCGGCCGGGGCGCCGCGCGATGCAGCGCACCCGGCGCGGACGGCGGCGCGCGGCCGACGGACGGTCAGCGTTCGCCGCCGCCGAGGTGTGCGTCGAGCGCGTGCAGGTCCTCGAAGGGCGGCGGCACGGCGTCGCCGCAGGCGTCGGCCGGATGGCGGTGCGCGAACGCCGGCCGACGCAGCCACGCCGCGTGCAGGCCGGCCGCCCGCGCGCCGAGCACGTCGAGCGCCGGGTCGTCGCCGACGTGCAGCACCTCGTCGGGCCGCGCGCCGGCGATCGCGCAGGCCGCGTCGAACATCCGCGGGTCGGGCTTGGCGCAGCCGAGCTCGTGCGCGCTCACCGCACCCGAGAACCAGCGGCCGATCGGGGTGCGCGCGACGTCGGCGTTGCCGTTGGTCACCGCCACCAGCCGGTAGCGCGCCGACCAGCGCTCGAGCACCGGCCCGACGTCGTCGAAGGGCACGACGCGCTGGCGCGCGTCGAGGAAGACCGCGAAGGCCTCGTCGGCGAGCCGCGGGTCCTCGCCCGCCTCGTGCATCGCGCGGCGCAGCCCTTCGTGCCGCAGGAAGCTCATGTCGTGCGCGCGCTCCGGATGCTCGGCCACCAGCCGCTTGCGGATCGCCGCGCGCGACTCGGCATCGGTGCGGGCGGCGGTCGCGGGCGCGCGCGCGGCGAGCCAGTCGGCGAGCACGCGCTCGGCTGCGACCAGCGTCGGGCCGACCGGCCAGAGGGTGTCGTCGAGGTCCAGGGTGATCGCGCGCAGGGTGGGGGCGGAGCTCATCGGTCCGATTCTATCGGCCGCGCCGCGGCGGACCGGCCGTCCGTCGCGGCGCACGCCGCGCTCGACCTCTTCGGGGCGAGGCGTGTGACGGAGTTCACGCCCGCGGCGTGACATCCGCCGTCGAATGCCGTGGAAGGAGGCCCACGATGGACATGCGACCGACCCCCGTTCCGCTCGTGCCGGAGACGCCGCCGGCGGCCGGCGAGGCGCCGCAGGCGATGTGGACCGACGACGCCGCGCCCTGCGCGGCGTGGGCACCTGCTGCGCGGCCCGCCGCCGGGCTCCCGCTGCGCGAACCGGCCCCGGTCGCCGCGACCGGCGCGGCCCTGGTCACGCTCGGGTATTGCGCGGCCTTCGCGGTCGCGGCGCCGCTCACCGCGCCGGATCCGGCGTTCGGCGCCGCCGCGGCCGACGGTCAGGGCACGGCGGTGGTCGCGGCGGTGATGGGCGGGCTGCTGCTCGGGCTGCCGCTCGCCGCGCAGGCGCTGCACGCGCAGCTCGCGCGGCCGCAGGCCGAGGCCTGCGGCCGGGACGATGCACCCGGTCCGCGCTACGTCTACGCACCGGGCGCACGCCGCAGGATGGCGCTCGGCCTGGGGGCCGCCTATGCGACCGCAGCCGTGCTGGCGGCAGGGCTGGTGACGTCGACCGGTGCGTGGAGCGCGCTGCGGGTCGCGCTCGCGTACTGAGTGCCGCCGAGGCGCCTCGAGGGCGATTCGGCCCGGACCGCCCCGGGGCCGCGGGCCGGCGAGCGGGTCAGACCCGAGCCAGCCCCAGCAGGTGCGCCACGTCCTTGAAGAAGATCCGCACGTGCGCGATCGGCTTCTTGCGGACGAGCTTCTTGTTCATGTAGCTCTCGAAGGTCAGCGTCTGCACGTCCTTGTCGCGGCAGATGTCGACGAAGCGCTCCCGGCGCTTGTCGCTCGAGTACCAGAAGCGCTGCATGATCCCGAGGATCCAGAACACGCGGCCGTGCTCCTTCATGAAGCGCTTGCGGGCGGTGGCGAGCACGCGGGCGTCGCCGGTGCGCAGTGCCGTGTCGACCGCCTCGGCCGCGAAGGTGCCGCAGACCATCGCGTAGTAGATGCCCTCGCCCGAGGCCGGCGCGACCACGCCGGCCGCGTCGCCGGCGAGCACCACGTCGCGCCCGTTGTCCCACTTGGGCAGCGGCTTGAGCGGCAGCGGCGCGCCCTCGCGGCGCAGCGTCGGCGCGTCCTGCAGGCCCACGGCCTCGCGCAGCTCGCCGGTGGCCGCGCGCAGCGAGAAGCCCTTGTCGGCGCTGCCGGTGCCGATCGACAGCGTGTCGCCGTGCGGGAAGACCCAGCCGTAGAAGTCGGGCGAGAGCTTGCCCTGGTACCAGACGTCGCAGCGGCCGGGGTCGTAGTCCCGGGGCTCGACCTGGGGCCGCGCGACGATCTCGTGGTAGGCGAACACGAACACCCCGCGGTCGTGGTCGCGGACCGTCTGCCGCGCGACCGCGGAGTTCGCGCCGTCGGCGCCGACCACCATCCGGGCGCGCACCCGCGCCGGCGTGCCCTCGCCCGAGCGCTGCGATTCGCGCGCGCGGTAGTGGATCACCGCGGTGCCGTCGGCGTCGCGCTCGATCCGCTCGAACACGCCGGTGCGGCGCACCGCGCCGGCCGTCGCGGCGCGCTCGCGCAGGAACTCGTCGAAGCGATCGCGGTCCACCATGCCGACGAAGCCCCCCTCGATCGGGATGTCGACCTTCTTGCCGGAGGGCGCCACCATCCGCGCGCAGGTCGCGCGGGCGACCAGCTGCGCGTCGGGGATCGCGTAGTCCTTGATGAGCCGCGGCGGGATCGCGCCGCCGCAGGGCTTCACGCGCCCCGCGCGGTCGAGCAGCAGCACCGAGTGGCCCTTCTCGGCCAGCGTCTGCGCGGCGGTGGACCCGGACGGCCCGCCGCCCACCACCACCACGTCGAAGGTCTCGATCGGTTCCATCGTGTCCATCCTCATTCCGCGCCCGCGGGGCGGTAGTCGCCGAGCGTCGCGCCGCTGCGCGGCGACTCGGCCGTGTCGATCCTGAACTCGCCGGCCCCCGAGCGGCCGATCCGTGCGGCCATGAAGGCCGACACGACGAAGAGCAGCGCCTCGGCGGCGAACACCGACGCGTAGGCGGGCCCGACGGCACCGTCGAGCAGCCACCTCGCGAGGTCGCTCGCGGCCGCGCCGGCCAGGCCGCCGATGCCGAAGGCGATCGCCTGCGCGGCGCCCCACAGGCCCATCCGCACGCCCTCGCGCGAGCCGCGACCCTCGCCGGCGAGCCGCATCATCGAGGCGATCGCGGCGATCGCGAACGCGCCGTTCGAGACACCGAGCGCGAACACCGTGGGCTCGACGATCCAGCGCCCCGCGCCCTCGGCGACGCCGACCGCGGCGAGCACGGCGAGCACCGCCGCCGACGCGAGGCAGCCGCCGATCGTCCAGCCGCGAAGCGTGCCGAGCTGCCGGCCCGCGAAGCGGCTGCCGGCGAACGCGGCGAGCAGCATCCCGGCGAAGGCGCCGCCGTGCTGCACGCCGGAGAGCTTCGTCGATTCGCCCGGCGTGAAGCCGAACACCGCACCGGCGAACGGCTCGAGGATCAGGTCCTGCGCGCTGTAGGCGAGCATCGACACGAAGACGAAGACGGTGAAGCGGCGGGCGGCGGGCTCGGCCCAGACCTGCGCGAGCGCCTCGGCGAAACGCGGCCTGACGGGCTCGTCCTCGCCGCGCGCGGCCGGTGCCGCACGACCCTCGAGGCCGGCGAGCGCGAGCAGCGTGACCGACATCGCGATCGCGGCGACGCCCGCGGTGACCGCGATCAGCCGCTCGGGCGAATACGGGTCGAGCAGCTTGCCCGCGATGCCCGCGGTGATCGCGAAGCCCATGATCATCATCAGCCAGACGGTGGTCGCGGCGGCCGCGCGCCGCTCGGGCGCGACGCGCTTGGCGAGCAGCACCAGCAGCGACGTGCCGCAGGCCGACACCCCGAGGCCGATCGTCATGAACGCGAGCACCGCGGCGACGATGCCGGCGGTGGGGTGCGTGCCCATCAGCGCGGTCGCGCCCGCGGCGCCGACGCCGCCGGCCGCGAGCGTCGCCATGCCGCCCAGGATCCACGGCGTGCGCCGGCCGCCGACGTCCGAGCCGAAGCCCATCCGCGGCCGCAGCCCCTGCATCGCATAGTGGACGCCGACCAGCAGCCCCGGCAGCAGCGCGGGCAGCGCGAGCTCGACCACCATCACCCGGTTCAGCGTCGAGGTGGTCAGCACGACGATCGCACCGAGCGACATCTGCACGAGGCCGAGCCGCACGATGCCGGCCCAGCCGAAGGTCTTCGCGCTCATCTCAGGCGCCTCCCGCGGTCCGCAGCGCGAAGGCCGCGATCATCATCCCGGCCACGTAGATCGGCACGCCGAAGCCGCTGTAGTGGAGCGCGCGCTCGATGGGTTTCGCGACGAACCAGCGCATCAGGATCGACTGCGCGACCAGCAGCACCGCGACCGCGGCCGCGTGCAGCCCGCGGTCCCAGGCGACCAGCAGCGCGATCACCACCAGCTGCGGCACCGCCATCGCCCAGCAGGCGAAGCGCGCGGCGCCGTCGGCGCCGAGCTGCACGGGCAGCGAGCGCACGCCCATCCGCTTGTCGCCCTCGATCGCCTTGAAGTCGTTGAGGGTCATGATCCCGTGCGCGCCCAGCCCGTAGAGCAGCGCGAGCGTCAGCGAGCGCGGATCGGGCATCGCACCGGCCGCCATCACCGCCGCGCCCGTGGCCCAGGCGAGCGACTCGTAGCTCAGGCCGCAGGCGAGGTTGCCCCACCAGCCGTTGGCCTTCAGCCGGAACGGCGGCGCGCTGTACATCCACGCGAGCACCAGCCCCAGGACCGCGGCGCCGAAGCCCCAGGGCCCGAGCAGCGTGGCCACGGCGAGGGACAGCACCGTCCAGGCGATCGCGATGCCCAGCCCCCAGCGGCCCGGCATCCGGCCCGAGGGGATCGGCCGGTCGGGCTCGTTGATCGCGTCGACGTGCCGGTCGAACCAGTCGTTCACCGCCTGCGAGGTCGCGCACACCAGCGGTCCCGCGAGCAGCACCCCCACGACGAGCAGCGGCCAGACCTGCCCGAGCGGCACGCCCGAGGCGACCACGCCGCAGGCGAACGCCCACATCGGCGGGAACCAGGTGATGGGCTTGAGCAGCTCGGCGACGGTCGCGAGCGACGGTCGCGCGAGCGGCGGCGTCAGCGGGCGGGGCATCGGCGTGGACATGCGGGGAGAATGCGCCTGACACCACAAAGCGTCAACCATGCCTTACACTGACCCTCCGACTCCCGGAGTCCCGCGATGAAGCCGGTCAAGCCCTACCTGTCCTTCGACCCCTCGACCGCGGCGGCGGCCGGGCCCGCCCGCACCGGCGGCGCGCCGCACGCGATCGTCATCGGCAGCGGTTTCGGCGGGCTGGCGGCGGCCGTGAGGCTGGGTGCCCGCGGCTGGCGGGTGACGGTGCTCGAGCGGCTCGACGGGCCGGGCGGCCGCGGCTACACGCACTTCCGCGACGGCTTCACCTTCGACGCCGGCCCGACGATCGTCACCGCGCCGTTCCTGTTCGACGAGCTCTGGGCGCTGTGCGGGAAGCGCCGCGAGGACGACGTCGAGCTGCGCGCGCTCGACCCCTTCTACCGAGTCCGCTTCGCCGACGGCAGCTGGTTCGACTACAGCGGCGATCCGGCGAAGATGCGCGCCGAGGTGGCGCGGCTCTCGCCCGGCGACGTCGACGGCTACGAGCGCTTCATGGAAGTCGCGCAGCGCTGCTACGAGCTGGGCTTCGAGGGGATGGCCGCGATGCCCTTCGAGTCGGTCGGCGACCTGCTGCGCGCGGTCCCGTCGATGGTGAGGATGCGCGCGTGGCGGTCGATCCACGCGGTCGCGTCGAAGTACATCCGGGATCCGCGGCTGCAGATCGTCTTCAGCTTCCATCCGCTGCTGATCGGCGGCAACCCGTTCTCGGTCACCTGCGCCTACAGCCTGATCCAGCCGCTCGAGCGCCTGCACGGCGTGCACTGGGCGATGGGGGGCACCGGCGCCCTGGCGCGCGGGCTGGTGAAGCTGATCGAGGGGCAGGGCTCCACGATCCGCTACCACGCGACCGTCGAGCGCATCGTCGTCGAGGCCGGCCGCGCGCGCGGCGTGGTGCTCGAGGGCGGCGAGCGGCTCGACGCCGACATCGTCGTGTCGAACGCCGACGCCGCGTGGACCTACCGGAACCTGGTCGCCCCCGAGCACCGCCGCACCTGGACGAACGCGAAGATCGAGCGCAGCCACTACTCGATGAGCCTGTTCGTCTGGTACTTCGGCACGAAGCGCCGCTGGGAGGACGTGCCGCACCACATGCTCGTGCTCGGGCCGCGATACAAGGCGCTGCTGTCGGACATCTTCTCGCGCAAGGTGCTGGCCGAGGACTTCAGCCTCTACCTGCACCGGCCCTCGGCCACCGACCCGTCGGTCGCTCCCGCGGGGCACGACGCGTTCTACGTGCTGTCGCCGGTGCCGCACCTCGACTCGGGCACCGACTGGGCGGCGCGCGGCGACGCCTACCGCGACGCGATCGCGCAGGCGCTCGAGGCGACGGTGCTGCCGGGGCTGCGCGACGAGATCGTCACCTCGTTCTACACCACGCCGCAGGATTTCCACGACCGGCTGCTGTCGTTCAAGGGCGCGGCCTTCGGCTTCGAGCCGCGGCTCACGCAGAGCGCGTGGTTCCGGCCGCACAACCGCAGCGAGGACGTCGAGGGCCTGTTCATGGTCGGGGCGGGCAACCACCCGGGCGCGGGCATCCCAGGCGTGCTGTCGTCGGCGAAGGCGCTGGAGAAGGTGCTGCCCGACGTGTCGGCCTTCGTGCGCTGACCCGGGGCGCGGCGCGTGTCGCCGATCGTCTGGGAGCTCGGGCTGGTGGTGGTCTCGGTGCTCGGGTTCTGGATCTGGCAGTCGGTCACGCTCCGGCGCGACATGGAGCGCACGCAGCAGGAGAAGCGGCGGCGCGAGGTCGAGGAGAAGGCCGGAGGCGATGGCCCGGACGACGAGAGGACGCGCTGACGCCGCGGCCCGGGCGCCTGTCGCCGAGTGCGACGAGCCTTACGCCGTCCGCGGCATCCGCCAGGGCAGCATCAGCCGCACCGTCGTCGACGCGAACCTCGGCACGTTGAGCGTCTCGTGCATCGAGGTCACCCGCTCGCCGAGCAGCCCGCTCTCCAGCACCGAGCGCACGTAGAACGGCGTGTCCTCGAGCGTCTCGACCACGCGCGCGGGCACCTCGGGGTCGGTGCGCATCGTCCGGCCGATCCGCCACGCGGTACGCGGCAGCGGCTGGCGCGGCGGCGGCTCGAAGGTCTCCACGCGGCGGTCAGGACGGAAGCGCACCGCGATCACGCGGTCGGCCCCGGCCTTCTGCCGCACGTCGTAGACCACCGCGACCGAGCCGTCCTTCATCGACGCGCGCGACCAGTCCCATTCGACGAAGGGCCGGTCGACCGGCTCGTCGCCCTCGTTCGAGTCGAGGTAGGCCGGACCCGACCACGACAGCGACGGGTCCTCCATCCGGACCTCGACGCGCGAGGACGGCGCGATCGGGCCCCAGCGGTGGCGGCCCGCGTCGTCGAGCGTCGTGGTCCAGGTGCACAGCGCGTCGGGCGTCACCGTCACGCGGCCGCGCACGCGCTGGCCGAACGGCACCGCGCGCTCGTCGATGTCGATCGACAGTCGCGTGCCGTCCCAGTGCACGCGCGATGGCCCGATCGCGAAGGTGCGCGCGTCGCGCGAGCTGCGCGAGCGGCCGCGCTCGGTCATCGTCCAGCGGCGCGCGCCGGGGCCGTAGAGGCAGACGTTCAGGCAGCAGTGGTCGTCGGGGTCGGCGCGGCCGCGTGCGTGCTTCCACGCGTAGTACGGCGAGAACACGCTGCCGACGAAGGCGATGATCGTCAGGCCGTAGCGGCCGTCGTCGCTCAGGGCGTCGACGTACCACCAGAGGTAGCCGCCGGGTACGACCGGCTGGTCGAAGCGAGGCGAGCCGTCAGGGCCGCGGCCGCCAGTCGGCCCGACAGCGCCGCCATCGGCACGCCCGGCCCCGGGTGCACGCTCCCGCCCGCCAGCCACAGGCCCGGCAGCCTGCTGCGCGAGGACGAGCGGCGGAACTGGGCCAGCCAGCCATGGGAGGCCCGGCCGTAGAGCGCGCCGCCCGTCGCCGGGAACAGCCGCTCGAAGTCCTGGGGCGAGGTCGTCACCGCGTCGCCGGGGCGACGGTCGATCCGCAGGCCGCAGCGGGCCAGCAGCGAGAGGGCGCGTCGTTCGCACGCTTCGATCTCCGGAGAATCGAACGTCCGCGCGTCGCCGGTCGCGGGTGCGTTCACGAGGCACAGCAGCCGCTCGGGGCCCGACACCGCGGTGTCGTCGCCGCGGTCCTGCGCGCAGACGTAGACGGTCGGCTTCGAGGGCAGCCGGCCGTGGCCGAACACGTCGTCGAACTCCGACGCGTAGTCGTCGTCGAAGAACACGTTGTGGCGGGTGAGGGGGAAGCCGTCGGTCGGCGCGTGCATCGACCAGGTGAGCGCCGACAGCGATCGGTCGGCGGGCGCGGGCGCGCTCGCCGCGCCGCGCGCGGCTGCGCCGAGCAGGCCGCGCTCGAGCGCGCCGACGTCGCCGTTGAAGATCACCGCGTCGGCCTCGATGCGCTCGCCGCCGGCGAGCTCGACACCGGTCGCGCGGCCGCGCTCGACGACGATGCGCTCGACCGGCGCGTTGCAGCGGATCGTCGCGCCGCGCCGGCGCGCGACGCGCGCGAGCGTGCGCGCGAGCTCGGCCATCCCGCCGCTCACCGACCAGACGCCGTCCATCTCCACCTGCGCGACCAGCACGAGCGTGGCGGGCGCGCGGAACGGCGACGCGCCGCAGTAGGTCGCGTAGCGGCCGAACAGCTGCCGCAGCCGGACGTCGTGGAAGTGTCGGCCGAGCGAGCGCCACAGGTCCTGCATCGCGCCCAGGCCGGCGAGCGTGCGCAGGCCGCCCACGCCGAGCTCGCGGGTGATCTTCAGGAACCCGGGCCGCGGCGAGCGGATGTACGGGCCTTCGAGCGCCGCGTAGACGCGCTTCGCCTCGGCGCGGAAGGCCTCGAAGCGGCGCGCCTCGGCCGGCCCGGCGAAGGCAGCGATCGCGTCGGTGGCGCGGCGCGCGTCGGCGTGCAGGTCGAGCCGGCCGCCTGCGCCCCACGCATGGCGCGCGAGCACGCCGAGCGGCTCGAGGGTCAGCTCCGACTCGACCGAGGTGCCCGCGTCGGCGAGCAGCGCGTCGAACACCCAGCGCATCGTGAACACGGTGGGCCCGCTGTCGATGCCGGCACCGCCGACCTCGACCTGTCGCAGCTTGCCGCCCACCGTCGCCGCGCGCTCGAGCACCACGACCTCGATGCCGCGCGAGGCGAGGTCGACGGCGGCCGACAGCCCGGCCATGCCCGCGCCGACGACGACGACGCGGTGCTCAGGCAAGGCGGCGCCCCCGCCAGCTGCCACGCGCGTCCTCCGGCACGAAGCGCACGAACATCGACTCGGAGAAGAAGTCCCCCTGTGCCGACGCGCGGATCGCCGCGAGGTGCGCGCCGGTGCGCGCGTAGGCGTCCATCGACGCGACCGAGTCCCAGACGCTGAAGGTCGCCTGCCGGAAGAACGGCGCCTCGCCGACGCCGGCCGCGACCAGGCAGCCGGAGGCCGCCTCGAGCTCGCGTTCGGCCGGGGGCTCCATCGACCAGAAGCGGCGTGCGCGCGTCGGTCGGATCGACGCGCGGGTGAGCGCGGCGATCGGGCCGGAGACCGGCACGCGCGCACCGAGCTCAGGCGCCACCCCCGACCAGCTGCCGCGGACCGAGTAGGCGCGCAGCCGCACGCTGAAGGCCTCGCGCGCGCGCCGCCGCCAGGGCTCGAAGCCGCCGCCGGGCGCGACGAAGGCATCGGCCGACGCGGCGTCGTCGAACAGGCAGAACAGGCCCTGGATCGTGGCGCTCGGCGCGATGCCGAAGCCGCCGCCGCGGCCGCTGCCCAGCACCTTCAGGAAGCGCAGCCCCGGCGTGCCGCGCAGCGCGCCGTGCGCGGTGGGGAAGCGCAGCCAGCCGAACAGGCGGTGCTCGGGCTTCAGGTCCGCGAGCGCGAGCAGCGCGACCTGCGAGGACAGCGGGATCGCGACCTCGGTCCGGGCGCCCGACGGCGCGCGACCCGACGCGCCCCCGACCGCCGCGGACCCGAGGTCCCGCATCGAGGTCGCGTCGTTCAACGCCGCCTTCCTACCGCTCGCCCGCGCTGCCGTCGGGCGCGTAGTCGCCCAGGCCGTAGCGGCGCAGCTTCACGTAGAGGCTCTGGCGCGACAGGCCGAGCATCTCGGCCGCGGCCGCACGGTTGTCGCGGGTGAGCTGCAGCGCGGCCTCGATGCACAGCTGCTCGATCATGTCGGTGGTCTCGCCGACGATGTCCTTCAGCGGCACGCGGCCCACCAGCTCGGTCAGGTGGCCCACGGTGCGCTGCAGGCCCTGGGTGCTGCGGCCCTCGGCCGGCAGCCGGCGGCCCACGTCTCGGATCGTGAAGCCGAGGCAGGGCGTGCCGCCCGGCACCGCCGCGGCCGAGATCTCGACCGTGGTCTCGCCGCCGAAGCGGCCACGCATCACCGTCGGGAACAGGCGCACCGCGTCGTTCTGCCGCAGCGTGGCGATCAGCACGCCGAGGTCCACGCCGGCGCGGCCCAGCCAGCGGTCGAGCGGCTCGCCCACCACCTGCTCGGCCGAGTCCATCTGCGCGATCGCCGCGAACGCCGCGTTCGCGTAGAGGATGCGGCCGGCCGGGTCGGTGACCGCGAGCGCGTCGGGCCCGCGGTCCACCGCGGCGAGCACCGCACGCCGCGTGGGGGCGGCCGAGGTGTCGAGCTCGGGCGCGGGCGGCGCGATCCGCACGAGGAACAGGGAGGTGCTGTCCTGGCGGAACAGCGAGGCCGAGACCGTGGTCTCGCGCCCGGCGCCGGCGCCGGCGACCGCGAGCCGCGTGTCCTCGGCCTGGCGCGCGGTGCGCGCCGCGTCGAGCAGCGCCTGCAGCGCGGCACGGCTGCCGCCGTCGAAGCAGTCTGGCAGCGCGCGGCCCACCAGGCGGCGCGGCGACTCGTCGAGCAGCACGGCCGCGGCGGGATTCGCCTCGACGACCTTCAGCGTGGTCGCGTCGACGATCAGCACGCCTTCGGAGACCGACTGGAACAGCGCCCGGTAGCGCGTCTCCAGCTGGCGCAGCCGCAGGTAGTCGCGCTCCATCGACTGCTGCGCGGCGATCAGCCGCTGCTGGATCATCGCGAGCGGCCGCATGTCGCGCCCGATCGCGACCACCGACCTGCCGGGTCCGGCCTGGATCGCCGAATACATCATCGGCACGTCGGCGCCCGCGGCCGACGGGTGGTTCACGTGGCGCCAGCGCTGCGCCGGCCCGCCGCCGACGTCGGCGAGCAGCGCCTCGACCTTCGGCCGGCTCTCGACGGTCACGGTCTCGGCCCAGGGCTTGCCGATCCAGTCGTCGTGCGGCAGTTCGGCGAGGTCGGCGTTGCCGATCGAGACGTCGCGGATCACGCCCTGCTCGTCGACCAGCAGCGCGACGTCCGCCGCCGCGGCGATCAGAGACGCGGTGTCCTCGGCCCCGAGAGTCGAGAAGGTGTGCTGGAAGGCTTCGAGTCGGTTCACGGACGTACGTGGCGTGGCGGCTGGCCTGCCCTCCGGTCCGGTCCGATTCCGGCGCCGGTCCATGGCGGCCCGCTCTGTGCTACGACTGCAGCGAAGGTTGATGACGCGACGCGACGAAGGCGTCCGCCCGCTCGACGGCCTGCCGCGCGTCGGTCGCCGTGAAATCGGCGCCCACCTCGGCCACCACCTGCGGTCGGTTCGCGAGGATCGGGCCTCCCACCATGACCCCGACCTGCGGGTTCCTCGACGCGCGACGGAGCGCGAGGATAACCGATCCGAGCGCCTGCACGTGCCCGTCCATCCCGACCGACAGCCCGACCAGGTCGAACCATTCGCTGCGGACCAGCGCGGCCAGGTCGCCCTCGCTCGCGCACGGATCGGACCAGACATCCCATCCGGCGCGGCGGAAGAACTCGGCGACCACCAGCAACCCGAGCGTGTGCTGCGAGCCGGGCGCGGCGGCCAGCAGCGCGCGGCGCGTGCCGCCGGGCCGCGGGTTCCAGGCCTCGGGCAGCTGCGGGCTGAGGTCGAACACCAGGTTCTGAAGCCGCCACAGCGACAGCGTGACCTGGGCGAAGTCGCACTCGTCGTTCTCCCACAGCACGCCGAGCCGGCGGGCCGATGCGGCGACCAGGTCGAGATAGACCTCGCCGAGGCCCACGCCCCGCTCGCGCAGCGCGCCCACGAAACTCTCGCAGGCCACCACGTCGTCGTGCAGCAGCAGGCCGGTGAACGTCGCGACGTCGTCGCGACCGATCTCCTCGGTGCCGGCGTCGAGCGTGTCGGCCGCGGCGATGCCCGCGTGCCGGTGCGCGAGCATCAGCCGGGGGATGATCTCCGTCTCGATCGTCCGCTCGAGCCACGCCCGCGGGTCGAGGCCCGTGCCGAACGCGTCCGCGTCGGCAGGGCCGGTGTACTGCGATTCCTGCTGAGACGACAGGGCGGCGAAGCCCTGCCCGTCTTCGGTCGACCGATCCATGTGCCCTCCCCGGCGAGCGGTGTCGAACGTCGCTCGCCTGTCGCGTGCGACCCCACGGGGCGGCGCACGATCGAAATCGTCGGTGGGCGGAGCAGAGGCTCGCTCGGCTGCTTCAGCCGTGTGGACCGGTACCCCGTTGTGACGACGCCAGTGTCCAATCCAGCTTTGCCATGTGTCAAGGACATGCGACGGTCGGCGCTGGTAGTCCATACGCTAGTGTCAGACCCGGAGTACGTCAAGTTTAATTGACACCGGGGCTCGGGCAGGACTAGATTGCCTTCATGGGCACTGAATCGAAGGGTCAGGGCAGGGATTCCCGTCCCCGTCCCGCCACCGGACACAAGGGGTTGTACACCCCCGAGGAGCGGGTCCGCCGGGACGCGTCGGGGTGGACGCTCGTCCAGGGCATCCTCGCGCCGGTCCAGTTCGTGGTGTTCCTCGTGTCCCTCGGGCTGGTGCTGCGCTACCTGTGGACCGGCGAGGGCCACGACGCGGCGACGGTCTCGGTGGTCGTGAAGACGCTGGTGCTCTACACGATCATGGTCACCGGCTGCATCTGGGAGAAGGTCGTCTTCGGCGTGTACCTGTTCGCGCCGGCCTTCTACTGGGAAGACGTCTTCAGCATGGCGGTGCTCGCGCTGCACACCGCCTACCTGCTCGCGCTGGCCACCGGTTTCCTCGACGCGCGCGGGCAGATGCTGCTCGCGCTCGCCGCGTATGCGACCTACGTCGTCAACGCCACGCAGTTCGTGCTGAAGCTGCGTGCCGCCCGGCTCGACGCCGAGCGCGAGGCCGCGTCCCAGGCCGCCGGAGTCGCCGCATGAACGCCCCGATCCCCATCCACGCCGCCGCCTGCGGGCCGACCGAACTGCTGCGCGAGCGCGGCCAGCGCGAGGTCTTCTGCGGCCTGACCGGCATCGTCTGGCTGCACCGCCGGATCCAGGACGCCTTCTTCCTCGTCGTGGGCTCGCGCACCTGCGCCCACCTGATCCAGTCGGCCGCGGGCGTGATGATCTTCGCCGAGCCGCGCTTCGCGACCGCGATCATCGACGACCGCGACCTCGCCGGCCTCGCCGACGCGCAGGACGAGCTCGACCGCGTGGTCACCCGCTTGCTCGATCGCCGGCCCGACATCCGGATGCTGTTCCTCGTGGGCTCGTGCCCGTCCGAGGTCATCAAGCTCGACCTGTCGCGCGCCGCGCAGCGGCTCTCCAGGCGGTTCTCGCCGACCTGCCGCGTGCTGTCGTACTCGGGCAGCGGCATCGAGACCACCTTCACGCAGGGCGAGGACGCCTGCCTCGCCGCGCTGGTGCCGACGATGCCCGCCGCGCCTGCGGGCTCGCCGAAGTCCCTGCTGGTGGCCGGCGCGATGGCCGACATCGTCGAGGACCAGTTCCGCCGCGTGTTCGACGAGCTGGGCATCGGCCCGGTGGGCTTCCTGCCGCCGCGCCGCGCGAACGAGCTGACCGCCGTCGGGCCGGACACCGTCGTGCTGCTCGCGCAGCCCTTCCTCGCCGAGACCGGGCGGCTGCTCGAGGCCCGCGGGGCGACCGTTCTGGCCGCGCCCTTCCCGCTCGGCGACGAGGGCACGACCGCGTGGCTGCGCACCGCGGCCGACGCCTGGGGCGTGCCGGCCGAGCGCTTCGACGCGGTCGTCGCGCCGCGCCGCGAGCGGGCCCGAAAGGCCCTCGCCGCGCATCGCGAGCGCCTCGCCGGCCGCAGCGTCTTCCTCTTCCCCGACTCGCAGCTCGAGCCGCCGCTCGCGCGCTTCCTGTCGCGCGAGCTGGGCATGTCGCTGGTCGAGGTCGGCACGCCGTACCTGCATCGCCAGCACCTCGCGCCCGAGCTCGCGCTGCTGCCGCCCGGCACGCTGATCTCCGAGGGCCAGGACGTCGAGCGGCAGCTCGACCGCTGCCGCGCGGCGAAGCCGGACCTCGTGGTCTGCGGCCTCGGCCTCGCGAATCCGCTGGAGGCCGAGGGCATGACCACCAAGTGGTCGATCGAGCTGGTCTTCACCCCGGTCCAGGGCTACGAGCAGGCCGGGGACCTCGCCGAGCTGTTCGCGCGGCCGATGCGGCGCCGCGCGCTGCTCGCCGCCTGACCCGGAGCCCGCGATGCAACTGACGCTCTGGACCTACGAGGGCCCGCCGCACGTCGGCGCGATGCGGGTCGCCACCGCGATGCGCTCGCTGCACTACGTGCTGCACGCGCCGCAGGGCGACACCTACGCCGACCTGCTGTTCACGATGATCGAGCGGCTGCCCCGCCGGCCGCCGGTCACCTACACCACCTTCCAGGCACGCGACCTCGGCGCCGACACCGCCGAGCTGTTCAAGGTCGCCGCGCGCGAGGCCTTCGAGCGCTTCTCGCCGCAGGCGATGATCGTCGGCGCCTCGTGCACCGCCGAGCTGCTGCAGGACGACCCGGGCGGGCTCTCCAAGGCGCTCGCGCTGCCGGTGCCGGTGGTCCCGCTGGAGCTGCCCTCGTACCAGCGCAAGGAGAACTGGGGCGCCGCCGAGACCTTCCTGCAGCTGGTGCGCCGCCTGGTCCCGCCGGTACGCCGCGCGCCGCGCGCCGAGGGCCAGCGCCCGCGCTGCAACGTGCTGGGCGGCACCGCGCTCGGCTTCCGTCACCGCGACGACCAGCGCGAGGTGCTCGGGCTGCTGCGCGACCTCGGCATCGACGTCAACGTCGTCGCACCCTGGGAGGCGACGCCCGCCGACCTCGCGCGGCTCGGCGACGCGGACTTCAACGTCGTGCTCTACCCCGAGACCGCCGGGCTCGCCGCGCAGTGGCTCGCGCGCTCGATCGGCCAGCCGGCGACGAAGGTCGTGCCGATCGGGCACGGCGCCACCGTCGATTTCGTCCGCGAGGTCGCCGCGCTCGCCGGCGTCGACCCCGAGCCGGTCCTCGCCTCGAACGCGTCGCGTGCGCCCTGGTACGCGAAGTCGGTCGACTCCACCTACCTGACCGGCAAGCGCGTCTTCGTCTTCGGCGACGCCACCCACGCGATCGCCGCGGCACGGATCGCGTCGAAGGAGCTGGGCTTCGAGGTGGTCGGCCTGGGCACCTACTCGCGCGAGTTCGCCCGCGAGGTCCGCGAGGCGGCGAAGGGCTACGGCCTCGAGGCGCTGATCACCGACGACTACCTCGAGGTCGAGGAGCGCGTGGCCGAGCTGCATCCCGAGCTGGTGCTCGGCACGCAGATGGAGCGGCACATCGCCAAGCGCCTCGGCCTGCCCTGCGCGGTGATCTCCGCGCCCGTCCACGTGCAGGACTTCCCCGCCCGCTTCGCGCCGCAGATGGGCTTCGAGGGCGCGAACGTGCTCTTCGACACGTGGGTCCAGCCGCTGATGATGGGGCTGGAGGAGCACCTGCTGACGATGTTCCGCGGCGACTTCGAGTTCCACGAAGGCGCCGCCGCTTCCCACCTCGGGCGAACCGCGCCCGCGGTGCCGCTCGGGGTGCCGGTCGCATCGGCCACGGCCCCGATGCACGACCCCTCGCCGAAGGCCGCGGCCGACCCCGTGCCGTCCGCGCCACCGGGGCCCCGCGTCGCCGAGGTGCCGATCGCGCCGATCGCCGCCGCCGCGACACCGAGCCCGGCGTCCCCGACCGCAGCGGTCGAGCGGCCCGCCGGCCCCGCGCCCTGGGCTGCCGAGGCCGAGCGCGAGCTGCAGAAGATCCCGTTCTTCGTCCGCGGCAAGGCCCGCCGCAACACCGAGCGCTTCGCGCTCGAGCGTGGCGTCGCCCTGATCACGGTGGAGACTCTCTATGACGCCAAGGCGCACTTCAGCCGTTGACCGCACGGCGGTGAACGTCGTCCTCGTGACGATGGACACCCACCTGTCGAGCGCGATCGCACGCGCGACGACCCAGCTCGAGCGCGAGCTGCCGGGCCTGTCGCTGCGCGTGCACGCGGCCTCCGAGTGGTCCGACCGCCCCGAGGCGCTCGCGCGCTGCGTCGCCGACATCGCCAGCGGCGACGTCGTGATCGTCACGATGCTCTTCCTCGAGGACCATTTCCAGGCGGTGCTGCCCGCGCTGAAGGCGCGCCGCGACGCCTGCGACGCGATGGTCTGCGCGATGTCCGCGCCGGAGGTCACGAAGCTGACCCGGATGGGCCGCTTCACGATGGACGGCGGCTCGGGCGGACTGATGGCGATGCTGCGCAAGCTGCGCGGCAACGCCGGCAAGCCGCAGGCCGGCCAGCCCTCGTCGGCCGGCGCGCAGCAGATGAAGATGCTGCGCCGGATCCCGCAGCTGCTGCGCTTCGTGCCCGGCACCGCGCAGGACGTCCGCGCCTACTTCCTCACGCTGCAGTACTGGCTGGGCGGGTCGGAAGAGAACGTGCTGAACATGGTCCGCGCGCTGGTGGACCGCTATGCCGACGGCCCGCGCAAGGGCCTGCGCGGCAAGCTCAAGCCGCAGCCGCCGGTCGAGTACCCCGAGGTCGGCCTGTACCACCCGCGGATGAAGGGCCGGATCTCGGATGCGCCCGACGCGCTGCCGCGCCTGCAGGGCGAGGGGCTGCCGAAGGGCCGGGTGGGCCTGCTGCTGCTGCGCTCCTACCTGCTCGCCGGCAACGCGCGCCACTACGACGGCGTGATCGCGGCGATGGAGGTCGAGGGCCTGCAGGTGGTGCCGGCCTTCGCGGCCGGCCTGGACTCGCGGCCGGCGATCGAGCGGTTCTTCATGAAGGACGGTGTCGCCACGGTCGACGCGGTGGTCTCGCTCACCGGCTTCTCGCTCGTCGGCGGCCCGGCCTACAACGACTCGCGCGCCGCCGAGGAGGCGCTCGCGGCGCTCGACGTGCCCTACGTCGCCGCGCATCCGGTCGAGTTCCAGACCCTCGACCAGTGGGGCGCGTCCGAGCGCGGGCTGCTGCCGGTCGAGAGCACGATCATGGTCGCGATCCCCGAGCTCGACGGCGCGACCGCGCCCACGGTGTTCGGCGGCCGCGGCGGCGCGCCCGGCGCGACCTGCACCGGCTGCTCGAAACGCTGCACCTTCGACGCCGCCGAGGATTCCCGCGACATGATGACCTGCTCGGAGCGGGTCTCGAAGCTCGCCGCGCGGGTCGGGAAGATGATCGCGCTGCGCCGCTCGGAGCGCGCGCAGCGCCGCGTGGCGATCGTGCTGTTCGACTATCCGCCGGCCTCGGGCAACGCGGGCACCGCGGCCTGCCTCGGGGTGTTCGAGTCGCTGCACAACACGTTGTCCGCGATGAAGGCCGCCGGCTACACGGTCGAGGTGCCGGCCTCGGTCGAGGCGCTGCGCCGCGCGGTGCTGGAAGGCAATGCGCAGCAGTACGGCACCCCGGCCAACGTCTGCGCGAAGGTCTCGGCCGACGACCATGTCCGCCGCGAGACCTGGCTGCGCGAGATCGAGGGCCAGTGGGGCCCGGCGCCGGGCCGCATCCAGACCGACGGCCGCTCGATCTTCGTGATGGGCGAGCGCTTCGGCAACGTCGTGGTCGGCGTGCAGCCCGGCATGGGCTACGAGGGCGACCCGATGCGGCTGCTCTTCGAGCGCGGCTTCGCGCCGACGCATGCGTTCTCGGCCTTCTACCGCTGGATCGCCGAGGACTTCGCCGCGCACGCGGTGCTGCATTTCGGCACCCACGGCGCGCTCGAGTTCATGCCCGGCAAGCAGGCCGGCATGACCGGCGACTGCTGGCCGGACCGGATGATCGGCACGCTGCCGAACCTCTACCTGTACGCGTCGAACAATCCGTCGGAAGGGACGATCGCGAAGCGCCGCGCCGGCGCCACGCTGATCTCCTACCTCACGCCGCCGATCTCCGGCGCCGGTCTCTACCGCGGGCTGCTCGAGCTCAAGGAGTCGGTCGACCGCTGGCGCGGGCTCGAGCCCGACGAGGCCGCGTCGACCCGCGCGGGGCTCGCGGCGGCGATCCAGGCGCAGGCCGCCGAGCTCGAGATGGCCGCGGCCGAACCCGGGTGGGCGGCCGACGAGGCCGATGCGCAGGTGCAGCGCCTGCACGTGAAGCTGATGGAGTTCGAGACCACGCTGATCCCGAACGGGCTGCACGTGGTCGGCCATGTCCTGACGCAGGCGCAGCGCACCGACATGCTCGCGTCGATGGCCGAGTCCGGCATCGACGTGCCGGTGCCGCCGCGCGCGGCGATCGAGGCGCTGGTGGCCGGTGCGACGCCCGAGCAGGCGGCGACGGTGGCCGGCGTGCAGGGCGACGCGCCCACGGTGGCGCGGCTGGCCGAGCTGCGCGACGCGCAGCGGCTGCTGATGGCCGACACCGAGCTCGACGGCATCCTGCGCGCGCTCGACGGCCGCTGGCTGCGGCCCGCGCCCGGCGGCGACCTGCTGCGCAACCCGTCGGTGCTGCCCACCGGCCGCAACCTGCACGGCTTCGACCCGTTCCGCATCCCCAGCGCCTGGGCCTGCCGCGACGGCGCCGCGCAGGCGGCCCGGCTGCTCGAGCGCCACGCGCAGGAACACGACGAGCTGCCCGAGTCGATCGCGATCGTGCTCTGGGGCACCGACAACCTGAAGACCGAGGGCGGTCCGATCGCGCAGGCGCTCGCGCTGATGGGTGCGAAGCCGCGCTTCGACTCCTACGGTCGGCTCGCGGGCGCGACGCTCATCCCGGCGGCCGAGCTGGGCCGTCCGCGGATCGACGTGCTGATCACCCTGTCGGGGATCTTCCGCGACCTGATGCCGCTGCAGATCAAGCTGCTGGCCGAGGCCGCGTTCCTCGCCGCCTCGGCCGACGAGCCGCCCGAGACGAACTTCGTCAGGAAGCACGCGCTCGCCTACATCGCCGAGCACGGCTGCGACCTGGAGACCGCGGCGCTGCGCGTCTACGGCAACGCCGACGGCGCCTACGGCTCGAACGTCAACCTGATGATCGAGAACGGCCGCTGGGACGACGAGGACGAGCTCGCCGAGGCCTACACGCGCCGCAAGGGCTTCGCCTACGGCCGCGCGGGCCGGCCGCAGAAGCAGCCCGCGCTGCTGCAGAGCCAGCTCGCCGACGTGAAGCTCACCTTCCAGAACCTGGACTCGGTCGAGCTCGGCGTGACCACCGTCGACACCTACTTCGACACGCTGGGCGGCATCAGCCGCGCGGTGCGCCGGGCGAAGGGCGGCGAGGACATCCCGGTCTACATCGGCGACCAGACCAAGGGCGACGGCACGATCCGCACGCTGTCCGAGCAGGTCGCGCTCGAGAGCCGCACGCGGATGCTGAACCCGAAGTGGTACGAGGGGATGCTGTCGCACGGCTACGAGGGCGTGCGCCAGATCGAGGTCCACCTGACCAACACGATGGGCTGGTCCGCGACGACCGGCCAGGTCCAGCCCTGGGTGTACCAGCAGCTGACCGAGACCTTCATGCTCGACCCCGAGATGCGCGAGCGTCTCGCGAAGCTGAACCCGACGGCGTCGGCGAAGGTCGCGAGCCGGCTGCTCGAGGCGAGCGCACGGAACTACTGGACGCCCGACGAAGCGACGCTCGAAGCGTTGCGTCGCGCGGGCGAAGAACTCGAGGACCGCCTCGAAGGCATCACGGAAGGATCCGCCGCATGAACGTCACCAACGTCCCGATCTCCGAGATCCGCCGACCGCGCCCGCCCGACGGCGACGGCAGCGTGCAGGTGCAGATGGACCCCGACCTGAAGATCGAGGGGGCCAAGGTCTTCGCGGTCTACGGCAAGGGCGGCATCGGCAAGAGCACGACCTCGTCGAACCTGTCGGTCGCGTTCTCCAAGCTCGGCAAGCGGGTGCTGCAGATCGGTTGCGACCCGAAGCACGACTCGACCTTCACGCTGACCAAGAAGCTGCAGCCCACCGTCATCGACGTGCTCGAGTCGGTGCAGTTCCACCCCGAGGAGCTGCGCGTCGAGGACTTCGTCTTCGAGGGCTACAACGGCGTGATGTGCGTCGAGGCCGGCGGCCCGCCGGCCGGCACCGGCTGCGGCGGCTACGTCGTCGGCCAGACGGTGAAGCTGCTCAAGGAGCACCACCTGCTCGAGGACACCGACGTGGTGATCTTCGACGTGCTGGGCGACGTGGTCTGCGGCGGCTTCGCGGCGCCCCTGCAGCACGCCGACCGCGCGCTGATCGTGACCGCCAACGACTTCGACTCGATCTTCGCGATGAACCGCATCGTGCAGGCGATCAAGGCCAAGTCGAAGAACTACGACGTGCGGCTGGGCGGCGTGATCGCCAACCGCTCCCGCGACACCGACCAGATCGACCGGTTCAACGACAAGGTCGGGCTCAAGCGGATGGCGCACTTCCCGGACCTCGACGTGATCCGCCGCAGCCGGCTGAAGAAGTCGACGCTGTTCGAGATGGAGGACTCGCCCGAGCTGCGCGCGGTGCAGCAGGAGTACCTGCAGCTCGCCGAGAAGCTCTGGGCCGGCACCGAGCCGCTCGCCCCCGACTCGCTGAAGGACCGCGAGATCTTCGACCTGCTGGGATTCGACTGACATGGCCGCCGACCCGTCCTACGTCCGGCGCCGCGAGGCGATCGAGCACTACTTCGACCGCACCGCCGTCGAGGCCTGGGCGCGCCTCACCTCGTCGGCACCGGTGAGCGGCATCCGCCGCACGGTCCGCGAGGGCCGCGACCGGATGCGCTCGACGCTGCTGTCGTGGCTGCCCGAGGACCTGCACGGCCGTCGGATCCTCGACGCGGGCTGCGGGACCGGCGCGCTGTCGGTCGAGGCCGCGCGCCGCGGCGCCGAGGTGCTGGCGATCGACCTGTCGCCCACCCTCGTCGAGCTCGCGCGCCAGCGGCTGCCGCAGGACCTGGGCGCCGGCCGCATCGACTTCCGCTCGGGCGACATGCTCGACGCCGCGCTCGGCGAGTTCGACCACGTGGTGGGGATGGACTCGCTGATCCACTACGAGCCCGAGGACGTGGTGAAGGCGCTGACGGCGCTCGCGCCGCGCGTGCGCCGCTCGATGCTGTTCACCTTCGCGCCGCGCACGCCGCTGCTGTCGGTGATGCACGCGACCGGCAAGCTGTTCCCGCGCTCGGACCGCGCGCCGGCGATCGTGCCGGTCCGCGAGGACCGGTTGCGCACCGCGATCGGCCGGGCCCCCGGCCTCGCCGGCTGGGCCGCGGCGCGCACGCACCGGATCGGCGTCGGCTTCTACACGTCGCAGGCGATGGAGCTCGAGTGTCGTCGATGAACGTCCCGCGCAAGCGGCTCTGGCAGACGTGGGTCCAGGTACCCGCGCGCCTGCTGCCGTTCGCCGACGCGGCGAGCGACCGGCTGCCGCTCGCGCGCCTGCTGCGCCTGTCGCTGTTCCAGGTGTCGGTGGGGATGGCGGCCGCGCTGCTGATCGGCACGCTGAACCGCGTGATGATCGTCGAGCTGGGCGTGGGCGCCTGGCTGGTGGCCGCGCTGGTGGCGCTGCCGATCCTGGTCGCGCCGTTCCGCGCGCTGATCGGCTTCCGCTCCGACACGCACCGCTCGGTGCTCGGCTGGCGCCGCGTGCCCTACATCTGGCTCGGCACCTGGCTGCAGTTCGGCGGGCTGGCGATCATGCCGTTCGCGCTGATCCTGCTGTCGGGCGACATCACGAACGGCCCGTGGTGGATCGGCCACGCGAGCGGCGCGCTCGCGTTCCTGATGGTCGGTGCCGGCATGCAGACCGTGCAGACCGCGGGGCTGGCGCTCGCCACCGACATCGCGCCCGAGGACGCGCGGCCGCGCGTGGTCGCGCTGATGTACGTGATGCTGCTGGCCGGCATGGTGGTCTCGAGCGTCGTCTTCGGGTTCCTGCTCGCCGACTTCACGCAGGTGCAGCTGGTGAAGGTCGTCCAGGGCTCGGCCAGCGTGACGATGGCGCTGAACCTGATCGCGCTGTGGAAGCAGGAGCCGCGCGTGCTCGGCCGCCGCAACGACGCGACCGACGCGTCCGGCTTCCGCGAGGCCTGGGCGCGCTTCTCGGGCGCGACGCGCGCACGGCGGTTCCTGTGGGCGGTGGGCCTGGGCACCGCGGCGTTCAGCATGCAGGACATCGTGCTCGAGCCCTACGGCGCCGAGATCCTCGGGCTCGGCGTGGGTGCGACCAGCGCACTCACCGGCCTGATCGCCGCCGGCTCGCTCGCCGCGTTCGGCCTGGCCGCGCGGCGGCTCGGCCGCGGCGCCGACCCGCTGCGGGTCGCGGCCGCGGGCGCGACCGCGGGGCTCGCCGCGTTCTCGATGGTGATCTTCGCCGAGCCGGTCGGCTCGCCGATGCTGTTCCGCGCGGGCGTCGTGCTGATCGGCTTCGGCGGCGGGCTGTTCGCGGTCGGCACGCTGACCGCGGCGATGGCGCTCGACACCGACGGCTTCAAGGGGCTCGCGCTCGGCGCCTGGGGCGGTGTGCAGGCCACCTGCGCGGGTCTCGCGATCGCCGCCGGCGGCGGCCTGCGCGACGCGGTCTCGGCGCTCGCCTCGAGCGGCGCGCTCGGCGAGGTGCTGCAGCACCCGGCCACCGGCTACGCCACCGTCTACCACGTCGAGCTGTTCCTGCTGTTCACCACCCTGATCGCGATCGGACCGCTGGTCAGGACCTCACGGCGCGGCGCCACGCCGGCGTCGCCCACGAAGTTCGGACTGCCGGTGCTGCCCGGCTGACCGCATCGCGCACAAAGGAGCGTCAACATGGGATTCGGAGCCATCACGCAGTACGTGGACGTCGCGCAGATCGTCCTCTACGTGTTCTGGGCGTTCTTCGCGGGACTGATCGTCTACCTGGTCCGTGAAGGCAAGCGAGAGGGCTACCCGCTGGAGACCGCGCACGGCACGATCGAGGGCTGGCCGCCCGCGCCGCGCCCGAAGACCTACCTGCTGCACGACGGCAGCACCCGGCAGGCGCCGAGCTTTCACGCGCCGCTGACCAACTTCACCGCCGAACCGGCGAACCGCTTCAACGGCGCGCCGATCGAGCCGGTCGGCGACGCGCTGACCGCGGGCGTGGGCCCCGGCTCGTGGACCGAGCGGCCGGATCATCCCGAGCTCACGCTGCACCACGAGCCGAAGATCGTGCCGCTGCGCACGCTGCCCGACTACTCGGTGGCGACGCAGGACCGCGACCCGCGCGGCCTGCCCGTGATCGGTGCCGACGGCGAGACCGGCGGCACCGTGGTGGACCTCTGGGTCGACCGCTCCGAAGCGATGTTCCGCCATCTCGAGGTCGCGATCCCGATGGACGGCGGCGGCACCCGCAGCGTGCTGCTGCCGATCAACTTCTGCCGGATCACCCGCCGCGGCGTGCGCGTCGGCGCGCTGCAGGGCGCGCAGTTCGCCGCCGTGCCGAGCACCCGCGACCCGCAGCAGGTCACGATGCTCGAGGAGGAGAAGATCATGGCGATCTGGGGTGCCGGCCTGCTGTACGCCACCCCCGAGCGCGCCGAGCCGCTGTTCTGACCATGGACGGCCATCGCCACGGCCCCGGGCCGGAACACGACTTCGAGCCGGTGCCCGGCCTGCCCGAGCCGCTGCCCGCGGGCGAGCGGATCGTCTGGCAGGGCGCGCCCGAGGTCCGCGCGCTCGCGCTGCGCGTCTTCCACGTCCGCAAGGTCGCGATCTATTTCGCGATCGTGGGCGCGGTGCAGGTCGCGTCCGCGCTCGCCGACGGCGACACCGTCCGCCAGGCGGCTGCCGGCCTGGCGACGCTGTCGGCCCTCGCGGCCGTCGCGGTCGGCCTGCTGTGGACGATGGCCTGGCTGTCGGCACGGACGACGCTCTACACCGTCACCGACCGGCGCGTGGTGATGCGCGTGGGCATCGTGCTGACGATGAGCTTCAACATCCCCCACGGCCGGATCGCCGCGGCCGGGCTGCGCATCCATCGCGACGGCACCGGCGACCTGCCGCTGACGCTCGCCGAGGCCTCGATCGGCTACGCGCACCTGTGGCCGCACGCGCGGCCGTGGCGGCTGGCGAAGCCCGAGCCGATGCTGCGCGGCGTGGCCGACGGCGAGACGGTCGGCGCGCTGCTCGCCGAGGCCTGGTCGAAGGCGACCGGCGGCGCGCTGCAGCCCGCCGCGCCCGCGTCGCTCGCGCCCCCGGCCGCCGCGCCCGTCCCGGTCCGCATGCCAGCCGCCGCGTCGGTGCGGATGCCGGGCCGCGCCGACGGCGATGCCGCGCTCGCCGGCCGCTGAGCCCACGACCCGGAGCCCGCGATGACCACCAAGGCCGTGCCCCGTCCCCAGGACCCGATGATCCCGCGCGGCGCGATCGCCGCGATGGCCGCGGTCGCGCTGTTCGCGTTCGTGGCGGCGGCTGCGGTGCGGCTGTCGGGCGTCGAGGTCCGCGAGCCCGACGCGCCGGCGGCGGCGACGCGGATGCTGCGCTTCGACGACCGGCCCGACGGCTCGATCGCGGTCACCGACGCCACGACCGGCGCCGCGGTCGAGTCCTTCGTCGGCGAGCAGGGCTTCGTGCGCGGCGTGCTGCGCGGGCTGGCCCGCGAGCGCCGGGCGCGCGGCCTCGGTCCCGAGCAGCCGTTCGAGCTGATCGGCCGCGCCGACGGGCGACTGACCCTGCACGACCCGGCCACCGGCCGGCTCGTCGACCTCGAATCCTTCGGCCCGACCAACGCGGCCGTGTTCGCGCGGCTGATCGCGGCCGCGCCTCGCCACTGAGTTCCCAGGGAGACCGTCATGTCGATGGACACCACGATCGATTCGCCCGAGCAGGCGATGGCGCACGCCAAGGCGCGCACGCTGATCAGCCCGCGCTTCTACACCACCGACTACGAGGCGATGAACCGCATCGACGTCTCGCCGATGCGCGCCGAGTGGGACGCGCACATGGCGGAGTACGCCGGCGACAACAACCATGACCACTTCCAGCGCACCGCCGAGTTCGCGAGCGAGATCCGCGAGCTCGAGCCCGAGCTGCGCCAGGAGTTCCTCGACTTCCTCGTGTCCTCGCTGACCTCGGAGTACTCGGGCTGCGTCCTCTACAACGAGATCCGCCGCAACGTCGAGAACCCCGACATCAAGCAGCTGATGACCTACCTGACGCGCGACGAGTCGCGTCACGCGAACTTCATCAACATGGCGCTGAAGGACTACGGGCTGGGCGTGGACCTCGGTGCGCTCAAGCGCACGAAGCACTACACCTACTTCAAGCCGAAGTACATCATGTACTCCGTCTACCTGTCCGAGAAGATCGGCTACGCCCGCTACATCACGATCTACCGGCAGCTGGAGAAGCACCCGGAGCTGCGCTTCCACCCGATCTTCAAGTGGTTCGAGCGCTGGTGCAACGACGAGTTCCGCCACGGCGAGTCGTTCGCGCTGATGATGCGCGCCGACCCGAAGCTGCTGACCGGCCTGAACACCCTCTGGATCCGCTTCTTCCTGCTCGCCGTCTACGCGACGATGTACGTGCGCGACCACACGCGCCCGATGCTCCACAAGGCGATGGGCCTGGAGTCGGACGCCTACGACTACCGCGTCTTCGACGTCTGCTCGGAGATCACGAAGCAGGTGTTCCCGCTGGTGCTCGACACGAACAACCCGAAGTTCCGCGCCGGCCTCGAGAAGCTGTTCGCGTACTCGAAGAAGGTCGACGACGCGAAGGCGAAGGGCGGCCTCGGGTCGTGGATCACCCGCGGCCTGTGCGCGGCGGGCGCGGCGCTCACCTTCGGTCGGCTGTTCCTGATGCCGGTGAAGAAGAACGCGCTGCCGGCCTCGGTGCGCGTCGCGCCGGTCTGGTGATCGGACGACCGCAGGAGTCTTCGTGCAGTACATGCTGCCCTTCGCGTTCACGGTGCTCGTCTGGTGGGCGAGCACCGGCGCGATCCTCTACCTCGACGGGCTGCCGCGCCGAACGCACCCGATGACGATGGCCGCGACCACGGTGGTCGCCGCGCTGGCCGTCTGGGGCCTGTGGTTCAGCAGCGGGCAGACCTCGATCTCCGGTGCCTACTGCGGCTTCACCTGCGCGATCCTGATCTGGGCGTGGCAGGAGGTGGGCTTCCTGCTCGGCTACGTGACCGGCACGCGGCGCACGCCGTGCCCGCCGGGGATGCGCGGCTGGCCGCGGTTCCGCGCGGCGCTCGAGGCCGTGGTCCACCACGAGCTCGCGCTGGTGGTGCTCGCGCTGTTCGTCGCCTTCGCCACCTGGGACCGGCCGAACCAGACCGGGCTGTGGACGTATCTGGTGCTGTGGACGATGCGCCAGAGCGCGAAGCTCAACGTGTTCCTCGGCGTGCGCAACCTGAACGCCGACTTCCTGCCCGAGCACCTGAAGTACCTGCAGAGCTACTTCACGCGCGCGCCGATGAACGCGCTGCTGCCGGTGTCGGTCGCGGCCGCGACGATCGTCGCGATCCCGATGTGGCAGGCGGCCGCTTCACCGGGCGCGTCGCCCTTCGAGGTCGTGTCGATCACGCTGGTCGCGTCGCTGCTGTCGCTCGCGATCCTCGAGCACCTGCTGCTGGTGCTGCCGCTGCCGGCCGAGCGGCTGTGGTCGTGGGGGATGAAGTCGCACGAGGCGACGGCCCGTGCCCAGGGCGAGTCGGCGATCGTGCCGGTAGTGGCGGTCGAGCCGCGCCGCTGACCCGTTAGGGAGGACCGATGACAAGCCGACTCGAAGGCGGATGTCCGTGCGGCGCGGTGCGCTTCCGGACGCGCGGCGATCCGCAGGACTGGGTCCGCTGCGACTGCGGGTTCTGCCGCGGGCTCGCGCGGGTGCGCGGCCCAGGGGATCCGGTGTGGCCGGACGCCTGCGTGGAGTTCGGCGGCGGCAAGATCGGCAGCGTCGGCCACACGTCCGAGGCGCACCCGCGTCCGATGACCGTCCACTTCTGCATCGCCTGCGGCACGGCGGTCAGCCTGTCGCTCGACGGTCGCCGCACCGAGCGCGCGCTGCTGCTCTCGACCTTCGACGAACCCGCGCGGGTTAGCGAGGCGATGCCGGAGCGGCGCGAGGACGGGCGGCGGTCGATGCACTGACGGCCGTCTCGCGCCTCTGGGAAGGTTTGCCAAAATTTGGCAAGCCTCGTATGCTCGCAGCATGAGCACGATGAACATCTCCCTCCCGGAGAGCCTGAAAGCCTTCGTTGACGAGCAGGTCGAGCAGCGCGGGTTCGGCACCAGCAGCGAGTACGTGCGCGAACTGATCCGACGCGATCAGGATCGTCAGCACCTGCGCGGACTGTTGCTGGCGGGGGCCGCGTCGGCGCCCACCTTGGCCGTCGATGCGGATCACCTCGAACGTCTGAGGGCCCGCGCGCGGACCGGGGCCGCTCGAGGCCGGCCTGCGCGTCGGAAGGCCTGACGGCGGCATGAAGGTCAGGCCCGTGATCCTGCGCGCGGCGGCGGTGCGGGACGCGGAGGACGCGGTCGACCGCTACGTCGAGGAAGGCTCTGAACAGGTCGCGCTCGGGTTCGTCGACGCGCTTGAAGCCGCGTATGCCCACATCGCCCGCCACCCCGCGACGGGGTCGCCGCGGTGGGCGCACGAACTGAACCTGCCGGGGTTGCGTGCGTGGGCGCTGGAGCGGTACCCGTATCGGGTGTTCTACGCCGAGCGCGCGGATCACGTCGATGTTTGGCGCATCCTGCACGACCGGCGCGACATCCCGGAATGGATGGCGGATCCCGACTCGAAGTGAGCGGCGTCGCGCCGGTCGGCGCACCGACTAAGCCAGGCGCAACCCCTCCGGCACCGGCCGCCGCGGCTTCCGCGGCGCGTTGCCCGGCGCCGCGTACCCGACCGACACCAGCACCACCGACCCCTCGTCGGCCCCGAGTCCCAGGGCCTCCGAGACCTTCGCCGGATCGAAGCCGCTCATCGGACCGCTGACCAGGCCCCGCTCGGCGCCGGCGAGCATCGGCGTCATCGCGGCGAGCGATGCGGAGCGGAAGTCCTCGTCGCGCTGCGGGCTCGCTCTGCCCGAGTGGGAGCCCGCGGCCATCGACACCCAGGCATCGACGATCGCGTTGTCCCCGCGCGAGCGGGGATGGACCGGACGGCGACTACGCGACGCAGCCGGCCGGCCTTCAGGTGCGCGGTCACCAGGGCCTCGGGGTTCATGCCCCAGCCGACGCCGGCCAGCGCCGCCGCGACGAAGGCGTGCGCCGACGGCAGCCGGTGCGCGGCGAACTCCACCTCGCGCCGTGACACGCGCGCGGCCCATCGGTGCTGCAGCCGGTCCTTCCGGTCGAAGACCAGGCAGGGGGCGGCGGCGAGCGTGCGCGCGGACACGCCGTCGGCGAACCAGCGCCGCACGAACGCCGGGCTGGCGGTCGCCCGATAGCGCAGCGCGCCGAGCCGGCGGCTGCGGCACCCGGGCAGCGGCGTGCCGGTGGAGGTGACCGCCGCGAGCACGCGCCCGCGCTGCAGCCACTCGGCGGTGTGGTCCTGGTCGTCGATCGACACGTCGAGCAGCGGCCCGCCGTCGGCCGCGGCCTCGGCGATCACGTCGGCGAACCAGGTCGCGAGGCTGTCGGCGTTGACGGCGATCGGCAGCACCGGGCGGTCGGCCGGCCGGCCGAGCCCGGAGACCGCGGGCAGCGCGTGCCGCAGGTCGGCCTCGAGCATCGCCACGCGCTCGGCGTGCCGGCACAGCCGTGCACCGGCCTCGGTCGGCACGCAGGGCTGGCCGCGGACGATCAGCGCGGTGCCCATCCGCTCCTCGATCAGCTTCACCCGCTGCGAGACCGCCGACGGCGTGACGCCGAGCCCCCTGGCGGCACGCTCGAAGCTGCCCTCGCGAAGCACGGCCGCGACGGCCTCGATCAGCGCGTAATCCAGCACGTTCGCCTCCGTCGATGAAGCGGGACTGAATCGACCTTAGCAGTTCTTGCTGGCGTACGACGCCGGTCCCGGGTGATCCTGCGGCGATGGACCGGCTCGACTTCCTCGCCCCGCTCGCCGCGGGCTTCGGCCTGGGCGCCTCGCTGATCGTGGCCATCGGCGCGCAGAACGCGTTCGTGCTGCGGCAGGGGCTGCGCCGCGAGCACGTGGGCGCGGTGGTGCTCGCCTGCGCCACGATCGACGCGGTGCTGATCGCCGCCGGCACGGCGGGCCTGGGCGCGGCGGTCGGCCCGCACCCGGCGCTGCTGCGTGCGCTGTCCTGGGCGGGCGCCGCGGTGCTGGCCTGGTACGGGCTGCAGGCCGCGCGTCGCGCGCTGCACCCGGGCACGCTGCAGGCCGCGGGCGAGGCGCCGGTCACGCGGCGTGCGGTGCTCGCGCAGGTGGTCGCGCTGTCGCTGCTGAATCCGCACGTCTGGCTCGACACGGTGCTGCTGATCGGCTCGGTGGGCGCCCAGCACCCGGCGGCGACGCGGCCGCTGTTCGCGGTGGGCGCGGCGGCGGCGAGCGTGACCTGGTTCGTGCTGCTGGGCTACGGCGCGCGCGCGGCCGCGCCGCTGTTCGCGCGGCCGCTCGCCTGGCGGCTGCTGGACGCGGCCGTGGCCGCGACGATGGCCACGCTGGCGGTGCTGCTGGCGACGGGGCGGCTGGGGGGCTGAGCGGCCCGATCGCGCGACGGTCCGATGCCCCGGCCGATCGGCGCGCCGGCGGCCCGCCGGCGGCCCGTCGTGGCAGACTGCGACGATGGACCTGCGCATCGAACCGGGCTGGCGCCCCGGCGCCATCGGCCGCATCGCCGCGCTGCACGGCGAGGGCTACGCGCGGATCGCGGGCTTCGGGGTGGCCTTCGAGGCGCTCGTGGCCCGCGAGGTGGCGGATGTCTGCGAGGGGCTCGCCGACGGCCGCGACGGCCTGTGGCTCGCGGTCCTCGGCGAACGCATCGAGGGCAGCGTGGCGATCCAGGCGCCGCATGCGCCCGGCGGGCCCGCACACCTGCGCTGGTTCTTCGTGTCCGAGGCGCTGCGCGGCCGGGGCGCCGGTACCGCGCTCCTCGGGGCCGCGCTCGCGTTCTGCCGCGAACGCGGCCACGACCGGGTCGAGCTCTGGACCTTCGAGGGGCTCGACGCCGCCCGCCGCCTCTACGAACGCGCGGGCTTCGTGCTGGTCGAGCAGGTCCGCGGCGCGCGCTGGGGTACCGAGGTGACCGAGCAGCGCTTCGCGCTGCGGCTCGCCGCAGCCTGATCGGCGACCGGCTCCGTTTCAGCTCACCAGGTAGCCGCCGTCCACCGGCAGCACCGTGCCGGTCACGAACGCGGCGGCCGGCGAGCACAGGAAGAGCACCGGCCCGGCGACGTCGGCGGGCGTGCCCCAGCGGCCCATCGGCGTGCGCGCCAGGATCGGGCCGGCGCGCGCCGGGTCGTCCTGCAGCGCCTGCGTGAGCGGCGTCGCGATCCAGCCGGGCGCCACCGCGTTGACGCGCACACCCTTCGGCGCCCATGCGATCGCGAGGCTCTTGGTGAGCTGCGCGATGCCGCCCTTGCTCGCCGAATAGCCGGGCACGAGGCCGCCGCCGAAGAAGCTGAGCATCGATGCGACGTTGACCACCGCGCCGCCCGACTGCTCGAGCAGCGGCCGCGCGGCCGCGCAGCAGCGCATCGCGCCGTTGAGGTTCACGTCGATGACCTGCGCGAAGACGGCCGGGTCGTGTTCGTCGCCGCGGCGGATCACGCCGGCCGCGTTGACCAGCACGTCGAGCGTGCCCTGGCCGCCCACCACCGCCTCGACCGACGCGGAGTCGGTGACGTCGAGCGCGGCGATGTGCAGCGTGTCGGTGGCGGCGGGCGCGTCGGCGCCGACGAGGCCGGCGGCGACGACCCGCGCGCCGGCCGCCTCGAAGGCGCGTGCGATGCCCAGGCCGATGCCGCTGGTGCCGCCGGTGACGAGGACGCGACGGCCGGTGAAGTCGAAGGACATGGCGGTGGTGCGGGACGGGTCGACGGGTCGCGAAGCGTGCCCCGGCGGCGCGGCGCGTGCAAGCGCGCGTCTCGCCAGCGGGCGACGGACGTGTTACGGTCCGTCGGGACAAAAAAAGACGGCGTCCTTTCGGACGCCGCCAGGCACTCGAGCGGGGAGATACCGCTTGAGCGGACCGCCACCATGAGGGTGGCGGGAGCGGGGATCGACGCCGGAGGCTCAGGCCTCCGGCTGGAACGGGACGGACATCATTTCGCGGCCGGGACGCCGCCGAGTTCGGGGTGGTCCTTGGCCATCTTCGCGCCGAAGACCGGCTTGTACGCGCCCTGGTGGCAGGTGCCGCAGCTGACCTTCGGCACGTCGCCCATCTCGCCCTTGCGGTTCGCGGGGAACACGTCGGTGAGGGGCAGCATGTAGTCGGTGTTCAGCTCGCGCGCCATCCGGATGCCGTACCACGCGGTCGCGCGCTGCGGCGGGCTCTGCGACCAGTCGTTCCACGCACGGCTGTTGTGGCAGTAGGTGCAGTTCACGCCCAGCGAGTCCGACATGTGGACCATCAGCGAGTAGGTGAACTCAGTCTGCTTGATCGACGCACGGTTGCCGGTGGGCAGCGCGGTGTCGCCCTGCACACGGATCGGCGCGCTGTCCTTCGTGCTCTTCAGGTACGGCCCGAACGGGTCGTAGGGCAACGACGCGAGCTTCACCGAGTCCGCCGGCTCGTTCTGCAGCGCACGGTCGCCGAGCATGCCCTTGACGTCGTGCGTGCGCGGCGTCGGGTCGAACCAGACCTGCGAGGGCACCGGCTCGCCACGGTGGCAGGTGTAGCAGGTGACGCCGGTCTGGGCCACGTGCGACTGCCACTTCGTGTTGATGGTCTGCGTCATCTGGACCATCTTGCGCGCGACGATCTTCGTGTACTTCGAGTCGTCGGCGAAGTTCGCCGGGTTGTGGCAGTAGACGCAGGACGCCTCGGGCCCTTCCTTCGGCGCGACCCACAGCGACATCGCCGCCATCACCCGGGTGAACTCGCCCACGCTCAGATCGCCCAGCACCTTGACGTTCTGGTAGACCTGCTTGGCCTTCGGACCGTCGGAGGGCACCGGCGGCAGCGCCTCCGGCGGCTGGTTCGCCTCGATGACCTTGGCCATCAGCCGAGGGTTGTAGTTCTGCTCCATCGCGACGCCGCGGAAGCCGACCTGGACGTTGTCGATCGGCGGCCGCTCGCAGCCGGCGAGCAGGGTGCCGACGGCCGCGGCCGCCAGCACGAGCTTGGTCAGTCGGGCGCGACTCATGGCTTGACTCCCATCAGCGTGGCGGGATCGATCACGGGCGGGTAGACGGCCGGGTAGCTCGGCGCGACGCCGTGCTTGACCGCCCAGAGGAACCAGTTGTCGACGACGGTGCCGGTGAGCAGGATGCCGATGCCGCCGGTCAGCGGGCACAGCACCGCGAACCACCAGGCCCAGCGGTGGATCGATTCCATCGTCGCGTTGAAGCCCATCGTCCAGCGCCAGAACAGGCCGGCGCGCTCGGATGCGGTGCCGCGGTCGACGATCTGCTCGATCTCGCGCTCGCCGCCGTACGGGGTGACGGCGAGGATCGTCGCGCCGTGCATCGCGAACAGCAGCGTCGAGCCGTAGAGGAACACGATCGACAGCATGTGGAACGGGTTGTAGAACAGGTTGCCGTAGCGGATCGAGAACGCCGCGGTCCAGTCCAGGTGCGGGAAGATCCCGAAGGGCACCGCCTCGCCCCAGCTGCCCATCAGGATCGGCCGGAAGAAGCCGAGCACGAGGTACAGCCAGATCGCCGCGGCGAAGGCCCAGGCCACGTGGGTGCCCATGCCGAGCTGGCGCGCGCGGCGGTACATCCGGGCCCACCAGAGCAGCATCGAGGCGGTCAGGAAGAAGCCGGTCAACAGCCACCAGCCGCCCTGGTTCATCGGGGGCAGCTTCAGGCCGTAGCCGGGCGGCGGCGGCTCGAGCGCGAGCCAGGGCAGCTGCCGCAGCATCTCGATCGGGCTGTAGTCGACCGAGGCGAGCATGTTCCAGCCGATGATCTGGAAGGCGACGACGCCGCAGAAGATCGACAGGATGCCGAGCGTGCCGAGGTAGATCGGCCCGATCTGGGCGTTGCCGAGCAGGCCGAACAGCCAGGACAGGACGGGCGTGAAGATCCGCTCGCGGTTCTCGCGCTCGGTCGGGAGGTCCGGGCCGTCGTGGACGGGGCCGACGACCTGCACCTGGGTGAACAGGTTCTGGTACGGCGGCGAGAAGGGCTGGTACTGGGCCATGGTCTAGTCTCCGTCTCCGCTCATTTCCAGATCGGCAGCGCGAGCCACCAACCCCACCACTCGGGCCAGCCGCGCGTCCAGAAGGGACCGCTGATCACGATGCACACCGCGCTCCAGAAGCCGGCCGACAGCGCGAGGAACAGGCCGAGCCGGTGGATGCCGAGGGTGCCGATCGAGTAGCCGATCGTGTCGCGGAAGAAGGTGTCCTCGTGCTCCGGCGTCTTCACCGGCAGGCCCTTCTTCGGGTTCGTCGCCGACAGCACGGCCGCGCCGTGCAGCGACAGCGCGAAGGTGGTGGCGAAGAAGAACGACACGGCGATCATGTGCGCCGGGTTGTAGTGGAAGTGCAGGTACTGGTAGCCGACGTTCGACACCCAGTCGAGGTGGCTCAGGATCCCGTACGGGAAGCCGTGGCCCCAGGCACCCAGCAGGATCGGCCGGATCACCACCAGGGTGACGTAGGCGAAGATCGCCATGCTGAAGGCGGCCGGCACGTGGTAGCCGATGCCGAGCTTCCTGCAGATCTCGACCTCGCGCAGCGCCCACGAGGCGAAGGCGCCGATCGCGCAGATCGTGATGACCTGCCACAGGCCGCCCTCCTTCATCGGCGCGAGCCCGAGCCCGTACTTCAGGTCCGGCGGCGCGATGTTGATCTGCCAGAGGTTCCACGTCGGGCCGAGGGCCGCGCCGTAGAGGATGAGCGCGGTGCCGACGAGGGAGAAGAAGATCGTCGTGACGCCGAAGAACCCGACGTAGAACGGCCCCACCCAGAAGTCGAAGAGGTCACCCCCGAGCAGGGTCCCTCCACGCACGCGGTATTTTTTTTCGAAGCTGAGCATCGCCATGTTCGGATCCTCCGTCTGGGCGGCGGGCGGAAGCGGGACGGGGGTCCCGGTGCCGCTCGCCGCTTTCTTCCGCTACTTCGTGGCCGGCGCCGCTGCCGGCATCGGGGCGTTCTGCGACGCCGCGGGCTTGGCCTTCGGGCCGTCCAGCCAGTTGAAACGGTCGGTGCTCAGCAGGATGAGATGGATCATCGCCGCCAGGCCGAACAGGAAGATGCCCTGGACGACCATGGCTCTGAGCGGGTCGTACAACCTCCAGATTCGCCACATGTCTATCGATCTCCTAAGTGCACGTCAGATGACGTGCGACAGCGCGGTGTACACCGCGGACTTGACTCCACCGATCAGCGATCGCTCGCCTTCGGCCCCGGGCAACCAGGTACGCCACCGCAGCGTCAACAGCGCCGCCGAGATCGCCACCGTCAGGAAGACGGCGAAGAGCACGACGAACAGCAGCCAGAACGCGGGGGAGGCGCGGTCGGACCAGTGATGCCGTGACGGAACGGGAACGTGGGCCATGAGGTCACCCTCCGGGGGGTCGGATCAGTTGAACCAGGGGCGCCAGGCCCAGACCAGGAAGTGCGCGACGACGGCCACGGCCGTGAAGCCCACGAAGCCCTGAACCCAGAACTTGTGGAACTCCTGCGCTTCCTCGTCGGTCAGGCCCGAGATGGAACTTCTCTTCTCTGCCATACGGTCAGCTCCTTGCTAGAACGGCCTCGCGGCCGGTGCCGCGCTGGGCCCGCGCGGCATGGGCAGACGCGGCCGGATGCCGCGACGTCCTGTGGGTCCGGAGGAGTCCGGACGGATCCGATTCGACGGGCCGTTCGCGCACCGCGCGCGGCCCGGTGGGGCGGGCGCGGCTCATGCGGCCTCTCCTTGCCTCAGCGCATCGCGCGCACCCGCGACGCGGGCGGCGGTGACCACCGACTCGCCCGCCCGCCGCGCGTCGCGCTCGGCGCGGTCGCGCAGCCGCTTCGCGGCCGAGATCTGAACCAGCACCGGCTCGGCGGCGACGAGGTCGGCGAGCAGGCGCTGCGCGTCGTCCTCCCAGCGGTGCGTCTCGTTGGCGGCCACCGCACGTGCCGGCGTCGCCTCGACGCGGTCCATGTCGGTGCCCAGCGGCAGGATGTGGAACAGCGCGTCGAACAGCGCGTTGCACACCTCCTGCACGACGTAGGTCGCGCCGGAGTAGCCCATGAACGGCGTGCCGGTGTGCCGGCGCACGATCGCGCCGGGGAACGACGAGGGGATGTAGGTGCAGCGGACGTTCGTTTCCGCCGCGTACATCCGCTCGTTGTAGCTGCCGAAGAGCACCAGCGGCTTCTTGTTCTGCACGAGCTCGCGGATCGCCGCGTTGTCGGTCTTCTCGCCGGCCTTGCGCGACACCGCGAAGTGGCACGGCATGCCCATCTCGTCCTCGAGGAACCGGCGCAGGCCGCGCGCGTAGGTCTCGCCGGCCACGACGCCGAAGCTCGCGGTCGCGAAGAAGTCCTGGGTGACCGAGCGCCACAGGTCCCACAGCGGCTTGATCGTCGTGTGCTTCTCGCGCTCGATGAAGGGCTCGGGGTCCAGGCCCAGGATCTCGCCGAGCGCGCGCAGGAACTTGGTCGTCGCGTGCAGGCCCACCGGCGCGCGCAGCCACGGACGGCCGAGCGCCTCGCACAGCGACTCGCCGAACTCGCGGTACAGGCAGACGTTCGCGTCCGAGTCGGCGAGGTTCTGCACGTCGGCCAGGTGCGAGCCCAGCGGGAAGGTCATGTTGACCTCGGCGCCGATGCCCTCGACCAGGCGGCGGATCTCGGCCAGGTCGCTCGGCATGTTGAAGGTGCCGTAGCAGGGCCCGATCAGGTTCACGCGCGGCTTGACGCCCTCGGCGCGAGGCTTGCGCTCGGGCACCTTCCGCAGCCCGTACTCGTTCCAGAGCCAGAGCATCGCGCGGTTCGCGCACTGCCACTGGTCCTCGTCGATGGTGCGGGGCAGGAAGCGCATCAGCGTCGTGCCCTCGGGGGTCACGCCGCCGCCGATCATCTCGGCGATCGAGCCGGTGACCACCACCGCCGGCAGGTCGGGGTCGAGCACCGCGTGCGCGCGCTTCATCGCGCCCTCGGTGCCCTCGCGGCCGAGCTGCTCCTCGGCGAGCCCGGTGACGACGATCGGCAGTTCGTGCGGGGGCAGCGCGTCGGAGTAGTGGAGCACCGAGGTCACCGGCAGGTTCTCGCAGCCCACCGGGCCGTCGATCACCACCTGCAGCCCCTTGATCGCCGTGAAGACGTAGACGGCGCCCCAGTAGCCGCCCGCGCGGTCGTGGTCGAGCACCAGCATCTCAGCGCCGCCCGGCTGCCCGAAGGCGCTGAGGCGCCCCCTCGGGGGGCAGCGAACGAAGTGAGCGTGGGGGCCTCATACCATCTCCTCGGCCTTGCGGCGCTTGATGAGCTTGATCACCTGGCGGCGCGTGTGCTCGCGGAACTCGGGACGCTCGACGGGTACCTCGCTCCAGACGCCCGACTTGTCGCCTTCCCCGGCGTCGCCGAAGAAGTCCTTCATCGCGTCGAAGCGGCCCTTGTTCGCGATCGCCGCGTTGATGACGGTGGCGAGCGAGCCCGCGCCCATCGGGCCCATCAGCGGCCGCGCGGAGATCAGGTTCGTGAAGTAGAGCGCCGGGATGCTGGCCTGCTTCGCCGCCTGCACGACCGGCGTGGTGCCGATCGCGAGGTCGGGGCGGAATTCCTGCATCGCGGCGAGGTCCTGCTCGAGCGATGCGCGGTACTGCACGTGCACGCCGCGGGCCTCGAGCCACTGACGGTCGCCGTCGCTCCACGGCGTGCGCGGGCAGGCGGTGCCGACGTAGCGCAGGTCGGCGCCGCTCTCGACGAGCAGTCGCGCGACGATCAGTTCCGAGCCCTCGTAGCCGCTCATCGTGATCCGGCCCTTGATGGGCGTGGCGGCGAGCGCGCCGCGGATCGCGGGCAGGAAGCGGTTCTTCGCGGCGTCGATCTTCGCCTGCGCGACGCCGGCGGCGGTGCCGATCGCCTGCAGCCAGGCCTCGGTGCCATCGTGGCCGACCGGCGCCGAGCCCACGACCGGGCGACCGGCCGCCTCGAACTCGCGGATCGATGCGGTGTAGAACGGGTGCAGCGCGGCGACCGCCACGGTGTCGAGCGCGGCATAGAGCTCGCGCCACTCGCGGGTCGGCACCACGGGGCCGGCGGCCAGGCCGAGCGGATCGAGCATCATGCCGATGCCCACCGGGTCGGCGGGGAAGATCTCGCCGAGCAGCGTGACCGTGGGGCGCTCGGCACGGCCGGTTCGCGGCGCGGCCACCGGGCCGGCCTCGACCTCGCTGCGGGCGTAGCGCAGCATCGCGCCGGCCAGCACGTCCTTGGCTTCCGCGTGCGTCGGCACGCCGAAGCCCGGCACGTCGATGCCGATCACGCGCACGCCGTTGATCGCCTTCGGCAGCAGCTGCAGCGGCACGCCCGAGGCGGTGGGCACGCAGAGGTTGATCACCACGATCGCGTCGAGCTTCGACGGGTCGGCCTGCGCGTGCACCGATTCGCGGATGTCCTCGAAGAGCTTGCCGGTGACCAGCGTCTCGCTGTTGAACGGCACGTAGCCCACGCTGCGGCGGGCGCCGTAGAAGTGCGAGGTGAAGGTCAGCCCGTAGACGCAGCAGGCCGAGCCCGAGAGGATCGTCTGCGTGCGGCGCATCCGCAGGCCCACGCGCAGCGAGCCGAACGCGGGGCACATGCTCTGCGGCTGGTCGTGCGGGCCCTTCGGGTAGTCCTGCGCGTACTGCTGCAGCACCTCGCCCTTGCCGGCCGCATCGGCGGCCGCGAGCATCGCGTCGCGGCCCGAGTGGCAGCCCAGGCCGTCGCCCTGCAGCGCGGCCGGGACGGGAACGTCGGGTGTCGGCGTGTCCATCGCGTTCGCCTCAGGCCGCCGTGTCGTAGACCACTTCGAGCGAGGGCTTCTCGAAGGAGACGCTGCCGGTCATGTCGGCCATCGTCGCCGGCTCGAGCACCACGTCGCGGCCGACCGCCGAGCCCGAGAAGAGCCCGAGCAGCGCGTCCTGCGTGAGCGGCTTCGGACGCACCGGCGGCGCCTCGGCGACGTTGGTCGCGAGCTGCTCGAAGATCGGGCCCCACTGGCCGCCGGGGCGGCCGATGATCTCGTACGACGCGCTCTTGCGGCGGATGTCCTCGTGCGCGGGGATCGCGGACAGCACCGGGATGCCGGCGCGCTCGGCGAAGGCCTGCGCCTCGCCGGTGCCGTCGTCCTTGTTGATCACCATGCCGGCGACGCCGACGTTGCCGCCGAGCTTGCGGAAGTACTCGACCGCGGAGCAGACGTTGTTCGCGACGTAGAGCGACTGCAGGTCGTTCGAGCCCACGACGATGACCTTCTGGCACATGTCGCGCGCGATCGGCAGGCCGAAGCCGCCGCAGACCACGTCGCCCAGGAAGTCGAGCAGCACGTAGTCGAAGCCCCAGTCGTGGAAGCCGAGCTTTTCGAGCGTCTCGAAGCCATGGATGATCCCGCGCCCGCCGCAGCCGCGGCCGACCTCGGGACCGCCGAGCTCCATCGCGAACACGCCGTCGCGCTTGAAGCAGACGTCGGAGATGGTCACCGCCTCGCCCGCGCTCTTCTTGCGCGACGAGGTCTCGATGATGGTGGGCGTGGCGCGCCCGCCGAACAGCAGCGAGGTCGTGTCGCTCTTCGGGTCGCAGCCGATCAGCAGGACCTTCTTGCCCTGCTGGGCCATCATGTAGCTGAGGTTCGCGAGCGTGAAGCTCTTGCCGATGCCGCCCTTGCCGTAGATCGCGATGATCTGCGTCTCCTTCGTCACCGGGCCGGTGGCGGGGGCGTCGGGCTCGATCATGGCCTCGGCACGCAGCCGCTCCTTCTGGATGAACTGGACGGTGGCCGATGCGGGGATTCCGGACGTGCTCATGCGCAATGCCTCCAGTCGAGGACCATCTTCAGACAGTCAGCGTCGTCGAACGCGATGGGGTAGGCGCCCGACGCGCGGGTCGCCTCGGAGCGGTGGGTGATCAGGCCGTCGAGGGACAGGTGACCCGTCTCCATCAGCCAGCGGACCGCGAGCATGTCGGGCTTCTTCCACTCGGCCGCGCAGCGGATCGTCGCCTCGCGCATGAAGGCGGGCGCGAACATGAAGGACAGCGGCGTCGTGTAGAAGCCGGCGAGCACGATCTCGCCGCCGGGCGCGAGCCGCATCACCAGCGTGTCGAGCAGCGACGCGTCGCCACTGACGTCGTAGATCGCGGTGTAGTTGCGGCGGTCGTCGTCCTCGGGGTTCACGACCGGATAGCCGTCGGCGCCGCCCATGCGCCGCGGGTTCGTCTCCCAGACGGTCGGCGCCGGGTGGCCGCCGAGCACGGTCATCCGCGCGAGCAGGCGGCCGAGCACGCCGTGGCCGACGATCAGGTCGGGCGGGACGATCCGGTCGCGCAGGCCCCCGCCGGAGACCGCGTGGTACGCGGTGGCCGCGAGCGCGAGCAGGATGCCGTGCTCGCCCAGGCGATCGCTGATCGGCACGACCTTCTCGCCGGGCACGACCAGCTTCGAGGCCGCGCCGCCGAACAGGCCCCTGATCTCGCCGAAGCACCGCGCGCCGGGCACGTAGACGGTCTCGCCGCCGACGAAGCCCGAGTCGCTGCCGGCATGGACCACGCGGCCCACCGACTCGTAGCCCGGCACCAGCGGGTAGCCCATGCCGGGGAAGGTCGGCATGCGGCCGGTGTAGAGCAGCTTCTCGGTGCCGGTGGAGATGCCGCTGAAGTCCACCTGGACGACGACGTCCGACTCGCCGGGCTCGGCGAGGGTCACCGCGTTCACCTGGATGTGCTCGGGCTTCTCGAGCACCACGGCCCTTGCGTTCACGTTCATCGTGCGGCTCCCGGCGGGGTGACCGGGTCCCGGGAGACGCGAGTCGGGCCGGGTCGAAGGTCGATCGAAAGCATGTCAATGCTCCCTTGGGAGTGTCATCGTAGGCTTACTGGTCAAGATGTCAAGCAACATGGACAGCGGGAGTTGTCCAGGACGCCCCGGAAATGGCACGACGCCGGTCAGGGCCGTGCACGGAGCACGCGGGTCTGCAGCGGCAAACGGGTCGGCAGCAGTTCCACCGAGCCGAAGCCGGCCTCGCTCAGCAGCGCGGCGATGCGTTCCGGCGTGCGCGACCGGCCCTTGCCCATCGCGAGCAGGTAGAGGCCGTAATAGGCGTCGCCGATGGCCTCCGCGCCAGGTGTCCCGGACATCGGTTCACACACCAGCAGGGTCCCGTCGGGCGGCAGTGCGGCGCGGACGGCCCGCAGGATCGCGAGCACGCGCTCGTCGGGATGGTCGAAGAGCACCCGCACCAGCGTGATCAGGTCGGCGCCCGAGGGCAGCGGATCGGCGAGGAAGCTGCCGCCGTGCGCGCTCGCGCGCTGCGCGAGGCCCGACTGCGCGAAGCGCGCGCGGGCGCGCTCGGCGACCGCCGGCAGGTCGAAGAGCATCAGCTCGAGCTTCGGCGCGCGCTCGGCCACCGCCATCAGGAACGCGCCCTCGCCGCCGCCCACGTCGAGCAGCCGGCGGTGGCGCGAGAACGGATAGGCGTCGATCACCTGCTCGGCCACCAGGGGCTGCGTGACCGACATCAGCTGCGAGTACTCGGCCACGCGGCCGGTGTCGAGCCGCTCGGGCGCCGCACCGGGCGTGGTGTCCGCGTACGGCCAGTAGCCGGACATCGAGGTGTCGCGCTCGCCGCGCAGCAGCGCGACCGGATCGGTCAGGTCCGCGTAGAGCGTCGCGTGGTGCTCGATCATCGCGGCCACCGAGGGCAGCGCGACCACCGGGGCGCCGAGGCGGCCGAGGCCCCAGCGGCCGTCGTCGCGGCGCTCGAGCAGGTGCAGGGACGCGGCCGCGGTCGCGAGCCGCGCGAGCGCGTCGGGCGACAGGCCGCAGCGGCGGCCGAGCTCGTCGGCCGCGAGCGGGCCGGCGGCCAGGGTCTCCAGCACGCGCAGGCGCACGCAGGCGAGCAGCACCTGCGTGTAGGTGAAGCCGGCCACCACGTCGAAGAGCGCCCGCGCGTCGCGCCGCACGAAGGGCCGCGTGAGCGGGAATGCGGCTGCGCGGCGATGGAACTCCGGGTTCGTGAGCAGCCGGTCGCGCAGCGTGCGCCAGCGGTCGCGCAGCGTCGGCCGGGTCAGGCCGTCGCCGCCCGGCGCGCCGCGTCCTCGCACCACGCCTTGGGCACCAGCCGTTCGGATTCCATCCATACCAGGGCTCGCAGTCGGGACGCGCCCGCACAGTCGGGAATCGCCGCGATCGCCTGCGCGACCAGCGACTCGAAGTGGAAGATCGCGCCGTCGAGGCCGAGCTCGCGCGCGGCGCTCGGGCGGCCGAGCAGCACGTCCTGGCCGATGGGCTTGCCGAGCACCTCGGGATCGGACAGCACGTCGCGGATGTCGTCGGCCACCTGGTAGGCCTCGCCGAGCCGGTCGCCGAGGCCGCGCCAGACGCGGCCGTCGGCGCCCGCGGCCTGCGCGCCGGCGGCGGTGGCCGCGGCGAAGAGCGCGCCGGTCTTCGCGCGCTGGTAGTCCGACAGCGCCACGCGCGGCTCGCACTCCCAGGCCTGGCCGGCGACGATGCCGAAGGGCGTGCCGGTGCCGGCGGCGACGGTCGCGAGCACCGGGGCCAGTCGCTGCGGCGAGCGGCCGGCGGCCTCGGCGAGCACCTCGAAGGCGCGGACGATCAGCGCGTCGCCGGCGAGGATCGCGAGCGGCTCGCCGAAGGCGGCCTGCACCGAGGGACGGCCGCGCCGCGTGGCGGCGTCGTCGAACGCGGGCAGGTCGTCGTGGACCAGCGATGCGCAGTGGAGCATCTCGAGCGAGATCGCGGCGGCGTCGGCGAGAGCCGGGTCGTCGTCGCCGCAGGCCGCGGCGACGGCGAGGCACAGCTGCGGGCGGATCCGCGCGCCGCCGGGGAAGACCGCGTGGCGGACCGCGGCGGCGAGGCGGGGCGGGGCACCGGGGACCTCGTGCCGCGAGAGGGCCGCGTCGAGCGCCTGTTCGATCCGGGCGAGGGTGTCCATGCGATGACGTCCCGTGTGGGGGACGCGGCGGCGGATGTCACGTCGACGCGTCGGTTGAGTATGTCAACCACCATAGACACTTCGGCCGGGGGCGTCAACGACTTCCGAGTCGTCTCCGGGGCAGCGCCGCGCGCCGCCCGGGCGGGCACTCAGGACGCGACGCGGCGATCCCGGCGGCCCTGGTCGCGGCGCGCCTGGCGCTCGAGCAGGCCGATCACCCAGATCGCGCGCTCGACGCTGCCCATGCCCGCGCGCGGCGTGACGTCGGCACGCGTCGCGGCGGCGGGAGGCTCGAGCTCGTCGTCGTCGATCGCCGCGTCGACGAGGTAGCGGACCGCCGGCAGCGCCGGATGCGCGATGCCGCCGGGCCGGCGCGCCAGCGCGCCCGAGGCGAGCGCCTGCGCGAGCAGCGCGGCCTTGCGCGGGCGCGAGACCACCGCGCGCTGCGAGACCGAGTCGCAGCCGCGCCGCTCGACCTCGTGGCCGATCTCGGCGTAGAGCACGCGTGCGGCCTGGATGCCCGGCCGGCACGACGCGGGCAGCAGGCCGATGCCCGCCTCCGCGCGCAGGTAGAGCGCATCGGCCGCGGCGAGCAGCCGCCGCACCACCGCGCCGATCCGCGCATCGAACACCGGGTTCGCGAGCCATGCGTTGGGGTCGACGCCGGCCTCGCGCAGCCAGCGCAGCGGCAGGTAGATCCGGCCGCGGCGCGCGTCCTCGCCGACGTCGCGCGCGATGTTCGACAGCTGCATCGCGACGCCGAGGTCGCAGGCGCGCGCGATGCACTCGGCCGAGCGGCGGCCCATCAGCACGGCCATCATCGCGCCCACGGTGCCGGCCACGCGGGCCGCGTAGTCGTGCAGGTCCTCGATCGTCTCGTAGCGGCGGCCGCGTGCGTCCCATTCGAAGCCGTCGAGCAGCGCCTCGGGCAGCTCGCGCGGCAGCGCGTGGCGCTCGACCACGCGGGCCATCGCACGGTCCGCGGGCGTGGGCGCCGGGTCGCCGTCGTAGATCCGCTGCAGCCGCGTGCGCAGCCGCGCGACCGCGGCCAGCTCGTCGACGGTGTCGAGGTCCACCGCGTCGTCGGCGCTGCGGCAGAAGGCGTAGAGCGCGCAGGCCGAGTCGCGCACGCCGCGCGGCAGCAGCCGCGACGCGGCGAGGAAGGTCCGCGAGCCGTCGGCCAGCTGTTCGCGGCAGGCCGCCAGGTCGGCGTCGGCGAGCGATCGCGGCGAGGGCGTGTCGTCGGCGGGATCGAAGGCGCGGCGGGACGACGGGAGCGGTGCGATCGCGGACATGGGAACCTCGGGGATCGGGGCGGCCGGGATCATGGTACGTGATGTCACGTGTAGTGGACAGTCGTGAACGTCACGCACCGCTGACGGGCACGGTCTCGGAACGTGGCGCCCGGTCGCAGCGGGCGGCGGGCAGCCCGAGTCGCGCGGCGAACGCGCAGATGCGGGCGGCGACCTGGTCGGGCCGCTCCTCGTGGGCCAGGTGGCCGAGGCCGGCGAGCGTCTCGACGCTCGAGCCGGGCACGCGGCGCCGGATCGCGTGCGCCTGGTCGGGCGGCACGGTCAGGTCCCGTGCGCCGACGATCATCAGCAGCGGGCAGGGCAGGCGGGGCAGATCGCGCTCGAGCGGCCGCAGGTCCCAACGCCCCATCATGCCGAGCGCGCCGGCCACGTGACCGGGGTTCGCCACCAGGGTGGCGTAGGCGCGACGGCCGTCGGTGCCGATCTCCGAGCCGGTGCCGCGCAGCAGCCGGTCGAGCACCGCCGGCGACGCGCCGAAGCGCGCGAACAGCCGCGGCGCGGCCGACAGCCCGCCGAGCCAGCGGGCCGCCGGCGAGAACAGCTGGCCGGGCAGGCCCCCGAAGGGCATGAAGGCCGGGTTCAGCCCGACGAGCCCGCGCGGCGCGCAGCGGCCGTCGAGCACCATCCGCGCGGCGATCGCGGCGCCGGCCGAGTGGCCGACGATCAGGTCCGGCGCGGCCCCCAGCGCGTGCAGCAGCGCGCCGACCGACTCGGCCATGCCGGGCAGCGACAGGCCGCGCGGCGCGGGCAGGCCGGTGAAGCCGTGGCCGGGCAGGTCGGGGGCGATCAGGCGGAAGGCGCCGGCGAGCCGCGGCGCGAGGCCGCGCCAGGAATGCGTGGCCGCGCCGGTGCCGTGCAGCAGCAGCACGGTCGGCGCGCCCGGGGCGTCGCCGAAGACCTGCACGTGCCAGCGCAGGCCGCCGGCCTCGACGAATCGGCTGGCCTCGCGGTGCGGCCAGTCGCGCCCGTCGCGCGACCAGTCGAGGCGCTCAGCGTCCACGGCCGGTGACGGCGCGCGGGCCGGCGACGGCGGCTGCACGCACGGGGGCGGCGATCGAGGCGGCGTCGGCCCGCGGCAGCGGGACGTAGGTGGCGGCCATCGACGCGGCCAGCGCGCGTGCGCTCGGCGCGGGCTGCGGCGAGGTGTCGAGGACCAGGCTCGCATGGCCGCCGGCGCGCATCCGGCGCGCGGCGTCCTGCGCGTCCTGGTCGGCGCGCGCGCGACCGCCGCTGCCGTCGCGCGCGACGTTCGCGCGGCCGTCGGTGAGGAAGACCACCACCGGCGAGCCGCCGCGGCGCGCGACGCCCTCGGCGAGCGCCGTGGCGGCGTCGATCGCCGACGCCAGCGGCGTGCCGCCGCCGCCGGGCAGGCCGGCGAGGCTGCGCTTGGCGCGGACCAGCGAGCGAGTCGGCGGCAGCAGCACCTCGGCCGTGCGGCCGCGGAACGCGATCACCGCGACCCGGTCGCGACGGACGTAGCAGTCGGCGAGCAGCAGCTCGATCGCGCCCTTGGCCTCGGCAAGCCGGTGCAGCGCCGACGAGCCCGATGCGTCGATGGCGAAGATCGTCGTGGTCTCGGTGCGCTCGCGCAGGCGGGAGACGCGCAGGTCCGAGGTGCGCAGCGACAGCAGCGGGGCCTTGCGCGCGGGGGCCGCGGGCGCCGGGGCGGCGGATCTCGAGGCGCGCAGCTCGGCCTCGCGCCGCCGCAGCGGCTGCCAGGGCGCGGCCGCGCGCAGCGTGTCCACCAGCGCCAGCCGCGCGCCGTCGCGCGGGGTGCCGGGGCGCGCACCCATCGGCCGGCCGCGCAGCGTCGACGCGCGCATCGCGCCCGCGCGGCCGCCGCCGCCGGCCGAGCCGGCGTTCGCCGCGAGCATCAGGCCGGCGAGCAGGTCCGCGGGGATCGCGGCCTTCGCGGCCTCGAGCACCACCTCATCGAGCGGCTGGCCGGGATCGGGCGGCGGGCCGTCGTCGCAGGCGTCGGGCGGGGGCGCGTCGTCGGAGGACGCCTGCGGCTCGGGCGGCGGGTCCTCGGATCCGGGCGGAGGCGGCGGCTCGGCGGGCGGCTCCTGCGGCGGCGACGGCCAGCGGGTGGCGCGCGGCGCGAGCACCAGCCGGGCGGCGAGCGCCGCGTCGTCGGCGCAGACCGCGTCGCGGCCGTCCAGCGCGGCCGCCGCGCGGGCCGCCCGCAGCGCCATCAGCGCGCCGCGGGCGGAGTCCACGCCCAGCGCGGCCGCGGTGCCGCAGAGCGCGCGCAGCGTCTCGTCGTCGACGGTCACGGCGGCCAGCCGCGCGCGGGCGGCGGCGACGGCACGCGCGTCGGGCTCGGCGACCGCGTCGCCCGCGCCGGACGGCGGCCCGAGCAGCGCGCGTGCGTCGCCGTCGAAGGCCGCGACGATCGACACCGGCACGTCCGCCAGGTCCAGCCGGAACGCCAGCCGCTCGAGCAGCGCGGCCGCCGGCGGCGGGTCGTCGCCGGTGCCCTCGTCGAGGGCCACCACGCCGAAGCGCGCCGGTCGCACCGACGCGAGCCCGTCGCGCGCGAGCACGCACTCGCCGCTGTCCAGCGCCGCGCACAGCCGCGACGAAGTCGTGCCCGACGCACGCTCGGCCATCGCCAGCACCAGCACGCCGCCGTCGGCCTCCGCGAGCAGCCCCGTCTGCGCGACCGGCCGGCCGGCGGCCAGCGTCGCGGTCAGGTCGAGGCCGCCGAGCAGCCGGTCGTCGCCCGCATGGACCGGTACCCGGCGCCACGGCGATCCCATGGGCATGAGGCTCTTCAGCACAGTAAGGAATCGCTCACGCACCGGTCCGTGCCCGGCCTTCACCACCGCGCCGCCGAAGCCCCAGGGGTCGACGGCGATCAGCGCGGCCACCCGCAGCGCGTCGGCCCAGGCCCGAGCCGCGAGCGCGCCGGCGTCGGCCGCCTCGTCGTCGGCCGCGGTCGAGGCGCCGGCGGGCCTCGCGGTCCCGGCGGCCGCCGGGACGGGCCCCAGCGGATCGGCTGCGCCCATCGCCCCCTCAGGCCGGCATCAGCTCGGACACCACCCGCTGCACGCGGGCGCCCGAGCCGGTGTCGTCGAGCGGATCGCGCCGGAGCCGGTGACGCAGGGCCGACGGCGCGATCCGCCGCAGGTGCTCGCCGGTGACCGTGGTCGCGCCGTCCAGCGCCGCCAGCGCACGGGCCGCCCGCATCAGCGTCAGCTCGCCGCGCAGCCCGTCGGTGCCCAGCGCGATGCACAGCCGCGCCGACTGCTCGAGCACCTCGTCGGGCACCGAGATGGCCGCCAGTCGGCCGCGGGCCGACAGCAGCCGCGCCCGCACCGCCTCGTCCTCGTCGTGGAACCGGGCGGTGAAGCCCTCCGGGTCGCGCTCGAACGCGTCGCGCCGACGGACCACCTCGATCCGGTCGGCGAGGTCGGTCGGCGTCGACACCTCGACGGACAGGCCGAACCGGTCGAGCAGCTGGGGCCGCAGCTCCCCCTCCTCGGGATTGCCGCTGCCGACCAGCACGAACCGCGCCGGGTGCCGGACGCTCAGCCCCTCGCGCTCGACGACGTTCTCGCCCGAGGCCGCGACGTCGATCAGCAGGTCGACCAGGTGGTCCTCCAGCAGGTTCACCTCGTCGACGTACAGGAAGCCCCGGTTCGCCCGGGCCAGCAATCCGGGTTCGAAGGCCTTCTCGCCGGCGGTGAGCGCGCGCTCCAGATCGAGCGCACCGACCACCCGGTCCTCGGTCGCGCCGAGCGGCAGGTCCACCACCGGCACCGGCACGAGGTGCGACTTCACCTTCCTGCGGCCCGTCTTCAGCGTCGCGCAGACCGCGCAGGCGCCGGGCGGGGCGGCCGGGTCGCAGCCGTACGGGCAGCCGGCCACCGCGTGCATCCGGGGCAGCAGCGCGGCCAGCGCGCGGACGGCGGTCGACTTGCCGGTGCCCCGGTCGCCGAGCACCAGCACGCCGCCCACGGTCGGGTCGACCGCGGTGATGAGGATGGCCCGCTTCATCTCGTCCTGGCCGACGATCGCGGAAAACGGGAAGGCGAGGCGCATGTCAATCCAGCCTGACAAAAGACGTGTCAAGCCATTCTAGACCTGTCCGGGCCGTCCGGTGTCGATCTCCGACAAGCGCCCGCGAAAACGGTCGCGGCGCGCCGCCCCTATACTTTGGCCGCCCTCCGGAGGAGCACGAGATGATCGAACGCAAGCAGCTCTACATCGGCGGCCGCTGGGTCGCCCCCTCGTCGGCCGAGACCCTCGAGGTCACCGACTCGAACACCGGCGAGCGCTGGGCCACGGTTCCGGCCGGCACCGCCGCCGACGCCGACGCCGCGATCGCGGCGGCCCGCGCCGCCTTCGAAGGCTGGTCGCAGACCCCGCCCGAGCAGCGGGCCGAGTACGTCCAGAAGATCGCCGACGGCCTGAAGGCCCGCAGCGACGAGCTCGCGAAGGCCATCGCCACCGAGGTCGGCATGCCGTTGAAGCTGTCGACGATCGTGCAGGTCGGCGGCCCGGTCGCCGCGTGGGCGAACTACGCGAAGCTCGCCCGCGAGTTCCGGTACGACGAGAAGGTCGGCAACTCGGTGGTCACCCGCGAGCCGGTCGGCGTCGTGGCGGCGATCACGCCGTGGAACTACCCGCTGAACCAGATCACGCTGAAGGTCGCGCCCGCGCTCGCTGCCGGCTGCACGGTGGTCCTGAAGCCGTCCGAGGTCGCGCCGATCAACGCGTTCATCCTCGCCGACGTGATCCACGAGGCCGGCCTGCCCGCGGGCGTCTTCAACCTGGTGACCGGCCTCGGACCGGTCGTCGGCGAGCGCCTCGCCGAGCACCCCGAGGTCGACATGGTGTCGTTCACCGGCTCGACCCGGGCAGGCAAGCGGGTGTCGGAGGTCGGTGCGCAGACCGTCAAGCGAGTCGCGCTGGAGCTGGGCGGCAAGAGCGCGTCGATCGTGCTCGACGACGCCGATTTCGAGAAGGCGGTCAAGGCCTCGGTCTCGAACTGCTACATGAACTCGGGCCAGACCTGCGCGGCCTGGACCCGGCTGCTGGTGCCGCGCGCGCGGCTCGACGAGGCCCGTGCGATCGCGAAGGCCGCGGCCGAGTCGTTCACCGTGGGCAGCGCGTTCGGCGAGGGCGTGAAGCTCGGGCCGCTGGTGTCGGCGCTGCAGCGCGACCGCGTGCTCGGCTACATCCGCAAGGGCATCGAGGACGGCAGCGAGCTGGTCACCGGCGGCGCCGAGCCGCCCGAGGGCCTGGGCGGCGGCTACTTCGTGAAGCCGACCGTGTTCGTCGTGAAGGACTCGAAGGCGACGCTCGCGCAGGAGGAGGTCTTCGGCCCGGTGCTGGCGATCCTCCCCTACGACGACGAGGCCGACGCGATCCGCATCGCGAACGACTCGGTCTACGGCCTGTCGGGCGCGGTCTGGGCGGGCAGCGACGAGCGCGCGATGCAGGTCGCGCGCCGGCTGCGCACCGGCCAGGTCGACCTGAACGGCGGCCGCTGGAACCCGCAGGCGCCGTTCGGCGGCTACAAGCAGTCCGGCCGTGGCCGCGAGAACGGCGTCTACGGCCTCGAGGAGTTCCTCGAGTACAAGGCGATGCAGCTGCGCGCCTGACGCGCCCCGGGGCGCGACGGACCCCCGATGCCCCCGGGTCCGTCGCGCCGCGCGCGGCCCCGGCGCTCGCCTCTCAGAAGAGCGACAGGCCGGGATGCAGCGCGACGGCCAGCGCCGCCAGCGCCGCGGCCGTCGCCGACACGCCCCGTCCGGTGCGGCCCGCGAACGCCGACGCCGTCGCCCCGCGGGCCGCCACCGCGCGGGCCACGACCACGATCGCGCACTGCGTCGCCAGCATGCCCGCCACGTAGGTCGCGAACGCGCCGCCCGCCGCGCCCGCGATGGGCTCGATCGCCGCCTGACCGTGGACGAGCCCGGCCACGAGCAGGGCCGCGGCGCCCGGCCAGGTCACCGTGCGCGCCGCGCGGCCGTCGCCCGCCCTCGCGAGCAGCGCCGCGATGGCCAGCAGCAGCAGCGGCAGCAGCGGCTCGGCCGGCCCGGTCACGCCGAGTGCCGCGAGCCCCGCGCCGATCGCCGAGCCCGCGACGAAGCGGCCGATCGTGCCGTGGCCCCGCGGCGCGCGGGCGGCGAGCACGCCGAGCGCGACCAGGAAGGCGAACTGCCCGAGCTCGATGGCCGGATGCGCGAGTCCCGACAGCAGGCCGGCGAGCGGCGTGACGGGCGTCGCGTAGCCCTCGGCGTGGTGGGCGGCGGCGGCCAGCGGCAGCAGCGCGAGCGCCGCTCCGGCGGCGTGTGTCGTGACGAGTCGCATGACGGATCTCCTCCCTGGAATGTATACATTCTTGCCGCGGCAGCCGGAATCGGCAACACTGCGTCCCTGGAGACCCGCCAGAAACACGGAATACGCGCCCGTTCCGATCCGTCGGAAACACGGCCTCCCCGCAATGTATCCAAAGCAGCCCGATCCGCCCGCCGAGGCCGAGTCCGACCGGTGCTACGCGACGCTGCGTGCCATGGTGCTGTCGGGGCGCTTCGAGATGGGCGAGCGTCTGGGCGAGGAGAGCCTGGCGGCGGAGCTGGGCGCCTCCCGCACGCCGGTGCGCGCCGCGCTGGCCCGGCTGGTGGCCGACGGTGTCGTCACCTACTCGCCGAACCGCGGCCATCGGATGAAGGTCTACACCGTCGACGACGTTCGCGAGATCTACGGCTGCCGCGCGATCCTGGAGTCCGAGGCGGTCCGCCTCGTCGCCGAGCGCGGCATCGACGACGCCAGCCTCGCGGCGCTGCAGCGGGTGCTCGAACGGATGGAGACCTGCCTCCGCGCCGAGGGCGCGAGCGAGGCCGAACGGCGCGCCCGGTACCTGACGCTGAACCACGAGTTCCACGCGACGCTGTACGCGGCCTGCCCGAACGGCCACCTGCGCGCGCTGATCGACGGACTCACCGACCTGCCGCCGGTGATCCGCAACTACTTCAACTTCAGCGGCGACGAGTTCATCGAGTCGCACGTCGCCCACGAGCGGATCGTCTCGGCCATCGCCGCGCGCGAGCCGCTGCGCGCGCAGTCGCTGATGCGCGAGCACATCTGGGTCGCGCGCGACCGGATGCTCGGGCCGCGCGAGCGCCACCCCGACCGCGCCGCCGTCCGCAACGCCCCGCCTTCCCCGTCCACGACCGCAGGAGTGACCCCGTGACCGCGTCCCAGACCCTTCCCACCTCCGCGCACCGGCCCGGCCGGCGCGGCGTCCTGAAGTCGGCCTCCGTGGTGCTCGCCGCGCCGTGGGTCGCGCGGCCCGCGCTCGCGAGCGGCCAGCTCAACGTCGTGCTGAACCAGGGGCTGCTCGCGAAGCTGTGGATCGACGAGCTGCACCCCGCCTTCGAGAAGGCCACCGGCGCCAAGGTCAACGTCCAGCAGTCGGTGACCGCGAACATGCTGGCGATGCTGAAGACGCAGAAGGACAACCCGCCCGACCTGATGCAGTTCTCCGAGGCCGGCGTGTTCCAGGCGGCCAGGGAAGGGCTGCTGCGGCAGCACAACCCGAAGAACATCGCCAACCTCGCGACGATCCGTCCGAGCTTCCGTCTTGCCGAGGACTGGTCGGCCGGCGTGATCGACGCGGTCAACACGCTCTACTACAACACCAACGCGATCAAGGCGCGGCCGGCCTCGTGGGCCGAGATGTGGGACAAGGCGAACGAGCGGAAGATCGCCGTGCCGCCGATCGTCTGGAACAGCGGGGTGCGCATGGTGACCACCGCCGCGCAGATCGCGACCGGCAAGCCGTTCAAGGACGCGCAGTACGACCTCGACGCCGGCATCCGTCACCTCGCGAAGCTCAAGCAGAACGGCGCGATCGCGTTCACCGGCGCGCCGCAGGCGATCCAGATGCTGCAGTCGGGCCAGACCCCGCTGGTGCCGTTCTACGGTGCGTTCATCAACCCGGTCATCGAGAAAGGCGCGCCGATCGCGCCGGCCACCACGCTCGCCGAGGGCCTGCACGGCGAGGTCGTGGGCCTGAACATGCCGGTCAACGCGAAGAACGTCGAGCTGGCCGAGGTCTACGTGAACATGAGCCTGTCGAAGGAGTTCCAGCAGAAGGTCGACAGCGTGCTGCGCTCGCCGTCGGCGCACCGCGAGGTCGCGCCGTCGCCGCGCACCGTCGAGCTGCTCGGGCCCGGCAACAACATCGTCTATGCCGACTGGAAGTTCCTGTCGGAGAACCGGGCGAAGCTCACCGACATGTGGAACAACGTCTTCGGCTGACGCAGGCGAAGTCCGTGGCGGCGATCGACGCGGCGCACCGCGGTGCGGCGACCACCGGCGCGTCCGCGCCGGTACGCCGCGCCCCGTCGTGGCTGGGGCCCGTCTGCCTGATCGGGCCGGCGCTCGCCTTCCTGCTGGCGTTCTACGTCGTCCCGTTCGCGCAGATGGTCCTCGAGAGCCTGCGTCCTGCCGGCGCCTCCGGCGCGCTCCCGCTGTCCGCGCTCGGCATCGGCCAGTACGAGGCCGTCTTCGGCAGCGGCCGCATGGTCCGCGCGCTGCAGCGGACCGTCTGGATGTCCGCCGCGACCACGCTGCTCACGCTCGCGGTGTCGTATCCGCTCGCGCTGCTGCTGCTGCAGGTGGGCCGCCGCGTCCGCACCGCGCTGCTGACCATCGTGTTCGTGTCGCTCGCCTCGAGCCTGATCGTGCGCAACTACGGCTGGCTGGTCACGCTCGCCGACGCCGGCCCGGTGAACGCGCTGCTGCGCGCGGCCGGCATCGTCGACGGGCCGGTGCGGCTGGTCTACTCCGAGGGCGCGACGATCGTCGCGCTGGTCCACTACGCGATCCCGTTCATGGTGCTGCCCATCTTCGCGTCGCTGCTGCGCATTCCCGCCTCGCTGCAGGAGTCGGCGCAGAGCCTGGGCGCGACGCCGTGGCAGGTGCTGCGGCAGATCGTCTGGCCGCTGTCGATGCCCGGCGTGTTCGGCGGCACCGTGCTCACGTTCTCGCTGTCGATGAGCGCGTTCGTCACGCCGCTGATGCTCGGGTCGCCGTCGACGTCGATGGTCTCGCAGGTCGCCGCCGAGCAGTTCCTGGTCCAGCTGAACTTCCCGCTCGGGTCCGCTCTGGTCGTCGTGCTGACCGCGCTGACCTTCGCGCTCGTCGCGCTGTACGCGTTCGTCGTACGGAAGGTGTTCCGCGTCCATGTCTAGCACCTGGTCGCTGCGCGGGGTCGTGTCGGTCGCGGGCTGGCTCGCGGTCGCCTTCCTGCTGTTCCCGGTCCTGCTGACCGCGGTGGTGAGCTTCGGCGGCTCGCCGTTCATCGAGTTCCCGCCGAAATCGTGGTCGCTCGAGTGGTACGCCAACATCGGCGCGATCCACCGCGTGGGCGCGGCCACCGCGATCAGCCTCGGCATCGCGCTCGGCGCCGCGCTGCTCGCCACGATGCTCGCCACCGGCATCGCGCTGGTGCTGGTACGCGGCGCGATTCCCGGCAAGGCCGCGCTGACCGCGTTCATCACCTCGCCGGTGGCGGTCCCGATCGTCGCGATCGGCATCGCGCTGATCCAGTTCTTCATCTGGGCCGGGATCGCGTTCACCTGGTACAGCCTGCTGATCGGTCACCTGGTGCTGGTGATCGCGTATCCGGTCCGCACGCTGGTCGCGTCGCTCACGCTCGGCAATCCGTCGCTCGAGGAGGCGGCCGCGAGCCTGGGCGCGCCGCCGTGGAAGGTGTTCCTCACCGTCACGCTGCCGCAGCTCAAGCCCGGCCTGATCAGCGGCTTCCTGTTCGCGTTCCTGATCAGCTTCGACAACTACCCGATCAGCATCTTCCTCGTGCGCGGCGCGCTGACCACGCTGCCCATCGAGGTGTTCAACTACATCAGCCAGAACCTCGACCCCACGCCCGCCGCGTTCTCGACGCTGTACGTGCTCGGGCTGAGCGTGGTGATCCTGTGGGCCGAGAGCCGCTACCGGATCGTGTCGCTGGCGGTGTCTTCAGGAGGGGACGATGGCCCGAGTCGAGCTTGACGGCCTCGCGCTGAGCCTCGGCGGCAACCGCATCCTCGACGGCGTGTCGCTCGACGTCGCCGACGGCGAGTGCGTGGCGCTGCTCGGGCCCTCGGGCTGCGGCAAGACGACGACGCTGCGCGCGATCGCCGGCTTCGTGCGGCCCGATGCCGGGGCCGTGCGCTTCGACGGCGAGCGCGTCGACGACCGCCCGCCGCACCGGCGCAACGTGGGGCTCGTGTTCCAGGACTACGCGCTGTTCCCGCACATGACGGTGCGCGAGAACGTGGGCTACGGCCTGCGGATGCGAGGGCGCCCGCGCGCCGAGATCGACGCGGAGGTGGGGGCGGCGCTCGACCGGGTGCAGCTCGGCGCGCTCGCCGGCCGCTATCCGGCCGAGATGTCGGGCGGCCAGCGCCAGCGCGTCGCGCTCGCCCGCGCGATCGTGATCCGGCCCGACGTGCTGCTGCTCGACGAGCCGCTCGGCGCGCTCGACCGCAAGCTGCGCGACGACATGCAGATCGAGCTGAAGCGGCTGCAGCGCGAGCTCGGCATCACCACGATCATCGTCACCCACGACCAGGAGGAGGCGCTGTCGCTGTCGACGCGCGTCGCGGTGATGTTCTCGGGGCGGATCGCCGCGATCGCCGCGCCGACCGAGCTCTACCAGCGACCGGCGCGCGCCGACGTGATGGCCTTCCTCGGGCGGGCGAACTTCTTCGATGCGCGCCGCGATCCGGCGGGCGGCGGCTGGTACCGCGTCGCGCCCGGCGCCGGCTTCCGGCTCGACGGCGCGGGCCTGCCCGAGACCGTGCGCGTGGGCATCCGGCCCGAGCACGTCGACCTGCGGCCCGGCGACCCGGACGCCGACCGGGGCGAGTGCGCGGCCACCGTTTCCGACATCATCTACCGCGGCAGCACCGCCGAGATCGTCCTGCAGGCGGGCGACGGCTCGAGCCTGCTGGCCGACCGCCCCAGCGCCGGCCTCGGGCTCGCCCGCGGCGACCGCGTCGCCGTGGGGCTGCCGGCACGACACCTGGTGACCTTCGACTCGAGGAGCACGACATGACCGCATCCGAACCCGGGGCGCCCGCCGGCACGCCCGGACACCACGATCTCGGCGGCCTGAGGCTCGGGCCGATCGACCGGCACGAGCATCCGCGCACGCTCCACGAGATGCGCGTCGACGCGATGCTGATGCTGCTGACGAACCCCGCGTGCGGCGCCTTCAAGGTCGATGCGCTCCGGCGCGCGATCGAGAACTACACCGCGACCGAGTACGAGACGCTGTCCTACTACGACCGCTGGATGAAGGCGATCCGCCAGCTGCTGGTCGAGCAGGGCGTGCTGACCGACGCGCAGATCGACGCGCGCGTCGAGCGGCTGCGCGCGACGCTCGCCGCGCCGGAGGCCGGATCGTGATCGCGCCGGGCTCGCGCGTGCGGGTGCTCGCCCATCGCATCCCGGGTCACTGCCGGACGCCCGCCTACCTGAAGGGTCACGTGGGCGAGGTGCTGTCGCTCGCCGGCACCTACCGCGATCCGGAGCAGCTGTCCTATCACCGCCCCGGGCTGCCGCCGCGGCGGCTCTATCGCATCCGGTTCAGGCAGCGCGACCTGTGGCCGGACTACGCGGGATCCCCGCTCGACACCCTCGACGCGGACCTGTACGAACACTGGCTCGAGCCGGCCGCGCCGGGCTCGACGGAGACCGGACGATGAGCGGCACCCACCATCACGACCACGACCACGACCACGATCACGACCACGATCACGATCACGATCACGATCACGCCGACGCGCACGCCCCGATCGAGGACCACGACGCGATCGGCGAATTCCAGCTGCTGGAGCGCGCGATCCGCGAGCTGCTGATCGAGGAAGGCGTGCTGTCGGCCGCCGAGATCCAGCGCCAGATCGAATGGCAGGAGTCGCGCAGCCCCGCCATGGGCAGCGCGATCGTCGCGAAGGCGTGGACCGACCCCGCGTTCCGGGCCGCGCTGCTCGAGGACCCGCGCGCCGCGCTGGCGAAGTCGATGGGCGTGGAGATCGGGCCGGCGCCCGAGCTGCGCGTGCTCGAGAACACCGAGCAGGTGCACAACGTCGTCGTCTGCACGCTGTGCTCGTGCTATCCGCGGATGCTGCTGGGCGTGCCGCCCGCCTGGTACAAGAGCCGCGAGTACCGCGCGCGGGTGGTCCGCGAGCCGCGTGCGGTGCTCGAGGAGTTCGGCGTGCGGCTGCCCGACGACGTCGAGGTGCGCGTCTCCGACAGCACGGCCGATCTGCGGTTCCTCGTGATCCCGAACCGTCCGCCCGAGACCGCCGGGCTCGACGAGCAGGCGCTCGCCGCCTGGGTCGGCCGGGACGCGATGATCGGCACCGGGCTGCCGGGCGCGCCGCGCGGCTGAGCCCCACGATCGGACCGGGGGCGGCGCCCCCGCCGCGCGCGTCGCCCGCCGGCGCGTGCCGCCCGGCGACGCCCCGGCCCTATGCCGACGGCCGTCGCGCCAGCATGTCGATCTCGATCCGCGCGCCGCGCGCGAGGCCGCTCACGCCGATGCAGGTCCGCGCCGGCCGCCGCCCGTCCGGCCAGTAGCTCGCGTAGACCGCGTTCATCCGCGCGTAGTCCTCGTCGAAGTGCAGCAGGTAGACGCGCACGCTCGCCACGTGCTCGAGCCCGAGGCCCACGCCCTCCAGCACCGTCTTCAGATTGCGGATCACCTGGTGCGTCTGGTCCTCGATCGACTCGGGATAGGCCGAGGTGTTCGAGGTGCCGGTGAAGGGCATCTGCCCGGTGAGCATGACCCAGCCGTCGGCCTCGACGGCATGGCTGAACGGCGCGACCGGATCGGGCGCGCCGCCGATCATGTGGAACGCGAGAGCGGACATCGGCGGGACCTCGTCGAGAATCGGGGATCCGCCCGACGATACCCGATCGCCGGGACCGCGCGACCGGCGCGGCCCGCCCTCCAGGAGACCCGATGCCCACCCCCGTTCCGTTCCGACTGCACGTGCCCGACGACGCGATCGCCGACCTGCGCGAACGCCTCGCCCGCACGCGCTGGCCCGAGACGCCGCCGGGCGAGCGCTGGGTCACCGGCACCGACCCGGCCTTCCTGCGCGAGGCCGTCGCCCACTGGCGGGACCGCTTCGACTGGCGCGCCCACGAGGCGAGGCTCAACGCCTTCCCGCAGTACACCGTGCCGCTCTCGGGCATCGACCTGCACTTCCTGCACGTGCCCGGCGTGCGTGCGCCCGGCGGCCCCGAACCGATGCCGCTGCTGCTGTCGCACGGCTGGCCGGGCTCGGTGCTCGAGTTCCTCGACCTGATCCCGCGGCTCACCGACCCCGCGCGCTTCGGCGGCGACCCGGCCGACGCGATGACGGTCGTCGCGCCCTCGCTGCCCGGCTACACCCTGTCCTACCGGCCCGGCCAGCCGCGCTTCGCGGTGGAGGACATCGCGCGGACCTTCCACCTGCTCATGACCGACGTGCTCGGCCACGCGCGCTACGGCGCGCAGGGCGGCGACTGGGGCTCGTTCGTCACCGCGATCCTCGGCGCCGAGCATCCGGACGCGCTCGTCGGCATCCACCTGAACATGATGCCGGTGCGCCGCGACGCGCAGACCGCGGCCTCGCCCACGCCCGAGGAGCAGGCCTGGCTCGCCGAGCTCGCGCTGTTCCTCAAGGAGGAGACCGGCTACCAGTGGATCCAGGGCACCCGGCCGCAGACGCTCGGCACCGCGCTGAACGACTCGCCCGCCGGACTCGCCGCGTGGCTCCTCGAGAAGTTCCAGCGCTGGACCGACAACGCCGGCGATCCGCGCGACGCGCTGTCGCTGGACACGATGCTCGCCGACATCGCGCTCTACTGGTTCACCGGTGCGATCGGCAGCTCGTTCTGGCCGTACTACGCGCGGATGCACTCGGCCTGGCCGATCCGCGACGGCGCCGTCGCCGCGCCCTGCGGCTACGCGGCCTTCCCGCGCGAGATCCTGCGCCCGCCGCGCTCGGTCTGCGAGCGCGCGTTCACCGACATCCGGCGCTGGACGGTGATGCCGAGGGGCGGCCACTTCGCCGCGATGGAGCAGCCCGACGCCCTGGCGCACGAGATCGTCGAGTTCTTCCGGCCGCTGCGCCGGGGCTGACCGGACCCGATGAGGAGGCACGACCCGTGAGCACCGAGCCGAAGACGATACGACCCTCCCTGCCGCGCCGTCGCGCCGCCGCGGCGATCGCGGCCCTGCCGTTCGCGGCCGGCCCCGCGCGTGCGCAGGCCTTCCCGGACCGCCCGCTGAAGCTGATCGTGCCGTTCCCCGCCGGCGGCGCGGCCGACGCGGCCGCGCGCGCCTTCGGAGACCGGTTCGCCGCGCTGCTCGGACAGCCCGTGGTGGTCGACTACCGGCCCGGCGCGTCCGGCAACATCGGCGCCGAAGTCGTCGCGCGCGGCGCGGCCGACGGCCACACGCTGCTCTTCGGCAACGAGTTCCTCGCCACCAACCCGGTGGTCTTCAATTCGGTGCGCTACGACACGCTGCGCGACTTCGCACCGGTGGCGCGCGTGGCGAGCACGCCGGCCGCGATCGCCGCACATCCCTCGCTGCCCGCGAAGACCTTCGCCGAGCTGGTCGCGCTGGCGAAGACGCGGCCGCTCAACTACGCGTCGCCCGGCGTGGGCACCGGCCCGCACCTCTACGGCCAGCTGATCGCGCTCTCGACCGGCGCGCGGTTCGACAACGTGCCGTACAAGGGCTCCGCGCCCGCGACCGCCGACGCGGTCGGCGGCCAGGTCGACTTCATCGTGTCGACGCTGGCCCCGATGCTGCCGCACCTCGCGGCCGGCCGGCTGCGCGGGCTCGCGGTCACCGGCGCTCGCCGCGCGGCGCAGGCGCCCGACATCCCGACGCTCGGCGAGCTCGACGCCTCGCTGCCCCGCTACGACGTCTGGTACGGCGTGTTCGCACCCTCGGCCGTGCCCGCGCCGGTGCTCGCGCGGCTGCGCCAGGCGGCGGCCCAGGTCATGCAGGACGCCGATCTGACCGCGAGGCTGCGCGCCACCGGCTTCGACGTCGAGCCCTCCACCCCGGAGGCCTTCGGCGCCGAGATCCGCGCCGACCTCGAGCGCTGGGCCCGCGTGGTCCGCGACGCGAAGATCCCCAAGGAATGAAGGAGACGACGATGAAGAGCTGGTTCATCCGCACCGAAGGCGCCTCGATGAAGGTCGACCTGCGCGACGTGCCCGTGCCGGTGCCCGGCCCCGGCCAGATCGCCGTGCGCATCCGCGCGGCCGCCCTCAACCGCGGCGAGTTCATCGCCGGCCACGGCCTGCACGCGGCGGGCACCGCGAAGCCCGCGGGCTTCGAGGGTGCGGGCGAGGTGAGCGCGGTGGGCGAGGGCGTGACCGCCTGGCGCGTGGGCGACGCGGTGATGGGCCGCGTCGACGGCGCGTTCGCCGAGACCGGCCTGATGTGGGCCGAGGAGGCCTACCGCAAGCCCGCGGCGTTCAGCTGGGAGCAGGCCTCGGCCTTCACCATCGTGTACCTCACCGTTCACGACGCGCTGATCGCGCAGGGCCGGCTCGCCGCGGGCGAGTGGATGCTGGTGCCCGGCATCTCGTCGGGCGTGGGCGTGGCGGCGCTGCAGGTCGCGCGCGCGATCGGCGCGCGCACCATCGGCCTGTCGGGCTCGCCGGAGAAGCTCGCGCGGCTGAAGGACCACGGGCTCGAGCACGGCGTGCCGATCCGCGGCCCGGGCTTCGTGCCCGCGGTGCGCGAGATCGTGGGCGAGCGCGGCGTGGACCTGGTGGTGAACCCGGTGGGCGCGTCGGTGCTGCCCGACTGCGTCGAGCTGCTGGGCTTCGAGGGCCGGCTGGCCACCGTCGGCTACGTCGACGGCCTGGTCGAGGCGCCGCTCGACGTGCTGGCGCTCCACAAGAAGCGGCTGCAGCTCTTCGGCGTGTCGAACAAGATGCGGCAGATGAGCCATCGGATCGCCGCCGCGCGCGGCGTGACCCGCGACCTGCTGCCGATGGCCGAGGACGGCCGCATCGCGCCGCGGGTGGACCAGGTGTTCGCCTTCGACGCGCTGCCGGCCGCGCAGCGGGCGATGGAGGGGAACACGCAGATCGGGAAGATCGTCCTGCGCGGGGCATGATCACCGCCCGCCCTCGCGGGCGGGCGCGACGCGTCAGCGCGTCACGGGTTCCAGCACGATGCGCAGCCGCGTGCCGATGCGTTCCGCCAGCTCGGCCTGGGTGAGTCCCGCGCGGATCCTGGCCTCGATCACGACCGCAGCGGCGGCCTCCGCCCGCCATCGAGCGAATCGCCTGCGACCTCCGGCATCGCCGTAAGGTGCGCGGCCGTGCAACGACCCTGCGCTTGACAGGTGTCGAACGACCGTTTGAAATCAAACGACCGTTCCAATTGGAACGAACGTTCGACCCATCTGCGGTCCTCACGCCCATGTCCCCCGCCACCCCGCACCAGCCCGTTCGCGCCGACGGCATCGACGCCCGCCAGCGGCTCCTCGCCGCCGGGCTGAAGCTGTTCGCCGAGCAGGGCTTCGAGAAGACCTCCGTTCGCGCGCTCGCGCAGGCCGCCCGGGTGAACCTGGGCGCCATCAGCTACTACTTCGGCGACAAGGAGGGCCTGTACCGCGCGCTCTTCAGCGAGCCGCCCGGCGGCGTCGCCTCGACGCAGGACCTCGTCGCCTTCGCCGATCCCGGCCGCCCGCTCGTCGAGGCGCTGCGCCTGTTCTACGGGGATTTCCTCTCCCCGCTGAAGCTGGGCGACGCGGTCACGCTGATGATGAAGCTGCACTTCCGCGAGATGGCCGAGCCCACCGGCGCCTGGACCTGCGTGGTCGACAACGAGATCCGACCGCAGTTCGAGGCCCTGCTGCGGCTGCTGCAGCGGGAGCTCGGCCTCAGGCGTGCCGACCTCGACCTGCACCGGCTCGCGCTGTCCATCGCCGGGCTCGGCGTCCACTTCTTCGCGTTCAACGACGGCGTGCGGACGCTGTCGCCCTCCGTGCTCGCCACGCCGCGCGCCATCGAGGTGCTCGTCGACCGGCTTGCCGGCTACGCGGTCTCGATGGTCCAGGGCGAACGCGCACGCCGGGCCGCCGGCCGCTCCGAGGAATGACGATGCACGTCACGCAGATCCCCCGCGCGCCGCGTCCGCGGCGTGCCGAACCGTCGGAGCGCGTGCCGCGGTCCGACCGCGGCGCGCCGGCACCGCGGGCCCTGCGCCCGCTCGCCGCGCTCGTGCTGGCCGCGGCGCTCGCCGGCTGCGCCGGCTTCAAGGTCGGCCCCGACTACGCCGGCCCGCCCGCCGCGCGCTCCGCGTCGCAGGCGCAGACCGCGCGCGCGGCGGCGGCCCTCGCCGTCGCGCCGTCGCCCGCCGCGGCGTCCGCCGACGACGGCTGGCAGGCCCGCCTGCCCCACGGCGGCGCGCCGGTCGACCTCGCCCGCTGGTGGGCGCAGTTCGACGACCCGACCCTCGACACCTTCCTCGCCGCCGCCCAGCGCGAGAGCGGCTCGATCGCGCAGGCCGCGGCCCGCATCGAACAGGCGCGCGCGCAGGCCGTCGCCGCCGGCGCGGCGGGCCTGCCCACGCTGGATCTCTCCGCGCAGAGCAGCCGCGGCACGATCAACATCGGGACCACCGTGCTGCTCGCGAACCAGAACCGCCTGGTCGCGCAGGCCGGCTGGGAGATCGACCTGTTCGGCCGCATCGCCCGCGAGCGCGAGGCCGCCGCCGCGCGGCTCGACGCGCGCGCCGCCGAATGGCACGACGCGCGCGTGTCGGTCGCCGCCGAGACCGCCGCGCAGTACCTGCAGTACCGCTACTGCGAGGTGCTGGTCGCCATCGCCGAGGCCGACGCGACCTCGCGCGCGGGCACCGCCACCGCCACCGAGCGCGCCGCGCAGGCCGGCTTCCAGGCCCCCGCCAATGCCGCGCTCGCCCGTGCCAGCGCGGCCGAGGCCGCCAGCCGCCTGACCGCGCAGCGTGCCGAGTGCGACCTCACGGTGAAGGCGCTGGTCGCGCTGACCGGGCTCGCCGAGCCCGCGGTCCGCGCCACGCTCGCGAAGACCGCCGGTCGCCTGCCCGCGCCGCGTGCCTTCGACGTGAAGGCGGTGCCGGCGACGCTGCTGTCGCAGCGGCCCGATCTCGCCGCCGCGGAGCGCTCGCTCGCCGCCGCGAGCGCCGACATCGGCAGCGCCGAGGGCGACCGCTACCCGCGGCTGTCGCTCGCCGGCTCGGTCGGCCCGCTGCGTCTGGACACCGGCTCGGTCGGCGCCACGATCGCCACCTGGTCGATCGGCCCCTCGCTGTCGCTGCCGATCTTCGACGGCGGCCGGCGCCGCGCCAACGTCGAGTCGGCGCGCGCCGTCTACGTCGCCGCCGAAGCCGACTACCGTGCGAAGGCTCGGCAGGCGGTCCGCGAGGTCGAGGAGGCGCTGGTGCGCCTGGCGAGCGCGGCCGACCGCGAGGCCGATGCACGCACCGCCGCCGACGGCTACCGCCGCAACGTCACGGCCGCCGAGGTCCGCTGGAAAGGCGGGCTCGGCAGCCTGCTCGAGCTCGAGGAGTCGCGCCGGCTGCAGCTGGTCGCCGACTCGTCGCTCGCCGGCGTGCAGCGCGACCGCGTCGCCGCCTGGGTGTCGCTCTATCGCGCGCTCGGCGGCGGCTGGACGAACGAGAACCTGGAGTCTTCGAAATGACCGCCCCGATCCGCTCCGACGTCCGCGTCGCCGTCGAGGCCGCCGGCCCGCAGGCCGCCCGCGCCAACCCGCCCGGCCGCGCCGCGCGCCGCGCGTCGCACCGCCTCGCGCCGGTGGCCGCGCTCGTCGCCGCCGCGGTGCTGCTCGCCGCCTGCGGCGCGAAGGACGCCGCTCCCGACGCGAAGGACGCCGCCGCCCCGGCCGCCGCCTCCGGCGCCGCGAAGGCGGGCGCCCCGAAGCCCGCCCTCGTCGTCACCGTCGCGAAGCCCGCGCGTGCCGAGCTCGCCGACCGCCTCGCCGCCAACGGCAGCGTCGCCGCGTGGCAGGAGGCGACCGTCGGTGCCGAGATCTCGGGCCTGCGGATCGCCGAGGTCCGCGCCGATGTCGGTGACCTCGTCCGCAAGGGACAGGTGCTCGCGATGCTCGCCGCCGACACCGTCCGCGCCGACCTCGCCGCCGCGCAGGCCGCGCTCGCCGAGGCGCGCGCCGGCGTCGGCGAGGCCCAGGCCGCCTACGAGGAGGCCCGCTCGAACGCCGAGCGTGCGCAGCAGGTCGAGTCGAGCGGCGCGCTCTCCGCGCAGCAGATCGCGCAGTACCGCACCGGCGCGCAGACCGCGCAGGCCCGCCTCGCCTCCGCGCAGGCCCGCGTGCAGTCGGCGCAGGCCCAGGTGCAGTCGCAGGCGCTTCGGCTGAAGATGACCCAGGTGCTCGCGCCCGACGACGGCGTGATCTCCGCGCGCGCCGCCACCGTGGGCGCGGTCGTTCCTGCCGGCCAGGAGCTCTTCCGGCTGGTGCGCGGCAACCGTCTCGAGTGGCGTGCCGAGGTCACCGCCGAGGAACTCGCGCGGCTGAAGCCGAAGCAGGCCGTCCGCGTGCTGCCTGCCGCCGGTGGCGAGATCCGCGGCACGCTGCGCACCGTCGGCCCGGTGGTGGACGCGCAGTCGCGCAACGCGATCGTCTACGTCGACCTGCCCGCCGGCAGCGCCGCGAAGGCCGGCATGTTCGCCCGCGGCGAGTTCGAGCTCGGTGCGAGCGGCGCGCTCGTCGTGCCGCAGGCCGCGGTGGTGGTCCGCGACGGCTTCGCCTACGTGTTCCGCGTCGACGGCGAGCGCGTCGTCCAGCAGAAGGTCCGTACCGGTCGGCGCGACGGCGACCGCGTCGAGGTCCTCGAGGGCCTGGCGCCCGAGGCGACGATCGTGGCCCGCGGCGCCGGTTTCCTGAACGACGGCGACGTGGTCCGGGTCGCCGCCGACACCGCGTCGACCGCGCCCGCGCCCGCGGGCAGGCCGCAGGGAGCGTCGAAGTGAACTTCTCCGCGCTGTCGATCCGCAACCCCATCCCGGCGGTCCTGCTCTTCATCCTGCTCACGCTCGCCGGGCTGATCGGCTTCCGTGCGATGCCGGTGCAGGACTTCCCGGACATGGAGCTGCCGATCGTCACCGTCGACGCCAGCCTGCCCGGCGCCGCGCCCGCGCAGCTCGAGACCGAGGTCGCGAGGAAGCTCGAGAACTCGATCGCCACGCTGCAGGGCGTGAAGAACGTCTTCACGAAGATCCTCGACGGCTCGGTCAGCGTCAGCGTCGAGTTCGTCCTCGAGAAGAACGCGTCCGAGGCGGTGAACGAGGTCCGCGACGCGGTCGCGCGCGTTCGCGCCGACCTGCCCGCCGACCTGCGCGACCCCGCCGTCACCAAGGCGAGCACCGCCGGCCGGCCGGTCGTCACCTGGACGGTGTCGGGCACGCAGCTCGACGAGGAGTCGCTGTCCTGGTTCGTCGACAACACCGCGACCAGGCGGCTGCTGAACGTGCCCGGCGTGGGCGCGGTCAAGCGCCTGGGCGGCGCGACCCGCGAGGTCCGCGTCGAGCTCGATGCCTCGCGGATGGCGGCGCTCGACGTCTCGGCGATCGACGTGTCGCGCCGCCTGAAGCTGGTCCAGCAGGAGGCGCCCGGCGGGCGCGGCGACGTCGGCGGCGCCGAGCAGGCGGTCCGCACGATCGCCACCGTCCGCAGCGCGGCCGAGCTCGAACGGCTCGAGCTGCCGCTGGCCGACGGGCGCCGCATCCGTCTCGGCCAGGTCGCCACCGTCACCGACACCGTCGCCGAGCGCCGCGCGCTCGCGCTGCTCGACGGCAGGCCGGTGGTCGCGATCGAGGTGCTGCGCGCCAAGGGCGCGAGCGAGGTCGACGTCGCGCGCGGCGTGCACGCCGCGATGGACGAGCTCGCCGCCGCGCACCGCGGCGTGGCCTTCACGCAGGCCATCGACAACAGCGCGCCCGTGCAGGAGGGCTTCGACGGCTCGATGCACCTGCTCTACGAAGGCGCGCTGCTCGCGGTCATCGTGGTCTGGGCGTTCCTGCGCGACTGGCGCGCCACCTTCGTCAGCGCCGCCGCGCTGCCGCTGTCGGTGATACCCGCCTTCTTCGGCATGCACCTGTTCGGCTTCACGCTCAACACCGTGACGCTGACCTCGATGGCGCTGGTGGTGGGCATCCTGGTCGACGACGCGATCGTCGAGATCGAGAACATCGAGCGTCACCTGCGGATGGGCAAGACCCCGTTCCAGGCGGCGATGGAGGCCGCCGACGAGATCGGCCTCGCGGTGATCGCGACCACCTTCGCGCTGGTGGCGGTGTTCCTGCCGACCGCGTTCATGGCGGGCATCGCGGGCAAGTTCTTCAAGCAGTTCGGCTGGACCGCGACCCTCGCGATCCTCGCGTCGCTGGTGGTCGCGCGCCTGCTGACGCCGATGATGGCGGCCTACCTGCTGAAGCCGAAGCTCGCGAGGGGCGCGCCGCCCATCGACCCTGCCGGCGCGCCGCACACGGCGCACGCGCACGGTCCGGTCGACCGCGACCGGATCGGCCCGGCCGCCGTCTCGCCGATCGACGAGTCCGAGGACGGTGTCGTGATGCGTACCTACCTGCGGATGGTCCGCTGGTGCCTGCGCCACCGCCTCGTCACCGCGCTGCTGTCGTTCGCGTTCTTCGCCGGCTCGATCGCGCTGGTGCCGCTGCTGCCCACCGGCTTCGTGCCGCCGGCCGACCGCGCGCAGACGCAGGTCAGCATCGAGCTGCCCCCGGGCAGCACGCTCGCCGAGACGCTGGACACCGCCGAGCGCGTGCGTGCGCTGGTCGGCGCCGATCCCGACGTGAAGCGCGTCTTCAGCTCGGTGGGCGGCGGCGCGAGCGGCGACGTGTTCGCGGTGGGCGCCGCGCCCGAGGCGCGCAAGGCGGTGCTGACCGTGCTGCTGTCGCACCGCACCGAGCGCGCGCGCACGCAGCAGGAGGTCGAGATCGACCTGCGCGCGCGGCTCGCCGACGTGCCCGGCGTGCGGATGACCGTCGGCCCGCAGGACACCGGCGTGAAGATGCAGCTGGTGCTGCGCAGCGAGGACCCGGTGGCGCTCGCCGCGGGCGCGCAGGCGCTCGAGCGCGACCTGCGCACGCTTCAGGGCGTCGGCAACGTCACCTCGAGCGCGACGCTCGTGCGCCCGGAGATCGTCGTGCGCCCGGACTTCGCACGCGCGGCCGACCTCGGCGTCACCGCGTCGAGCCTCGCCGAGACGGTCCGCGTCGCCACCGCCGGCGACTACGACGTCGGCCTGCCGAAGCTCAACCTGTCCGAGCGCCAGGTGCCGATCCGCGTGAAGCTGCCCGACGCGGTGCGCGCCGACCTCGCCGCGATCGAGCGGCTGACCGTGCCCGGGCGCGCGGGCCCGGTGATGGTCGGCAACGTCGCCGACGTGACGATCGACAGCGGCCCCGCGCAGATCGACCGACTGAACCGCAGCCGCAACGTGACGCTCGAGGTCGAGCTCGCGGGCCGCCAGCTCGGCGAGGTCCATGCCGAAGCGATGAAGCTGCCCTCGCTCGGCGCGCTGCCGCCCGGCGTGCGGCTCGCCGAGCTCGGCGACGCGCAGGAGATGCAGGCGCTGTTCGCGAGCTTCGGCCTGGCGATGGGCATCGGCGTGCTCTGCATCTACATGGTGCTGGTGCTGCTGTTCCGCGACTTCATGCAGCCGGTCACCATTCTCGCGGCGCTGCCGCTGTCGATCGGCGGCGCGTTCGTGCTGCTGCTGGTCACCGGCAAGAGCTTCTCGATGCCCTCGCTGATCGGCCTGCTGATGCTGATGGGCATCGTGACGAAGAACTCGATCCTGCTGGTCGAGTACGCGATCGTCGCGCGCCGCGACGGCATGAGCCGCTTCGATGCGCTGGTCGACGCCTGCCACAAGCGGGCCCGTCCGATCGTGATGACGACGATCGCCATGGGCGCCGGGATGCTGCCGATCGCGATGGGCTGGGGCGCCGACCCGAGCTTCCGCTCGCCGATGGCGATCGCGGTCATCGGCGGGCTGGTGACCTCGACGCTGCTGTCGCTGCTGGTGGTGCCGGCGGTGTTCACCTGGGTCGACGACGTCGAGCGGCTGGTGGCGCGCGCGGCGCGGCGGATGCGGCGGGCCGACGCGGACGAGCCGGGGCGGGCCCGCGCGTAGCAGGGCGCGCCGGCGTGTCGGACCCGGCCGCGTCCCGGGCCGGGGGTTGCCATGGATCAACCGGGCACCCGCCGGCCGCGCCGACCATCGGCGCTCCCGGGCTCGACCGCGGCTCACTGCGGGATCGGCCCGCCCTCAGGAGCGCAGACCATGAAGCCGATCGTGATCCCCGTTCTCGCCGCCGCGACGCTCGCCGTCGCGGCCCCCGCCTTCGCCAGCAAGAAGCTCGCCGGCGAGCGCGGCTGTCTCGAGTGCCACGCCGTCGACAAGGAGGTCTGGGGACCGTCCTTCCGGCAGGTGGCGAAGTACTACCGCCCCCTTTCCGACGCGCACGAACGCGTCGCGAAGAAGATCCTCGCGGGCGGCGCCGAGCACTGGGGGGCCGACCGGGCCATGCCCGCGCAGGCGACCAAGTCGTATCCGATGGACGAGGCCGATGCGAAGCGGCTCGCCGACTGGATCCTGAAGCAGCGGTGACGCGCTGGGGCGGGCGGTCGGCGTCGACCTCTCGCACCGGTAACGGCTGGTAAGGCGCTCGGTCCGTCCGTCGGCGCCGGTTCCCGCTCGTCGCGTCCGGGCGTAGGATCGGGCCACCCCCCCCGACGCCGCCGTCGCCGCCATGACGTTCCACCCCGCCCGCCGGCGCGCCGTCGCCGCGCTCGCCGCCGCGCCGCTCCTCGCGGCCGGCTGCGCGGGCCCGTCGCCGGAGCCGGTTCCCGAGCCCGCCGCGCGCGCCGCGCCGCTGCCGGCCGCCGAGGCGGTCGCGCTGCTCGACCGCCTCGCCTGGGGCGCGTCGCCGTCGTCGCTGCGCCGGTTGACGGAGCTCGGCGAGGCGCGCTGGCTCGCCGAGCAGCTGCGTCCGCCGGCGACCACCCCGCTGCCCGACGAGGTCGCCGCCCGGATCGCCGCGATGACCCTCTCGCAGCGGCCGATCACCGAGCTCGTGCCCGAGCTCGACCGCGAGCGCCGCGCCGCCGACGCGCTCGCCGACGACGCCGCGAAGAACGCGGCCCGCCAGGCCTACCAGCAGTCGCTGACCCGACTCGCGCGCGAGGCCGCGTCGCGCTCGCTGCTGCTCGCCGTGCATTCGCCCTGGGGCCTGCGCGAGCGGATGACCTGGTTCTGGACCAACCACTTCAGCGTGTTCCAGGGCAAGGCCGAGCTGCGCGCGCTGGTCGGCGACTACCAGGACCGCGCGATCCGCCCGCACGCCCTCGGCCGCTTCCGCGACCTGCTCGGTGCGGCGACGAAGCATCCGGCGATGCTGCGCTACCTCGACAACGCGCAGAACGCCGCCGGCCGCCTCAACGAGAACCATGCGCGCGAGCTGCTCGAGCTGCACACGCTCGGCGTCGACGGCGGCTACGGGCAGGCCGACGTGCAGGAGCTCGCACGGGTGATGACCGGCGTGGGCATCTCGTACGCGCCGGGCGCGCCGCGGATGCGGACCGAGCTGCAGCGCTTCCACGTCCGCGACGGCGTCTTCGAGTTCAATCCCGCACGTCACGACTGGGGCGACAAGCGCGTGCTGGGCCGGACGATCCCCGGCGTCGGCCTCGACGAGCTCGAGACCGTGCTCGACGACCTCGCCCGCCATCCGTCCACCGCGCGTTTCGTCTGCGGCAAGCTCGCGCGCTTCCTGGTCGGCGGCCCGCCCGATCCGGCGCTCGTCGCGCGGCTCGCGCGGACCTTCGCGCGGACCGACGGCGACGTCGCGGCGACCGTCGCCGACCTGGTCGCCACGCCCGCCTTCCGCGCCTCGCTCGGCACCCGCTTCAAGGACCCGCAGACCTGGGTCGTCTCGTCGGTGCGGCTCGCCTTCGACGCGCGTCCGGTCGTCGACGCCGCGCCGATGCTCGGCTGGCTCGCGCGGCTCGGCCAGTCGCCCTTCGGCCGCCAGACGCCCGACGGCTGGTCGCTCGACGAGACCGCGTGGTCCGGCTCCGGGCAGCTGACCGCGCGCTTCGAGGTGGCGCGCGCGATCGTCGGCGCCGGGCCCGCGCTCTACCGGCCGGCCGAGGCCGCACCGACCGCCGCCCGCCTCGACGATCCGTTCTTCGTGCGTGCGGTCACCGGGCGCCTCGCGCCCGCCACCCGCGAGGTCCTCGACGGCGCCGCATCGCCCGCCGAGCGGCTCGCGTTCCTGCTGTCCTCGCCCGAGTTCATGCGCGGCTGACCGCGTCGCCGCCCGGAGGTTCGCCATGCACCGCCGCACCCTGCTCCGCGCCGCCCTCGCCACCCCGCTCGCCGTGGGCGCGCCCCGCCTGTTCGCCGCGCCCGGCGCCGACCTGCGGCTGCTGGTCGTCTTCCAGCGCGGTGCCTGCGATGCGGCCAGCGTGCTGGTGCCGATCTCCAGCGCGTTCTATCCCGAGGCCCGGCCGAACATCGCGATCCCGAGGCCCGGCGCCGGCCCCGACGCCGCGCTGGCGCTCGACGCCGACTGGGGCCTGCACCCCGCGCTGCGCGAGTCGATCGGCCCGATGTGGACGGCGGGCGAGGCGGCCTTCGTGCCCTTCGCCGGCACCCACGACGCGTCGCGCAGCCACTTCGAGACGCAGGACGGCATCGAGCTCGGGCTCGCGTCGGGCCGAGGCGGCGACTACGGCTCGGGCTTCCTCGGCCGGCTCGCGGGCACGCTGGGCGCGCCGCCGTCGATCGCCTTCACCGAGAGCCCGCCGATGGTGTTCCGCGGCGACCGCCCGGTGCCGAACATCGCGCTGCGTGCGGTCGCGCGCCCGGTCGTCGACGCGCGCCAGAGCCGACTGATCGCGTCGATGTACGCCGGCACCCCGCTCGCCGGCAAGGTGAACGAGGGCTTCGAGGTCCGCAACGACGCGATGCGCGACCTGGAGGCGATGGCCGGCGAGATGCAGGCCGCGAGCCGCGGCGCGCCGAGCACCCGCGGCTTCGAGGCCGAGGCGCGCCGCATCGCGCGGCTGATGCGCGAGCGCTACGCGATCGGCTTCGTGGACGTCGGCGGCTGGGACACGCACGTGGGGCAGGGCGCCGCGCGCGGCCTGCTCGCGACGCGGCTCGACGAGCTCGGGCGCGGCCTCGCCGCCTTCGCCGACGAGATGGGGCCCGCGTGGGCGAAGACCGTCGTCGTCGTGATGTCCGAGTTCGGCCGCACCTTCCGCGAGAACGGCAACCGCGGCACCGACCACGGACACGGCGGCGCGTGGTGGCTGCTGGGCGGCGCGGTGCGTGGCGGCCGCGTCGCCGGCGAGCAGGTCCGCGTCGAGCGTGCGACCCTGTTCCAGGACCGCGACTGGCCGGTGCTCAACGAGTACCGGGCGATGCTGGGCGGCGTGTTCGCGAAGCTCTACGGCCTCGATGCGGCACGACTGGATGCGGTGTTCCCCGGTGCGCGACCGCGCGACCTCGGGCTGGTCTGAACCGCGCGGCGGCGCCGCCGCTCGCACCGAACTTGAATCCGGTTCAGAATCGGGGGGAGCCGGGTGCCGTGTCTCCCGGTCGCCGAGGAGACCCCCATGCTGGCCGAACGCGAGACCACCCTGCCCGTCTTCGACGATCCGCGCGCCTGGTCCGGCCCGCAGTGGGCCGGACGCACCGACTGGCAGCACCTGCTCTCCCCGCCCGAACTCGCCGAGCTCGACGCCGCCGTCGAGGCCGCGATCGCCCGCGACGCCGACCTGGTGACCCTGTCCGAGCGCGAGGTGCCGCTGCCCGTGCTCGGGCCGGTGCTCGCCGGGGTGCGTCGCGAGATCCTCCACGGCCGCGGCTTCGTGCTGATACGGGGCTGGCCGAGCGGCGAGCGCTCGATGCTGCAGAACGCGATGGCCTTCCGGATCGTCGGCGCGCACCTCGGCGACGCGCTCTCGCAGAACGGCAAGGGCCACGTGCTCGGCCACGTCGTGAACCTCGGCCTCGACTATGCCGACCCGACCACGCGCGGCTACCAGACCGCGGCCGAGCTGCGCTTCCACACCGACGCCGGCGACGCCGTCGGGCTGCTCTGCATCCGCGGCGCGCGCTCGGGCGGGCTGTCGCGGATCGCGAGCTCGACCACCGTCTGGAACGAGATGGTCCGTCGCCGTCCCGATCTCGCGCGGGTGCTGACCGAGCCCTTCCGCTTCTCGCGCTGGGGCGAGGTCGGCGCGGGCCAGAAGCCCTGGTTCGAGATGCCGCTGTTCCAGGTCTGCGACGGCCGGATGATCGCGTTCTTCGTGATGAGCGCGATCGAGAAGGCCCAGGCCCTGCCCGGCGTGCCGCCGCTCACCGACGCGCAGCGCGAGGCGCTGTCGATGGTCAACACGCTCGCCGGCGATCCGGCGATCCGCCTCGACATGGACTTCCGTCCGGGCGACATGCAGTTCGTCTGCAACCACTCGATCCTGCACTCGCGCACCGCGTACGAGGACTGGCCCGAGGTCTCGCGGCGGCGGCACCTGCTGCGGCTGTGGGTGTCCAGCGCCGAGGGCCCGGCGCTGCCGGAGAGCTTCACCCGCGACTTCCAGGGCCGCACCGCGAACGGCAGGCCCGACGGCATCCGCGTGCCGGGCGTGCCGCTGGTCGCGCCGCTCGAGCCCGCCTGATCCCCCGAGAACGGCACCGATCCCGACGCAACGAGGAGAACCCGATGGACACCGTCGCGGAACGACGCGAGGCGCTGCGTCGACGGGTGCTGGCGGCGCCGATCGATGCGCTCGACCCGAGCGACCCGGACCTGTTCGAGACCGACACGGTGGGGCTCGCCTTCGAGCGCCTGCGGCGCGAGGCGCCGGTGCACCGCAGCCGCAGCCCGCTCTTCGGCGAGTACTGGTCGGTGACCCGCTACCAGGACATCATGACCGTCGACGTCGACCACGCGACCTACTCGTCGCGCTGGGACCTCGGCGGCATCGCGATCATCGACCGGCCGCCGTCGCTGCGGGTGCCGAACTTCATCTCGATGGACCCGCCGCGCCACGACGAGCAGCGCAAGGGCGTGAGTCCGATCGTCGCGCCCTCGAACCTCGCGCGCCTCGAGCCCCTGATCCGCGAGCGCACGCGCGCCGTCCTCGAGGGGCTGCCGCGCGGCGAGACCTTCGACTGGGTCGAGCGGGTGTCGATCGAGCTGACCACGCTGATGCTCGCGACGCTGTTCGATTTCCCGCTCGAGGACCGCCGCCTGCTGCTGCGGTGGTCCGAGGCGGCGACCTCGATGCCGGCCGTGGACAGGCGCTTCCCGTCCGAGGCGGCGCTGCAGGTCGAGTTCGCGAACATGGCGGACTACTTCATGCGGCTCTGGAACGAGCGTGTCAACGCGCCGCCGCGGCCGGACCTCGTGTCGATGCTCGCCCACTCCCCGGCGACACGGGACATGTCGCGCGAGGAGTTCATCGGGAACCTGCGGCTGCTGATCGTGGGCGGCAACGACACGACGCGCAACTCGATGACCGGTGGCCTGCTGGCGCTCGTCCGGCACCCGGCCGAGCTCGCGAAGCTGCGCGCCAACCCCGCGCTCGTCGACAGCCTGGTGCCCGAGATCATCCGCTGGCAGACGCCGCTCGCGCACATGCGGCGCACCGCGGTGCGCGACGCCGAGCTCGGCGGCCGGACGATCCGCGAGGGCGACAAGGTGGTGATGTGGTACCTGTCCGGGAATCGCGACGAGACCGCGATCGAGCGGCCGGACGACTTCATCGTCGACCGTGCCCGGCCGCGCCAGCACCTGTCGTTCGGCTTCGGCATCCACCGCTGCGTGGGCAACCGCCTCGCCGAACTGCAGCTGAAGATCCTCTGGCAGGAGATGCTCGCGCGGTTCCCCGTGATCGAGGTCGTCGGCGAGCCCGAGCGGGTCCGCTCGAACTTCGTCCGCGGCTTCAGCCGGCTGGATGTCCGGCTGCCGGCCTGATCCGTCCCGCGCTGTCCGAAGACCCGCCGCCGAATCATCGTGCCCTCGATGCCTGCGCGAGCATGAAGCGGATCGTCGTCGTCGGCGCGGGCTTCAGCGGCGTGACGGTGGCCGCCGGCCTCGCGCGCGCGTCGGCCGAGCCGCTCGAGATCGTGCTGGTCGATCCGCGGCCGGTGCCGGGCCACGGGCTCGCGCACGGCACCGTGCATCCGGACCACCGGCTGAACGGTCCGGCGGCCATCCACACGATCTACCCGGATGCGCCGCTGCACTTCGTCGAGTGGGTCCGCGCCTCGGGCGCGCTCGACGCCGACCCCGGCGCCGTCGCGCCGAACGGCTCGGTCTATCCCCGCCGCCACGCTTTCGGCCGGTACATGGCGGGCGAGTTCGAGCGGCACGCCCGCGCCAATCCGAGCGACTCGCGGATCGAGCACGTCCGCGACCGGGCGGTGCGCCTCGAGCGCACGGTGGACGGCCTGGTGCTCGCGCTCGAGTCGGGCCGCCGGCTCGCGGCCGGGCGCTGCGTCCTCGCGCTGGGCTGGAGCGACGTCGGCGTGCCGCCGCCGTTGCGCGCCGTCGTCGACCGGGCGGGCTGGATCGGCGACCCGTGGCACCTCGACCGGATCGCGTCGATCCCGCGCGACGCCCGCGTGCTGCTGCTGGGCTCGGGGCTCACCGCGTCCGACACCTTCGCCGCGCTCGCCGCGCAGGGGCATCGCGGTCCGGTGACGGCCCTCTCGCGCCGCGGCCTGCGGCCCGGCCCGCAGAGCCGCTTCCCGTCCACGCTGACCTCGGTGTGGGGCATGCTGCGCGACCCGTCGCCGGCATTCCTGCGGCGCCATGGCCGGCTCGCGACGATCCGCGACGTGATGGCCGCCCTGCGCCGGGACATCGCCGGCCTGGACCCCGCCGTCGCCAGCTGGCACGCGCCGTTCGACGAGCTGCGGGACTCGGTGACGCACCTGTGGCCGTGGATGGGCGAGGCCGAGCAGCGCCGCTACGTGCGCCACGCGAAGGGCTGGTACGACACCTTCCGCTTCCGCAACCCGCCGCAGGTCGAGCGCATCGTCGACGACGGCGTCGCGAGCGGGCAGCTCGCCTTCGTGGCCGGGCGCTTGCGCGAGGCCCGCGCGGCCGACGGCGGCCTCGAGCTCGCGTTCGACCCGCGGCGCGCCGGCGTGCAGCGGACGCTGCGGGCCGACGCGGTGATCAACTGCACCGGACCGCAGCCGCGCCCGGGCGCCTCCGGCAATCCGCTCTGGCGCAGCCTGATCGCCGACGGGCTGGTGCGCGACCATCCCTGCGGCGTGGGCGTCGACGTCGACGCGGCGTGCCGCGTGCGCGACCGGCACGGCCGTGCCCACGACGACCTGCTGGCGATCGGGCCGCCCACGATCGGCGCGTTCGGCGAGGCGTCGGCGGTGCCGTACATCGCGCGGCAGGTGCTCGACGCGATGCCCGCCCTCCTGGGCGAGCGCGCGCCTGCGGCGACGGACGCCCGCGGCTGAGCGGCCGGTCGCGGCGCCGTCGATCACCGATGGATCGACCCGCGCGCGGGACCGTCGGCGCTCAGCCCGCGTCGGGCGAGGCGCCGGCCTGCGTCGGCCCCTCGAGCTCGCAGGGCGGCAGCGGCCCCGGCCTGCCCGTCTGCTTCGGCACCCCGGGCATCGCCGTCAGGTCCATCGCCCACGGGATCCTGGATTCCGCCCAGAGCTGCGCGCGGGGCGCGAGCTCGCGGCGTTGTCGCGAGGTGCCGATCCGCAGCGACAGCCAGGTGCGGTCCGTCGGGCCCGTGCCGTAGATCGAGGTGCCGCACTCCGGACAGAAGCCCAGCGCGCGCTGCTGCCCGCTCTCGGCCGTCTTGACGTGGAACTTGGGCTCGCCCGACAGCAGCCGGAAATGGTCCCGGTGGACCAGCACCCCGTACCGGTAGGGCGAGCCGCTGTTGACCTGGCACTGGTTGCAGTGGCAGATCCGGACGTGGTCCGGCTCGATCTCGGCCTCGTAGCGGATGAAGCCGCACAGGCAGGCGCCGTCGATCCTCACGACCGTGCCTCCAGCAGCTGACGGGTCGCCTCGGCCCGGTCGAGGGTGGGCCGGATCCGCGGCGACCACGCGGCCACGCGGTAGAGCAGCCGGTCGGCGCCGGCGTCGCCGGTGACGCCGTAGTGCGTGGTGCCGAAGTTGTCCCAGATCGCGACGTCGCCGCGGCGCCATTGCCAGCGGACCTGGATCTCGGGCAGGCGCGACATGTCGTTGGCGAGCCGCAGGAGCAGCTCGCCCTGGTCGGTCGTGCAGTCGCGCACGCGCCGGCTCCATGCGTTGCCCACGAAGAGGCACAGCTCGCCGCTGTACGGATGGCGCAGCACGGCCGGATGCGCGGTGCGCTCGCCGGTGCGGTGCAGCGCGTCGATCCCGCGCGGCGTGCGCGCCTGCCCGTGGCGCAGCGCCCCGTAGAGCGTGTCGTGATCGATGTCGAGGTTCAGGAACAGCAGCTTCAGCGCGTCGGGCAGCCGGCGGTAGGCGGCCGACATGCTCGCCCACATCGTGTCCGCGCCGAAGGGCACGTGCACGGCCTGCAGGACCGACGCGAGGTTCGGATGCTCGCGCCCGGTCACGTCGTGGTGCCAGACGTCGGTGGTCGTCGACGTGCCCGAGTTCGGCGACTTCTGGATCACGAGGACTTCGGGATGGCCCTGCTCGGAGAGATTGCGGCCGAAGGCATGCCGCTCGAGCTCCTCGGCGAAGACCCGCGCCAGACGCTTGTGCGCGTCGAAGTCGAGGTGCTGCCCGCGCGAGAACAGCACGCCGAAGCGCCACAGCGCGTCGCGCAGGTCGGCGGCGGCCTCCTCGTCGACACGGGACAGGTCGATGCCCTCGACCAGGCCGCCCAGCGCGGCGCCGACGGGCCGCACGCGGAAGTGGCGGTAGTCGACGGCGGGCGGGGCGTCGCCCGCGTCCGGAGGATCGAGGGGGAGCGGGGCGGTGGCGAGGGCGGTGTCGGTCATGCGGGCCTCAGTCGAGATCGAATCCGCGCGCCCTGACGAACGTACCCCAATCGGCGCGCTGCGGGGCGGCGTACTGGTCGGCACGCTCGTCCGACCACGGGCGGCCCGGCGGGGCCGGGGGCGGCATCACGGCCGCGCGGGCGGCCTGGTAGCGTCGGTCGAAGGCGTCGGTCGCCGCGTCGTCGTCGGGCTCGCCGATGCGATCGACGTGGACGGTGGCGTCCAGACCCAGGCGTGGGTTCACGCGACGGGTCTGCGCGGGCCGGCCGAGGCACAGGCCGGCGATCGGCACGACGCGCGACGGCAGCTCGAGGATCTCGGCCAGCCGCGCCGGATGGTTGCGGATCATGCTGATCGGGCAGGCCACGAGGCCCGCCGCGCCCGCCGCGTGGATGAAGTTCATCATCACCAGCGACGCGTCGACGACCGGATTGAAGAAGCCGTCGAGGTGGTCGTTCGCGAAGGGCCGACCGCGCCGCTCGAACAGGCGTGCGAAGCGTCGCCCGTTCGCGCAGAACACCAGCAGCGCCGGCGCGTCGGCCATCCACGGCATGCCGGGCACCAGCGCGTGGATCGCGGCGCGGCGTCCGGGGTCGCGGACGTCGACGATGTCGGCCTGCTGCAGGTAGCTCTTCGACGGCGCCGACAGCGCGCAGGCGGCGAGCAGCCGCACCAGCTGCGGCGGCACCGGCGCGTCTGACCAGGCACGGTGCGAGGTCTGCCGGGCGATGCGCAGCAGCTCGGGCACGCCCTGCAGGTCCGCCGGCAGCTCGAAGGGCTCGCCGAAGCGCTCGGCGAGCACCGCGCGCAGCGCGGCGGCATCGGCCGCCGGGTCGTGGGCGGGCAGGGGCGCGCGGTCGGCCGCGTCGGTCATGCCCGTGCTCCCTTGCGGGCGCGCGGCCGCGGGGCCGCGGTCCGGGCCGGCGCGGCGGTCCGGTCGGGCTTCTCGGCGCGGGCGGGCCCCACCGCGGGCGTCGCCGCCGGCCGGACCACGGGAATCCGGCGCATCGCGTCGGGCACCTCGAGGCCGATGAAGTGCATGACCATCTCGTCGAGCCAGAACACGAGGGCGCGCGGGCTCAGCGGCCGAACGGGCTTGTCGATCAGCAGCGAGTACACGAGGCTGTTCGAGACGAACTGGAAGGCCACGCCCACCTGCAGCAGGTACTCGCGGTCGCCCGGGCGGCCGGCCGCATCGGCCACCGCCTCGGTCCAGACCCGCACCATCCGGTAGACGGACGACTGCACGACCGTCCAGTGCTCGGACGACCCGCTCGCGCGGCGGTACAGCGCGCGGATCATGCTGTCGTTGCGGCGCACGAACGCCACGTAGTCCTGCACGCATCGGTCGACGGTCTCGCGCAGCGGCAGCCCCCGGTACCGACCCTTCGCCGCGCGCCCCCGCAGCGCCTCGAGCTCCTGCGCCAGCGCGACGTCGACCGCGCTGGCGAACAGGCCGTCCTTGTCGTGGAACCGGAAGTACAGCGCGCCGACCGAGCAGCCGACGGCGCCCGCGAAGTCGGCCATCGTCGTGTCGTCGAAGCGTCCCGCCTCGACGAGCGCGCGCGCGTGGTCCAGCGCCTTGTCGCGCAGCACGCGACTGCGGTCCTGCTTGACCGGATGGGCGCCCTCGGGGTCGCGGGCGGCGGCGGGGCGGGGCGCGGAGGCGGCGGGGGTCGTCATCGGGCGGGGGTGGGCGGGGGCGGGCCGTCACGAGTCCGGAACCGCTCGGCGCCGGCGGATTGACAGCGCTGCGGGCGGTCCGCACAATCTGAACGTCATTCAGATGTTGACCGAGGGTGCCGCCGATGTCCAGTGTCCGTGCGTTCCCGTCCGGTCCGTATCGTCACCCCAGCGCGTGGACGGGCGCCGAGATGGCCGGCCGCGACGACTGGATCGTCCGCCTGTCCGAGGCCGACAACCGCGAGCTGCGCGCCGCGCTCGCCGTCGCGCGTTCGCGCGGCGCCGAGATCCCCACGCTCGCCGCGCAGGACTTCCCGCTGCCCACGCTCGCGCCCCGGCTGCGGGCCCTCGTCGACGAGGTGGTGAACGGGCGCGGCTTCACGCTGGTGCGCGGGCTCGACATCGACGACCTGCCGGTGCCCGACGCCGCCGCGATCTACTGGGGCATCGGCGCCCACATGGGCCGCGGGCGCGCGCAGAACGCGCAGGGCGACATGCTCGGCCATGTCACCGACCTCGGCCTCGACTACCGCAGCGATCCGAACGCGCGCGGCTACCAGACCCGCCTGCGCCTGCCGTTCCACAACGACGCGATGGACGTCGTCGGCCTGCTGTGCCTGCGGCCCGCGCGCAGCGGCGGCCTGTCGCGCGTCGTCAGCAGCACCGCGATCTTCAACGCGGTGCTCGAGCGCCGTCCGGACCTCGCCGACGTGATGACCGTGCCCTTCGAGATCGATCGGCGGGGCGAGGCGCCCCCCGGCCGCAAGCCCTGGTACGAGGGCGCGCTCTTCGAGTTCGCGGGCGAGCGCCTCTTCTGCCGCTACAACCGCACCTACATCGAGTCGGCGCGGCGCTTCCCCGAGCTGCCGCCGCTCGACGCGCGCCAGGTCGCGCTGCTCGACCTGATCGACGTGCTGTGCGAGGACCCGGCGCTGCACCTGGACATGGACCTGCAGCGCGGCGACATGCAGTTCGTCGGCAACTACACGGTGCTGCATTCGCGCACCCATTACGAGGACTGGCCCGAGCGCGACCGCCGCCGCTACCTGCTGCGGCTGTGGCTGGACACCGGGCTCGTCCGCGACCTGCCGGCGTCCTACGTCGAGCGCTTCGCCGACACGCTCGCGTGGCAGCAGGCGCCGCGGCCGCCGATCTTCGATCTCTCGATGCGGCGCGACGAGCTCGCGCACTGAGTAGCCCGCGCCCGCGGGCCACGACGACGACACCACAGCGGAGACACGCATGACCGTGCCCACCCCTCGCCGCCGCGCGCTCGCGCGCCTGGGCTCGCTCGCCGCCGGCGCGGCGCTGGCCGCGCCGCATGCGGTGCGCGCCTCCGGCCCGCTGCCCGACGGCTGGCCGAACAAGCCCGTGCGGCTGGTGATCCCGTCGGGGCCGGGCGCGCAGACCGACCTGTTCGCGCGCTTCGTCGGCGACCATCTCGGACGGGTCTTCGGCCAGCCCTTCGTCGCCGACAACAAGCCCGGGGCCAGCGGCAACATCGGCGCGATGGCGGTCGTGCAGGCCCCGGCCGACGGCTACACGCTGCTGTTCAGCGCTGCCTCGTTCACCATCGTGCCGGCGGCGCTGCGCCCCGACCAGCCGTACGACCTGCTGCGCGACCTGACCCCGATCGCGCAGATCGGCGTCGGCGGCCTGTTCCTCTCGGTGTCGCCGCAGCTGCCGGTGGCCAGCGTGTCGGAGCTCTTCGAGCTCGCCCGCAAGGAGCCCGGCAAGTACACCTACGGCACCACGGGCGTGGGCTCGACCGGCCATCTCATCATGGCCTCGCTGCTGTCGCAGCGCGGCCTGCGGATGACCCACGTGCCGTACAAGTCGTCGGCCGAGGTGCTGCGCGACATGGTCAACGGCACGCTGCCGGTCGGCTGGATCGACACCACCTCCTCGCTCGGCATGATCGAGGCCGGCAAGGTGCGTCCGCTCGCGCACGGCGCCACGCAGCGCGCCCCGCGCACGCCCGACGTGCCGCCGCTCAACGACGTCGGCATCCCGTGGCAGCTCGACGGCTGGCTCGGGCTGTTCGCGCGGGCCGGCACGTCGACGGCGCTGGTGAACGCGCTCAACGCCGAGATCGGCCGCCTCGTTCAGGGTGACGAGGGCCGCGCGCGCCTGCAGTCGATGAACGCCGCGAACCCGCCGCACACCACGGCCGAAGCGTTCGCGCAGCGGATCCGGCGCGACCTGCCCGAGTGGCGGAAGATCGTCGCCGACAACGGCATCCGGCCCGAGAGCTGACCCGCCACGCCCGGCCTGCCGTCTATCATCGCTGCACCCGGCCCATCGGCCGGGCCGCGACGACGACGGAGGCGTGCTCGAGGTGACGGGAATCGCAGAGGGACTGACACGACGCTACGGGGCCGACGAACCGGCCCGCGACCGCATCGCCCGGCACGCCGGCGCGGTGCTCGAGACGCTGCTCGCGCACCGCTCGGTGCGCGCCTACCTGCCCGACGCGCTGCCCGAGGGCACGCTCGAGACCCTGGTCGCCGCCGCGCAGTCGGCCGCCACCTCGTCGAACCTGCAGACCTGGAGCGTGGTCGCCGTCGAGGACGCGGCGCGCAAGGCACGGCTCTCCGAGTGGGTGGGCGGGCAGGCGCACGTGCGCGAGGCGCCGCTCTTCCTCGTCTGGATCGCCGACCTGTCGCGGCTCGCGCGCACGGCCGAACGCCTGGACCGCAGGGCCGGCGCGAACCGCTACCTCGAGATGTTCGTCGTCGCCGCGGTCGACGCCGCGCTCGCCGCGCAGAACGCGACGATCGCCGCCGAGTCGATGGGCCTGGGCACCGTCTACATCGGCGCGATCCGCAACCGGCCCGACGAGGTCGCCGCAGAACTGCAGCTGCCGCACGGGGCCTTCGCGCTCTTCGGCCTGTGCGTGGGCCGCCCCGACCCGACGCGCCCCGCGTCGGTCAAGCCGCGGCTCGCGCAGCGCGTGGTGCTCCACCGCGAGACCTACGGCACCGACGGCGAGGCCGCGGCCGTCGCCGACTACGACGCCGCGATGCTGCGCTTCCAGCAGTCGCAGCGGATGCCCGCGCAGCCGTGGTCCGTGCAGGCGAGCCAGCGCGTGGCCGGGCCGGAGAGCCTGTCGGGGCGGCACCGGCTCGCGGCGCTGCTGCGGGCGCAGGGGTTCGGGCTGGAGTGAGGCGGCTCGGCCCCGTCAGGCCCCCACCCCCCGACCGCCATGGGTCGCCTTCACCGCGTACATCGCGCGGTCGGCCGCCTCGAGCGCGAGCGCTGCGGTCTGCGGCGGCCGGTCGAAGGTCGCCACGCCGCAGCTCGCGGTCACCGCGAACCCGGCCCGCGCGAGCCGCAGGTCGATCGCCTTCACCAGCGTCTCGCCGATCCGCTCGCTGTCGCGCGCCTGCGCGTTGCGCAGCAGGACGATGAACTCGTCGCCGCCCAGCCGCGCGGCGGCGTCGGACGCCCGCACCCGCGCGCTCAGCGTGTCCGACACCAGCCGCAGCGCGAGGTCGCCGGCCGCGTGGCCCATCGTGTCGTTGAGCGCCTTGAACCGGTCGAGGTCGATCAGCGCGAGCGAGAACGCGCCGCCGTGCCGGCGGCGCACGTCGATCTCGGCCTCGAGCAGGGCATCGAACGCGCGGCGATTCGGCAGGCCGGTGAGGGCGTCGGTCGCGGCCCGCTCCTCCGAGGCCCGGTAGTGCCGGCGCAGCGTACGTGCGAGCGCCACCGCCAGCAGCGAGGCCGCGACCGCGACGCCGCTGTCGACGACGCGGGTCAGCACCGTCGCCTCGTGCGCCCCGAGGCCCAGCGCCTGCAGCGCGACCGCGACCACGATCGCGACCACGACGTCCGAGCGCCGCTCGCAGTGCAGCGCCACCGACGCGATCGGAAAGACGTAGAGCGCCTCGAGCCGGACGGTCTCGCCGGTGAGCAGGTCGACCCCGGAGATCACCGCCATCGACAGCAGCGCGCCGAGCAGCGCGCGCCGCGGGGCGAGGCCGCCGGGCCGCAGCGCACGATCCACCCAGGCGGCGAGGCGCTCGGCCACCGGACTCGGCGCTGCGGCGGTCATGCCGCCGTGGGTCGGCAAGCGCGCCGGCTCCGGGCCGATGGGTTCGAGGCTGCGACGCATCCCGGACTGCCTTCGTGAGAGGACCGTGTCCGGCATCGTAGCGCGAGCCAGAGGGTGGAGACAGTCGGCCCGCGCCGCGTCGGACGGTCGATGCCGATCGGCAGCACGCCGGCACACGGGGCCGTCCTGCGGCTCGCGACGCCGGACTCGGATGGTCCGTTCCCGTTGAGCGGGATCAATGCAGCGCTTCGCCGCGCGCGTAAGGTGGGTCCACGAGGTCGCGCGTCGCCTGTCCCGCAGGCGCACGACGGGCCGATCGGCCGCGGCGCCGACCCGCCGCATCCAACGCATGGAGTCGAAGATGGAACATCGAGGCACCCTCCGCCCCGCCGCGATCCGCGGCACGCTGCGTGTCGCCGTGCTCGCCGCCGCGGCGACGCTGTCGACCGCCTGGTCGGCGGAGGTCGCCTACGACATCACGGTGTGCACGCATGGCCGCACCGCCATGCTGGAATCGAACCCGGACATCACGGCCTTCGGCGTCGAGAGCTGGGGCATCGTGACGAACGCCAGCGTTCCGCAGTGGGAGAAGGCGACGACGCACTGCGTCGGCTACACGCGGGTCGTCAACGGCAAGGGCTCGGGCAAGGGCGTGTGCAAGTGGGTGTTCGCGAATGGCGATACCGGCGTGGGCGAGTGGGAGATTCCCGCGGTCGGCGAGCCGGCATGGACGTGGCTGATGGGCAGCGCAGGCATGAAGGGCGTCCAGGGCGGCGGCACCTTCCGCACCGTCTTCAGCGGCAAGCCCGTCGAGCCGGGCACCAGCCAGGGCTGCCGGCGGGACTGGGGCAAGTACACGCTGCCCTGAACCGACGGTCGCCTCGTCGGGTCGCCGATGGCCAGCGCGTCACGCGCGCACCGGGGCGTGCGGCACGACCGGCCGCCTCACGCCGCACGCGGCCGCAGGTGCGCCCAGGGCCGCACCTGCTCGAGTTCGGCCGCCAGTTGCAGCAGCCGCAGTTCGTGCCCGAGCGGCGCCGCGATCTGCACGCCGATCGGCAGCCCCTCGTGCCGACACAGCGGCACGCTCGCCGCCGGCACGCCGGTGCAGTTGCAGACGGTCGTGAAGGTGTTGTTGGCGTACAGCCGCTCGTAGTAGTCGTCGAGGTCCTCGAGCCGCATGTCCACCGTGCGCGCGGGCAGCGGCGGCGTCGCGCAGGTGGGCGTGAGCAGCACGTCGTGGTGCTCGAAGAAGCGGCCCACCGCCCGCGCGGTCGCATGCAGGGTGCCGATCGCACGCACCATGTCCTGGCCGCTGCGCGCGCGGCAGCGTTCGGCCCACAGCCACGTCACCCGCTCGACGTCGTCCGGCGTCGGTGCGCGGCCGAGCACGCGGGCTCGCTGGTGCAGGGCCTGCAGCAGGTTGCATCCGACGATGGTGAACATGTCGTCCTTCAGCGCCTCGGCATCGAAGGCAGGGCGGGCCTCCTCGATGCGGTGGCCGAGTTCGGCGAGCAGGGTCGCCGCCTCGCGCACCGCGGCGGCGGTGACCGGGTGCATCGGCCGGCCGAAGTGGTCGACCTGCTGGAACGCGACACGCAGGCGCGGCCCGGGGCGGCCGAGGGCCTCGAGGTAGCTGCCTTCGAAGGCCGGCGCGGCATACGGATCGCCGGGCTCGGGGCCGTGCGTGGCATCCAGGAAGGCGGCGCTGTCGCGCACCGTGCGGGTGATGACGTGCTGCACGGACAGGCCGTTCCAGCCCTCCCCGACGTCCGGCCCGATCGGGTTGCGGCCGCGGCCGGGCTTGAGACCGAACACCCCGTTGCACGACGACGGGATGCGGATCGAGCCGCCGCCGTCGGTCGCATGCGCGGCCGGCAGCATGCCCGAGGCCACCGCGACCGCGGCGCCGCCGCTGGAGCCGCCGGGCATGCGCGTGGCGTCCCAGGGGTTGATCGTCGGTCCCTGCAGGTCGGGCGTGGTGTCGCACGACAGGCCGTACTCGGCCGTCGAGGTGATGCCCATCGTCACCACGCCGGCGGCGCGGTAGCGCTGCACGATCGTGCTGTCCTTGCCGCAGACCTGGTCCTTCCAGAATCGGCTGCCGTTGGTGAGCCGTTGGCCGCGCACCTGCACGCCCAGGTCCTTGAACATGAACGGCACGCCGGCCAGCGGACCCTTCAGGGGCCCCGCCGCGGTGGCGAGCGCCTCGTCGAAGCAGGTGTGCACCACCGCGTTGAGCGACGGATTCAGGCGCTCGACGCGCCCGATCGCCGCCTGCAGCACCTCGGTCGCCGAGACTTCGCGGCGCCGGATCAGCTCGGCCAGTCCGATCGCGTCATGGGAGTCGTAGTCGGTGAAGGCGGTCATGGCTCGGGCCGGGCAGGTCCCGGCGGATGGATCAGGATTCGGCGCGCACCCGCCGGTCCAGCGCGAACAGCAGCACCCAGTACCCCGCGAACAGTGCGGTCTGCCACCAGTACGCCTGCGTGGAGCGTCCGTCCAGCACCGCCGCCAGCGCGTCCGAGACGTTCACCGCCGCCAGGCCGGCCACGGTCGCGCCCAGCGCCACCAGCACTGCCGGCAGCACGGTGCGTTCGCGGGCCGCGCTCCACCAGAGGCAGGCATAGGCCACCACCGCGAACGCGATGATCTTGTCCTGATAGGCGTGGAACGGCACGTCGTAGTAGACGAACAGCAGCGGCCACTTGATGCCGAAGAAGTGCGCCACGGCCATCGCGCAGAAATAGGCGACGCCGGCGAGCAGGGCGAATCGGAGCAGTCGGGCGGCCACGGTGTCCTCGGATCCTCGGGTGACGCCGCGATTCTGGACAGCCCGCATCGACGGCACGAGTGGCCTGAAAGACAATGAACGATCACTTCGGGCCAACCATGCCGACGCGAACTCCGTCTCTCCGGCCGGCGACCGGATCCGTGCGGGCACCGACCGCGGGACGTCCGGTGCGGGTCGCCGTGCTGGCCTTCGACCGGATCAGTCCCTTCCACCTCGCGGTGCCCTGCGTGCTGTTCGGCGACCGCCATCCGGGCGCTCCGGTCTTCGACCTGCGGGTGTGTGCTGCCGAGCCCGGGCCGTTGCGCACCACGGCCGGCTTCGAGGTCCGCACGCGCCACGGGCTGACGGCCCTGCGCTGGGCCGACTGGGTCATCGTGCCGAGCTGGCGGGACCCGGCCGAGCCCCCGCCGCCGGCGGTCCTGGACGCGCTGGTGGCCGCTCACCGCCGCGGCGCGCTGGTGGTGGGCCTGTGCCTGGGCGCCTTCCTGCTCGCGGAGGCGTCGCTGCTCGACGGGCACGAGGCCACCACCCACTGGTCGGCCGTCGACGAGTTCGCGCGGCGCTATCCGGCGGTCCGCGTGAAGCCCGACGTGCTGTACGTGGACGCGGGTCGGGTCGTGACCTCGGCGGGCACGGCGGCCGGGCTGGACTGCGGCCTGCACCTGCTGCGGCGCCACTTCGGCGCGGATGCGGCGCACCGGGTGGCCCGGCGGCTGGTGGTCGCACCGCACCGCCAGGGAGGCCAGGCCCAGTTCATCGAGCATCCGCTGCCGGACGCGCCGGGCGATGCCCGCATCGCGGCGCTGCTCGACCGCGTGCGCGCGTCGCTGGCCGACGACCACACCCTGGACCGCATGGCCGACGCCGCGGCGATGAGTCGCCGCAGCTTCACGCGCCGCTTCCGGCGGGTGACCGGCACCACCCCGAAGCAGTGGCTGCTGAGCGAGCGGCTCGCGCTGGCGCAACGCCTGCTGGAGGCCACCACCGAGTCGGTGGAGCGGATCGCGCAGCGAGCCGGCTTCGCATCGGCCACGGTGCTGCGTCGACACATGCGCCGGGCGTTCGGACTCGCGCCCGTGGCGTGGCGGCAGGGGTTCTCGAGCGTTCCGGACGACGGCCGCGGGAGCGATCGCCGGCGCGGCCCGGGCCGGCCGCGCCCGGCGACCGATCAGCCCGCCGCGATGGCGTTGCGCAGCACGCCGACCCGGTCGATCTCGATCTCCACCACGTCGCCCGCCTTCATCCACAGCGGCGGCGTGCGCTTGGCGCCCACCCCGCCCGGCGTGCCGGTGACGATCACGTCGCCCGGCTCGAGCGGCGCCACGGTCGACACGTAGGCGATCTGCTTCGCGATCGAGTGGATCATCATCTCGGTGGTCGCCCGCTGCAGCTCCTGGCCGTTGAGCCGCGTGACCAGCGTCATCGAGGTGCCGAACGGGATCTCGTCGCTCGTCACCATCCAGGGTCCCAGCGCACCGCTGTGCCAGAAGTTCTTGCCCGGCGCGAACTGCGTGGTGTGGCGCTGCCAGTCGCGGATGCTGCCGTCGTTGAAGCACGCGTAGCCGGCGATGTGCGCGCCCGCGTCGGCCGGCGCGATCCGGCGGCCGCCGCGGCCGATGATCACCGCGATCTCGCCCTCGTAGTCGAACTGGATCGACTCCTTCGGCACGATCATCGGCTGGCCGTGGCCCACCTGCGCGTCGGCCCAGCGCGTGAAGAAGGTCGGCTGCTCGGTGAGCTCGCGCCCGGTCTCCTTCACGTGGTCGTGGTAGTTCAGGCCGCAGCACCAGACCTTGCCCGGGTCGGGGATCGTCGGCAGCTGCGCGACCGCGTCGAACGCGGCGTCGGCCTTGCGGCCCGCGGCCCACGCGGCCACCTTCGCGAGGCCGTCGGCCGCCAGCGCGGCCTTCAGCGTCGGGAACAGGGACGTGGCGTCGAACACGCCGCCGTCGACCACCGGGCCCCACGCGGGGCGCCCGTTCAGGATGAAGCTCGCCAGTTTCATGTCGCGGTCTCTCTCGGAAGGATCTCGGGATGGATGGGGGTCAGTCGAGCTTCACGCCCGCCTTCTTCACCACCGCGGCCCAGCGCTCGCGGTCGGCCTTCAGGAAGGCGGCGAATTCCGCGGGCGTGTTGCCGGCCGGGTCCGCGGCGAAGCCGCGCCACAGCTCGACGAAGTCCGGGGACTTCGCGCCGGCCGCCACCGCGGCCGCGAGTTTCTCGCGGATCGGCGCGGGCGTCCCGGCGGGCGCGAACAATCCGATCCACGCCACCGGCTGGAAGTCGCCGAGGCCCTGCTCGGCGAAGGTGGGCACGTCGGGGAACAGCGGATGGCGGCCCTGGCCGCTGATCGCCAGCAGCTTCAGCTTGCCGCCCTTCACGTTGCCCACGGCCGCCGGCAGCGCGTCGAACATCAGCTGCATCGTGCCCGCGAGCAGGTCCGCGTACGGGCTCGAGGTGTTGTAGGGCACGAAGCGGATCGGCGCGCCGGTCAGGCTCGAGAACCACTCGCCCGACAGGTGCGAGTAGGTGCCGATGCCCTGCGTGGCCGCCGACAGCGCCTCCGGGTTGGCCTTCGCGAGCGCCACCAGCTCGCGCACGTCGGCGGCCTTCACCGACGGATGCGCGATCAGCCCGGTGCGCAGCGCGCCGACGAGGCTCACCGGCACGAAGTCGCGGTCGGCGTCGTAGGGCAGCTTCGAATAGACGAAGGGCTGGATCGACAGCGTGCTGGTGAAGCCCATGTAGAGCGTGTAGCCGTCGGCCGGCGACTTCGCCGCGAGGTCGGTGCCGATCTGCCCGGCCGCACCGGGCCGGTTCTCGATCACCACCGGCTGGCCGATCGCCGCCTGGATCTTCGGCGCGATCTGTCGCGCATTGGTGTCGGGGCCGGTGCCGGCCGCGAAGGGCACGACGATGCGAACGGGCCGGTTCGGCCAGTCGGCCTGCGCCCGGGCGGCGCGCGGCGCGGCCGCGATGACGGGGGCGGCGAGCAGGCCGGCGGCGAGCCGGCGTCGGGTCGGGGTCATCGGGTCTCCTCCTCGTGTCGCGGCCGGCGTGGGCCGGCTCGGGGGTCTGCGTGGGCGTGGAACGGGCGCGACCGGCCCGTGCGAGCCGGACCGGCGATGCGACGCAGTCTCCGTCCAGGCGATGCAATTGTCAATCCATGAGAATTCATGCGACGATCCTCCCATCGCAGGCCCATCGGCAGGGCTTCGGCGATCGGAATGCGAGAGGAACGAGGAGACACCCGATGACCCAGTCGATCCTGCCCGGCGGCCCGCCGGAGCTGCGCTTCAGTCACTTCGGCTTCTACGTCCGCGACATCGACGCGATGGAGGCCTTCTACACCGGCGTGCTCGGGCTGACCGTCACCGACCGCGGCGACCTCGGCACGATGCAGCTCGTCTTCATGAGCCGAGACCCGGAGGAGCACCACCAGATCGTGCTCGCGAGCGGCCGACCGACCGAGCCCGCGTTCAACCCGATCAACCAGATCTCGTTCCGCGTGGCCGACGTGGCCGCGCTGCGCGCGCTGAACCGCCGCCTGAAGGCCGTCGCCGCCGCGGACCTCGTCGCAGTGACCCACGGCAACGCGATCTCGGTCTACTTCCGCGACCCCGAGGGCAACCGGCTCGAGGTCTTCTTCGACACGCCCTGGTACTGCACGCAGCCGTTGCGCGTGCCGGTGGACCTCGAGCAGCCCGACGATGCGCTGCTTGCCGAGTCCGAGCGCCTCGCCCGCGGCCAGCCGGACTTCGAGCCGCGCGCGCAGTGGGTCGAGCGGATGCGCGCGAGGATGCGGAGTCACTGAGGTGAGCCTCGACCCCGCGCGCGTCGTCGAGGCCGACGTCGCGATCCTCGGCCTCGGCCCCGTCGGTGCCACGCTCGCCAACCAGCTCGGCGCAGCCGGCCTCGAGGTCGTCGTCGTCGAGCGCGAATCCGGGGTCTTCCCGCTGCCGCGCGCGATCCACTTCGACGGCGAGGTGATGCGCGTGTTCCAGTCGCTCGGCCTGCGCGACGAGGTCGAGGCGATCTCGCGGCCCGGACTGAAGGGCATGCACTTCGTCAACGCCGATGACCGCGTGCTGATGGTCCGCGGCGGCACCGCGGCCGAGGGCCCGCAGGGCTGCGCGAACAACCACTACTTCCATCAGCCCGAGCTCGAGGCGCTGCTGCGCCGCGGCCTCGCGCGCTGGCCGACCGTGCGCGTGCTCGCCGGCCGCGAGGTCACCGCGATCGACGCGTCCGACGACGGCGTGCGACTGGCGCTCGCCGGCGGCGACGGCCCCGCCGAGGTCCGCGCGCGCTGGCTGGTCGGCTGCGACGGCGGCCGCTCGCCCACGCGCCGCGCGATCGGCTCGACGATGGAGGACCTCGGCCTGCACCAGCCCTGGCTGGTGTTCGACGCGCTCATGGCGCGCGACGACCACGGCCTGCCCGAGTACACCGTGCAGCGCTGCGACCCGGCGCGCCCGATGACGATCGTCAACGGCACCGGCCGGCGGCGGCGCTGGGAGATCATGCTGATGCCCGGCGACGATCCCGAGACCATCGGCCGACCGGAGAACGTCTGGCCGCTGATCGCGCGCTGGGTCACGCCGCAGACCGCCACGCTCGAGCGCAGTGCGGTCTACACCTTCCACTCGGTGATCGCACACGGCTGGCGTCGTGGCCGGCTGCTGATCGCCGGCGATGCCGCGCACCAGACCCCGCCCTTCCTCGGCCAGGGCCTGTGCGCCGGCATCCGCGACTGCGCGAACCTCGCGTGGAAGCTCGCGCGCGTGGTGCGAGGCGCCGCGCCCGAGTCGCTGCTCGACACCTACGAGCCCGAGCGCCGGCCGCACGTGCAGGCCTTCATCGAGCTCGCGGTGAAGCTGGGGTCGATCATCCAGGCCACCGACCCGGCGGTCGCCGCCGAGCGCGACGCACGGTTCCTCGCCGGCGAGACCACGGTCTTCGAGTTCCCGCAGCCCCGCCTCGGGCCCGGCCTGCACGCGGGGCCGCAGGGCGGCGCGCTGTTCCCGCAGCCGCGGCTCGCCGACGGGCGCCGGCTCGACGAGGCGATCGGCGAGGGCTTCGCCGTGCTCGGCGACGCCCGCACGATCGACGCGGTCGACACCGCCACGCGCGCGCGCTGGACGGCCGCCGGCGCCGTGGTGCTGCGCGACCCGGGCGAGGCGGTGTCGGCCTGGTGGCGCGAGCGCGGCGCGACCGCCGTGGTGCTGCGGCCCGACCGCTACCTGCTCGGCGCCGCATCCGACGCGGCGGGCCTCGCCGCGCTGTCGGCGACGATCCCCGACGCGGCCTGACGCCGGTCCGCCGAGCAGGCCCGCCGTGTCGAGCTTCGTCCGCATGCTCGCCGTGCTCGACCTGTTCACCGAGCGCGAGCCGGCCTGGACGCCCGATGCGATCGCGCAGCGGCTCGACTGCTCGCTGCCCACCGCCTACCGCTACGTGCGCGCGCTGCTGCAGGCCGGGCTGCTGCGCCGCGCGGGCGCGGGCACCTACGTGCTCGGCCCGCGGATCGTCGAGCTCGACTTCCGGATGCGCTCCACCGACCCGCTGCTTCGCGACGGCGACGCGGCGCTGCGCGCGCTCTGCGAGGACACGGGCTGCGACGTGGTCGTCGCCGAGGCGCTCGGCGACCGGCTGATCACCGTGCAGCAGCTGCACGGCAGCGAGCGCGTGTCGGCGAGCTTCGGCCGCGGCCGACGGATGCCGGCCTTCCGCGGGATGCTGTCGAAGACGCTGCTCGCGTGGCTGCCGCGCCCGGCGCTGCGCCGCCTCTACGCGGCCCACCTCGACGAGGCCGCGGGCGAGGCCTTCGCGCAGGACTTCGACACCCTGGTCGCGAACCTGAAGGCGATCCGCGCGCAGGGATGGGCCGCATCGGTCGGCGAGCTCGACCCGGGACTCGCCGGCATCGCGGTGCCGCTGCCGCGGCCGGGCGACGGCGGCACCGCGGCGCTCGGCGTGATCCTGTCGAGGCGCCGCTTCTCGACGACCGACGTCGCCGCGATGGTGAGGCGCCTGCGCTCGACGGCCGACGAGGTCGGGCGCGCGATCGCCGCGCGCGAGGGGCGCTGAGCGCCGGCCCGCGACCGGGTCAGACGTCCACCGCCGGCCGGTACTCCTGCGGCGGCACCAGGATCCAGCGACCCGCGGCCCACGCGAACAGGAAGGCCCCGGCCGCGAACACGCCCAGCATCGACAGCGCCGTGACCCAGTCGCCGCCCAGCGCGTCGAAGGCGCTCGCGCGCACCGCGCGGATCGACCAGGTGAACGGCAGCCAGGGGCTGATCGCCCGGAAGAAGTCGCTGGTCAGCTCCACCGGCATCACGCCGCCGGCGGCCGACAGCTGCAGCACCAGCAGGATCAGCGCGAGCGCCTTGCCGACGTCGCCGAACGCGCGGACCAGCGCGACCATCAGCAGCATGAACGTCATCGAGCTGGCGACCATCGTCGCCGCGAGGCCCACGCGATGGACCGGCTCGATGCCCAGCAGCACCCAGACCATGAGGAACACGCAGGCGGTCTGCGCAAGGTTCACCGCCCACAGCACGTAGAGCTTTCCGAGCAGCACGCCCAGGCGCGAGCGGCCCGCCATGTCGTCCGGCAGGCGCCGCACCGGGAAGACGAAGGCCGCCATCACCGCGCCCAGCCACAGCGAGACCGGGATGAAGTTCGGCGCGAGGCCCATGCCGTTCGTCTTCACCGGCGCGTCGATCTCGAGCTGGGGACGCACCGGCACCGCCAGGCCGCCCGGCGTCCCCGAGACGCCCTGCACGCCGTTCGGCAGCGCGGTCTCGAGCGTGCGCAGCCCGAGACCCAGCCGCGAGGACGCGTCGCGAAGCTTCGCGAGTCCCGCGCGCAGCTCCTCGGCCGATGCGGTCAGCGTGGTGCCGCCGGCGAGCAGCGGATCGAACTGCGCGTCGGGCGGGATCCTGGCGGCGAGCGCGGACACGCCGCCGGCGAACGCGGTGAACCCGTCGCTCGCCTGCGTGACGCCCCGGGACAGCTCGCGCGCGCCGCCCGCGAGCTGCGTGGCGCCCTGCGACACGGTCCGGATGCCGCCGCGCAGCAGCCCCGCGCCCTCGCCGATCTGCTCGGCGGCGGCCGCGAGCTTCGAGCCGAAGAGCGGGATGTCCGCCGACTCGTCGCGCAGCGCCGTCGCGCCCTCGGCGAGCCGCCGCGCACCGTCATCCAGCGGCGGGAACGCCGCCTGCAGCTGCACGTGCCCGTCGACGAGCCGCGCGGCGCCTGCCTTCAGCTTCACGAGCTCGTCGGCCGGCGGCCGGCGCGCGTCGAGCGTGCGCACGCCGGCGCCGAGCTGCCGCGAGCCGTCGACCAGCCGCTCGACGCCCGCGGCGTGCTCGCCCGCGCCGGCCGCCAGCCGCGCCGACCCCGACTCGGCCTGCCGCAGCCCCGCCTCGAGCGTGCCCGCGCCCGCGGTCAGCTGCGCGATCCCGCCGCGCAGCCGGGCGATCCGGTCGGCGGTCGACGCGCTCGCGCCGAGCACCGCCGTCCAGCGCCGCTCGGCGAGCGCGTCGTTCAGCTGGTGACCGATCTCCTCGGCGAAGCGCTTGGCGAAGCCCGCACCCGCGTAGTTGTTGCCCTCCGACGCGTAGACCGTGATCCGCCCGGAGCCCTCGGCCGCGGCGCCGACCGCGGCCTCGCTGAACTCGCGAGGCACGATCAGCGCGAACAGGCTGCTCCCCTCGCGCACCTGCCGGCGCGCGGTCTCGGGATCGTCGACCTCGTAGAACGCGAACTGCCCCCTCGCCTTCAGCATCCGCGTGACCTCGGCGCCGAGGTCGACCTCGGTGCCGCCCGAGCGCGTGCCGCGATCGAGGTTGACGATCGCCGCCGGGATCTCCCGCGTGTAGGTCATCGGATCCCAGACCGACTCGAGGTAGATGTAGCCGTAGAGCGCCGGGATCAGGACGATGCCGACGAGCGACAGCAGCAGTCGCGGGAACCGCTTGAACAGCCGGGCATCGAGCCGCGACACGGCGAACGCATCGCTGAGGAACATCGGACGGCACTCCCTGCCTGCGGCGGCGTCGGCACGACGCGCCGTTCCGTCGGCGTCATTGTCGGTCCTCGGCCGCCGTCGCGTCAGCCGCGGGGTCCCGCCGGTGGGCGTGCGCGTCGTCCGGTCGCCACGGGCCGGGCGGTGGCGATGCCCATGGAGATCTCCGTGGCGAGCGCCTTCGGCAACGGCACGGGGCGGTGCCGCCATGGTGCACTGTGTGCACCGAGTGTACAGGACGGGTATCGCGGCCCAGACTCTCGGGCCGACTGCGGCGGCACACCCGTCTGCCGGCACGGATCCGGCGCGACGCCGAGATCCGCGGCGCCGTCATCGCCCCCAACGCGAAGTGAACCCGCGAGACCCACGATGAGCCTTCCCATCGATTTCGAGACCGACGTCCTCGTCGTCGGATCCGGCCCCACCGGCGCCACCGCGGCCCTCGCGCTGGCCACCTGCGGCGTGCGGGTGCATCTGGTGTCCCGGTGGAACTGGCTGGCGAACACGCCGCGCGCGCACATCACCAACACCCGCGCGGTGGAGGTGCTGCGCGACCTGGGCGTGGAGGCGGAGGCCCGCAAGCACGCGACGCCCTGGGAGTGGATGGGCGAGACGCTGTGGACCACCAGCTTCGCGGGGCCGGAGATCGCCCGCCTGCGCACCTGGGGCACGGGCGACGAGCGGATCGGGGACTACCTGCAGCAGAGCCCCTGCCCGATGCTCGACCTCCCGCAGACCTTCATGGAGCCGGTGCTGATCCACCACGCGGCCGCGCGGGGCGCGTCGCTCGCGATGAACACCGAGTACCTGTCGCACGAGCAGGATGCCGACGGCGTCACGGTGGCGCTGAAGGATCGGCTCTCGGGCCGCGACTTCGCGGTGCGCGCGAAGTACCTCGTCGGCGCCGACGGTGCGCGCTCGAAGATCGTCGAGGACCTCGGATTGCCGCTGGAGGGTCACCTCGCGCGGGCCGGGACCCATTACACGCTGTTCAAGGCGGACCTGTCGCGCTTCGTCGCGCACCGGCCGAGCATCCTCTACTGGATCGTGTCGCCCGACGCGGCCTTCGGCGAGATCGGCCAGGGCCTGCTGCGCGCGATCAGGCCCTGGAACGAGTGGATCGCGGGCTGGGGCTTCGACAAGGACCAGGGCGAGCCGCAGTACGGCGACGACGAGCTGATCCGCCGCATCCGCATCCTGATCGGCGACGACACGGTGCCCATCGAGCTGCAGTCGCGGATGGTCTGGTACGTGAACCAGCAGTACGCCACCACCTACTCGAAGGGCCGGGTGTTCTGCGGCGGCGACGCGGTGCACCGGCACCCGCCGTCGAGCGGGCTGGGCTCGAACACCTGCCTGCAGGACGCGTTCAACCTCGCGTGGAAGCTCGCCTTCGTCGTCAGGGGCTGGGCGGGTCCGTCGCTGCTCGATTCGTACTCGCTGGAGCGCGCCCCGGTCGGCAGGCAGGTCGTGCTGCGGGCCAACCAGTCGCGCCTGGACTACGCGCCGCTGAACCGCGCGTTGCGCGACCTCGATTCGCCGGACCCGGTGCGCGACGGCCTGCGCAGGCTCGCCGATCCCGGTCCGGAGGGCGTGGCGCGCCGCGCCGCGCTGGCCGAGGCGCTGCAGCTGAAGAACACCGAGTTCAACGCGCTGGGCACCGAGACCAACCAGCGCTGCGTGTCGGCCGCGGTGATCCCCGACGCCGAGGGCGGCGAGGAGACCTTCGTGCGTGACCCGGGCGTGCATGCGCAGGCCACCACGCGTCCGGGCGCGAAGATCCCGCACGTCTGGCTGGTCGGCGCGGACGGGCGCCGGCTGTCCACGCTGGACGTGGTCGGCCGGGGGCTGCTGACGCTGGTGACCGGGCTGTCGGGCACCGCCTGGGTCGAGGCGGCGAAGTCGCTGGGCGAGGCGTGCCTGCGCACGGTCGTGATCGGTGCGCCGGAGACGCTGGATGCGTACTACGCCTGGCACCGCATCCGCGAGATCGACGAGGACGGCGCGCTGCTGGTCAGGCCGGACGGCGTGATCGCATGGCGCAGCCGCTCGGCGCCCGCGTCGGCAGACGCGGCCGGGGCGATGCTGCGCGAGGTGATGTCGTCGGTGCTCGCGCGTCGCGGCTGAGGGCACCGCGCACGCGCATTCGGAGTGCGTCGCGTCGTGCGTCGCGGCGACCTGCCCCTCGTGCTGCGTTCGCGCCCACGCCCGCCCCCGGCGCCGCATCCACGACCCTCGCCGTCGGCTCACCCTGCTCAGGGTCGCGTCGCGCACCGGCCCTCGAACCCGCCACCGTCCGACACCCCGTCGACCCTAGACTGGGATTCCGACCGCCATGCCGGCGTCATCGGAATTCCAGATCATCCTCATCCAGATCTTTCGTTGGACCGATTCCAGGGCCACGGCCAAGAATCGGCCACACCTCGGGCATCGCCACCGACCGACCCCGCGATGCCCGAGCGGCCCGCCGAACCTCTACGAGACGGACTCCACGATGACTCGACCCACCGCATCCCCGAAGTGCCCCGTCCACACCGCCGGGGCCCGCACCGCGCCCGGCCTGCAGTCGAACGCCCACTGGTGGCCGCAGCAGCTGAACCTGTCGATCCTCCACCAGCACGCGCCGGTGTCCAGTCCGATGGACCCTGGCTTCGACTATGCCGAGGCCTTCAAGCAGCTCGACTACGCCGCGCTGAAGAAGGACCTCGCCGCGCTCATGACCGACTCGCAGGACTGGTGGCCCGCCGACTGGGGCCACTACGGCGGCCTGTTCGTGCGCATGGCCTGGCACGCCGCCGGCACCTACCGCACGGCCGACGGCCGCGGCGGCGCGAGCACCGGCAACCAGCGGTTCGCGCCGCTCAACAGCTGGCCCGACAACGGCAACCTCGACAAGGCCCGCCGCCTGCTCTGGCCGATCAAGAAGAAGTACGGCAACGCCATCTCCTGGGCCGACCTGATGATCCTGGCCGGCAACGTCGCGATGGAGACCATGGGCTTCAGGACCTTCGGCTTCGGCGGCGGCCGCGCCGACATCTGGGCGCCGGAGGAGGACATCTACTGGGGCCCCGAGGCGGACTGGCTCGCCACCAGCGACACGCCGAACAGCCGCTACGGCGGCGAGCGCGAGCTCGAGACGCCGCTGGCCGCCGTGCAGATGGGCCTGATCTACGTGAACCCGCAGGGCCCGGACGGAAACCCCGACCCGGTGGCCTCGGCCCGCGACGTGCGCGAGACCTTCGCGCGCATGGCGATGAACGACTACGAGACGGTGGCGCTGGTGGCCGGCGGCCACACCTTCGGCAAGGCGCACGGCGCCGGCGACGAGGCGCTCGTCGGCCCCGCGCCGGAAGCCGCGCCCATCGAGCAGATGGGCTTCGGCTGGATCAACCGGCTGGGCACCGGCAAGGGCGTGCACACCACCACCAGCGGCATCGAGGGCGCGTGGAAGCCCAACCCCACGAAGTGGGACATGGGCTATTTCCGCATGCTCTTCAAGTACGAGTGGGAGCGGGTGAAGAGCCCGGCCGGCGCACACCAGTGGCGCCCGAAGGACGTGGCCCCCGAGGACCTGATCCCCGACGCGCACGACCCGTCGAAGAAGCACCCGCCGATGATGACCACGGCCGACCTGGGCCTGCGCTTCGATCCGGCCTACGAGAAGATCTCGCGTCACTTCCTCGCGAACCCCGACGAGTTCGCCGACGCCTACGCGCGGGCGTGGTTCAAGCTCACGCACCGCGACATGGGCCCGAAGGCGCTGTACCTCGGCCCCGAGGTGCCGGCCGAGGACCTGATCTGGCAGGACCCGCTGCCGGCAGTGGACCACCCGCTGATCGACGCGGCCGACGTCGCGTCGCTGAAGGAGCGGATTCTCGCGACCGGCCTCTCGGTGAGCGAGCTGGTGTCCACCGCCTGGGCATCGGCCTCCACCTTCCGCGGCAGCGACAGGCGCGGCGGCGCCAACGGCGCGCGGGTCCGGCTCGCGCCGCAGAAGGACTGGGAGGTCAACCAGCCCGCGCGGCTCGCGAAGGTGCTCGCGGCGCTCGAAGGCATCCGGCGCACGTTCGACGCGGAGCAGGCCGACGGCACGAAGGTGTCGCTCGCCGATCTCATCGTGCTGGCGGGCAATGCCGGCGTGGAAGCCGCTGCGCGCGCCGCCGGCCACGACGTCACCGTGCCCTTCGCACCCGGCCGCACCGACGCGACGCCGGAGCAGACCGACGCCGCATCGTTCGAGCCGCTGGAGCCGCAGGCCGACGGCTTCCGCAACTTCGCGAAGGCGGCCTACGCGGTGTCGCCCGAGCACCTGCTGGTGGACCGCGCGCAGCGCCTCACGCTGAGCGCACCCGAGATGACCGTGCTGGTCGGCGGCCTGCGCGTGCTGGTCGCCGACACCGGCGGCTCGACCGACGGCGTGTTCACGCAGCGTCCGGGCGCGCTGACGAACGACTTCTTCGTCAACCTGGTCGACATGTCGACGGCCTGGACGCCGGCGGGCACGAACCGGTTCGAGGGCCGCGACCGCGCCACCGGCGCGCTGAAGTGGACCGCCACCCGGGTGGACCTCGCCTTCGGCTCCAACTCGCAGCTGCGTGCGCTGGCCGAGGTCTACGCGCAGGACGACAACGGACCGAAGTTCGTGCGCGACTTCGTCGCCGCATGGACCAAGGTGATGAACCTGGACCGGTTCGACCTGCGTTGAGCACCGAGGACACCCGCGCCGGCCGAGGTCCGGCGCGGACGCACTCGGCGTGCTCGTGCTGCGCGGGCGGGGCGAATCGCGCGGCCCCTTCGTCGTCATGACCACCTGGGCCGGCGGCCGTGCGCGGCTGCTCGCGGCCATCCGCCGCGAGGGCGTGTCGCTCGAGGACGTCGTCGAGACGCTGCACACCGACGGCATCGCCCGCGCCGAGATCAGGACCTCGAGGTCGGCTTGGACTATGACCCCGAACCCGGCCTCGCCGACAACGGCGACCTCGAGCACGATCTGCAGTCGCTCTTCGAGCAGGTCGGCCGGGCGGCGAAGGCGGCGGGCACTGCCGAAGCGCTCTTCATCGACGAGCTGCAATACGTGGCGGAGGACCAGCTCGCGGTGCTCATCACGGCGATGCACCGCATCGAACAGCTCCAGCTGCCGGTCGTGCTGGTGGGCGCTGGCCTGCCGCGGTCGGCTGCCGAACGTGCGATCCGCGTGCCCTTGCAGAAGGAAGGCGTCGAGATCGAGGATGCCGCGCTCGACCGGCTCGTCGAGGTCACACACGGCTATGCCTGCTTCCTGCAGCAGTGGGGCTTCCACACCTGGGAGCAGGCGGCGATCTCGCCGATCGGGATCGACGCGGTCCTGCGTGCATCGGGCAGCGCCGTGGCGGCGCTCGACGAGAGTTTCTTCCGCGTCCGCTTCGATCGTCTGACGCCCAAGGAGAAGCGCTACCTGCGCGCCATGGCCGAACTCGGCCCCGGTCCGCATCGTTCGGGCGACATCGCCACCTGCTACGGCGCCAAGGTCACGTCGCTCGCGCCGACCCGCAGTTCGCTGATCACCAAGGGCATGGTCTGGAGTCCGAGCCACGGCGACACCGCGTACACGGTCCCGATGTTCGACGAATTCATGAAGCGCATCATCCCCGACGCCGATTGGCGTCGAGCGTGATCCGATCTCACCGGCGTCGTTGGCCGGGGCGACGACGTGAGCGAAGGCAGGGTGGCTAGTCGGTGCGGATCCCCGCCGCCCTCACGATCCGGGCATTCGACTCGTGCTCCCGCCTCACCAGCTGCCCGAACTCCGCCGGCCCCATCGGCGCCGGCACGTTGTCGAACTCCACGAGCTTCTGCCTGAGGTCAGGCTGCGCGAGGAGGCGCGACACCTCGTCCGCCACCCGCTGGATGATCGGCGCCGGCACCGCCGACGCCGCGAAGAGCCCGAAGGTCGAGGTGAGGTTCGCATCCGGATGCCCGAGCTCGGCGAGCGTCGGCACCTCCGGATGCGAGTCGAGCCGCTTCGGCGCGGCCACCGCGAGCAGCCGCAGCGTGCCCTTCGCCACGAACGGATTCACGGCCGAGCTCGGGTTCGTGGTCATCAGCTCGAACTGCCCGCCCACCGCGTCGGTGATCACCTGCCCGCCGCCCTTGTAGGGCACGTGGACGATGTCCACCTTCGCGCGCTCGCGGACGTGCTCGACGATCAGGTGCCCCACGCTCGCGATGCCCGAGGTGGCGAGCCGGAGCGACCCGGGCTTCGCGCGCGACTGCGCGACCGCGTCGGCGAAGGTCTTCCCGGTGAACGCCGGCGTGGCCAGCAGGTATACCGGCGAGTACATGACGCCGCAGACCGGCACGACGTCGGCGAGCGGGTCGTAGGGCAGCTTCATCACGTGCGGGTTCAGCGTCAGCGGGCTCACCGCCGCGAAGCCCAGCACGTGGCCGTCGGCCGGCGCCTTGGCGACCGCGTCGATGCCGAGGCTCGCGCCCGCGCCGCCCCTGTTCTCCACGACGATCGTCGTGCCGAGCCGTTCGGCGAGCCGCGGCGCGAGCAGCCGCGCGACCGAGTCGCTGACGCCGCCCGACGGATAGGCGACGACGAGGCGGATGGGCTTCGACGGCCACGTTCCCGGCTGCGCCTGCGACATGCGTGCGACCGGCGCGGCGAGCGCGGCCGCGGCGAGGCCGGCGAGCGCGCGGCGGCGGGAGGGCGCGGGTGCGTCGGAAGCGGTCAGGGCAGGCAGGACGGACATGGCGGGCGCTCGGTGCGACGGAGCGCGGATGCTGACGCGACGTCCGGTCGCGGGCAAGCCGGACCGTCACCGACCGGCCGCCGCGGCGCGCACCGGGCCTCGCGCGAGGGCCCGCGCCCGTGTCGAACGCCGCCGCCGCTCAGGACATGAGCCGGCGCTCGCGCTCGGACGGCGGCCCGTCGGCCGCGTCGAGCTGCAGCGAGGACCACGGCACCGTCTCGGGTGCGCTCGGCGCGTCCTCGGCCACCACGCGGTCGCGGCCCTCGGCCTTCGCGCGGTAGAGGCGGCGGTCGGCGGCGAGGAGCAGCTCCTCGAGCGTGGCGCCGTCGGGCGTCGAGGCCACGCCGATCGATACCGTCACCGGCGTCTCGGTCGCCAGTCCGAAGGCCACCGCGCGCACCGCATCGCACAGCCGCTGCGCATGCAGCCGGCCGGCCTCGGGCGAGGCGTCGGGCAGCAGCAGGCAGAACTCCTCGCCGCCGTAGCGGCCCACCAGCGTGCCCTCGGGCGACGTGTCGCGCAGCAGCTTCGCGAAACGGGCCAGCACGCGGTCGCCGCTCGCGTGGCCGAACCGGTCGTTGATCTGCTTGAAGCGGTCCAGGTCCAGCAGCAGCAGCACGGGGCGGCCGCCGCGATCGAGCACGCGGCGCGCGCCCTCGAGGAAGCTGCGTCGCGTGCGCACGCCGGTCAGGGCGTCCACCGTCGCGAGCCGCCAGAGCTCGGCCGACAGCCGCCCGTTGACCAGCCCGATGAGGATCATCGACCAGACCATCGGCCCGAGCGCGAACACCGTGGGCATCAGCATCTGCACCGGCCCCTCCACGATGCCGGTGACCGACATCCGCTCGCCGAGCACGATCGTCAAGCCGGTGCGCGACAGCTGCCCCACGGCGAAGACCACGGTGACGCCGAGCAGCCAGCGCAGCGGCACCGCCGCGTCGCTGCCCGAGGCCAGCGCGCGTTGGATGAGCGGCAGCGCGGCGAACGCGAAGGCCGCGTGGACGATCGAGTTCAGCTGCAGCCGCACCGTCACGTGCTCGGCGTCGAGCGCGTTGCCGAAGGCCGCGTGGAACAGCACCAGCGCGCCCAGCGTCCCCCAGGCGAGCCCCGGCATCGGCCGCGCGCGCACCAGCCGGCGCACGCTCTCGTAGGCGAACGCCGCCGCGCCGGTACCCAGCACGCTCGCCACGCCGACCGTGAGCAGGTCCGGCAGGCCGCCGCGCAACGCCAGCAGCCCCATCGCCAGCCCGAAGGCGGCCTGCGAGCCGGCGGCCCAGACCAGCCCTTCGCGCGACGGTCCGTGCAGGGCGCGGCTCGTCCACAGCATCCCGGTGCATGCCAGCGCAGTGAGCGCGCCGACGAAGAACAGCGTCCGGACGTCGAAGAGCAGGAGCATCTGCAGATTGGGCCACGCCCCGTCGCGGTGCGCCCGACTCGGCGAGCAGCGGCCGACGGCGGCGGACCGGCGGCAGCCAGGCGGTGACCGCGTGTCGATCGCACGGGGGTCGCGGGCGCCGATCCCGCCGGCCGCGCTAGAGTTCGCGGGAACGACGCGACGGGACGGGAGACGAGACGATGGCGGCGGTGCGCACCGAGGTGGCGGGCAGCGTGTGGAAGGTCGAGGTGACCGTGGGCCAGCAGGTGGCCGAAGGGGAGCCGCTGGTGATCGTCGAGTCGATGAAGATGGAGATCCCCGTCGAGGCGCCGACCGCCGGCACCGTGGCCGAGATCCGCGTGGCCGAGGGCGAGCGGGTGGCCGAGGGGGCGGTGGTGGTGGTGCTGGCCTGACCGGCGCTCAGGCCGGCACTTCCGTGCCGTCCCACGCGAACACCCTGCCCGAGTCCGCCGGCCCGAGCCGCGCGAGCACGTCGAGCAGCATCGCGGCCGACTGCGCGGGCGTGAAGAGCTTCCCGTCCGCCACGTTCGCCTGGAACGGCTTCGACAGCCCCGTGTCCACCGTGCTCGGGTGCAGCCCCACGCAGACGCCCTCGCGCGCGGTCCGCGCCCATTCGATGGCGGCCGTGCGCAGCAGCATGTTCAGCGCCGCCTTCGACGCGCGATAGCCGTACCAGCCGCCCAGCCGGTTGTCCGAGATCGAGCCCACGCGGGCCGAGACCGCGGCGAAGGTCGCGCGGCCCTCGCGCGGCATCGCCGGCAGCAGGTGCTTGGCGACCAGCGCCGGGCCGGACGCGTTGACCGCGAACAGCCGCGCGAGCCGCGCGGGATCGAGCATCGCGAGCGACTTCTCCGGCCGCAGCCCGTCGGGCGCGTGCAGCAGCCCGGTGGCCACGATCGCGAGCCGCGGCGGCGCGAGCCCGCGCGCGAGTGCGGCGGCCGCGGCGATCGAGGCCTCGTCGGTCACGTCGGCGCGGGCGCGCACCACCCGCGTGCCGCCGGCTGCGATCGACGCCTCCGGCGAGGCCGGCCCCGAGCGCGACAGCGCGAGCACCGTGGCGTGCCCGCCGCGCGCCACCAGCGCGTCGACGAAGGCCGCCCCCAGCCCGCCCGAGGCGCCGAAGACGACCGCGCCCGCGTCGTTCACAGCGCGGCCGTGAAGCCGCCGTCGACCACCAGGGTGTGGCCGTTGACGAAGGCCGCCTCGTCCGAGGCGAGGTAGACCGCCGCCGCGCCGATCTCCTCGGGCCGGCCCCAGCGTCCCACAGGGGTGCGGCCGGTGACCCAGCCGGAGAACTTCTCGTCGTTGACCAGGGCGGTGTTCATCTCCGTGCCGAAGTAGCCGGGCGCGATGCAGTTGACCGTGACTCCGTGCGGGCCGAGCTCCACCGCCAGCGAGCGCGTGAGCGCATGGACCGCGCCCTTCGACGCGATGTAGGCCGAGACCGTGGGTCGCGCGGCGAGCGCCGTCATCGATCCGGTGATGACGATGCGGCCGCGCTTCGCCGGCTGCATCACCTTCGCGGCCTCCTTCGCGAGCGCCCACACCGCGGTGAGGTTGGTCTCGATCACGCGGCGGAAGTCGTCGATCGGGAAGTCCACGATCGGGCTGCGGTGCTGGATGCCGGCGTTCGCGCAGAGGATGTCGAGCCGGCCGTGCCGCGCCACGGTGTCCTGCACCGCGGCGGTCATCGCGGCGGTGTCGGTGACGTCGAAGGCCGCGACCTCGCCCTTCAGCCCCTCGCGGGCCAGCTCCGCGCGCCGCGCGTCGAGCGCGGCCGTGTCGCGACCGTTGAGCACCACGTGCGCGCCGCTGCGCGCGAGCGCCTGCGCCATCGCCCAGCCGAGCCCCCGCGATGCGCCGCTGACCAGCGCCACCTTGCCGTCGAGCCTGAACACGATCCCCGCCTCCTCGTCCTCGTTGGAGGCGCGAGCATACGGCAGCGGCGCGCCGGGCGCCGGTGTCGGTGCACCCGCCGTCAGCCGCGTCGGGTCGCGCCCGTCTCCCGTCGCCGTGTGACCGCTTCGCCTTGCGGCTGCGCGGGTCAGCGGGCCAGCCCCGCCGCCGTCAGCGCCGCCCAGCCCGCGACATAGGCCGCCGCCAGGACCGCGAACGCCACGCGCGCGGTGCGCATCGAGCCCGGCCACAGGGCCTGCAGCACGAGCCCCGCGAGCGGCAGCAGCTGGTGCGCGTGCAGGCCGACGAAGTGCGCGGGCCGCAGGTCGCCCGCCGCGTGCCAGCCCAGCACCGCCACGCCGCCCGAGGGCGGCTGGCGGCCGCCCAGCATCGCGCCCGAGACGATGCCCAGCACCGCCGACAGCGCGAGCCCCCAGACCACGGCGTCGCGCCACGCGCTGCCGCGCGCCGGCGTGCCGTGGCGGGCCACCTCGATCGCGAGCACGCCCTGGGTGGCGGTGAGCGCCACGGCCGCCGCGCCCATCAGCCCGTAGAGCGCCGCGTGCAGCGGGTCACCGACGTTGTAGTGCGAGCCCTGGCCGAGCGCCGCCTGCAGCACGATGTAGGCCACCTCGAAGCCGCCGCAGGCCACCACCAGCGCCACGACCGCGCGCACCGGCCGCGCGCGGCGTCGCGTCTCGGGCAGCAGGCCGACGAACCACGCGGTGGTCCACGCGAAGACCGCCACCGACGCGAGGAACTTCATCGGCTTGATCCAGACGTTCGCGTCGCGCAGCGTCCGATCGTCCAGGCCCGCCGCGATCGCGGCGGGCACCAGGGCCACCAGCAGCGCGAGGCCGAAACACGCGAGGGTCGGCTCGCGCCGGACCAGGTCTGCGAACGGGCCGCGCCCGGGCGCACGCGGCAGCGTCGTCGTGTGGGCGCTCATCGCGCGGCTCCCGCGGCAGCCGCGCGCAGCGACGCCGGCCGCAGCGCCGCGCGCAGCACGACGAACGCGAGCAGCCCGGCCGGCCCGAACAGGAAGGTCAGGCCCAGCACCGGCACGATCGCCCAGTGCGGCAGACCGAGCTCGCCCGCGCGGCGCGCGATCCAGGTGCCCACGAAGAGGTCGAACGCGAGGTAGTGGAGCCAGCCCGCGGTGAGCGCGTGGTCCACCGCGAAGAGTGCGCGGACCTGCACGATCGAACCGAAGCCGCCGCCTTCGGACGCCGGGCTCGTCAGCAGCAGCGCGACGTAGGCGACGGCGAAGACGAGCGGCAGTGCGCGGCCGGTGAGCGCCCAGGTCCAGCGGGTCCAGCGGGCGTTCGGCGGCGATGCGGCGAGCGCCACCCAGGCGGGCAGCGCGAGGCCGTTGGCCACGGCGAAGACGGTGTCGGGCGCGACCATGGTCAGACCAGCGCCGTCATCACGGTGAGCGCCACCAGCCCGGCCACCGTGGAGACGGTGGCGAGCGCGGCCGCGATCGCGGCGATCGGTCGGGCGTAGGGGCAGGGCTCGGCCTGGGCGGCGGCGTCGGGCAGGGCGTGGTCCATCTCGGGCTCCGGGCCGCGCGGGGGCGCGGCGGTGGTTCGGTGGCGGGCGGGCTCTAGACAGTGTCTAGCGCATGGATCGCAGGTTAGGTGGTAGAGTAGACAGTGTCAAGTACGGCCGGACGCGCCGCGACGGAGCGACGTCCGGGCGGCGCGAACGGCGCCCCGCCGGGCGCGAACCGGACCCACCGCCACCGCCACCGCCACCGCCACCGCCACCGATGCCGATGCCGATGCCGATGCCCGCCCCCGCCCGAACCCCGTCCGCCGCGAGGCCCGCCGCCGGCACGACGACGCCCGCTGCCGCGTCGCGCCGCGAGACCGAGATCCCGGACCTGCGCCACCGCATCCTCGAGGCGGCCGACGGGCTGCTGCGCAGCGAAGGACTGGGGGCGCTCAGCATGCGCGAGGTGGCGCGCCGCGCCGGCGTCACGCATCAGGCGCCCTACCACCACTTCGCCGACCGCGAGGCGATCCTCGCCGAGCTGGTGGCGAGTGGCTTCACGATGCTGGCCGACCGACTCGCGCGCGCCAACGACGGCGCCGCGCGGCACGACGCCCGCCGCGTGCTGCTCGAGGCGGGGCGCGCCTACGTGGGTTTCGCGCTCGAGCAGCCGGGGCGCTTCCGCATCATGTTCCGCCCCGAGCTGTGCGACCCGGCGCGTTTCCCCGCCGTGGCCGAGGCCGGCGACCGCGCGCATGGCGAGCTGGTGCGGATGGTGGCGCTCGTCCACGGCGCGCCCGACGAGGTGCTGGCCACGCTGCACTGGTCGCAGGTCCACGGCCTCGCGAGCCTGCTGGTCGACGGCGGCATGGCCGACCGGCTGCCGGGCGCGCGGGCGCGCAAGGCGCACGTGGAGGCGGTGCTGGCGCGGTTCGCCGCGATGGCGGCCGGGCGCTGACCGGCGGTCCACGACCGTTCGGACGGGGGGGCGCGCGTCCCGCGCCTGCGCCGCGAGCACCGCCCGCGCCCGCTCGCGATCGCGCCCGTCGTCGAGCCTGACGAGCAGCTCCATCCGTGTCAGTATCCCCCGGTCCCATCGGAACGCGACATCGGACCATGACCGAGCGCAGCCCGCCCCCCGCGCCCCGCGAGCCGATCGACCCCGCGCTCTGGGCCGCCTACCTCTCGGCGCACTATGTCGTCGACGCGCCCGACGGCGAGATCGTCCTGCGGATCGACGAGGCGAGCGACATGCTGACCGCGCTGATGCGTGCGCGGAGGGCGTCCACCGCCGCGGTGCTCACCGCGCACAACCCGTGGAGCCGTCCGGCCGAGGCCGACGAGAACGACGCCGCGCAGCGCGCGCTGGAGGCCGAGCTGGCCGAGCGCCGCATCCCGATGCTGCCCGCGTCGGGCCGCGACCCCGCGGGGCGGTGGCCCGCCGAATCCTCGGTCGCCGCCTTCGGGCTGTCGCGCGAATCGGCCGCCGCGCTCGCGCGACGCTACGGGCAGAACGCGTTCGTCTGGGTGCCCAAGCCCGGTGCGGCGTGCCAGCTGGTGGCGATGCGGGAGCGGGCGACGGTCGGGAATCCGTCGGATCCACGTTTCCGCTGAAACGTCGGCGGCCTCGCGGCGACTGTCTCGCGGCCCCGGCCCGCGCCGTCCGCGTCAGCCCGCCGGTCCGCGTCCCCGGCAGTCCCGCGGCGAGCAGCCGAAGCGCTCCCGGAACGCGCGCGAGAAATGCGCCGCGTCGTTGAAGCCCCAGTCGAAGGCGATCGCGCTGACCGGCCGCCTGGCCAGCGCCGGGTCGGCGAGGTCGCGGCGTACCGCGTCGAGCCGCTGGGCGAGGATCCACTGCGCGACCGACAGCGGTTCGCCCTGGAAGGCGCGGTGCACGGTGCTGGGCGAGATCCTGAGCGCCTGCGCGATCCCCGCCACCGACAGGGCCGGATCGCGCAGCCGCGCGCGGACATGGGTGCGGATCCGCTCGCGGTGCAGCGCGACCGGTGTCGGCGCACCATCGCCACGGGCCGCGGGCAGCGTGCGCAGCCCGGCCACGAGGATGCTGGCGACCGAGTCCGACACCGCGGCCGCCGACTCGGGCTCGAGCGTGCCCACGTCGCGGGCCAGCGTCTCGATCATCCGGATCGCGAGCTGGCCCGCGCCGCGGCGACCGCAGACGGTGGTCGCGGTCAGCCGTTCGCTCGCGCGCAGCTGCGAACGCAGCATCGGGCCCGGCAGCATCAGCACGATCTGCTCGAAGTCGCCGTCGAAGCGCAGCGTGTAGGGGCGGGTGCTGTCGTAGAGCGCGAAGTCGCCGGGCTCGAGCACCGCGTCGCGGCCGTCCTGCGAGAGCGTGCCGCGGCCCCGGGTCTGCAGGCTCACCAGGCACCAGTCCTCGGAGGCCCGCGCGATCTGCGCGGCCCCGTGCCGCACGCGCTGCGCCCGGCTCGTCACCCGCGACAGCTCGAGCGAGCCCAGGCGGTCCTGACGGATGCGGCCGTCGAAGGACCCGGCGTCGTGCAGCGCGTCGCACTCGAGCTGGACGTAGACGTCGCAGATCGCGTCGTTCCAGTAGGCGAGGCGGTCGCGCGGCGCGACGGTGTCGGTGGTGAGCAGCTGGCCCATGCGGCGGTCTCCCGGGCGAGCGGGCAGTCTGCGCGGCGGGCGGGGCCGCGGTCAACGGCGGATCGCCGCCGGGCCGGCGTGCCGCGCGCGCTGCGATCCACGGTCAAGACCGCTGCGACGCGATGCAAAGCGGACCACGCGGCGAACGCGCAGTCTCGGGCCGTCCCACCCACCTCGAGGAGACCGCCGTGCCCGTCACCCATCCGAAGTTCAAGGCCGCGGCCGTGCAGGCCGCACCCGTGTTCATGGACCTCGACGCGTCGATCGACAAGGCGATCGCGTTCATCGCCGACGCCGCGTCGCAGGGCGTGTCGCTGATCGCCTTCCCCGAGACCTGGCTGCCCGGCTACCCGTGGTTCGCATGGCTCGATTCGCCCGCCTGGGGCATGCAGTTCATCCAGCGCTACCACGACGAGTCGCTGGTCTACGGCTCGCCGCAGGCGGGGCGAATCGCGGCCGCCGCGAGGCGCCACGGGATCACCGTGGTGATGGGCCACAGCGAGCGCGCCGGCGGCAGCCTCTACATGGGGCAGTGGATCATCGGGCCCGACGGCGAGACCATCGCGATCCGCCGCAAGCTCAAGCCCACCCACGTCGAGCGGACGATCTTCGGCGAGGGCGACGGCAGCCATCTCGCGGTGCACGCCACGCCGCTCGGCCGCATCGGCGCGCTGTGCTGCTGGGAGCACCTGCAGCCGCTGTCGAAGTACGCGATGTACGCGCAGAACGAGCAGGTGCACGTGGCCGCCTGGCCGAGCTTCTCGCTGTACAAGGGCGCGGCCTACGCGCTCGGGCCGGAGGCGAACAACGCGGCGAGCCGCATGTACGCGCTGGAGGGCAGCTGCTTCGTGCTCGCGCCCTGCGCCACGGTCTCGAAGGAGATGGTGGAGACGCTGTGCACCGACGACATGAAGCGGGCGCTGCTGCAGGCGGGCGGCGGCTTCACGGTGATCTACGCGCCCGACGGCAGGCCGCTCGCGCAGGCGAGCTCGGAGTTCGCCGAGGAGCTGGTGATCGCCGAGCTCGACCTCGGGATGATCACGCTGGCGAAGGCGGCGGCCGATCCGGCCGGCCACTACGCGCGGCCGGACGTCACGCGGCTGATGCTGAACCCCACGCCGGGCGACCGGGTGCTGCAGTTCTCGACGCCGGGCGTGGAGGTGGCGCGGCCGGCGCTGGACGAGGCGAACGCGGCGGCGGGGGTGTCGAAGGCGGGCGGCTAGCGGCGCGGCGGGCGACCGCCGCCCCCGAGCCGGGCTCGAAGGCGGGCCCGCGGATCCGAGAGCCCGAGCGACGGGGCGCTCGAAGCCGGACCGGGCGCCGACGCCGCGCCGACGGCCGCGCGCGCTCAGGCGTTCGGCGCCAGCAGCACCTTGCCCGCGCGCCCTGGTCGTGCCGCGTGCGCGAGCGCCTCCTTCACCTGAGCGAGCGGATAGACCTTCTCGACGGCCACCCGCAGCGTGCCGTCGGCGATCGCGGCGCCCAGCTGCCGGTAGAGCGCGTGCTGCGCGTCGAGCGGCTGCGTCGCGAACCAGCGCGCGAGCCAGAAGCCGCGCAGCGACAGGTCGCGGAACACCACGTCGCCCGGCTCGAGCGCGCAGGGCTGGCCGGACAGCATCCCGTAGTTCACCACGGTGCCGCCGTCGGCGAGCGCACGGCCGAGCCGGCGGGTGGCCTCGCCCGCCACCGCGTCGATGCCCAGGCGCGGCTTCGCGCCGCCGGTGGCCGCGTGCACGCGCTCGGCGAGGTCCGGTCCGTCGACCAGCACCACGTCGGCGCCCAGCGCCTTCAGCGGCGCGACCTGCTCGTCGCGGCGCACGACGCTCGCCGTCTTCCAGCCGAGCCGCTTCGAGAACTGGATCACCGCCTGGCCGACGCCGGAATTGCCGGCGTTCTGGATCACCCAGTCGCCGGCCTGGAGTGTCACGAAGTCGTGCAGCATCAGCCACGCGGTCGGCGGATTCACGCCGAGCATCGCCAGCTGGTCGAGATCGCCGTCCGGCAGCGCGAACAGGCGCGAGGCATTCGCCTTCGCGCGCGCCCGCCAGTTGCCGCGCACCGCGAGCAGCGCGAGCACGCGATCGCCCGGCTTCAGGTGGGTCACGCCCTCGCCCGCCTGCAGCACGCGGGCCACCGCCTCGCCGCCGGCCCAGACCGGCAGCTTCGGCTGCACCGCGCCGTAGCGGCCCTCGAACTGCAGCAGGTCGGCCGGGTTGATCGACGAGCGCTCGATCTCGAGCAGCACCTCGCCGGGACCGGGCGCGTCGGGTTCGGGCAGATCGACGAGCTCGGCCACCTCGTGCGCGGGGCCGAAGGTGGAGAAGCGGACGGCTTTCATTCGGGACGGTCTCCTCGGTGCGGTGATCCCGGATGGTATCCGGTCGCCGGTCCGCGGCCGCGTCCTCGACACCGCCAGGGCATCGGGATACAGTCCTCTAGAGGAGCAGAGGGGTGGGTCGAGGCCGGGTCCGGCCGCCCGAGCCGTCGCCCCGGTCGCCGAGATGCCCGTCGCCCCGGTCCCCGCCGCCGTCGTCCCGATCCAGCCCGGTCTCAGCCGCTACGCCGCGCTCGCCGCGGCGCTGCGGGCGCGCATCGTCGCCGGCGAGTGGCCGCCAGGCAGCGCGCTGCCCGCCGAGGAGCGGCTCGCCGCCGAGCACGGCGTGGCGCTCGGCACGCTGCGCCGCGCGCTCGAACTCCTCGCCGACGACGGGCTGATCGACCGGCGGCACGGCCGCGGCACCTTCGTGCGCGCGGGGCTCGCCGGCTCCACGCTGCTGCGCTTCTTCCGCTTCGGCGACGACGGCCGCGTGCCGGCGTCCCGGATCGTCTCTCGGCAGGTCGTGCCGGTTCCGGCCGAGGCCGCCGCGCCGCTCGGCCTCGCCCGCGGCGCGCCGGCGCTGCGCCTGCAGCGCGTGCGCACGCTCGACGACGTGCCCTGCCTCGTCGAGGACCTGTGGCTGCCGCTGCCCGCGTTCGACGCGCTCGTGCACGGGCCCACCGACGACTGGGGCGACCTGCTGTACCCGGTCTATGCGGCCCGCTGCGGCGTGCACGTGCACCGCGCGGTCGACACGATCCGCTTCGACGCGCTGGGCGCGGCGCACGCGAGGCGGCTCGCGCTCGAGCCCGGCCACCCCTGCGCCTGCGTGGACCGCGTCGCCTACGACGTCGCCGGCCGCGCGGTGGAGTTCCGTCGCACCCGCGGCGACGCCCATGCGTTCCGCTACACGGTCACGCTCATCTGAGGAGTCCCCGATGCCCGCTCCGTCCGTTTCCCGCACCGCCGTCCCGACCGCTGTGTCCCGTCCGGCCGCGCGGTCCGGTGCGGCCTCGATCGGCCGCCGCCGCGCGCTGTGCGCCGTGGGCCTGCTCGCGTTGCCGGCGCTGCCCGGCCGCGTGCGCGCGGCGTCTCCGATCGCCGGCGGCAAGCCGGTGACGCTGGTCGTCTCCTACCCGGTGGGCGGCGGTGCGGACCTGATGGCGCGGCTCGTCGCGCCGAAGCTCGCCGAGGCGCTCGGCCAGCCGGTGATCGTCGAGAACAGGCCGGGCGCGAGCGGCCAGATCGCCGCGCAGCAGGTGGCGCGCGCCGCGCCCGACGGCACGCAGCTGCTCTTCGACGCGTCCTCGTACGCGGTGAACCCGTCGCTGTTCCCGAAGCTGCCCTACGACACCGAGACCGCCTTCGCGCCGCTCGCGGTCGTCGCGCTCTTCCCGAACGTGCTGGTCTGCACGCCGGGCTTCGAGGCGAAGACCGTCGCCGACGTGATCCGGATGGCGAAGGCGAGCCCGGGGAAGATCGCCTACGCGTCCTCCGGCAACGGCTCGGCGCAGCACCTCGCGGGCGCGCTCTTCGAGCAGCGCGCGGGCGTGGAGCTGCTGCACGTGCCCTACCGCGGCGGCGGACCGGCGCTCAACGACGTGATGGGCGGGCAGGTGCCGCTCTTCTTCGCGAACGTCGCCTCGTCGCTCGGCCACATCCAGTCCGGCAGGCTGCGCGCGCTCGGCGTCACCGCGCCGCTGCGCACGCGCGCGCTGCCGGCGGTGCCCTCGATCGCCGAGTCGGGCGTGAAGGGCGTCGAGGTCTTCGAATGGAACCCGATCGTCGCGCCCGCCGGCATCGGCGCGCAGACCAAGGCCACGCTCTCGGCCGCGATCCGCCGGGCGCTCGGCGACCCCGAGGTGGTGGGCCGCATCCGGCAGCTGTCGGGCGAGGTCTTCGACAACGCGAGCGAGGCGGCGGTGGGTGGCTTCCTGAAGGCACAGCAGGCGCAGTGGGGCCGGCTCGTGCGAGAGCGCAAGATCACGGCGGCATGACCGGCATGACCGGCATGACCGGCACGACCGGCACGACCGGTACGGATGGCGCCGGGGGCCCGGCCAGCCCGGGCGACCGCGCCGATGCCTGGGACGCCCACGTCCACGTCTTCGACGCCGCCGCGCCCACGGTCCCCGGCCACTACGCGCCTGCGCACCGGCCGCTGGCGGCGATCGAGGCCGAGGCCGCGGGCGTCGGCGTCTCGCGGCTGGTGATCGTCCAGCCGAGCGTCTACGGCACCGACGCCGCGGTGATGCTGCGCGCGCTCGCCGAAGGGCGGGGCCGCCACCGCGGCGTCGCGGTGCTCGACCCCGGCATCGACGACGCGACGCTCGATGCGCTGCATGCCGCCGGCGTGCGCGCCGCGCGCTTCAACCGCGTCTCGCCGGTCGGCCACGGCGGGGACCCGGCGCGCGACCACGCCGCGCTCGCGCCGCGGCTCGCCGAGCGCGGTTGGCACCTGCAGTGGTACGCACCGGCCGGCGAGCTCGAGGCGATCGCGGCGCTGCACGCGCGGCGCGACGGACCGGTCGCCGTCCTCGACCACATGGCCGGCATCCGGGCGGACCTGCCCGCCGGCGACCCCGCCTGGGACGCGCTCGCCCGCCTCGCCGACGGCGGCGCCTGGGTCAAGCTCTCCGGCTGGTACCGCCTCGGCGCCGCCGCGCCCTGGGACACGCTGCACGACACGATCCGCCGCATGGCCGCGCGGTTCGGCGACCGCCTCGTCTGGGGCTCGGACTGGCCGCACACCAGCTACCCGCCCGGCACCGCGCCCGACTACGCGTCGATGCTCGCACCGGTCGTCGCCGCGCTGGGCGAGGCGGCCGCGGCACGGATCGTGCGCGGCGCAGGCCGGCTCTACGGCTGACCGCGGCGCGCCGCGTGCCCCCCGGCGAGCGGCGCGCGGCCGCGCCGCGCCCGCCCGTGCCCTCAGCGCCAGTCGATCTCGTGCCGCGTGGTCAGCGGCCCGATCCGCTCCTGCACCGCGGCCGCGACGCCGGCACGTCCGCCCTCCGGCACGCCCGCCACCGACACGGTGATCAGCGAGCCGTGAACCGGATGTGCGCCCACCTCCACGCGCAGCCCCGGCAGCGCGAGGTCCGCGAGCATCCGCTCGACCACGCGCCGCGCCGCGTCCCAGCGCAGCGCCGGCTTGAACACCTTGCCCACGCCGGTCAGCGGCATCGGGTCGACCACGTGGATCGCCACCGGCACCGCCGCGCGCTCGGGCGTGCGATCGCGGACGAAGTCCACCAGCGCGTTCGTGTCGACCGCCGCGCCCGGCTTCGCCTGCACGTAGGCCACCGGGAGTTCGCCCGCGTAGACGTCCGGCTGCCCCACCATCGCGGCCAGCGCCACCGAGGGATGCGAGAACAGGATCTCCTCGATCGGCTGCGGGTCGATGTTGTGGCCGCCGCGGATCACCAGGTCCTTCGCGCGGCCGGTGATCCACAGGTAGCCGTCGGCGTCGAGGCGGCCGAGGTCGCCGCTGTTGACCCAGCCCGGTTCGACGAAGGCGTCCTTGTTGTGGCGCTCGCTCTTGTAGCCGCTGAAGCAGCCCGGGCCGGCCATCGCGACCACGCCGATCTCGTCGGTCGCGCAGTCGGCCGAAGCGTGGCCGTCCGCACCGATCCTCACGACGCGCACGCGGCTGTAGGGCACCGGGTGACCCACCGACCCGAGGCGGATCGGCCGGTCCGAGTAGGAGATGGTGTGCACCGACGCGGTCTCGGTCATGCCGTAGACCTCGAGTACCGGCCAGCCGAAGCGCTCGGTGTACGCGCGGCCGACCGCGACCGGAATGGCCGATCCGCCCGCCGACACGCGCCGCACCGACGAGGCGTCGATGCCCTCCATCGGCGCGTTCAGCGCCGCGGTGAGCACGGTCGGCACACCGGAGAAGGTCGTCGGTCGGTACGTCTCGACCAGCTTCCAGACGTTGCGCTGCGCGGCCGGGCTGCGCCAGCCCGCGGGCGAGAGCACCGTCAGGCAGCCGCCCGCCGACAGCCAGGCCAGCCCCTGCGTCAGCGCGCCGCCGACGTGGAAGAGCGGCAGCCCGAAGAGCACCGTGTCGCCGCGGTCGATCCGCAGCATCAGCCCGCAGACCCAGGCCTGGTAGACCTGGTTCGCGTGCGTGTGGCGGACGAGCTTCGGCGTGCCGGTGGTGCCGCCGGTGTGGAAGTAGGCGGCGGTGTCGTCGGGCCGGATCGTGCGGCCGCTGGCGAGCCCGTCCGAGCGCTGCACCGCGAGCAGCGCGTCGAAGTCGTAGATCGGCGCGAGGCCGTCGGCGGTCGCCGGGATCGGGTCGCCCGCCTTCACCGGCTTCGCGGTCGCGACCGACGCGCCGCCCACGACGACGATCGCGGCCAGGTCGGGCATCTCGGCGCGGATGCGTTGCACCTTCTCCCAGATGTCGGTGCCCGGCATCGGCCCGAGCGCCACCAGCACCTTCGTCTCGGCCGCCCTCAGGATCTCGACCAGCTGGTAGACCTCGAGCAGCGGGTTCACCGGATTCGCGATGCCGGCGGCCTCGGCGCCGTACAGCGTGAAGAACGCCTGGGGCAGCAGCGGCAGCAGCAGGCTCACCGTGTCGGTGTGCGCCGTGCCGATCGCGTGGAACGCGTTGGCCGCCTGCGTGACCCGCGCGAAGCACTGAGCGTGGCCGAAGACGATCGGCGACTCGGCGGGATCGGCATTCGGCAGGAAGCGGATCGCCGGCGCATCGGGGTTCGCGGCGGCGCCCAGGCGCAGCGCCTCGTAGGTGCTCGGCGCGGCGATGCGCTCGACGTAGGGCGTCTCCTCGAAGGCGCGCAGTGCGTCGGGGGTCGACAGGTCGGGCCAGTCCGGGCCGATGATCCGGTCGAGCAGGTGCGGGCGGTTCACGGTGGTCTCCTGGGGTGCGGCGATCGGGCGCCGTCGTGCGGTCGGCGGATGCTCGCGTGGCGGGGCCGCCGCGTCAATCGCGCCCCGGTCGCGGCCGGGCCTGCATCCCGACGCGCGATGCGGACCGGGCGCCGTCAGCGGCCGGCGCCGAAGGCCGCCCGCTCGAGCGTCTCGCGGTGCTCGGGCGCGGCGATCGCGATCAGCGCGCGCGCCCGCTCGGCCAGCGACAGGCCGCGCAGCCGCGCCGAGCCGAACTCGGTGACGATGTGGTCGACGTCGCTGCGCGGCGTGGTGACCGGCCCCGACAGCGATGCGACGATCCGCGTGCGCCGGGACTCGCCCTGCGTGGCCGGCAGCGCGATCACCGATACGCCGCCCTCGGAGAGCCGCGTGCCGCGGACGAACTCCACCTGCCCGCCGATCGTGCCGATGTAGCGGCTGCCCGCGGCCTCGGCGTTGACCTGGCCGGAGAGATCGACCTCGAGCGCCGAGTTGATCGAGAAGAGCCGGCGCACCCGCGCGAGCACCAGCGCGCCGTGGGTGTACGACGGCCGACGCACCGCGATGCGCGGATTGTCGTGCACGAAGCGGAAGAGCCGCTCGGTGCCGATCAGCATGCCGGTGACCGACAGGCCGACGTCGATGCCCTTGTGCGCATCGTCGATCGCGCCGGCCTCGATCAGGTCGGCCACGCGGTCGCTCATCATCCCCGAGTGGAAGCCGAGGCCGCGGCGGTCGACGAGCCGCGCGAGCACCGCGTCGGGCAGCGCGCCGATGCCGAGCTGCAGCGTCGCGTGCTCGGGCACCAGCGCGGCGACACGGTCCGCGATCCGCGCCTCGACCTCGCCGGCCGCGGGCCAGCGCGACTCGACCAGCGGGCGGTCGACCTCGACGATCGCGTCGAAGTCCGACAGCGCGAGCGTGTGCTCGGCACGCACCGCGGGCGCGCGCCGGTTGACCTCGGCGATCACGCAGCGCGCATGCGGGATCAGCGCGAGCGACGCATCGTGCGAGGCGCCGAGCGTCACCCGGCCCGACGCGTCGGGCGCGCTCACCTGGACCATGACGACGTCGGCGCGCAGGTCGCCGTCGGCGGCGAGCCGGTCGCTGTCGCCGTAGTGGGTCGGCACGATGTCCATCGCGCCGGAGGCGGCGAGCGCGCGCGTGCCCGAGGTGACCGCGGTGGCGCGAAAGCGCAGCGCGTCGGCGTGCTCGGGCCGGAAGGTGTCCGACATCACGGTGAAGAGCAGCACCGTGACGTCCTTCAGGTCGTGCCGCTGCGCGACCAGCGCGGTCGACAGCGTCAGCGGCTCGCCGCAGCCCTGGCCGACGAAGACGGTGTCGCCCGGGCGGATCCAGCGGGCGAGGTCGATCGACGCGGGGTCGAGGCGGACGGGGTGGGGCATGGCGGTGCGGGCGGACCGGACGGGAGCGGCGATCGTACGCGACGGGGCGGTCGGTGAGCCGCGTCCGTTCCGAGGACCGCTGTCCGCGACGTCGCCGGCGCTCGCGCAACGTCCTCAGGTCGTCGCCGTCGCGCGCGCGCCCTCGAAGCGCATCACGCCGTCGTCGAAGCGCTCGCCGCCGATCGTGCGGCGCTCGAGCAGGTAGTCCTGCTCGGCGCGCCACGGCGCGCTCGTGCCCTGCCTGGGCAGCCGGTCCATCGCGCGCTGGAAGTAGCCCGACGAGAAGTCGACGAACGGATCGGTGCCCACGTCGCCCGGTCGCGGCCTCGGCACCGCCCAGCGTGCGCCCTCGCGCTCGGTCTTCAGGATCAGCCGGCAGATCCAGTCGGCGACCAGGTCCGCGCGCAGCGTCCACGACGCGTTCGTGTAGCCGAAGATCAGCGCGAGGTTCGGCACGTCCGACAGCATGATCCCGCGGTAGGGCAGGTGGTCCTTCGGCACCACCGGCACGCCGTCGATCACCGGCGCGATGCCTGCGAGCAGCTTCAGCTCCAGGCCGGTGGCGGTGACGATCACGTCGGCGTCGAGGTGCGCGCCCGAGCGCAGCCGGATGCCGGTCTCGTCGAAGGCCTCCACGTGGTCGGTGGCCACCGACGCCCGGCCCTGGCGGATCGCGCGGAAGAAGTCGCCGTCGGGCACGAGGCACAGCCGCTGCTCCCACGGCCGGTAGCGCGGCCGGAAGTCGCGTTCGACGTCATAGCCCGGCGGCAGCCGGCGGCCCGCCCACTCGAGCAGCTTCGCACCCACCCTGTCCGGCCAGCGGCGGCAGGCCCGGTAGACCCAGCGGCCCACGCGGACGTTCTTCGCGCGGACCGCGCGGTGCCGCCACGCGGGCGGCAGCACCCGGCCCAGCAGCTTCGCGATCGGGTCCTCGGCGGGCATCGACAGGATCCAGGTCGGCGAACGCTGCAGCATGGTCACGTGTGCGGCGTCCTTCGCCATCGCCGGCACCAGCGTGACCGCGGTCGCACCGCTGCCGATCACCACGACGCGCCTGCCCGCCCAGTCGAGGTCGGCCGGCCAGAACTGCGGGTGCACGATCCGGCCGCGGAAGCGCTCGCGACCCGGGAACTCGGGATCGTGGCCGCGCTCGTAGTCGTAGTAGCCGCTCGCCATCACGACGAAGCCCGCGGTGAGCGTCGTGCGGCCGCCGTCGGCGAGCGCCACCTCGACCGTCCAGCGCGCGTCCGGCGACGACCACGACAGGCCGGTCACCCGGTGCCCGTAGCGGATCAGCGCGTCGAGCCCGGCCTCGCGCGCCGTGTCGCGCAGGTAGCGCATGATCGACGCGCCGTCGGCGATCGACCGCGCATCCGGCCACGGCCGGAAGCCGAAACCGAAGGTGAACATGTCCGAGTCGGAGCGGATGCCCGGGTACCGGAACAGGCTCCAGGTGCCGCCCAGCTCGTGGCGCGCCTCGAGGATCGCGAAGCGCTTGCCCGGGCAGCGGGTCTTCAGGTGCCAGCCGGTGCTCAGGCCGGAGATGCCGGCGCCGACGACGAGCACGTCGAGGTGTTCGGGGGCCATGGGCGGGGCGCGCCGAGCGCGCGGTCGGACGGAGCGGCCATCGTACCGCGCGGGACCGGACACCGCTGTACGGAAGCCGGCCGGACCGTCGGCCGCGATCGCCCCGACCCCGGCCACGGCCACGCCGGCCCGCCCGGGGGGCGGCGGCCCTCGGATTCACCGACCTCGCGGTCGGGCCTTGCGCCGACGCGCGCGCCGCGGGCGTATCCTCGCGCCTCCCCCCGTCGTGCTCCCGTTCCCATGACCTGGTCGATCGTCGCCCGAGATCCCGCCACCGGCGCCTTCGGCGTCGCGGTCGCGACCCGCTTCTTCGCCGTCGGCGCGCTGTGCATCCACGGCGACGGCGGCATCGGCGCGCTCGCCACCCAGGCGCTGATCAACCCCACCTTCGGGCCGCGCGGGCTGCGCCTGCTGCGCGAGGGCCTGGACGCGCGCACCGTCGTCGACGCGCTGGTCGCGGCCGACCCCGGGCGGGGCTCGCGCCAGCTGCACGTGATGGACGCGCGCGGCGGCTTCGCCGCCCACACCGGTGCCGACTGCGTGCCCTGGTGCGGCCACACGGTGCGCGACGGCGTCTCGGTGGCCGGCAACATGCTCGCCGGCCCGCAGGTGATCGAGGAGACCGCGCGCGCCTTCGAGGCGGGTGCGGCGCTGCCGTTCCCGCGTCGGCTGATCGAGGCGCTGAAGGCGGGCGAGGCGGTGGGCGGCGACAAGCGCGGCAAGCAGTCGGCCGCGCTGCGGATCCACACCACCGAGGAGTATCCGGCGCTCGACCTGCGCGTGGACGACCATCCCGATCCGCTCGCCGAGCTCGAGCGGCTGGAGGCGGTGAGCCGCGAGCGCTTCGTCCATTTCGCGAAGTTCTTCGCGACCCGCTCGAACCCCGGCGGCATCTTCGACCGCTCGGTGATCGAGGCGGCGATCGAGGCCACGACGCACGACGCGGGCGCCGCGCGTTGATCCCGCTGCTGGAGGTCACCGACCTGCGCGTGGCCTTCGAGACGCCGCGCGGCACCGCGCGCGCGGTCGACGGCGTGGACTTCGCGCTCGGCCGCGGCGAGACGCTGTGCGTCGTCGGCGAGTCGGGCTGCGGCAAGTCGGTCACCGCGCTGTCGATCATGGGGCTGGTGCCGACGCCGCCGGCGCGCGTGACCGGCCGGATCCGCTTCGAGGGCCGCGACCTGCTGGGGCTGTCCCGCCGCGAGCTCGCCGACCTGCGCGGCGACCGGCTGGCGATGATCTTCCAGGAGCCGATGACCTCGCTGAACCCGGCGTTCACCGTGGGCACGCAGCTGGGCGAGGTCCTGCGGCGGCACCGCGGTCTGGACGCCGCGCGCGCCCGCGAGGCCGCGGTCGAGATGCTGCGCCGGGTGCGGATCCCCGCGCCCGAGAAGCGCGTCGACGAGCACCCGCACCGGATGTCCGGCGGCATGCGCCAGCGGGTGATGATCGCGATGGCGCTGCTGTGCGAGCCGGCGCTGCTGATCGCCGACGAGCCCACCACCGCGCTCGACGTGACGATCCAGGCGCAGGTGCTGCAGCTGATGCGCGGCCTGCGCGAGGAGACCGGCACCTCGATCGTGCTGATCACGCACGACCTCGGCGTGGTGGCCGAGATGGCCGACCGCGTGGTGGTGATGTACGCCGGCCAGGTCGTCGAGCAGGCGCCGGTGGCCGCGCTCTTCGCGATGCCGCAGCATCCGTACACCGTCGGCCTGATGGGCGCGATCCCGTCGGTGGACGCGCCGCGCGCGCGGCTCGCCGCGATCGACGGCATGGTGCCGGCGGCCACCGCGATGCCCGCGGGCTGCCGCTTCGCCGCCCGCTGTCCGTTCGCCGACGCGCACTGCCGCGACGAGGCGCCGCCGCTCGCCGAGGTCGAGCCCGGCCACTGGTCGCGCTGCTGGAAGGCGCCGCTGCAGGCGCTCGCGGCCACGCTGCCGCCGGTCGCGGAGGCCGTGCCTTGACCGCCGCAGCCGATACGCCCGCGCTGCGCGCCGAGGGGCTGGTCAAGCACTTCCCGGTCCGCACCGGCCTCTTCGGCCGCGCGAGCGCGCACGTGCGCGCCGTCGACGGCGTGAGCTTCGAGGTGGCCGCGGGCGAGACCTTCGCGATCGTCGGCGAATCGGGCTGCGGCAAGTCGACGGTCGCGCGGCTGCTGCTGCGGCTGATCGAGCCCGACGCCGGCCGCGTGCGGCTCGGCGACGACGACCTGCTGGCCGCCGAGGGCGCCGCGCTGCGCCGGCTGCGCGGTCGCATCCAGCTGGTCTTCCAGGATCCGTACGGCTCGCTGAACCCGCGGATGACCGCCGGCGACGCGCTCGCCGAGCCGCTGGTGCTGCACGGTTCGGGCGACGCCGCGTCGCGCGCCGCGCGCGTGGGCGAGCTGCTCGCGCAGGTGGGCCTGCGTCCGGAGGCCGCGCGCCGCTTCCCGCACGAGTTCTCGGGCGGCCAGCGCCAGCGGCTCGCGATCGCGCGCGCGCTCGCCGCCGGCCCGAAGGTCATCGTCTGCGACGAGCCGGTCTCGGCGCTCGACGTGTCGATCCAGGCGCAGATCCTGAACCTGCTGGGCGCGCTGCAGCGGCGGCTCGGCCTCGCCTACGTGTTCATCTCGCACGACCTCGCGGTCGTGCGCCAGGTGGCGACCGGGCTCGGCGTGATGTACCTCGGCCGCTTCGTCGAGACCGGCCCGGCGGCCGCGGTGTTCCACGCGCCGAAGCATCCCTACACCCGCGCGCTGCTCGCCGCGGTGCCGGTACCCGATCCCGCGGCCGCGCGGGCGCGCGGCCCGGCGATCGGCGGCGACGTGCCGAGCCCGCTCGCGCCGCCGCCCGGCTGCACCTTCCACACCCGTTGCCCGCACGCGGACGCGCGCTGCCGATCCGAGGTGCCCGCGCTCGAGCCGGCCGGCGACGGCACCGCGGTGGCGTGCTGGCACTGGCGCACGATCGCCCCGCCCGCGTCGACCCGTGCCGCGCGCCGCGCCCCCGACGATGCGCTCGCGCGGCTGCAGGCCGCGTTCGCGAAGTGAACCGACCCGAGCTCCGAAGAACGGAACCGACAGACCCCGCTGGAGGACCCACGATGCCCACGTTTCCCGTCCTGAAGACCCTCGCCGGCGCGCTCGCGCTGGCGCTCGCCGGCACGGCCGCCGCGCAGACCACGCTGCGCATCGGCCTCGCCGAGGACCCCGACGCGCTCGACCCGACGATGGGCCGCACCTACGTCGGCCGGATCGTCTTCGCGTCGCTGTGCGACAAGCTCTTCGACATCGACGAGAAGCTCGCCATCGTCCCGCAGCTCGCGCTGTCGCACGAGACCTCGGCCGACGGCAGGACGGTGACGATCAAGCTGCGCCCGGGCGTGAAGTTCCACGACGGCGAGCCCTTCGACGCCGCCGCCGCCAAGTTCAGCCTCGATCGTCACCTGACGATGCAGGGCTCGTTCCGCCGCGCCGAGATCTCGCAGATCGACAGCGTGACCGTCGTCGACCCGACGACGATCCGCCTCGCGCTGAAGACGCCGTTCTCGCCGCTGATCGCGCAGCTGACCGACCGCGCCGGCATGATGGTGTCGCCTAAGGCGGCGACCGCGATGGGCGACAAGTTCGGCAACGCGCCGGTCTGCGCGGGTCCGTACAGGTTCGTCGAGCGCGTCGCGCAGGACCGCATCGTCGTCGACCGCTTCCCCGACTACTGGGACAGGTCGAAGGTCACGATCGACCGCATCGTCTACCGCCCGATCCAGGATTCGACCGTGCGCCTGGCGAACCTGAAGTCCGGCCAGCTCGACCTGATCGAGCGCACGCTCGCCACCGACATCGGCGAGATCGAGAAGGACAGGCGCCTGAAGCTCGCCAAGGGCTTCGAGCTCGGCTACCAGGGCGTGACGATCAACCTCGCCAACGGCGAGAAGGCGAACAACCCGCTCGGCAAGGACGCCCGCGTGCGCCGCGCGCTCGAGCTGTCGATCGACCGCGAGGCGATCGACAACGTGGTGTTCAACGGCGTGCAGAGCCCGAACAATCAGTGGGTGAGCCCGCAGAACCCGTACTACCAGCCGAAGTTCCCGACGCCCAAGCGCGACGTGGCGCGCGCGAAGGCGCTGCTCGCCGAGGCTGGCGTGAAGCCGCCGCTGTCGCTCGACTTCATGGTGCCGAACAACCCCGAGACCCGGGCGGTGGCCGAGGTGATGCAGTCGATGGCGGCCGAGGCCGGCTTCGACCTGAAGATCCGCGTGACCGAGTTCGCCACCTCGCTGAACGAGGCGGAGAAGGGCAACTTCCAGCTCTACATGCTCGCCTGGAGCGGCCGCACCGACCCCGACGGCAACATCTACTCGTTCGCCTCGTGCAAGGGCCCGCTGAACTACGGCAAGTACTGCGACGCCGGCCTCGACGCGCTGCTCGACAAGGCACGCACGGTGAACGCGCTGGCCGAGCGCCGCGCGCTGTACGAGCAGGTCGCGCAGAAGTGGCTCGCCGAGGGCTCGGTGCTCTACCTGTACCACCGCGCGCTGCTGTTCGCGCACGCCACGCGGCTCGAGGGCTTCAAGGTGATGCCCGACGGCCTGATCCGCGTGACCGACCTGAAGCTGAAGTGACCGGCACCGCGGGGCCCGTCGCGGCCCCGCGCGCCGTCGCGACGACGACCGACCGATGCTGAGCTTCCTGCCGAAACGACTGCTGCAGCTGGTGCCGACGCTGTTCCTGGTGTCGGTGCTGATCTTCGGCCTGCAGCAGCTGCTGCCCGGTGACCCCGCGCTGGTGATGGCCGGGGAGGAGAAGGACCCGGCGGTCATCGAGCAGATCCGCGCTCAGTACCACCTCGACCGGCCGCTGCCCGTCCAGTACGCGTACTGGATCGGCGGCGTGCTGCGCGGCGACCTCGGCGAGTCGATGCGGCTGCGCGAGCCGGTCTCGAAGCTGATCGCCGAGAAGCTCCCGGTCACGCTGCAGCTGGCGACGATGGCGATGCTCTTCGCGCTGCTGATCGGCCTGCCGGCCGGCGTGATCTCGGCGGTGAAGAAGGGCACGGCCTGGGACGTGGCGGCGAACGTGCTCGCGCTCTGGGGCCTGTCCACGCCGAACTTCTGGCTCGGCATCATGCTGATCTTCCTGTTCTCGGTGCAGCTCGGCTGGCTGCCCGCCTCGGGCTTCGTCAGTCCCTTCGAGGACCTCGGTGCCTCGCTCGCCGCCACGGTGATGCCGGCCTTCGTGCTCGGCAACGCGATCGCCGCGGTGCTGATGCGGCACATGCGCTCGGCGATGCTCCAGGCGATGTCGGCCGACTACGTCCGCACCGCGCGCGCCAAGGGCCTGCTCGAGCAGGCCGTCGTGCTGCGCCATGCGCTGCGCAACGCGCTCACGCCGGTGATCACGCTGGGCGCGCTCGAGTTCGGCACGCTGCTGTCGGGCGCGGTGCTGACCGAGCAGGTGTTCTCGATCCCGGGCTTCGGGAAGCTGATCGTCGACGCGGTGTTCAACCGCGACTACGCGGTGGTCCAGGGCGTGGTCCTGGTGACCGCCACCGTCTACATCCTGCTCAACCTGCTGGCCGACGTGCTGTACGTGCTGGTGAATCCGAGGCTCCGGACGTGACCGCCGTCGTCGATCCCGCCACCGCCCCGGCCGGCGCCGGCGTCGCCGGCGACAGCCCGGGCCGCCTCGCGCTGCGCGCGCTGCTCGCGCGGCCCACCGCGGTGTTCGGCGCGGTGGTGCTCGTGCTGGTCGCGCTGCTCGCGATCCTCGCGCCGTGGGTCGCGCCCTACGACCCGCTCGCCACGAGCTGGTCCGCGGTCCGCAAGGCGCCGAGCGCCGCGCACTGGTTCGGCACCGACGAGGTCGGCCGCGACCTGCTGTCGCGCGTGATCTGGGGCACGCGCGCGTCGCTGTCGGCCGGCGTGATCGCGGTCAGCATCGCGGTGTTCGCCGGCGTGCCGATCGGCATGTTCGCCGGCTACGTCGGCGGCCGCGTCGACGCGGTGATCGGCAGGCTGACCGACGCGATGCTCGCGATCCCGTTCCTGATCCTCGCGATCGCGCTCGCCGCCTTCCTCGGGCCCTCGCTCGGCAACGCGATGATCGCGATCGGCGTGACCGCCACGCCGATCTTCGTGCGGCTCGCGCGCGGCCAGGTGCTCGCCGCGCGCGCCGAGGACTGGGTCGAGGCCGCGCGCGCCGTCGGCAACCCGCCGGCGCGGATCCTGCTGCGGCACATCCTGCCGAACATCCTGCCGCCGGTGATGGTGCAGGCCACCCTCGCGGTGGCCGCCGCGATCATCGCCGAGGCGAGCCTGTCCTTCCTCGGCCTCGGCCAGCAGCCGCCGGCGCCCAGCTGGGGCTCGATGCTGAACACCGCGCAGCGCTTCCTCGTGCAGGCGCCGTGGATGGCGATCTTCCCCGGTCTGGCGATCTTCCTGACGGTGCTGGCCTTCAACCTGTTCGGCGACGGACTGCGCGACGCGCTCGATCCGAGGAAATAGCGCGGGCGGGCGCGTCTCGGCGGATCAGGGTCGCGACACCGCCACGTAGACCAGCGTGTCGCCCTGGAAGGCGGCGCGGTAGTAGTCGTCGCCGCAGCGCTTGTATTCCACGCCGCCGGTGAGCAGCGAGGTGCAGCCCGCGGGCAGCGCCGCGACCACCGTCCCGACGGCCACCACCGCGCCCGCGGCGGGCTGCACCACCACGACCTGCGGCGGCGGGGACGTCGCCGCTTCGGCCGCGATGACGCGGCGGGTGGTGCGGCGCGCGACGCCCGCGCCCGAGAACGGCGTCAGGGGCGCGCCGATGAGCGCGTGGGCGCTGCGGCCCGGCCCGACGAAGGGCGGAGCGTCGACGTTCACGTCGCCCGCGAAGATCAGCAGGCCGACGGCGGCCTGGAGGGTCCGGATCAGGATCGGTTTCATGGCTGGACTCCGCGGTCACTTGCCGGTGGCCGGCGCGCCGGCCGGAGACAGGAACTCGGCCGTGCTGCTGCCGGCGGGCGGCCGGAAGACGAAGCGCCGGTCGTCGACCTTCGGCGAGAGGTCCCACCGGGTCACGGTGACGTCGAACTGGGGTGCGTTGACCACGTCGCGGGTCGTGATGACGATCTTGCGCGGCAGCGGACGGGCGCCCTCCTCGATCCAGACCTGCCAGTCCGCGTGCGGCGCGCGGAAGGCGATGTGCACGCACCGCGTGCCCTCGACGAGGCTGCGGCCGACGACGAAGGCGTCGGTGACGCCGTCGGTCAGGACCTCGTACGCATCGGACTGCAGGAAGTCGCCCAGTGGTGCGATCACGTCGAGCCGGGTGCGCGCATAGTCGAGCATCCCGTCGAGCGACGGCGGAACCGGCGCGCTCGCGTAGACCTTGCGTGACGGGTCGTGCAGCGTGAGCGTCCTGCCGTCGTAGTAGAAGACCTGGTCGACGTAGTCGCCGCGGCGCTGCGCCCAGAGCCGGTCCGGACGCCGCGCCGTCATCGACACCGCGTTCGAGAACTGCAGCTTCTGTCCCGAGGTCAGCACGATCTCGATCGTGCTGCGTGTCTCGGCGGAGAAACGCCCCTGGCTCGCGAGGAAGTCCGTGGACCGCTTCAGGATCCGTTTCGCCTCCGGGTCCACGCCGCTCGGCTGGGCGTACGCCGTCGCCGAGTGCGCCGCGACCGCGAGGCCGACGCTCGCGAGCGCGAACGCCGCCGACCTCCGGTACCACCGCTTGTCATTCATGTGGATGCCTCGTTGTGCGTGTGTGGATCGTCGCGCGACGTGCATCGACGCCGTGCCTGGACGCACCTTGCGCCGGCCAAGGCGTACACGGAAATCGGAGGATGCCCCGTCCTCGCACGGGCCTTGGCCGTGCATAGTCGGTGTGCATCGGCCGGGTCGATCCGCAGCGACGCATCGCTCCACCGAACGCCGCATCGGGCCGCGCTTCCTGCGTGAAGTGCATCGGCACCGGCGCGCCGAGTAACCCGCCGCAGGAGAGGAGTGACCATGCTGCCTTGGACGTCCCGTTCGGTCGCCGCCGCGACCCAGCGCCTGGCCCGATCGCTGACGACGTGTGCGCTCGTCGGCGTGCTGTGGGCGGCGATGGCGCCCGTGGCGGACGCGCAGCCGTCGTCGCCCCGCCGCCCGAACATCGTGATCATCCTCGCCGACGATCTCGGCTATGCCGACATCGGTGCCTTCGGCGGCGAGATCCGCACGCCGAACCTCGACGGGCTCGCGAAGGAGGGCGTGCGCTTCACGAACTTCTACACGCATGCGACCTGCTCGCCCACGCGCTCGATCGTGCTGAGCGGCGTGGACTCGCACGTCAACGGCCTGGGCAACATGGGCGAGTGGACGGCGCCGAACCAGCGGGGCGTGCCGGGCTACGAGGGGCATCTCAACGCACGCGTCGCGACGCTGCCGCAGCTGCTGAAGGACTCGGGCTACCACACCTACATGGTGGGCAAGTGGCACCTCGGCAAGGCGCCCGACCAGATCCCGGCGGCGCGCGGCTTCGAGCGCGACTTCTCGCTGCTCGACGGCGCCGGCAGCTACTGGGACATGACCAACTTCACCGCCTCGGCGCCGCGCTCGGTGTTCACCGAGGACGGGCGCTACCTGAGGAAGCTGCCCGACGACTACTACGCGACCAAGACCTACACCGACAAGCTGATCGGCTACATCGACGCGAACCGCGGCACCGGCAGGCCGTTCTTCGCGTACGTCGCGCACCAGGCGCCGCACGATCCCTTCCACCTGCCCAAGGACTGGCGCGGTCGCCACACGGGCGCCTACGACAAGGGCTGGGACGCGGTGCGGCAGGAGCGTCTGGCGCGGCAGAAGGCGATGGGCATCGTGCCGCCCGACACCACGCTCGCCGAGCGCATGTGGTTCATCCCCGATCCCATCGTGCTCGCCCCCGCGGCCCGCGCGCTGCTGGGCCGCAAGATGGAGCTCTACGCGGGGATGGTCGAGAACATGGACCATCACATCGGTCGCCTGATCGACCACCTGAAGCGGATCGGCGAGTACGAGAACACGATCTTCGTCGTGTTCGGCGACAACGGCGCCGAGGGCACCGACCTGTTCGCGATGATCGCGGGCACGCCGGGCACGCGCGACTACCTGTATGCGGCGACCGCCTGGTCGCAGACGCATCCGAACGCCTGGGGCGACCCGGGCTCGTACACCGCCTACGGACCGATGTGGGCGCAGGTCTCGATGACGCCGTTCAGCCAGTACAAGGGCTGGCTCGGCGAGGGCGGCATCCGCAACGCACTGATCGTCAGCGGCCCGGCCGTCGGTCGTCCGAAGGGCAGCATCAACCACGGCGTGATGCACGTGGCCGACCTGATGCCCACGCTGCTCGAGCTCGGCGGCACCACGTACCCGGCCACGCGCGACGGCCGGACGCTCCCGCCGCTGCACGGCAAGTCGTGGAAGGCCGTGCTCGCAGGCGAGGCCGACTCGGCCCGCGGCGAGCGCGACTACATCGCGTGGGAGCTGTTCGGCAACCGCGCGCTGCGCCAGGGCGACTGGAAGATCCGCTGGGAGGTCAGGCCGCTCGGCAAGGGCGACTGGGAGCTGTTCAACCTCGCGGCCGATCCGTCCGAGCGGCGGGACCTCGCGGCCGAGAACCCGGAGAAGGTCAAGGCGATGGTGGTGCTCTGGGACGAGTACGTCCGCGCGAACAACGTGATCCTGCCGAGCCGCACGATGTTCGAGACGCTCGACGACCAGATGCCGCCGCGCGTGCCGGACGATGCCGGCTACCCGCCGCTGCTCTACGAGCGGCAGTTCGTGCCGCCGCCCGGGATGATGAGCGACCCGAAGCCCTGACGCCGACCGCAACGGAACTCGGCCCCACAACCGAAGAGGTGGCACGATGAACAAGAAGATCGACCCGGTGACCGTATCGCGCCGCCTGCGGCGCGTGGCGGCGGCCGCGATCGCGGTGGGCGCGCTGCTGCCGTGCGCCGCGATGGCGCAGGTGCCCGCACGCTTCTACTGGAAGACGCTGTCGGGCGGCGACGCGGTGCCGCTGGTGATCAATTCGCTGAGCGGCAACGCCAACCCCTTCGACCCGGCGCACGTCGTCACCGCGAACGCGACCTTCGACGCGACGCTGGCGCTGACCGGCTGGGCGCACACCTTCACGCTCGCCGACCGCTCCGCGATGGCCGCGATCATCGTGCCGATGGGGCGCGTCTCGGGCGGCGCGACCGTGGCCGGCCGCACCGCGGGACAGTCGGCCAGCGGATTCGGCGATCCGATGCTCGAGTTCGTCGTCAACGTGATCGGGCCGAAGGCGCAGAACACGCTCCCCGACGTGCTGCGCCACGAGCCGGGCTTCTCGCTGGACGTGCTCGCCGACCTGGCGATCCCGATCGGCGACTACGACGCGTCGAAGTCGCTGAACCTCGGCCAGAACCGATGGTACGGGCGCATCGGCCTGCCGGTGATCTGGCAGCTGGGCGACTGGGTGCCGGGGCGGCGGACGACGCTCGAGCTGCTGCCGGCGTACTGGCTGTTCGGCACGAACGACAACTTCGTCGGCCAGACGCTGAAGACCGATCCGATGTTCCAGCTCGACGCGCACCTCACGCGCGACCTGACCGCGAACTTCTGGGCCGGTCTCGACTTCACCTGGTTCAAGGGCGGCGGCTCGACGATCGACGGCGTGTCCGGCGGCAAGCTGGACAACACCGCGGTCGGCCTCACCCTCGGCTACGCGGTGAACGAGAACCTGAACCTGACCTTCGGCTACAAGTCCACCGTCGGCGCCAGCGGCCCCACGGCGCTGCGGATGGACGGCTTCATGGTCACGCTCGTCTACGGCTGGCACCCGGTGATCGAGGGCGTGAAGCGGCTGAGGAAGGACTAGCGGGCGGACCGGAGACGACGATCGTGAACCGAGCGCTCGCCCTGCTCCTGCCGCCGCTGCTCGCGCTGTCGGCCTGCGCGAGCGTCGGGCCCGCCACCGTCCAGCGCGATCGCTTCGACTACAACGCGGCGGTCTCGGATTCGTGGAAGCAGCAGCTGCTGCTCAACATCGTCCGGCTGCGCTACGGCGACAACGTGGTGTTCATCGACGTCGCGCAGATCGTCAGCGGCTACACCTTCCAGGGCACGCTGACCGGCACGGTCGCCCGCAACGCGCCGTTCGGCGGCTACGACAGCGGCAGCCTGGGCGCGCAGGGCACCTACATCGACCGTCCGACGATCACCTACGCGCCGCTCACCGGGCAGCAGTACATGCGGGGACTGATGACACCGGTCTCGCCGCAGGCGGTCCTCTTCCTGATGCAGGCGGGCTATCCGGCCGACGCGGTGCTGCGCCTGTCGCTCGATTCGATCAACGGTCGGCACAACCGCACCTGGTCGCCCGCGCGCGCCCATCCGGGCGACCCCGACTTCCAGCGCGTCGTGCAGCTCATCCGCGACGCGCAGCGCTCGGGCGAGGTCGGCATGCGCGTCGACGTCGACAAGGCGAGCCGGACGAGCACGGTGCTCACCTTCAGGCGCCGCTCGAGCGCCGCGCCGCCGCGTCCCGAGGCGGTCGAGCTCGCGACGCTGCTCGGACTCGAACCCGGCGCCGACGAGTACCAGGTCACCTACGGCATGCGCTCGGGCGGCGGCCGCGACATCGACATGAACACGCGCTCGCTGCTGCAGATCCTCGCCGAGTTCGCCGGCGCGATCGAGGTGCCGCGCGCGCATCTCGAGGACGGCAGCGCGTATCCGACGGCACCGATCGGCGAGGCCGAACGCCCGCCGATCCGGATCCGCAGCGGTGCGTCGCCGCCCGAGGACCCGTTCACCGCGGTGCGCTACGGGCGGTACTGGTACTGGGTCGAGCGCAACGACCTCGATTCGAAGCGCGCGTTCTCCTTCCTCATCGGCGTCTTCAACTTCATGGAGACCGGCAAGTCGGAGCCGCTGCCGCTGGTGACGATCCCGGCGCAGTGATGGTCGCCCGCCGCCCGACTGCAGCGATCGCGTCGAGGGCCGCGCGCGGAGCCGCGTCGATCGCACGCATCGCGCCCGGCATCGCGGTCCTCGCCGTTCTCGCGGCGGCGACCGCGGCCGCGCCCGCCGCGGCGGTCGAGCGCACCCTCAACGAGGTCTGGCCCGAGATCGACGTCTACGTCCGGCTCGACGAGCACTGGCGGGCGATGGCGTTCGGCGCGATCACCCGGGCCGCCGACACCGGCGTCTCGACCGAGACCGTGTTCGGCGTCAGCCTCGACTACTTCCCGAGCGAGCTGCCCCCGGCGTGGGTCCGGAGCTTCCCCGGCGTCGAGCAGTACTGGGGCCTGATGACGCGCATCGGCTACAACCACGTCGCCGCGTCCAATCCCGCCGGACCCGGCGAGGAGCGGGGCGTGCTCGAGGCGACCGTGCGCAGCCGGCCGATGTGGTACGACGTCGTCGTCTCGAACCGTTCGCGGCTGGACCTGCGCTGGATCGACGGCGACTTCTCGTGGCGGGGGCGCAACCGGACCCGGATCGAGCAGACGTGGGCACTGCCGGTGTTCAGTGCGCCGTCGATCCCGGTGGGACCGGTGAGTCGGATGTTCAGATCCGCGACGCCCTACCTGATGGCCGAATTCTTCTGGGACAGCCGCTATGCGCAGTGGTCGCGCCAGTACTACCAGGTCGGCGTGGAGCTGGAGACCGCCCGCAATCGGTCGATCGAGTTCTTCGTGGCACGCCAGTACGACGTGCGCGTCTCGGGGTCGCAGCTGACGGCGGCCGGGATCACGCTGTCGTTCCGGTACTGACGGGTCGACCGCCCTGCCGCGGGCGGCCCCGCGCGCCCATCGCCTCGCCGTCCCGATCGACTCAGCGGACCCGCTGCAGGTCGCCCGGCTTCCAGCTGTTGTCGAGCGCCGCCTCGGTCGGGCCGTAGAGCCGGATGATGACGAAATAGCCCTTGCCGGGCACGGTGGCGAGCCAGTTGCGCGCCTTGCCGGCGGGCGCCTTCGGACCCATGAACACGTCGGTGCTGCCGTCCGCGTTCGCCACGGGTGCATCGCGCGACCCGAGCGACGGGAACGGCTGGCCGTTGGCGAGACCCGAGGCGTTCTCGGCCTCGTACAGCGTGACCGACCAGAAGTTGGCGGCCGGAATGCCCGCCGGCAGGTTCAGACGATAGGCCCGTCCGCCCGACAGGTTCGCGCCCTCGCCGTCGGTGAAGGCGATCATGTACTTGGCGCCCTTGCCGGGGACCTGGGACAGCATGCCCGGACTGACCGAGTAGTAGTTGGTGAAGAACCAGATCCGCATGTCGTGGTCGAGGTACCCCGCCGCCGGACGTCGCCATGCGAGGTCGAACGGCCCGGCCGGCTTCTCCCGGGTCGCGTCGGCCATCGGATTGATCCAGCGGCGATCGGGATACATCCGCAGCGATCGTCCGCCGACGGTCTCCTGGAAACCCACGACCCGGCTCATCCGGTAGGCCGTCCGCGCGGCGCGGTCGAGGAGGGCGCGCGTCCGCGCATCGGGCGCGAAGGGCTGGCCCCTGACGATGCCGATGGCCGCCAGCAGACCGAGCGAGTCGGCGTCGGCCAGGCTGGCGCCCTCGCTGTCGACCAGCCGCTTGAGCTGATCGAAGGCGCGACCGTCGGCGACCGGCAGCATGTTGGCGGGGACGCCGGAGGCATCCGGGAAGCGCATCGGGCGTGCGGTGTCCCTGGCGCCCAGCGGGTAGATCCTCGACTGCTCGATCAGCGAGACCGCGGGCGTCACGTCGCGCGGGTCCTGGTAGAAGGCGCGAAGGAAGACGAAGACGTTGTTCGTGCCGGACCGGTACACGTAATGGTCGGCGGGCACCGGGCCGGTGTAGCCCGGCGGCAGGATCAGGAACCTGCCGCCCTTGCCGGCGTCCGGACCGGGCAGTCCGACATCGCCCGCGAAGTTGCCGCCGTCCACCGGGATGGGGCGCTGCCAGAAGTCCAGCAGGATCCCCTGCAGGTTCGGCGGTGCCTCGAACACCAGGGGGCCGTCCTTGCCCAGGTCGACGTAGCTCATCGCGTAGATCACGTCGGAGTTGGGCGTCGTCACCAGCGTCCTGGCGTCCAGCCGCTTCTTCCACACGGGCAGCACCTCGTAGCCGCTGCCGAACGCCTTCTCGGACCCCTCCTTCATGCCGAGCGTGTTGATGAGCGGCAGTGCCCACAGGTAGGCCTGGGTGGCGCGCTGGAACAGCAGCTCGTCCGTCAGCGCCCGGCTCGACTGCGCCGTGGGCCGGTTCTCGAACATGGGGCTGGTGGCCAGTCCGTCGTAGCGGGACGGCTGGGACAGCGCGGCGGACGGCGCCATCACGGCGGCGGCGAGGGCGAACGCCGCGGCGCTTGCGCGGACCCTGAGCGATCTGAGGGCGGAGCGGTGCATGTGCGTGGAGATCCCGGTGAAGTCACCGACGAGACTACGAGCGCGTCCGCCATTAATCAAATGCATGGCGCGAATGCATTGCATGACGGATCGCTATGCTCGACGGTCTCGGGGATGCACCGAGGGGGCGATCGGCCTTCGCCCGCAGGACCGGGCGGTCGCGCCCTCAGACCGCCTTCGCCGCCCTCAGCGCCGCGATCTCGGTCGCGCCGTAGCCCAGCTCGCCGAGGATCGCGTCGGTCTGCTCGCCCCAGTCGGGCGCGCCGCGGCGCACCCGCGCCGGCGTGCGCGACAGCTTCACCGGTGTCGAGATCACCTGCACCGGCGCGCCGTCGGTGGTCGTCGTCCGCGCGACCACGCCGAGGTGGCGCACCTGCGGATCCTCGACCAGTTGCGGCACGGTGTAGAGCGGGCCCGCGGGCACGCCGGCGTCGTTCAGCGCCTCGACCCAGCGCGCCACGGTGCCGCCCGCGAACACGCCGGCGAGCGCCTCGTTCAGCGACGCGCGGTGCCGCACGCGCAGCGGCTCGGTGGCCCACTCCGGCCGCGCCGCCCAGTCGGGCCGGCCGATCGCCTCGCACAGCCGGCGCCAGGTCGCCTCGCCGGTGGCGCCGATGTTGAACCGGCCATCCGACGCGTCGAAGAGCCCCATCGGCGCGCTGGTGGGGTGGTCGTTGCCGGCGGGTGCCGGGACCGCGCCGTCGTTCACGTAGCGCGCCACCTGGAAGTCCATCATCGCGATCATCGAGTGCAGCAGCGACGCCTGCACCCACTGGCCGCGCCCCGAGACCTCGCGCTCGCGCAGCGCCACCAGCACCCCGATCGCGGCGAAGAGCCCGGTGGAGAGGTCCGAGACCGCGAGCCCGGCGCGCAGCGGCCCGGTGGCCTCGGTGCCGGTCAGCGACATCAGCCCGCCCATGCCCTGGACGATCTGGTCGACGCCCGGGCGCAGCGCGTAGGGCCCGTCCTGCCCGAAGCCCGAGATGCTCGCGAGGACGATGCGCGGATTGATCGCGGCGAGCGCGTCGTAGTCGAGCCCGAGCCGCGCCTTCACGTCCGGCCGCCAGTTCTCGACCACCACGTCGGCGCGCGCGACGAGCCGCGCGAAGACCGCCCGTCCCGCATCGGTCTTCAGGTTCAGCGTCAGCGCGCGCTTGTTGCGGTTCAGGTTCTGGAAGTCGCCGCCGCGCCGGTTCGACGCGAACAGCGCCTCGTTCGGGTCGACGCCCGGCGGCGGCTCGACGCCGATCACGTCGGCGCCGAAGTCCGCCAGCACGCGCACGCAGGTCGGGCCCGCCCTGACCCGCGTCAGGTCGAGCACGCGGATGCCGTCGAGCGCACCCACTTCAATCGGCCCTGATGCCGGTGCTCTTCACGACCTCGCCCATGCGGGCGTGATCCTTCTCGAACATCGCGCGGAACGATTCGGGCGGGCCGCCGCCGATCTCCGCGCCCATGCCCAGCAGCTTCTCGCGGACGTCGGGAAAGGCCATGGCCTTCGCGATGTCCTGCTGGATCTGCTCGACCAGCGCCTTCGGCATGCCTGCCGGCCCGTGCCAGCCGTACCAGGCCGACAGCTCGAAGCCGGGCTGGCCGACCTCGGCGGTGGTGGGCACGTCGGGCAGCCCCGCCATCCGCTGCGAGGCCAGCACCGCGAGCGCCTTGAGCTTGCCCGCCTTGATGTGCTGGGTGGCGCCGGTGCTGGTGTCGAAGCTCATCGTCACGTTGCCGGCGATCACGTCGAGGATGGCCGGCGCGCTGCCCTTGTACGGCACGTGCGCCACCTTCGCGCCGGTGATCCGGTTGAACACCTCGCCGCCGATCTGCTGGATCGAGCCGTTGCCGGTGGACGCGAAGGTCAGCTTGCCGACGTTCGCCTTCGCGTAGGCGACCAGCTCGGCGAACGACGAGACCGGCACCGCGTTGCCCACCACGCAGATCATCGGGAACTGCACGCCGAGGGTGATCGGCGTGAAGTCGCGGATCGGGTCGTAGGGGGCCTTCATCACGTGGGGCCCGAGCGAGTGCGAGTTCGGCACCGACAGCGACAGCGTGTAGCCGTCGGGCGGCGACTTCGCGACGATCTCCGCGCCGATGAAGCCGCTCGCGCCGGGCCGGTTCTCGACGACCACCGGCTGGCCCCAGATCTGGTTCAGGCGCAGGGCGACCGCACGCAGGTAGATGTCCGCGCCGCCGCCGGGCGCGAAGCCGAGCACGACTCGGACGGGGCGCGACGGGAAGCGCTCCTGCGCGAACGCCCGGGAGGCCGGCCCGAAGGCGGCGGCGAGCGCGCCCGCACCGGCGGACAGCAGTGCGCGGCGCCTCATCGCGGCCCCGCCTTCGCGTCGACCGGGATCGAGTCGTCGGCGAGCAGCTCGGCGACCACGCCCTGGCTCGCCCGGAACTTGACCGGCAGCGCCGCCGCGCTGCCGGACAGCACCTCGCAGCCGGCCTCGCGCAGCTTCGCCTCGTAGGCGACCGGGTCGTCGACGACGATCCCGAAGTGGTGGATGCAGCCGCCGGGCCCGGCGAAGCCGGCCTCGGGCGCGTCCTCGCCCTCGTACTCGATCATCGTGAGGAAGAGGTAGCCGTCGGTCAGGTGCCGCGAGGTACGGCCCGGGTTCTTCACCGTCGACACGTGGCGGAAGCCGAACACGCCCTCGTAGAGCGCGCTCGCCTGCATCAGGTCGGGGACCTTCAGCGCGATGTGGTTGATGCGGGGCATCGGTCGTCTCCTGTGCTGCGCGGCCGTCGCGGGGCCGAGGTCGGCCCCGTCGCGATCCGTTCGCCTGCGGTCGACCGTAGCACCGGGGGGTGCGCGCGCTCAAGCGCTGCGACCGGCCTAGCGCGCGCGCGTTCGAGGAAACGACACGGCCGCGCGAAGCGCCCGCGCCGGACTCAGCGCGCCTGGTGGCACGCCATGCACGCGTACGTGGAGCGACCCATCATCGGCGTGCCGGTTCCGGCGCGGAAGGCCGCGACGTTCGCGTCGGCCTCGTCGATACGGCGCTCGAGCGCCGCGCGGTAGGGCCAGCCCGCGTAGGTCGACGACAGCTTCGCCTGCGCGTAGACCCTGCGCGCCACCGCGGGCTCGCCGGCCTTGACCAGCATGTCGCCCATGTTCATGAAGAAGCCCTCGAAGTTGTACGGCGCGATCCTGGAGTTCCAGCAGGCGCGCTTCGGACCTTCGGTGGTCTGCAGCGCCATCGCGGCCGAGAAGTCGGCGGTCCGGCGGTCGATGGTCGTGCCCGCGCACTGGTCGAGCGTGCGCCACTGCATCTCGAGCGCCTCCCGGTAGCCGGCCGAGTCGGCGGGCAGGCGCGACAGCGTGTAGCCGGCGGTGAAGAGGTTGAATTCCGGCCAGGCGGCGACGGCGTCGCGCAGCAGGTAGTAGCCCCGCCGGACCATCCGCTCGTCCTGGTGGATCGTGCCCTCGGAGGTGACCATCGAGCCGAGGAAGCCGAGGTAGCGCGCCTCGCCCGGGTCCAGGCGGTTCGCCTCCTCGAAGTAGCGCCGGGCCATCGTCGCGTCGTTGGTGATCGTGGCCGGCACCTGCGCGAGCCGCGCGGATTCGGCGAGCCGCCAGACGTGCAGCCAGCCGGCGCGCGCCGCGGTGACCGCGTCGTTCGGGTTCTGCAGGTAGGCGGCGGTCTGCAGCTCGAGCGCCCGGCCGATGTCCTCGTAGCGGCCGCCGTGCAGCGTCGACCAGAAGAGCGCGTCGGCCTGGCGGGCCAGGTCGGTGCGGGTGGCCGACGGCGCCTTCGCGGGCGCGGTGCCGACGGCGATCGCCGCGCAGCCGGCGGTGGCGGAGAGGGCGAGGGCCGCGGCGAGGGCGGCGAGACGGCGGGGGCGGATCATGTCGGGCGCTCCGTGTGGGGATGCGGCGCAGTCTCGCCCCCGTGGCCGCGGCGCGCAACCCGGCTGCGACGAAGCGGGGCCGGGGCGTCGCGAAGCGTCGGACGGCCGGCGCGAGCGGCGCCCGGCCGGCGCCGTCAGAACTCGGTCCAGTCGTCGTCCGCGCCGGCGCGCGGGGCGGGCGGCGCGGGTCGGGCCGCCGGTTCGGCGCGGGCGGCATGCGACGCGCCCGCCCTGCCGGGCGACGAGGCGGGGCGCCCCGCGGCCGCCGGACGGGGGGCCGCCGCCGCCGCCGTCGCCGGCGCCGAGACGCCGGGCGGGCGGGCCGCCGCGGCGCGCGCCCTGGGTGTCGAGGCGGAGCCGGTGGTCGGCATCGACGCGGCCGCCGGGCCCGACTTCCTCGCGGAGGGCCTGGCAACCGCGGGCTTCGCCGACGCCGGCCGCGCGGATGCGGCGGGCGCCGCGGCCTGCGGACCCGGACCCTGCGTCTGCAGGCGCGTCCCGGCGTCGAGCGCGAGCCGGAAGATCGCCACCGCCTCGACCAGCTGCTGCGCCTGCTGCTTCAGGCTCTCCGCGGCCGATGCGCTCTGCTCGACCAGCGCGGCGTTCTGCTGGGTGCTGCCGTCCATCTGCGCGACCGCGTCGCCCACCTGCCGGATGCGTTCGCTCTGTTCGGTGGTGGCCGCGCTGATCTCGCCGACGAGATCGCTGACCCGACGGATCGACCCGACGATCTCTTCCATCGTGTTGCCGGCGTCGACGACCAGCGTGCCGCCCTGCTCGACCTGCTCGACGTTGCGGCCGATCAGCACCTTGATTTCCTTCGCCGCCTCGGCGCTGCGCTGCGCGAGGCTTCGGACCTCGCTCGCGACGACCGCGAAGCCCCGCCCCTGCTCGCCGGCGCGCGCCGCCTCGACCGCGGCGTTGAGCGCGAGGATGTTGGTCTGGAACGCGATGCCGTCGATCACGCCGATGATGTCGCCGATGCGGCGGCTCGACTCGCTGATGCCCTGCATCGTCGTCACCACCCGGCCCACCACCTCGCCGCCCTGCGCGGCCACCGTTGCGGCGGCCTGCGCCAGCTGGTTCGCCTGGCGGGTGTTGTCGGCGTTGTTGCGGACGGTGCTGCCCAACGCTTCCATCGTCGCCGCGGTCTCCTGCAGCGCGCTGGCCTGCTGCTCGGTGCGGTTCGACAGGTCCTGGTTGCCCTGCGCGATCTCGGTCGATGCGCCGGCCACCGCCTCGCTCGCCTGGCGGACGCGGCCGACGGTGCCGGAGAGTGCTTCCTGCATCGCGTGCAGCGTCGCGAAGAGCGAGCCGGTGTCGCCTGCGCGCAGCCGGATCGGCTGCGAGAGGTCGCCCCGGGCGATCCGATCGGCCGCCTCGCGCGCGGCGGCGGGCTCGCCGCCCAGCTCGCGCAGCACCGAGCGGGTGATCACCCAGGCCATCAGCATCGCGAGCGCGAGCACGCCGCCGGCCACGCCGACGCTCACGCCGACCGCCCGGTCGGCCACGCCGGTCGCCTCGCCGGCCGCCGTGGCCATCTGGTCCTGCTGGAAGGTCACCAGCGCGGCGATCGCGGCGAACAGCGTCTCCTGCCGCGTGCGCAGCTCACCGACGATCAGCGCGCCGGCCTGGTCGCCGTGACCGTCGCGCAGGTGGCGCACCGCCTGGTCGCGGGTCTGGCCGTAGGCGGCGCGGGCATCGACCATCGTCTTCAGCAGCGCCTGCCCCGCCGGGCTCTTCACCATCGACTTCAGCGTCTGCATCCGCTCGGTGTTGGCCGCGGTGATCCGCTCGACATCGGCGATGGCCGTCCTGGCCTGATCCGCCTGCCTCGCCTCGGCCGCGATCACCGCGGTCAGCAGCGCGCGAACCTGGTCGTTCACGCCGTCGCGGACGTCGCGGACCAGCTCGAGCTTCGGGTAGCGGTCCTCGACGACCTGCGTCACCGAGCCGCGGATGTCGCGCAGCATCGAGCCGGCAACCCCGGCGAACACCAGGACCAGCAGGGCGACGCATCCGAAGCCGAGGATGAGGCGGCGTGCGACGGACGCGCTGCGCAGGACCATGGGGACGACACCTCGGACATGGATCGGACGAAGGCGATCGTGTCACCTCCCGCCCCGTGCCGGTCGCTCGAGGACCGGGGGGAAACCCCGGTGATTCCGCGGCGGAACACCCGGGGCACCGCCCGGCTGCGATCCGCGTCCGTTCGGGCGCGGGGCTCCGGTCACGGCCCGGACGCGCGCGGTCCGTATACTCGCGTGCAGAGCGGTCGCCGCCACGACGGCGACTCCGATCCCTCCACATCCGGACTCGATCCGCATGCGCACCGTCGTCTTCAACCAGAAAGGGGGCGTGGGCAAGTCCACGATCACCGTGAACCTCGCGGCAGTGGGCGCTGCCCGCGGGCGTCGCACCCTCGTGCTCGACCTCGACAGCCAGGGCAACTCCACCCGCTACCTGCTCGGCGAGGGCGCCGACGCGCAGCGCCAGGGCGCCGCCGACCTCTTCGAGCAGTCGCTGAAGTTCTCCGTTCGCCCCGCCGATCCGCACGCCTTCGTCTCGCGCACGCCCTTCGAGCGGCTCGACCTGGTCGCCTCCGACGCGCGACTCGACGAGATCCACTCGAAGCTCGAGTCACGCTACAAGATCTTCAAGCTGCGCGACGCCCTCGATGCGCTCGCCGACGACTACGACGACGTCTGGATCGACACGCCGCCGGCGCTGAACTTCTACACCCGCTCGGCGCTGATCGCCGCGCGCGGCTGCCTCATCCCCTTCGACTGCGACGACTTCTCGCGGCGCGCGCTGTACGGGCTGATCGAGGTGGTCGAGGAGATCCGCGCCGACCACAACGAGGCGCTCGAGGTCACCGGCATCGTGGTCAACCAGTTCCAGCCGCGCGCGAACCTGCCGCAGCGGGTGGTGCAGGAGCTGGTCGACGAGGGCCTGCCGGTGCTCCGGCCCTACCTCAGCCAGAGCGTGCGGATCCGCGAGTCGCACGAGCGCGCGCTGCCGATGGTGGCGCTCGATCCGCGCCACAAGCTCGCCGACGAGTTCGAGGCGCTGTACGACGCGGTGGTCGCCGCCGGCGCCGCCGACGCGCCGACGAAGGGCCGGGCGAAGCGCTGATCGATCGCGCCGGAGGGCCGGCCTGCGGCCTGGGTCGAAGCGCCGGGCTCGACCGTTCCCGGGCCGGTGGGCGGTCGTATGATCGCGACACGCCCTGCCTGCCCGGGGTCGTCGAACCCGCCGCCGGAGACCCCCCGCGATGCACACCCAGATCTACGTGAACCTGCCGGTCGCGAGCCTCGCCCGCTCGCGCGCGTTCTTCGAGGCGCTCGGCTACCGCTTCGAGCCGAAGTTCACCAACGACGTCGCCGGCTGCCTGGTGCTCGGCGAGAACCTGTACGCGATGCTGCTCGAGCGCGCGTTCTTCCAGACCTTCACGACGAAGACGATCGTCGACGCGCGCGAAGCGGTCGAGGTGCTGGTCTGCGTGAGCTGCGCGGACCGCGCGGCCGTCGACGCGCTGGTCGCGAAGGCGGTCGGGCTGGGCGCGACCGTGCCGCGGCCGCCGACCGACCACGGCTTCATGTACCAGCACGCCTACGAGGACCTCGACGGCCACACCTGGGAGCTCGTGGCCTACGCGGCCTGACGCGCGCGGCGGCCCCTGCGCTCAGCCCACCAGCACGTGCGGCGTCCCGATCCAGATCGGCGAGGCCGCGAGGTCGATGAATTCGCGCTCGTCGTCGAGGAGCGCGCGGCCCGCGGCGCGGCCCTCGGGCGTCGCGGCCGCGGCGTGCATCGCGTCGAGCGAGTCGAACCACAGCTCGGCCACGCCATCGTAGGCGACCGGGGCGCGCCGCGCGGCGGCGATCCGCGCGTAGACCGCGGGAGACAGCGTGTGGACCTGCACGTAGCGGCGGATGCCGAGCGCCGTGGCGTGCGTGCGGACCAGCGGCCCGTGCACGTCCAGCCAGCGCGCGAGGAAGGCGTCGTGGGTGAGCGGCGTTCGCCGCACGAGGCAGAAGACGAGCTGGATCATTCGGGTGACCTCCGGGCGCGGCCGTGGCCTGCGGCCGCGAGCCGCCGTACAGTAGCGCATGGACCCGCTGCACCTGACGCTCGGCGATCACGCCGCCCGCCTGCTCGAGGTGGCGACGCGCCGCCACGGTCTGCCGGGTGACGTGCGCGCGATCCCCGACGACCTGTCGCACGGCCCGCTCGACGACGGGATCGCCCGCCTCGAGTGGATGCGACGCTGCTACCAGGGCTGCTTCGCATGGTCGCCGCCGGTCGACGATGCGTTCGAGCCCTGGCGCACGGCCGCGGCCTCGCTGCAGGTGCGACCGCGGCCGCTGGTGCTCTGGGGCGGCGCGACCGCCGCGGAGGCGGTGTTCGTCGCGATGGCCTGCGCGCGCCTGGGCGCGCTCGGCGTGCCGCTGCGGCGCGTGCAGCCGCCCTCCGACGGCCCGCGGGTCGCGATCGGGGCGTTCGACGCGGCCGAGCTGGCCGCGAGCTTCTCGCACGCTGCGACCGAGCTCGATGCCGCGGCCTGTGCCGCGCAGGCCGCGCTGTTCCGCGCGCTCTGCGCCGACCCCTCGCCGCGCCGCGTGCTGCGCGACGGCGTGCCGGTCGGCGCGCCGGCCGAGGTCTTCGACGACGTGCTGCTCGACGCCGGCGACGAGACCTGGCAGTCGGCCGCCAAGGTCGTCGGCACGGCGATGGGCCGCTGCGACCCGCGCCAGTCGATCAGCGACGTCTGGCTCGGCTGGCGGTTGCAGGCCGCGATCGACGCGGGTCGGCTCGAGGCCGACGGACCGCGCACGGGCCTGCGGGACTTCTCGGTCCGCCTCGCCCGCGGCGGTGCGCTCGACGCGCCTGCAGCAGCTCCGGCACCTTCAGAAGGATGAACTCGTTGTCGGCCGGGCACGTGCGCGGTTTCTGCCACACTGCGCGCTCCGCGAGACCCACGAGGAGACGACCCATGTCCGCCCGCACCGGCCTGCAGCTGCGCTCGACCGTCAAGCCCGACGGCGAGCTCGAGATCACGCTGATCGACCAGGCGATCCCCGCACCCGCCGACGACGAGGTCGTCGTGCGCGTCGAGGCCACGCCGATCAACCCGTCCGACCTCGGCCTGCTGTTCGGGCCCGCGGACCTGTCGACGCTGAAGGTCGCCGGCACCGCCGAGCGCCCGGTCGTCACCGCGCGCATTCCCGAGCGCGCGATGCCGGCGATGGCCGCGCGCGTCGGCAAGCGGATGCCGGTGGGCAACGAGGGCGCGGGCACGGTGGTGGACGCCGGGTCGTCGCCGGCCGCGCAGGCCCTCAAGGGCCGCCTCGTCGCGATGATCGGCGGTTCGATGTACGCGCAGTACCGGGTGATGAAGGCGGCCGAGGTGCTGCCCCTGCCCGCGGGCGCGACCGCGGCCGACGGCGCGTCGTGCTTCGTGAACCCGCTGACCTCGCTCGGCTTCGTCGAGACGATGCGCATGGAGGGGCATGCCGCGATCGTCCACACCGCGGCCGCGTCGAACCTCGGCCAGATGCTGAACCGCATCTGCCTGAAGGACGGCATCGGGCTGGTCAACGTCGTGCGCAAGCCCGAGCAGGCGGCGCTGCTGCGGGCGCAGGGCGCGAAGCACGTGGTGGACAGCAGCTCGCCGTCGTTCATGGCCGAGCTGACCGACGCGGTCGCCGCGACCGGCGCCACGCTCGGCTTCGACGCGACCGGCGGCGGCCGGCTCGCCGGGCAGCTGCTCACCGCGATGGAAGCGGCGCTCAACCGCAACGCCACCGAGTACAGCCGCTACGGCTCGGAGACGCTGAAGCAGGTCTACCTCTACGGCACGCTCGACACGGGTCCTACCGAGTTCGCGCGCAACTTCGGCTTCTCGTGGTCGATGGGCGGCTGGCTGCTGTTCCCGTTCCTGAAGAAGGCCGGGCCCGAGGTGGCGGCGCGGCTGCGCCAGCGCGTGGTCGACGAGCTGAAGACGACCTTCGCGTCGCACTACTCGCACGAGGTCTCGCTCGCGCAGGCGCTCTCGGAGGACGCGATCCGGCGCTACTACGCGCGGGCGACCGGGGACAAGTACCTGATCGTGCCGTCGCGGGGCTGACGGGGGTCGGCCGAAGGTCGGATTGCGGAGCGGCGCCGCACGCCAGTCGGGCGATTCGTCTCGGAGCACCTCGCCCGGGCGCTGGCGGAGGACCTCGCGGTCGTGTCGCTCGATCCGGTCTTCCGACGCTGCGGCGGGCCGTCGTTCACGCCGCGGCTGCGATCCTCACGGGGATCCGCCGCGGCCCGAAGGTCCCGGCGCGCTCGGCGAACCGCCCCGCCGTCGGCGTGCCGCAGTGCCGGCACGCGCCGCGCGCGTCGAGCGCGTAGTCGAGGATCGCGTACCGGTCGCGGGCGATCACCGTCGCCCCGCAGCCGGTGCAGCGGGTGGCGCCGCCCTCGAGGTCGCGGACGTTGCCGGTGTAGACGTGGCGCAGCCCGTTGCCCAGCGCGATCGCCCGCGCACGCGACAGCGTCGCGGGCGGCGTGGCCGGCACGTCGCGCAGCTTCCAGTCGGGGTGGAAGGCGCTGAAGTGCAGCGGCACCTCGGGCCCGAGCTCGGCGACGATCCAGCGCGTCATCGCGTCGATCTCGGCCTCCGAGTCGTTCAGGCCCGGGATCAGCAGCGTCGTGATCTCGAGCCAGCAGTCGGTCTCGTGGTGCACGCGCTTCAGCGTCTCGAGCACCGGCGCGAGGTGCGCACCCGTCTGCCGGAAATAGAAGTCCTCGGTGAACGCCTTCAGGTCGACGTTGGCAGCGTCCATCCTGGTGAAGAACTCGAGCGCCGGCGCCGCGTGCACGTAGCCCGCGGTGACCGCGACCGTGCGCACGCCGACCGCGTGGCAGGCGTCGGCCACGTCCATCGCGTACTCGGCGAAGATCACCGGGTCGTTGTAGGTGAAGGCCACGCTCGCGCAGCCCGAGGCGCGCGCCACCTCGGCGATCCGCCCGGGGCTCGCGCGGTCGAGCAGGCGGTCGGTCTCGCGGCTCTTCGAGATGTCCCAGTTCTGGCAGAAGCGGCAGGCGAGGTTGCAGCCGGCGGTGCCGAAGGACAGCACCGCCGAGCCCGGCAGGAAGTGCGCGAGCGGCTTCTTCTCGATCGGATCGATGCAGAAGCCCGAGCTGCGGCCGTGCGTGGTCAGCACCATCGCGTCGCCCTGCCGGGCGCGCACGAAGCACAGCCCGCGCTGGCCGTCGTGCAGCCGGCAGTCGCGCGGGCACAGGTCGCACTGCAGGCGTCCGTCGGGCAGCGCGTGCCACCAGCGCGCGGGCGTGCAGTCGGCCGGGTCGATCGGCGTGTCGCTCACCGGCTCACCCCGCACGGGCCTCGGTGAATTTCGCGACGGGGTAGCGCGACAGCCTCGTGCCCGTCACCCAGGGCTCGCGCGGCAGGCCGGCCTTCTCGCGCAGCGCGGCGAGGAAGGCGCGCGGCTCGGGGATCTGCGACCAGACCTGCGGCAGGAAGGTCGAGCGCCGGCCGGCCGCGTCGAGGATCACGCCGTCGACGCCGGGCCTCAGCACCGCGAGCGCGCTCGCCTCGTCGAGCTCGCCCAGCGGCTCGATCGAACCCAGCAGCGACACCTCCACCTCGAGGCCCGACCACTCGGTGGCGGCCAGCGGCGGGAAGCGCGGGTCCTCGAAGGCCGCCCGGCAGGCGTTGCGCCGGACGTCGTCCTCGAGCGGGTGTGCGCCGGGTTCGAAGCGGCCGATGCAGCCGCGCAGCCGGCCGCCGCGGTTCAGCGTGACGAAGGTGGCGCCCGGTCGCCCGAGCATCGGGTGCCAGGGCTGGGGCAGCCGGCCGGGCAGCCCCAGCGCGGCGGCGATGGCGTTGCGTGCGCGTGCGATCAGCGCGTGACCGAGCAGGGCGGGGTCGCCGTCGGCCGCCGGCCAGAACCCGACCGATGCGTAGCCGACGACGCGCGCCGTGCCGGCGCCGGCGTCGGCCGAGGTCCGCACGTCGAGCCGGCGCGGCCTCAGCCCGTGCGCCCGCGCGGCGCGCAGCGCGCCGTCGAGGGGCGTGGCGCCGCAGGCGGCATGGTGGCCGATGGTGTCGTCGAGCCGCAGGATCCGCTCGACCGTGGTCGCGTCGATCGCGCGTGCGCGATCGTCGGGCAGGTAGTGCGAGAGGTCGGTGCTGACGACGATCACCGTCTCGTCGCCGCCCCAGAGCCGCTCGATCGCGGCCTGCACGTCCGCGGGGTCGACGTCGCCGACCGCGATCGGCACGATGGCGAAGCGGTCGAGGACGGCCTGCAGGAAGGGCAGCTGGACCTCGATCGCGTGTTCGCGCTCGTGGACGCGGTCGTCGGCGACGACGCGCGGCAGTCCGGCGAGCGCGTCGATCGCGGCCCGGTCGACGGACACCGGGCCGAGCGGCGTGTCGAAGGCGTCCGCCGTCGGCACCGCGAGGCCGCGGACCGCGACGCGGTGGGTCGGGCCGAGCAGGACCACGCGCGAGATGCGGTCGCGCCAGGGCGCGAGCAGGGCCCAGCCGCGCGCCGCGCAGGCGCCCGAGAAGACGTGGCCGGCGTGCGGGACCACCAGCAGCTTCGGGGGGCGCTCGGGCGCCGGGCCCGCGGCGGCGGCCTCGGCGAGCAGCCGGTCGACGCCGGCGCGCAGCGCGGCGGGCTCGGCCGGATAGAAGGTGCCGGCGACGGCGGCCGGTCGGTGTGCGAGGGTCTGCATGGCGGGGCTCCTCGGTGGATGTTGGGCGGTCGCGTGCGGTCGTCAAGAGGGGCGGCGTGGCACGCGGCGGGGTCCGACGGGCGGTCCGAGAAGCGTCGCGCCGGCCGCACGGCGGCCCTCGCCGACCGCCGGCCGCCACGCGGCTGGCCGCTCGCGCAGCGGCCGACGATGCTTCCCCGCAGAGCCCCCCGAGTTCCGTTGCGTGATCCGCCTCGCACCCGTCGAGATCGAGCCCCCGAAGAGCTGCCACCAGATGCTGGGGGTGGACCGCGGCGCGTCGGCGGACGAGGTGACGCGCGGCTTCCTGCGCGCAGCGCTGCCGTACCACCCGGCGCACGGGGCGGACCGAGCCGACCCGGCGAACGCGAACCGGCGGCTGCGCGAGCTCGCGGGCGCCTGGAGCGTGCTGACGGGCCGCGCGATCGCCGGCCAGGGCGGCGCGGACGCACAGGTGCTGCGGGCGCTCGACGACGCGCTCGACGATGTCGCCCGGCGTCTCTCCCGGGCGCTCGGCACGATCGACCAGGTCCGCGAAGCGCTGGTCGACGAAGGCTGCCCCAGGCAGGTTGCCGGACTCGCCGCGGAGCGTGCGGTGGACGCCCGGATGGCCACGGCGCGCGCCGCGCTGAAGGGCGGTGACGCGAGGCCGGCCTCGCGTCCCGCCGAGATCCGCGCGGCATCGCGCGCCGCGGAGCCCGGGCGGACCGCGACGGCGGCCGCCGCGATGTCGCCGCCGGTCCGCCGCGATGCCCTCGGTCGGCCGATGCTCGAGTTGCCCGTGGCACGCCCCGATGCGGCGGGCCGCACCGGACGCAGCGCCGACGGGCGCGGCGGGGCCCGGACGACGCGGTCGACCGCGGCCCCGCGCGCCGACGCCACGCCGCGGGGCGGCCTCCACCGGATCGCGGACGCCTGGCGGTCGCTGCGCGGCGAGCCCCCGCCCGACCCCGAGGGCGCGATCGGGTACGGCGCCGACGGCGATCCCGACGGGCTGACCTGGGTCGACGCGACGCTGCGCCAGCGCGTGGCCGCGGGCGGTTTCGATGCGATCGTGCTGCTCGCCGCGTTCGCGGCGCCGGCGCTGCTGGTCGGCCTGCTGCTCGGGCTGCCGGTCGTCTGGCTCGAGCGGCTGGCGGTCGGCGCGTCGCTGGTCGGTGGCGCGCTGCTCCACGTCGTCGGCGAGCTCGGCTGGGGCGGCTCGCCGGGCAAGCGCCTGCTCGGCCTGAGGGTCGAGACCGACGACGGGCATGCGCCCGACGCGAGGACGACCTGGCTGCGCCACGGGCTGCGGACGATGTCGTGCTGCCTGCTCGGACTCGGGCACCTGTTCGCGCTGCCGCGGCGCCCGGCTCGGGCGCTGCACGACCTGATGACCGGCACGCGCGTGACCACCTGCAGGCCGTCGCGCGAGGACCTCGAGCGCTCGCTGTGCGTGGCGGCGCTGGTCGTCGCCGTGCTGATCGTCCTGGCCCTGCGGCTGTCCGCCTGACGGCCCTTTCGCGGCGCACGCGCCGCACTTGACGCCTCCGGCCGTCCCGGCCACCCTGCCGGCGGCAAACCGCCGCAGACAGCGCGCCCGCGAGGCGCCAGGAGGGGACATGACGAAGATCGACAGACGCTCGGTGACCACGAGCGACGGCGTCCGCCTGAACGTGCTCGAGGCCGGGCGCGGACGGGCGCTGGTGATGGTGCCCGGCTGGTCGCAGACCGCCGCGCAGTTCCGGCAACAGCTCGACGGCCTGTCCGACCGCTACCGCGTGATCGCGATCGACATGAGGGGCCACGGCGAGTCCGACAAGCCCGCCCACGGCTACAGGATCCAGCGGCTCGCGAAGGACGTTCACGACACGCTGCGCGCGCTCGACATCCACGACGCGACGCTGCTCGGCCACTCGATGGGCTGCTCGGTGCTGTGGTGCTACTTCGACCTGTTCGGCGCCGAGCGCGTCGGCCGCTTCGCCTTCATCGACGAGCCGCCGATGCTGACCTCGAACCCCGCGTGGTCCGCGCAGGAGGCCGAGGACGCCGGCGCGATCTTCACGCCCGAGGCGGTCACGCAGACGATGAATGCGCTCGCCGGCCCCGAGGGCGTCGCGACCACCACCGGCTTCGTCGGCGGGATGGTCACGAAGGCGATGCCCGGCTCGACGCTGAGCTGGATGATCGAGGAGAACCTGAAGCTGCCCCGCGAGCACGCGGCCACGCTGCTCTACAACCACTGCCACCAGGACTGGCGCGACGTCATCCCGCGGATCGACGTGCCCTGCCTCTTCGTGGGCGGCCGCACGAGCCTGGTGCCGTGGAAGTCGGTGCAGTGGGCGGCGTCGCAGGTGAAGGGCGCGCGGCTGGAGATCTTCGAGGAGGCCGAGGGCGGGGCGCACTTCATGTTCGAGGAGAACCCCGCGAAGTTCAACCGGATCCTGGCGGAGTTCATCGGCTGAGGCCGCGCGCGGGGCGTCGGCGCCGACCGGCATCGCGCGCTCAGGGCCGGCGCACCTCGGGCAGGAAGCGCACGCCCGGGCGCGCCAGCCCGCCGCCCACGCCGATCGGCGTGCCGTCGGCGCGCCAGCAGGCGGCGCCCTCGAGCGTGCCGTCGGGCTCGAGGCCCACCGCGCACATCCCGCCGCCCACGTTCGCCACGCGCAGCACGTCGTGGCCGCGCGCACGCAGCGCGTCGGCGACCGCGTCGGGGAAGCCCGGCTCGAGCTCGAGCTGGAAGCCCTGCGTCCACAGCCTCGGTGCCTCGACCGCCTGCTGCAGGCTCATCCCGTGGTCGATCAGGTTGACCAGCGCCTGCATCGCCGACGGGAAGATCCGCAGCCCGCCGGGCAGGCCGAGCGCCCAGCGCGGCGCGCCGTCGCGCAGCACGATCAGCGGCGCCATCGACGAGGTCACGCGCTTGCCCGGCGCGAGCGAGTTCGCGCGGCCCGGATGCGGGTCGAACACGTACAGGTAGTTGTTCGGGATCAGCCCGGTGCCGGGCACCATGTAGCGCGCGCCGAACAGCGAGTTGATCGTCTGCGTCGCGCTCACGATCCAGCCGTCGCGGTCGGCCACCGTCAGGTGCGTCGTGTGCGCGCCGTCGTCGGGCGCGACGCCGGCCCGCTGCGCGCGGGCGCGCGCCGGGTCGACGTCGGCGCGGCGCAGCGCGGCGTATTCGGCCGACAGCAGCCGCGCGATCGGGACCGGCACGTGTTCCGGGTCGGCGGTCGCGGCCGCGCGGTCGGCGAACGCGATCTTCAGCGCCTCGGCGAGCAGGTGCGACGCGTCGGCGGACGCGAAGCCCGCGGCGCGCAGGTCGAAGCCCTCGAGCAGCGCGAGCATCTGGCCGATGTGCAGCGGCCCGCTGCAGGGCGGCGGCGGACCGACGATCTCGAAGCCGCGGTAGCGCGCGTGCAGCGGCTCGAGCAGGCTCGTCCGGTAGCGGGCGAGGTCCTCGCGCGACAGCCACGCGCCGTGCAGCGCCATGTCGTCGGCCAGCGCCCGGCCGATCGCACCGTCGTACAGCGCGGCCGCGCCCTTGCGCGCGACGAGCCGCAGCGTGTCGGCGAGCGCGCCGTTGACCACCCGCGTGCCGGCGGCGATCGGCGCGCCCCCGGGCATGAAGACCCGCGCGATCTCCGGGTCCCGCGCGAGGTCGGCCGCGCAGTCGGCGACGCAGTCGGCGAGGTAGGGGGTCGCGGCGAAGCCGCGGCCGGCATGCCGGACCGCGGGCTCGATCACGTCGGCGAGCGACAGCCGGCCGTGCCGCGCGACGAGCTCGCACCAGGCCGCGAGCGTGCCCGGCACCGCCACCGCGGTCCGGCCCACCGCGTTGCGGCGCCCGATGGCGTCGAGCGCGCCGGGCGGCGCAGAGGGGTCGGGCTCGAAGCTCGTGGGCCCCACGCCGGCCGGACAGCGGCCCTGCCCCTCGACGATCTCGTGGCGCCCGTCGGGGCGGCGCAGGTGGGCGAAGCCGCCGCCCAGCGGCCCGACCATCATCGGCTCGACGACCGACAGCGCGAACAGCGCGGCGACCGCGGCGTCCACCGCGTTGCCGCCTGCGGCGAGCATCTCGGCGCCGGCGGCCGAGGCGAGCGGATGGTTGGTGACGACCATGCCGCGTGCGGCGCGCGCGGGGGTCTTCTCGACGGCGAACGGAATGGCGCCCGCGGGCGCGGCGGCGGCGGTCAAGCGGCATCTCCCTGGTCGTTGCGGCCGCGTCGCGGCAGTCCGGAGACCGATGATGGCCCGCGATCGCGCCGCCGTCGACCGCGCGTGTCGGCGATCGGCCGTGCCGCCCCGATCAGCCGGCGGCGAACGCCGCGTCGAGCCGCGCCCGCCAGGTCGCCTTGCGCGCCGCGTCGGCGAAGCTCGCCTCGAATGCGTTGGCCGCCAGCGCGTGCGCCTCGCGCGCGCCGAGCGACGGAAACGCCGCGAACAGCGCTTCGTAGTTCGCGAGCAGGTAGCCGCCGAAGTACGCGGGGTCGTCGGAGTTCACCGTCACGCACACGCCCTTCGCGAGCAGCTCGGGCAGCACGTGCTCGCCCATCGAGCGGTAGACGCACAGCTTCACGTTCGACAGCGGGCAGACGGTGAGCGGCACCCGCTCGCGGGCCAGCCGCTCGACCAGGGCCGGGTCGTCGACCGCACGCACGCCGTGGTCGATCCGCTCGACCTTCAGCACGTCGAGCGCGGTCCGCACGTAGTCGGCCGGACCCTCCTCGCCGGCGTGCGCGACGACGTGCAGCCCGAGCCCGCGCGCCCGCTCGAAGACCCGCGCGAACTTCTCCGGCGGATGGCCGCGCTCGCTCGAGTCGAGGCCCACGCCGACGAAGCGGTCGCGCCACGGCAGCGCCGCCTCGAGCGTCTCGAAGGCGGCCGCCTCGGACAGGTGGCGCAGGAAGCAGAGGATCAGCTCGCTGGTCACGCCCAGCGTGCGCTCGGCCTCGGCGCGTGCGCGCCAGAGCCCGCCGATCACCGCGGCCATCGGCACGCCGCGGTCGGTATGGGTCTGGGGGTCGAAGAAGAGCTCGGCGTGGACCACGCCGTCGGCCGCGGCCCGGCGGTAGTAGGCCATCGCCATGTCGAAGAAGTCGGCCTCGGCGAGCAGTACCGAGGCGCCCGCGTAGTACAGGTCGAGGAAGCTCTGCAGGTCGGTGAACGCGTAGGCCGCGCGCAGCGCGTCGACCGACGGATACGGCAGGGTCACGCCGTTGCGCCGCGCGAGCTCGAAGATCAGCTCGGGCTCGAGCGTGCCCTCGATGTGCAGGTGCAGCTCGGCCTTGGGCATCGTGCGCAGCAGGCGCGCGAGGGCGGGCTCCAGGACGGCGCGGGGCGCATGCGTCGGCGGGACGCCCGTCGTCGATGCCCGGCCGCGCGGCGGCAGCTGCGGCTCCATCGCCTTCAGCTCCTGGAGCGGCGGGATGGTCTCGTACATCGCCGGATCGAGCAGGTCCCAGACGATGCCGCAGGTGGGCTTGTGCGGGTCGCTCACCTCGATCGTGCGCGTGGGCGTGAAGATCGTGTCGACGACGGTGTCGAAGACCTCGGGATACAGCGTCTCGGTCAGCACCTGGCAGTCGTGGACCAGCGCGGCCGCGGGCGTGGACGCGTCGATCACCCCGATCCGGTACAGCATGCCCCACTCGGCGTCGAAGAAGCCGTGGCCCTTGCCGAAGCGCACGCCGGCCTCGTTGATCGCGCCGGTGCCGGTGACCATGTAGTCGACCCGGGGCAGCCGCTCGCGGATCTGCGCGAGCGTGAGCGGGATCGCATGGCGCTCCATGCCGTCGAGCGTCGCGGCGTACAGCAGCCGCTCGCCGGGGATCGTCGCCGGATCCAGCAGCCAGAAGCCGCGGCGGATCGAATAGGTGGTGATCAGCACCCGCTTGCCGTCGCGCAGCGCGCGCCAGCGCAGCTCCTCCAGGCAGTTGTCGGGCGTGATGAAGACGACCTCGGCGTTCCGGTATGCCGGGTGCGCCGCGAGCCGGTCGGTGGCCGCCGAGCTGCCGCGGAAGTCGGCGATGAACTCGGCGAAGTCGAAGTGGAAGCGGCTGTCGGGCAGCGCGACCTCGCGCAGCTCGCGGAACACGCGCTCGCGCACGCTGGCCTTGTGGTCGACGGAGTCGTTCATGCGGAGGCTCTCCTCGTGAAGCGGGGCCGGGCGGTCATCGGCCGCCCGGTGCGAAGCGCGCGAGCGCGCGGCGCTCGATCGCCGCGGCGATCGCGTGCAGGCCGATCGCGGCCAGCACCGACACCACCGCGACGCTCCAGACCGTGCCGTAGTCCAGCATCCCGCGCGCCTCGTTCAGCAGGTTGCCCAGGCCGGTGCCGGTCGCCAGCCACTCGGCGATCATCACGCCGAGCACCGCGCGCGGCGCGGCCAGGCGCATCGCCGCGCACAGGTACGGCGTCGACCACGGCACCGCGACGCGGCGCAGCCACGCGCCGCGGCCGCCGCCGCAGGCACGGACCAGGTCGCGCACCGTGGGCGGCACGAGCGCGAGGCCCTGCGCGATCGTCACGTAGGCGGGGAAGAAGGTGACCGACACGGTGATCGCGAGGATGCCCGCGGCGTCGCGGCCGAAGACCAGCACGACGAGCGGCGTGAGCGCCACCAGCGGCATCGACTGCGTGACGAGCGAGACCGGCAGCAGCGTCGCGCCGAGCGGCGGCCAGACGGTGGCGACGATCGCGAGCGCCAGCGCGAAGGCCAGGCCGAGCAGCAGGCCGAGCACGGCGAGCGGCAGCGTCTGCGCGAGCGCGGCCGCGAGCTTCGCCGCGTTCCCGCCGGCGTCCTCCCCCCACACGAGATGCTCGAGCACGCCGGCCGGCGTCCGGAACACCACCTCGGACACGCCCATCGCCTCGAAGGCGAGCGTGCAGGCCCACCAGAGCGCGATCGGCAGCGCGGCGGCGGCCAGGCCGAGCGCCGCGCGCCGCGCGAGCGGCTCGCCTGCCGGCGCGCCGTCGCCCAGCCCCGTCGGCGTCGACGCCGACACGGTGTCGCCGGCGAAGCGCGCGGCCGCGAGGCCCACCGCGCCGTAGGCGAGCGCGGACAGCGCGGTCGCCGCGAGCCCGATCCCCCAGAGCCGAGCCGGGTCCGCGCGGCCGAGCGAGCCGATCAGGTAGGTGCCGAGCCCCGCATTCCCGCCGCTGCCGAACTCGGCGAGCAGCGAGCCGAGCACCGCAGCCGGCGCCGCGACGCGCAGCCCCGACAGCAGCGTCGGCAGCCCGCCGCGCAGCCGCACGCGGCGCAGGATCGTCCAGTCGCCGCCGCCGTAGGTGCGCACCAGGTCGCACAGCCGCGGGTCGGCCTGCCGCAGCCCGAGCACCACGGCGACCATCGTCGGGTAGTAGACCGAGACCGCGGCGAGCACGACGCGGGCCGCGTCGCTCGGCAGCGCGATCACGAGGATCGGCACCAGCGCGATCGCCGGCATCGCGAAGACCGTGACGTTGACGCCGGCCATCAGCCGCTCGGCCGGTCGCCACATCGTGAAGAGCAGGCCGAACGCGATCGCCGTCGCGTTGCCGACGACGAAGCCGAGCGCGGCGGTGCGCAGCGTGCCGAGGAGGTGGGTCGGGTAGTCGGCGCGGTCGGCCCAGGCCTGCACGAGGATCCGCGAGGGCGCGGGCAGCGCGCCGCTCGCGACCCAGCCGCCGCGGCCGGCGAGTTCCCAGAGCAGCAGCAGCAGCACGAGGCCGGCGAGCGTCGCGCGCCGGTCGGCGTCGCCGCGGTTCACGGGCCGGGGCGCGCGGGCCGCGCCCATCAGCCGCCCTTCGCGTGCCGGTAGAGGACCGCGGCCACCGCGTCCTCGACCTCGTGGAACGCGGGCCGTGCGAAGAGCGACACGTCGCGCGGCCGCGCGAACGGCACCTCGACCACCGCCGCGATCCGACCGGGGTCGCCGTGCATCACCACCACGCGGTCGGCGAGGAACACCGCCTCGTCGATGCCGTGGGTGACCAGCACCGTGGTCGTCGCGCGCTCCATCCAGATCCGCTGCAGCTCGACGTTCATGGTCCGCCGCAGGATCTGGTCGAGCGCGCCGAAGGGCTCGTCGAGCAGCAGCACGTCGGGCCGCGTGACCAGCGCGCGCGCGATCGCCACGCGCTGGCGCATGCCGCCCGACAGCTGCGCGGGCCGCGCGCGCTCGAAGCCGCGCAGCCCCACCAGCTCGACCAGCGCGGCGATCCGCGCGTCGGCGTCGTCGCCGGGCCGGCCGGTGACGTCGAGCGGCAGCCGCACGTTGTCGACCACCGAGCGCCAGGGCAGCAGCGCCGCGTCCTGGAACGCGATGCCCAGCCGGCCGGCCTTCTGCAGCGCGGAGGGCGGCTCGCCGTCGACCTCGACGCGGCCGCCGTCCGGGTCGTCGAGCCCGGCGACCAGCCGCAGCAGCGTCGACTTGCCGCAGCCCGACGGGCCGATCAGGGCGGTGAACGAGCCGGGCGGGCAGTCGAGGGACACGCGGTCGAGCGCACGCAGCGGCGGTGCGCCGTCGCGCGGGAAGACGCGCTCGACGTCGTGCAGCCGGATGCCGCCCGCCGCCATCGCGGGCTCAGACCTTCTCGAGCAGCGTGGTGTCGAAATGCGAGCGGTCCGCCTTCACGTCGACCGCCTTCAGCGCGTCGATGCAGGCCCTGATCGACTCCTCGCTCATCGCGAACACGCCCTTCGGGTGCTGGATCAGCGACTTCTGCGCGGCGTTGAAGTAGACCTCGTTGTCGATGCTGCGGCCGGTGCCCTTGAACCAGCTGTCGGCGTACTTCGGCGGGTAGGCGCCGGTGTCCTTGAAGTTCTCGTCCCAGCCCTTGCGGCTCGCGCGCAGGAAGCCGATCAGGTCGGCGCGGCGCTTGGCGAGCGTGTCCTTCTTGACCACCACCACGTCGTTGAACAGCGGCAGCTTGAAGTCGGCCAGCAGGAAGCTCGTCGCCTCGGCACCCTTCATCTTGATCGTGTAGGGCACGTTGGTCGTGAAGTCGAGCGACGCGTCGATCTCGCCCTTGAGCAGCGGCGTGGGATCGTAGGCATAGGGGACGATGCGGACCTTCGACTTGTCGATGCCGTTGAGCTTGAGCATCGCCTCGACGGTCAGCCGGTTCACCGGAGGCACCGCGACGGTCTTGCCGATCAGGTCCTTCGGCGAGCGGATCGGCCGGCTCGCGAGCGAGACGATGCCGATCGGGTTCTTCTGGTACTGCGCGCCGATGATCACCAGCGGCGCCTTCTGCGTGGTGATCGCCTTGATCACCGTCTCGACGGTGGACAGCGCGACGTCGGCCTTGTTCGACAGCACCGAGGCCTCGGGGATCACGTCGGGGCCGCCGGGCAGGTACTTCAGCTCGAGCCCCTCGTCCTTGTACCAGCCCTTCTCCATCGCGATGAAGTAGCCCATGAACTCGGCATCGTTGATCCACGCGGCCTGCAGGGTGAGCGGGCGCAGCGACTGCGCGCGGCCGGCGAGCGGGGAGGCGATGCCGAGGGCGGCGGCGGAACCGAGGAATCGGCGGCGGGTGACGGTCATGGCGGGGCTCCTGCGAGGGTCGGGTCGTGGCGGACGGGTGGGACGGCGGGCGGAAGGGGGGCGCCAGGCGGTGGGGCTCAGTCGATGCCGAGCGCGCGGCGCAGCTCGCGCAGCGGCGGGATCTGCTCGAGCTGGGCGTCGTCGATGCGGGACCAGTCGACGCGGCGCGGGCGCGGGTCGGTGCGCGCGACGCGCAGCGTGCGGGTGGGCGTGAGCACCAGGTCGACCGGCACGTCGTCGGCGCTCGCCATCAGCGGCTGCTCGAGCAGCTGCGCGTCGTGCGCGACACAGGCGATCGGCGTCGCCTCGTCGACCAGGCCGAGCTCGCCGAAGAGCCGCCACTCGAGATCGAAGTAGCCGTGGCCGCGACCGAAGCGCACGCCGCTGGTGGCGACCGCCGACGCGCCGGTCACGACCCAGTCGAAGCGGCCGAGCGCCGACAGCGCGGCGAGGTCGAGCGGTCGGCCGAAGTGCTCGAGGCCGTCGAGCCACGCGGCGAAGAGCGCCTGCCCGCGCGGCACGCTGCCGGGCGGCAGGTGCAGGAATCCGCGTGCGAGGTTGTAGCTCGCGACGACCAGGCTCGCGCCGGACACGATCAGCCGGCGGCGCAGCTCGACCAGGCTGTTGTCGGGCGTCACGAACACGTGGCGTCCGGCGGGCGGCCCGAGCGCGTCGAGCAGCCGGTCGATCGCGGCCTCCGAGCCGTCGAAGTCCGGGATGAACTCGGAGAAGCGCAGGTCGAAGCGCGAATCCGGCCGGGCGACCGCACGCAGGTCCTCCCAGACCTCGTGGCGCCACTGCGGCACGGATCGGGCGGCGGATCGGTCGGGGCGGGGCGGCACGGCGGCGAGTTGCGTTACGCGTGTTTCAGGAACACGCTACCATGAAACACGCGTTCCAGCCAGGCCGCGGTCCGTCCACCGCCGCGCGCCTATGATGGCGACGCCTTCCGCCCGCCCCGATGTCGACTCGCCTCACCCTCGCGATCCAGGAGCACTACGAAACGCTGTCGCCGAGCGAGCAGCGGCTCGCCGCGCTGCTGCTCGAGCATCCGGACGACCTGGTCGCCTACTCGGCGTCCGAGATGGCCGCGCGCGCGGGCGTCTCGAAGGCGACGGCCGCCCGGCTGTTCCGTCGGCTCGGCTATGCGGGCTTCGACGAGGTCCGGCTGCAGGCGCGCCAGGAGCGCAACCTCGCGCCGCCGTTCCAGCCGCGCGGTGACGGCGCGCCGGTCCGGCCCGGGCGCGGCGCGCCGACGATCGCCGCCCACCTGCAGGCCGAGGCCGACAGCCTCGCGCGGACCTTCGAGGCGCTGCGCGGCGACACGCTGCGAGCGGCGGCCGCGCTGCTCGCGGGCGCGCCGAGGCTCTGGATGCTCGGCATCGGCCTGGACGACGGGCTGGTCCGCTACGTGCGGCCGCAGCTCGCGCGGATCCGTCCCGACGTGTTCGCGCTGCAGGCGGCGGGAGGCCTGTGGGCGGAGGAGCTCGCGCTCGGTGCGCCGAAGGACGGCCTGCTGGTGGTGCTCACCCAGCCGCGCGTGCAGGCGATCGACCAGATCGTCACGCACGCCGCGGCGACGCGGATGCGGGTGCTCGCGGTGGTCGACGTGCGCAACGTCGCCTGGGCGAGGCGGCACGCCGAGGTGGTGCTGCCGGTCCACTGCGCGAGCGCGGAGCCGGCGTTCTCGGGGATGGCGGCGGCGAGCATGCTGCACCTGCTGGTGCAGCAGGTCGCCGCGAAGCTCGGGCCGCGTGCGCAGCAGCGGCAGGGGCTGGTGGCGGCCCTGCGGCGGGAGCTGGATCCGGGCTGAGGCCCGGGCCCGATCCCGACCGCGGCGGGTCAGCCGCCGGCCGCCCGGTCGCGGCTCACTGCAGTTCCCATCCCGACTCGCGGATCACCGGCCCCCAGTGCGCGGTGGCCGAGGTCACCCACTCCTGCAGCGCGGCCGGCGCCGCGTAGTCGGCGACGTTGCCCATCGTCGCGAGCCTCGCGACCATCGCCGGGTCGGCGAGGATCGTCTGGACGGCCTTCGTGAACCGGTCGACGAAGGCCGGCGGCAGGCCCCTCGGCCCGAAGAATCCGGTCCACGGGTTCTTGTCGAGGCCCTTGATGCCCTGCTCCTCGTAGGTGGGGATCTCCGGTGCCGAACTCGCGCGCTTCGTGCCCGAGACCGCCAGCACGCGCATCTTGCCGGCGCGGTGGTGCTCGATGGTCTCGGTCAGCGACAGCACCGCGGCCGGCACCTGGCCGCCGAGCAGGTCCTGCACCAGCGGCGCCCCGCCCTTGTAGGGCACCGGCGTCATCCGCGTGCCCAGTGCCTTGCCCACCAGCAGTCCGGCGAACTGCGGGACGCTGCCGGGCGCGGGGACGCCGAAGTTCGCCTGCTGCGGATTCGCCTTCAGCCACGTGCCGAACTCGGCCATCGTCTTCACGCCGGTCGAGCTCGCGACCGCGAGCACGTTGTAGTAGCTGGCCACGCCGGCCAGCGGCGTGAAGTCGCGCGCCGGGTCGTAGCCCGGCGCCTTGAAGGTCAGCGGCACGATCACGTGCGTGTGGTCGATGGTGAGCATCACCGTCGTGCCGTCCGGCGTCGCGCCCTTCAGCGCCTGCGTGGCGATCATGCCGCCGGCCCCCGGCCTGTTCTCGACCAGCACCGTCTGGCCGAGCACGTCCTTCAGCCGGTCGCCGAGCATCCGCGCGAGCACGTCGGTCGCGCCGCCGGGCGGGAAGCCGACGAGGATGCGCAGCGGGCCGGTGGCGTCCTGCGCGTGCGCGGCGCGCGGGAACGGCAGCGCGCCGCCGGCGACGGCGGCGGCGGCGGAGGCGAGCAGACTGCGGCGGGACGGCGTCATGGTGCGGCTCCTGGTCGAGGGACGGGCGGGTCGGTGGTGGGCGGGTGCGTGCCGCGGACCGGTGTCCGAGGCGGTGAAGGCGGGGCGGCGTCCGGCCCGGCTGCGGCGACCAGCCCCCATTCGAGGTCGCCGGACACGCGGGCCGGGTCGCGCTCGCGGGGATCGCCGTAGCCGCCGCCGCCGGGCAGGTCGACGCGCAGCCGGCCGCCGGCCGGCACGCGGATCGTGCCCTTGCCCTCGAAGCGGACCGTGGCGCCGTCGGCGTCGATCACGCGGACCTCGCCGCGCGCGCCGTCGGCGCCGCCGGCACGGCCGCGCGCGGCGTTCGCGCGGCGGTCGAAGGTCGCGGCCGAGCAGTCGAAGGGTGCGCCGTCGCGGGCGCCGATCTCGATGCGCTGCGCGAGGCCGCCGCGCCAGCGGCCGGCGCCGCCGGAGTCGGCGAGCCACTCCTTGTGCCAGACCACGAGCGGCGCCTGCGACTCGGTGACCTCGATCGGGATGCCGCCCACGCCGCTCGGGAACGCGGTGGTGGACAGCCCGTCCTTGGTCGGCCGCGCGCCCGCGCCGCCCAGGCCCACGCTCATCACGTTGAACGGCGCGCCGTCGGTGCGGTCCCGGCTCATCGCGAGCACCCAGATGCTGCCGGCGGACTCGGCCGGCACGCGGCCGCCGAGCGCGGCCTCGAGGCAGCCGAACATCAGGTCCGGCAGCATCTGGCCGACCACGTGCCGGGCGGTGACCGGGCTCGGCCGCGCCGGGGCCACCACCGAGCCCTCGGGGGCGCGCACCTCGAAGACCTCGAGCGAGCCCGCGTTGTTCGGCACCTCGGGCGCCACCAGGCACTTCAGGCCGAACACCGAATACGCGTCGGTGTAGCACTTCGGCGAGTTGATGCCGCGTGCCGACGCGGGCGACGAGCCCGCGTAGTCGACGACGATCCGGTCGCCGTCGACGGTGAGCCGCGCGTGCAGCGCGATGGGCGCGTCGTAGCCGTCGAGCGTCATCGAGGCCGACCAGCTTCCCGAAGGCAGCCGCGCCACCGCGGCCCGCGCCGCCGCGCGCGAGTGCTCCAGTATGTGCGCGCCGAGCGCGTCGATCGACCCGAGCGCGAATTCGTCCATCATCGACAGCAACCGGCGCGCACCGACCTCGTTGCACGCCACCAGCGACAGCAGGTCGCCGCGCGCCTCGACCGGGTTGCGCGAGTTCGCCTGCACGATCGCGAGCAGCGATTCGTCGAGCACGCCGGCGCGCGCGAGCGGCAGGTGCGGGATGCAGGTGCCTTCCTCGTAGACCGAGCGCGCGTCGGCCGAGAAACCGATGCCGCCGACGTCGATCGTGTGGCAGGTCGACGCGAAGAGCGCCACCGCGCGGCCCGCGCGGAACACCGGCGTCACCACCACGTAGTCGAACAGGTGGCCGGTGCCGAGCCACGGGTCGTTCGTCAGGTAGACGTCGCCGGCGCGCATCGTCGCGAGCGGATAGCGGTCGAGGAAGTGGCGGACCGCCACCGCCATCGTGTTCACGTGGCCGGGTGTGCCGGTGACCGCCTGCGCGAGCATCCGGCCCTCGGTGTCGTAGACGCCCGCCGAGAGGTCCCCGGCCTCGCGCGCCACCGAGCCGAACGCGGTCCTGAGCAGCGCCTGCGCCTGCTCCTCGACCACCGAGACCAGCCGGTTCCACATCACCTGCGTGCGGATCGCGTCGAGCATCGCGCGGCTCATGGTCCGGCCTCCATCACCAGGTGGCCGGCGGTGTCGAGCCGCGCCGTCCAGCCCGCGGGCACGACGGTCGTCGTCTCGTCCTCGGCCACCAGCGCGGGGCCGCGGATCGCGACGCCCGGCCGCAGGTCGAAGCGCCAGTGCAGCGCGAAGGGCGTGCGCTCGCCGCGGGCCGGCTCCCAGGCCTCGCGGGCGCCGGCGGGCCGTGCGTCCCCGAGCGCCGCGGGCAGCGTCGCCGGCTCGGCCGCGGCCGGTTCGGTCGCGAGCGTCACCGACCAGGTCACCACCTCGACCTCGCTGCCGGCGATCCGCAGCCCGTAGACCTGCTCGTAGGCCTGCTCGAAGCGCTCCACCAGGGCGGCGATCGCGGCCGCGTCGAGCGGCCCGGCCGCGCGTTCGGGCAGCCGCACCCGCAGCTCGTGGCCCTGGCCCGCGTAGCGCAGCTCGGCGAGCCGCGATTCGAGCAGCGGCGCGCCGCCGGCCGCGTCGCGGACCACGGCGAGCGCCTCGTCGCGCATCGCGTCGAGCCGCGCGTCGAGCGCGGCCGGATCGCAGCGGCGCAGCACCGCGAGGTCGCTGCGCACCACCTCGTAGGCGATCGGCGCGCGCAGGAAGCCGATCGCCGAGCCGACGCCCGCGCCCGCGGGCACGACGACCCGGGCGATGCCGAGCTTCTGCGCGAGGCGGCCCGCGTGCAGGGGTGCGCCGCCGCCGAAGGCGATCATCGTGAAGCCCTCGAGCGCCTGGCCGCGCTCGATCGCGTGCACGCGCGCGGCGTTCGCCATGTTCTCCTCGACGATCTCGGAGACGCCGGCCGCGGCCCAGGCCGGGTCCATGCCGAGCGGCGCGCCGACCTCGCGCCCGAGCGCGTCGCGGGCGAGCGCCGGATCGAGCGGCAGCCGGCCGGCGGCGAATCGCGCCGGGTCGAGCCGGCCGAGCACCAGGTTCGCGTCGGTGACCGCCGGCAGCGTGCCGCCGCGGCCGTAGCAGGCCGGTCCCGGCTCGGCGCCCGCGGAGTCCGGGCCCACCGTGATCCGCGACATCGCGTCGACGCGGCCGATCGAGCCGCCGCCCGCGCCGATCTCCACCAGCTCGATCACCGGGATGCGTACCGGCAGCCCGCTGCCCTTCAGGTTGCGCCACGCGCGGCCCACCTCGAAGCGGCGCGAGCGCTCCGGCTCGCCGCCGGCGATCAGGCAGACCTTCGCGGTGGTGCCGCCCATGTCGAAGGCCACCACGTCGCCGAGCCCGCACTGCCGCGCGAGGTGCGCGGCGAGGATCGCACCGCCCGCCGGCCCCGACTCGACCAGCCGGATCGGAAAGCGCGCGGCCTGCTCGATCGTCGTCAGCCCGCCGCCCGACATCATCAGCAGCAGCGGGCAGCGCAGGCCGAGCGCGCCGGCCGCGTCCCGGAGCCGGCCGAGGTAGCCGGCCATCAGCGGCCGCACGTAGGCGTTGGCCGCCGTGGTGGAGAAGCGCTCGTATTCGCGCATCTCCGGGCAGACCTCGGACGACAGGCAGACGGTGACCGCGTCGCCCAGCGCCTCGTGGAGCAGCGAGCGCGCGCGCCGCTCGTGGCCCGGATGCGCCCAGGCGTGCAGGAAGCCGACCGCCACCGCCTCGACGCCGGCCGCGCGCATCGCCGCGGCGGCGGCGCGCACGCCGTCCTCGTCGAGGTCGACCAGGGTCGAGCCGTCGGCCGCGATCCGCTCGCGGACGGTGAAGCGCAGCGGGCGCGGCACCAGCTCGGGCGGGCGCTCGATGTCGACGTCGTAGGCGTCGAAGCGCTTCTCGAAGCCCATGCCGAGCACGTCGCGGAAGCCCTCGGTGGTGAGCAGCGCGGTGCGCGCGCCCTTGCGCTCGATCAGCGCGTTCGTGGCGAGCGTGGTGCCGTGGATGAAGAGCCCGATCTCGGCCGCGCGCACGCCCGACTCGTCGAGCAGCCGGCCGATGCCCTCGACGATCGCCCGTTCGGGCTCGCGCGGCGTGGTCAGCACCTTGCAGCTGCAGCGGCGCGCCGGCGTCTCGAGCACGACGTCGGTGAAGGTGCCGCCGATGTCGGCGGCCAGGCGGATCGCGGCGCCGGTGCTCATCGCGACGGCCCCGCGAAACGAGGATCCCGCCAGGTGCCGTCGGCGAGGATCCGCCGCAACCGCTCGACCGCGTCCCAGAGCTCGGCGTGCGTGGTGACGAGCGGATGGACGCCGAACCGCAGTGCGTCGGGCTTGCGCGCGGAGACGACCACGCCCGCGTCGACCAGCGCCTGCGCGAGCGGGCCGGCGCCCGCGAACCGCAGCGCCACGTGGCCGCCGCGGCGGGCGTGCTCGCGCGGGCTGGCGACTTCCAGGCCGAAGCCCGCGCAGCGCGAGTCGAGCAGGGCGATCAGCGTGTCGGACAGCGACCGGTGGCGCGCGTCGAGGGCGGCCGGGTCGACGTCCCGCCAGACGTCCGCGGCCGCCGCGAAGGCCGCGTTCGCGAGCACCGCGGGCGTCGCCGGCTGGAAGCGCTCGACGCCCGGCGCCGTGCGGAACCCGGGCTCGAATGCGAAGGTGTCGGCGTGGCCCATCCAGCCGCAGATCGCCGGCCACGCGTTGTTGCGCAGTCGCGGGTGCACGTAGACGAAGCCGGGCGCGCCCGGGCCGCCGCACAGGTACTTGTAGCCGCAGCCCACCGCGAGGTCGGCATCGGCCGCGCGCAGCCCGATCGCGACGGCGCCGGCCGAATGCGACAGGTCCCAGAGCACGAGCGCGCCGTGCGTGTGGGCGAGCGCGGTCGTCGCGGCGAGGTCGAGCCGCGTGCTGCTGCGGTAGTCGACATGGGACAGCGCGAGCACCGCGACGTCGCCGGGGGCGAGCGCCTCGGCGAGCCGCGCGGCGTCGGTCGCGTCGTCGACGAGCCGCAGCTCGGCGTGGCCCGCGTGGGCGATGCCCTCGGCCACGTAGCGGTTCGACGGGAACACGTCGCGCTCGGCGACGATCACCCGGCGCGGCGCGTTCGACGCCAGCGCGTGGCGCAGCAGCTTGAACTGGTTGACGCTGGTGCCGTCGGCGACGAGCACGTCGTCGGCCTCGGCGCCGAGCACCGGAGCGATCATGGCGCCCAGCGCACGCGGCTGCTCGAGCCAGTCGGACTCGTTCCAGCCGCGGCGGCGCATCACCCGCCAGCCCTCGTCGAGGATCCGCCGCATCCGCCCGGGCGCGTCGGCCGGCATCGGGCCGATCGAGTTCGCGTCGAAATGCAGCGTGCCCGGTGCGCCGGGCGCGAAGCGCGCGCGCAGCGCGTCGAAGACCGGCGCGTCGCCCTCGGCGTCGAGTCGTTCGCAGGCGGCGCGGTCCGGCGGCGGCACGGGGTCTCCCTGATGGTTCCGGACGATCGTAGTGCGCGGGACGATCCGCCTACAATTCATGGCGAGGGCATGTCCATGCCCGTAGGGAATGCCTACCATGTCCGCCGACCGAGAGCCCGACCCCGCCGCGTCCGTCCCGGACCCGGCCGCGCTGACGCTGCTCGCCGCGGTGGCCGACGCCGGCAGCCTGACCGCGGCCGCACGCGAGCTGGGCCGCACGCAGCCGGCGCTGAGCAAGCAGCTGAAGCGCCTGGAGCAGGCGCTGGGCGTGCCGCTCTTCGAGCGCGGCGTGCGCGGCGTGACGCCCACCGAGTACGGCGCGGCGCTGCTGCCGCGGGCGCGCACCATCCGCGAGCAGGCGCGCAAGGCCGTCGAGGACGTCGCGCAGTTGCGCGGCCGGCGCGAGGGGCGGCTGAGCGTGGCGCTGTCGCACTTCGCGACGATCGCGCTGCTGCCGCGTGTGATGCCCGCGTTCCGCGCGCGATGGCCGGGCGTGTCGATCCGGATCGCGCCGCCCGCGTTCCAGCCGGCCGGGCTGCGCGAGGGGGAGCCGGACTTCGCGGTGATGTCGCAGCCGGCGGTGCGGCTCGGCCCTGAATTCGCCACGCGGCCGGTCTACGCGACGACGGTGGTGGCCGTGGTGCGCTCGGGCCATCCGCTCGCGCGAGCGCGCACGCTGGCCGCGCTGGCCGAGGCCGAATGGGTGCTGCCCAGCCTCGACAGCTCGATCGCGCACGGGCTGGCCCGTGCGTTCCGCCGCGCGCGGCTGCCCGTGCCGCGCTGCCCGGTCACCTGCGAGACGCTGACCGGGCTGGAGATGCTGGTGGCGGGCACCGACCTCGTGGGCGCGATGCCGCTGGAGGTCCACCAGCAGCGCGCGGCGGCGAGCGGCCTGCTGCGCGTGCCGCTCGACGTCGCGATCGAGGGGCCGCGGGTGGTGATCCTGCGCTGGGCCGACGCGCGGCCCACGCCCGCGGCGGCAGCGCTCGAGGAGGCCTTCGTGAAGGCCGCGCACGCGCTGGCCAGGACGCGACGCGTCTGACCGGCCCGCAGGCGGCACGGTCGCGGTCCCGAGCGCGGTCCCCCGCGGTCCGCGCGCCGTCCTCAGGCCGGCTTGCGCCGCGCCGCCGCGAGCCGCGCCGCCGCGAGCCGCGCCTGCAGCGCGTCGATCCGCCGGTGGCTGTCCTTGCCGAAGGCCGTCGTCGAGTCCTTCGGTACGCCCGAGTACTTCGAGGTCGAGGTCAGGGCGGGTCAGGTGATCGTGTCGCCCGTTCGGATCCAGCGCGGCGATGCGGTTCGCGGAAGACCGGCCGCGCTCGGTCTGACCCCGACCGACGTCGAAGACGCCGTGCGATGGGCGCGTTCGACGAGCGTCGCGCCCGTCGCGGCCGAACCTCCGCCTCCCGGGTACGGGCCCGAGCGGTCGCCGTCGAAAGGCACGAAGGGAGCCCGCCGCCGATGAAAGGCGCGCGTCGCGTCGTGCTCGACACGAACATCGTCGTGTCGGCGCTGCTGCTTCCCGGCGGCGCTGCGGGCGCCGTTCGCGCCGCCTGGCAGGCGGGCCGGATCGTGCCGCTGGCCAGCGCCGCGACGGCGCGTGAACTCGTGCGGGTCCTGGCCTATCCGAAGTTCCGGGATGGGTCTTCGGACCCGTGCCCGATCGTGACGCTCGATGCGTTCGTGGCACGCCTCTGAACGCGAGGCGGGGCTGCCGGTACCGGACACTCGACACCTGCGATAGCATCGTCGCCTGCACGGGGTCGTTCTCCCGTTTGCCCCGTCGATGGGCGCCATCGACGCTCCCGCGATGTCGAGCCCAACGGTGTCACCGTCCCTGTTCGACGCCTCGAAACGCCGCAGCCGCCTCGACCGCCCCGGCCCCGCGCTCGTCGTCGCCGCGCTCGGCTTCGCGACCATGCTCGGCGGCCTGATCGCGTCGCCGCATCCGTACGGCAGCATTGCCTTCGTCGTCGACTTCCTCGTCGCCGAACTCGTGCTCGCCCTGGTGGTCGTCGGTTCGGCTCTCGCCTTCTTCCCCGTCGCCGACATCGGGCTGCGCGCGCCGCGCGCCGTCGCGCCGTGGCGCCTGCTGCCGCTCGCGCTGCTGAGCGCCGGGGCGGTGGCCGCGTGGTGGGTCGCGCGCGCGGCGGTGACCGACCCGGCCGCGGCCGACCTCGCCACCACCGGCCGCGTGCTGCGCACCACCGCGCTGGTGGGCCTGAACGAGGAGGTGCTGTTCCGCGGCCTGCTGCTGGCCGCCCTCTGGCGCGCGTTCGGCGCGCGGCGCGGCGCGGTCGCCGCGCTCGTCGCGTTCGGGGTCTTCCACCTGCTCAACGTCGCGGGCGGGCTCACGCCGGGCGCGGCCGCGTTCCAGTTCGTCTTCACGATCGTCTGCGGCGCGGTCTTCCTGCAGGCGGCGATCGGCAGCGGCTCGCTGTGGCCGTCGATCGTCGGCCACGCGCTCTACGACCTCGTCGTGTTCGACCTCGGCCGGTTCGCGGCCGCGGGCGCGGGCCACGGCCCGGGGCTCGTGCTCTTCGCGCTGGCTGTGCTGACGGGCCTCGTGTCGCTCGCGATGCTGCGCGGCCTCGGCGGCCGGGGGCCGTATCCGCGATGACCGGCGAGCGCGCCCCCGTCCTCGTCACCGGTGCGTCCGGCTTCGTCGGCCTCGCGCTCGTCGAGCACCTGCTCGCGCGCGGCGACGCGGTGGTCGGCCTGGACCTCGCGCCGCCGCCCGCCGAGGCGCTCGGGGTGTTCGCCGCGCTGCCGGGCCGCTTCGTCGCCGTCGAGGCCGACGTCCGCGACGCGGGCGCCCTGCGCGACGCGTTCGCGCGGCATGCGCCGGACCGCCTCGTCACGCTCGCCGCGGTCACCGCCGGGGCCGCCCGCGAGCGCACCGACCCCGTGCCGATCTTCGAGGTCAACGTCGGCGGCGCCGTCGCCGCGATCGCCGCCGCGGCCGCGCGGGGCGGCGTTCGCCGCGTCGTCCATGCGAGCTCGGGGTCGGTCTACGGCTCGAGCGGCGCCACCGAGCCGCTGCTGCGCGAGGACGAGACGCCGCTGCGGCCCGAGGGCCTGTACGGCATCTCGAAGCTCGCCGCCGAACAGGCCGCGCGACGGCTCGCCGCGCTGCACGGGCTGGACCTGGTCGTCGGCCGGCTCGGCACCTGCTTCGGGCCGTGGGAGGCCGATACCGGCGTGCGCGACACGCCGAGCGCGCCGCTGCAGGTGCTGCGGCTCGCCGCGCGCGGCGACGAGGCGGTGCTGCCGCGCCCGCATCCGCGCGACTGGCTCTACGTCCGCGACGCCGCCGCCGGGCTCGCCGCGCTGCTCGACGTGCCCGACCCCGCCCATCGCACGGTCAACGTCGCGGCGGGCTTCACCGGTTCGCTCGTCGACTGGTGCCGCGCGCTCGAACCCGCCTTCCCGTCGCTGCGCTGGCGCGTCGATGCCGACGCGGCGAACGTCGACGTCTACGCCCCCTACGACCGCGCGCCGATGGACGCGACGCGGCTGCGCACCGGCACCGCGTTCGTGCCGCGCTTCGACCTCGCCGCGGCGGCGGCCGACCTCGTCCCCTGGTTCCGCCGCCACGGCGCCACGTCCCGCACGAGGATCCATGTCCGACATCGCCCCGCCTAGCGCGCTGCGCCTGCCCGGCCGCGTCTGCATCGTGACCGGCGCGTCGTCCGGCATCGGCCGCGCGGCCGCCCGCCTGCTCGCCGCGCACGGCGCCCACGTCGTCGTCGCCGACGTGACGCCCGCGGTGATCGAGGGCGGCCCGCCCACCGTCGACCTGATCGCCGCCGACGGCCACGTCGCCCACTACGAGCACTGCGACGTCTCGAGCACCGCGCAGGTCGACGCGCTCGTCGAGCGGACGGTGGCGCGCTTCGGGCGGCTCGACGTGCTGGTCAACAACGCCTGCGTGCGTCACGCGCGCCCGCTGCTCGAGCTCGACGAACACGACTGGCAGCGGCTGCTCGACGTGAACCTGTCGGGCGTCTACCGGGGCTGCCGCGCGGCGGTCCGGCAGATGCTGAAGCAGGACCCGATCGGCGAGGTGCGCGGCCGCATCGTCAACCTGTCGTCGCAGCACGGGATGATCGCGGCGCCCGGCGACCTCGGCTACGGCACGACGAAGGCCGGCATCGACTACCTGACGCGACAGGTGGCCACCGACTACGCGGCGCAGGGCATCGTGGTGAACGCGGTCGCGCCGGGGAAGATCCAGACGGGCGCAGGCGGCCGTGCCGTCGATCCGCAGGTGCTCGACCGCGCGAACCGCCGCACGCCCTGGCCTCGCCTGGGGCGGCCCGACGACGTGGCGCGCGCGATCCTGTTCCTCGCGAGCGACGACGCGAGCTTCGTGACCGGTGCGACGCTGATGGTCGACGGCGGCTGGATGGCGGCCTGAGCGGACGGCGCCGCGGCCGATGGCGCGTCGCCGTCAGCCGCCCGCGTTCGCCGTCCGCGCGAAGCGCGACGCCCGGTACTCGCCCATCGTGATCGGCGCGTAGCGCGCCGGGTGGTCAGCATCGACGCACGAGGGCAGGCACTCGATCACCGCGTCGTAGTCGACGATGTGGAAATACGCGAGCGAGTAGCGCTCGGAGCGCGCGCCCGCGTCCGGCGGCGGGTTCGCGACGCGGTGCGGCGTCGACACCCAGCGGTCGTTGCACCACCGCATCATCGTGTCGCCGATGTTGACCATGAAGCCCTCGAAGTCCGGCGCCGCGACCCAGTCGCCGTCGCGGTCGCGGACCTCGAGCCCGCCCACCGCGTTGTTGTCGGACGCGACGATCGTCAGCAGCGACAGGTCGGTGTGTTCGCCCGCGCGCAGCTGGCCCGGTTGCCACGGGCCGTCGTACGGCGGGTAGTGGATCAGCCGCATCTGGCTCGGCGCCCGCGTCGAGCGGCGGGCGAGGTGGTCGTCGGGCACGCCGAGCGCTCTGCAGAAGAGCGTCATCAGCCGATGCGTCAGCGAGACCATCCCCGCCTGGTAGGCGAGGACCGTGTCGCGGAACCCCTCGGGCCGCTCGGGCCACGGCGTCGCGCCCCAGTGCGGACGCGCGGCCTCGCAGGTGAAGTAGGGATCCGCCTCGTCGAACGCTTCCGGCCCGGCGGTGAAGACCTCCTTGTAGTCCGGCGGCGTCTCGCGGCCGGCGAGCCGCGCGAGGGTCTCGGTGCCCGGCGCGATCCAGCCGCGGTTGAGCTCGGGCCGCGGCCGCCGCACGCGGCGCTTCTCGTCCTCGGGCAGCGCGAAGAACGCGCGCGCCGCGTCGAACGCGCCGGCGACGGTCGCCGCCGGCACGCCGTGGCCGGTCACGCCGAAGAAGCCGGTGTCGGTGCAGGCGGCGATCAGCGCGCGCAGCACCGCGTCCTCGTCGCCGGCGAGGTCGACGATGGGGATGGCCTTCGAGGCGACCGCGGACGCGCCCATCTCAGTACCCCATGGCCTTCGGCAGCCAGGTCACCAGCGGCGGCCAGACGATGCACGCGATCAGCAGCAGGTACTGCGAGACGATGAACGGCATGCAGTGCTTCACCAGCTCGCCCATCCGGATCCCGGTCATCCCGCAGATCACGAACAGCACCACGCCCACCGGCGGCGTCATCATCCCGATGATCAGGTTCAGCACGAACAGGAACGCGAAATGCGTCGAGTCGATGCCGTAGGACAGCGCGATCGGGTGCAGCAGCGGCACCAGCATGATGTAGGCGGCGTTCGACTCGAGGAACATGCCCACCACCAGCAGCAGCACCGCCACCAGCAGGTTGAACACCAGCGGGTCCGAGGTGATCGACTTCAGCGTGTCGGCGAGCTGCTGCGGCAGCATGTCGACGGTGAGCAGGAAGGTGACGGTGGACGCGAAGGCGATCATCGCCGCCACCACGCCCGACATCACCGCCGACCGGTAGAGGATCTCGGGCAGGTCGGCCCACTTCAGCCGCTTCGTGACGACGAAGCCCAGCAGCAGTGCGCCCACCACGGCGATCGCCGCGCCCTCCGTCGCGGTGAACGCGCCGCCGACGATCCCCGCGATCACGCCGATCGGCATCGCGAGCGTGAGCCACGAGGTCTTCGTCGCATGGACCAGGCGCTGCACGGTGAACGGCTCGCCGGTGACCGGATAGCCCTCGCGCCGCGCGATCCACCAGCACTGGGCCATGAAGACGGCGGTGATGATGACGGAGGGCACCGCGGCCGCGACGAAGAGTGCGCCGATCGACACCGACGAGCCCGCCATGTACGCGTAGACGATCATCGCGGCCGAGGGCGGGATGATCGGCCCGAGGTTGGCCGAGGCGGCGATCACCGCCGTGGAGAAGCCCAGGCCGTAGTGCTTCTTCAGTTCGGGGCCCATCGTCGACGAGAGCGCCGCCGCGTCCGACACCGCGGTGCCGGAGACCAGCGACAGGATCGCGCCCGAGAGCATCGCCACCTGCGCCAGGCCGCCGCGCACGCGGCCCACCACCGCGTTCGCGAAGAGCACCATCTGCTCCATGATCCCGCCCTTGATCATCAGCTCGCCGGCGACCATGAAGAGCGGGATCGACATCAGCGGGAACGAGTTCACCGCATTCATCATCCGCGTGGGCAGCATCCCGTAGTCGACGTCGGCGATCGCGAGCCCGACGATCGCGGACAGTCCGAGCGCGAACGCGAGCGGCATCCCGGCGAGCGCCGCGGCGCCGAAGGCGAGCATCACCCAGCCGCTCATCCCATCGGCTCCGTCACTCGGTCATCGTGGCGATCGTGCGCACCGGCTCGCGCCACAGCAGCGGCACCAGGTGCAGCACGCTGTGCGCGGCCGACAGCGCCACCGGCACGAGGAACCAGTTGACGCTGATCGGCAGCGTGGGCATCAGCTCGTCCCAGGTGTCGGCGGCGATCCGCACCGTCTGCCAGAGCACGATCGCCATCATCGCGATCGCGAGCACGGTGCACACCCGTGCGAGCTGCCGCCTGGGCACCGTGGGCATGAACTGCACCAGCAGCTCGACGCCCACGTGCGAGCCCTCGCGGATGCCCAGCGGGATCGCGAGGAACATGCTCCAGACGAAGAGCAGCCGGGACACCTCGTCGGACCAGTCGATCGAGGTGTTCAGCAGGTAGCGCAGCGCCACCTGCACCGACACCACCACGATCATCGCCGCGCTGCAGGCGATGATCAGCCAGCGGGCGCCGAGGTCCAGGCGCGCGAGCAGGGTCGCGTAGGCGGCGCCCAGGCGCCCGCCCGCGGGGTGCGCGGCGGCCATCGCGCTACTTCTTCGCGGCCTCGGCGAGCACCCGCTTGACCAGGTCGTCGCCCACGCGCTTCCTCACGTCGTCGACGATGCCGGCGGTGGCGGTGCGCATGTCCGCGACGAACTTCGGCGACACCTCGTCGTAGACCATCCCGCGCTTCCTGATCTCCGCGATCGAGTCGGCTTCCTGCAGCTTCGCGCGCTCGCGCTGGTAGCGGACCGCGACGTCGATGCCGTCGCGGATCGCCTTCTGCTGTGCGGCGGGCAGCGCCTCGAAGGTCTTGCGGTGCGCGACGATGGTGATGAAGTCGAAGAAGTGCCCGGTGTTCGAGATGTACTTCTGGACCTCGAAGTAGCGGTTCGCGCCGATGATCGCGAACGGGTTCTCCTGGCCGTCGATCACGCCCTGCTGCATCGCCGGGTAGAGCTCCTTCACGTCCATCGCCACCGCGTTCGCGCCGAGCGCGCGGAAGGTCGCGAGGTGGGTCTCGTTCGGCTGCAGCCGGATCTTCAGGCCCTTGAAGTCCTCGAGCGCCTTGATCGGCCGCTTGGAGTTGGTCACGTGGCGCGCGCCCAGCTCCATGAAGCCCAGCAGCGTGAGCCCCTTGTCGGCCATCTTCCGGTCGATCTCCTTGCCGATCGGGCCGTCGGCCACGCGGAAGGCCTGCTCGCGGCTGGTGAAGAGGAAGGGCAGCGACAGCGCCTCGAGCTCGGGGACGGTCCGCGACAGGAAGGCCATGCCGATCCAGCAGACCTGGATCGATCCGGTCCGCACGGCCTGGACGTTCTCCTGCGCGCCGCCGAGCTGCATCGCGGGGAACAGGTCGACCGCCAGCTTGCCGCCGGTCGCCTTCTCCACCTCCTCCTTGAACAGCTTCATCGCCTCGGTCGAGGTGTGCTCGATCGCGAAGTTGCCGGCCGCGCGCCACTTCGTCTGGGCGATCGCGGCCGGCGCGGCGGCGATCAGGGCGGCGCCGGCGAGGGCGGCGAGGAGGGGGCTCAGGCGCATCGGGGTCTTCCTGTCGACGGGCGCCGTTCGGGGGCCGGCGCATCGCGGGCGGGAGGACGCAAGAAGCGTGCTACCGCCGGTGCGACGCGCGGATGCCGATCGGCGACGCACGTCGCGGTGCGGGTCCGACGCGCCCGCTATACTGTTTTGGTGCTTTCGAGTCAGCGTCGCACCGCCACGGTGCACGCCACGCACCCCTGTCCATGTCGACCCGACGGAATTCCAAGAGCCCCGCGTCCGGCCCGACCCTCCACAGCCTGCTGAACCAGGCGCACCGCGAGGCCACCTCCGGTCTGCGCCGCATGGTGAGCACGGAGGGCCTGCCGGTGGAGTTCTGGCGCCTGCTCGAGGTGCTCGCCGACGAACAGGGTCGCTCGATGTCCGAGCTCGCCGAGCAGGCGGGGATGCAGCTGCCGGCCACCTGCAAGCTGGTCGACCGGATGACGGAGGCCGCGCTGATCCAGCGTTCGGCCGATCCGCGCGACCAGCGCCGGGTGATCCTCCACATCTCGGACTTCGGGCTGCAGAAGGTCGCCGCGCTGCGCGACGATATGAAGGAGCACCGCGGCCGCATCGGCCGCGCGTTCGGGCCGGAACGCGAGGCTCAGCTGCGCGAGCTGCTCTCGGCGTTCATCCGGGCCCACCGGTGAGGCGGCGCACCGGGCTGATCCCCAGCCCGCGGACCTCGCCGAGGAAGATCGGGTTCCGCCCGGCGTCGTAGGCCTCGCGCCGCGTGTCCCGCCCGCCGGGCAGCACCGGCCCGCGACCAGCCTGCGCCTGCCGCTGCAGGTGCACGAAGCCCTCCCAGACCGATTGCGAGGCCGAGTTCAGCGCCGGCGCGCGCTCGCCGAACTGCGCACGGTAGCGCTCCTTGAACGCGCCGTTGACGTCGGACTCGAGCGCCTCGAAGTAGCCGGAGGCGACGAACATCCCCTCGGTGTTCTCGGCGCCGACGCCCAGCACCGTGTTCTCCTCGACGCACAGCGACAGCCGCAGCACGCGTCCGCCCAGCCCGGCGCGCTCGAACGCGCGGCAGAAGTGCACCGCGTCGGCCGACAGCAGCGACAGCAGCAGCACCTGCGCCCGACTCGCGACGATGTCCTCGATCACCGCCGCGTAGTCGCGCTCGCCGAGCGGCACGTAGCGCTCGCGCACCACCTCGGCGCCGGTCGAGCGGATCGCCGGCACCGCGAGCGCGTGTGTCCGGCGCGGCCAGCTGTAGTCGTTGCCGAGCAGGTACCAGCGGCGCGGCCGATACCGGTCGGCGAGCCAGTCGATCGCGGGCAGCAGCTGCCGGTCGGGCGTCTCGCCGATCGCATGGACCCAGTCGGGCAGCCCGCAGCCCTCGTAGAGCGGCGTGTAGATCAGCGGCACGCGCGCGTCGACGACCTCGGCGATGCGCCGGCACACCGCCGTGTTGCTGAGCGCCACCAGCGCGTCGACGCCGCCGGTGTCGACCAGCTCGCGGACCTCGTCGTCGAGCGAGGCGGCCGATTCGCTCGAGTTCAGCAGCGTGAGCCTCACCTCGCGACCGGCGAGACCGCCCTGGGCGTTCCAGGTGTCGCGGGCCATCCGGGCGCAGGCGTAGGCGCAGGGGCCGAGCAGTCCCATCGCGCCCGAGGTCGGGATCAGCAGGCCGACGTTGAACGACCCCCGCCGGCGCTCGCGAGTGCGTTGCAGCAGCTTTCGCCCGAAGACCTCGCTCGGCTTCACGATCAACCCCTGCAGTCCCGCGGCCCCGGTCGTGCCGTCGATCCGGCCCGACACCGCATGTCCTCAGCATACCCCCGCGGACGCCGCACGGCTCACGGCGCACGCAAGCCGGCGATGTTGACGCGTTTCGAACCGCTGGCGTAGCATGGCTCGAATACTTTCCTGGGAAAGTTAATCCGACCATGCCCGCCCGTACCCCCACCGACCCGGCGATGCTCGCGGCCGCCGCCCGGATCGCGGACCTGCCCCTCGACCCGGAACGCATCGCACAACTCGTGCCAGCGATGGACGGCTTCTACCAGCTGCTCGATGCACTGCATCGGAGCGAGCTCGGCGAGACGCCGCCGGCGATCGCGTTCCGTGCGAAGTGGGAGGGCCGCTGAGATGGCCGACCTGCTCGACCTGTCGATGCGCGAGGCGGCCGCGGCCGTCCGCAGGAAGGAGGTCTCGCCGGTGGAGCTGGCGCGCCTGTCGCTCGAGCGGATCGCCGCCGACGAGCCCCGGCTGAACGCGTTCGCGCGGCTCACCGAGGCGCGTGCGATGGCCGCCGCGAAGCAGGCCGAGCGCGAGATCATGGCGGGACTGTGGCGCGGCGAGCTGCATGGCGTGCCGGTCGCGGTGAAGGACCTGTACGACATGGCCGGCCTGCCCACCACCTGCAGCTCGAAGGTGCGGCACGATCACCTCGCCACGGCCGACTCGGCCTGCGTGCAGCGGCTCGAGCAGGCCGGCGCGTCGATCGTCGGCATGACCCACACCCACGAGTTCGCCTACGGCATCGCCACCCCCACCACCGGCAACCCGTGGAACGTCGAGCACATCCCCGGCGGCTCCTCGGGCGGCTCGGGCGCGACGCTCGCCGCGCGCGGCTGCTTCATGGCGATGGGCACCGACACCGGCGGCTCGATCCGCATCCCCGCCGCGGTCTGCGGCACCGTGGGACTGAAGCCCACCTACGGCCGGGTCAGCCGCGCGGGCATCGCCTCGCTCAGCTGGTCGCTCGACCACGCCGGGCCGCTCGCCCGCACCGTGGCCGACTGCGCGGTCACGCTGGGCGCGCTCGCCGGCTTCGACCCGCGCGACCCCGGCAGCGCCGACGTGCCGGTGGGCGACTACACGACCGAGCTCGAGCTCGGCGTGAAGGGCCTGCGGATCGGCGTGCCGCGCAACTTCTTCTTCGAGCACGTGGAGCCCGAGGTCGAGGCGAACGTGCGCGCGGCGATCGCGCTGCTGGAGAAGGAGGGCGCCGAGCTCGTCGAGGTCGAGATCCCGATGGCCGACCTGATCGCGTCGATCGAGTTCGGCCTGTGCATGCCCGAGGCCTCGGCCTACCACCGGACGATGATCCGCGAGCGCGCGGACCTCTACGAGCCGGACGTCCGCACGTTCCTCGAGGCGGGGATGCTGATCCCGGCGGTGGACTACATCGCCGCGCTGCGCCAGCGCACGCTGATGCAGGCCGCGTGGGCGCGGATGTTCGACGGGCTCGACGCGCTGATCGGCCCGGCCGTGGCCGCGGTCGCGATGCGCCGCGACCAGCCGGCGATCACCTGGTCCGACGGCGTCGAGGAGGCCGCGTCTTCGGTCTACGTGCGGCTGTCGGCGCCGGCGAACGTGACCGGCACGCCGTCGGTCTCGGTGCCCTGCGGCTTCGGTCGGGGCGGGTTGCCGACCGCGTTCCAGGTGATGGGCCGGCCCTTCGGCGAGGCACGGATCCTGCGCATCGCCCGTGCCTACGAGCGCGCCACCGACTGGCACACGCGCACGCCGCCGCGCTGAGCACGCCACCTTCCCACGCGAGGACGACACACGATGAGCACGATGCCCGCCGAGAGCCCGGTCCGGGTCGCCTGCATCCAGATGGAGCCGAAGGTCGGCGCGCTCGAGGCCAACATCGCCGACAGCGTCGCCCGCATCGACGCGGCCGCCGCGCAGGGCGCGAAGCTGATGGTGCTGCCCGAGCTGACCTCGTCGGGCTACGTGTTCGCGACCCGCGACGAGGCGTTCTCGCTCGCCGAGGAGATCCCGCACGGTCCGGCGTCGAAGGCCTGGATGGCCGCGGCGAAGCGGCACGGCGCCTGGATCGTCGCCGGCATCGCCGAGCGCGTCGGGCAGAAGCTCTACAACTCGGCCGTGCTGATCGGACCCGACGGCCACGTCGGCACCTTCCGCAAGATGCACCTGTGGGCGGCCGAGAACCTGTTCTTCGAGCCGGGTGACCTGGGCTTCCCGGTCTACGCGACGCCGATCGGTCGCATCGGCATGCTCATCTGCTACGACGGCTGGTTCCCCGAGGCCTACCGGCTGTGCGCGCTGCAGGGCGCGGACATCGTCTGCGTGCCGACCAACTGGGTGCCGATCCCCGGCCAGGACCCGAGCCAGCCGGCGATGGCCAACGTGCTCGCGATGGGCGCGGCCCACGTGAACTCGGTCTTCGTCGCCTGCGCGGACCGGGTGGGTACCGAGCGCGGGCAGCCCTTCCTCGGCTGCTCGCTGATCTGCTCGTACACCGGCTGGCCGGTCGCGGGTCCGGCGAGCCGGACCGAGCCGGAGACGATCGTCGCCGACCTCAACCTGTCCGAGGCACGTCGCAAGCGCAACTGGAACGACTTCAACCAGATCCTGCGCGACCGGCGCACCGACCACTACGACACGATGCTGGGCTCGTCCGTCAAGCCCGGCTGGTACTGACGGCCTTCCACGGCGCGCGGCGACGCGCGCCTCCTTCGCCACCCCATGCTCGACCTGGTCCGCTTCGCGTTCGACATCCTCGCCTTCACCTCGGTGATGGTGCTGATCGTCCTCGGGCTGGGCGTGATCGCCAGCATGATGGGGATCTTCAACTTCGCCCACGGCGAGCTGGTGCTGCTGGGCGCCTACACGGTGTTCATCGTCCACGAGGCGGGGATGAACATCTGGGTCGGCATCGTCGCCGCGCCGATCGTCGTGGGGCTCTTCGGCGTGGTGCTCGAGCGCACGATCATCCGGCGCTTCTACGCGTCCCCGATCATCGCGATGCTCGGCACCTATGCGATCGGGCTGATCATCCGCGAGATCGTGCGCGGGCTGCTGGGCGGCCACTACCGGTCGGTGCCCGAGCCCTGGCCGGGCTCGTGGACGGCGCTCGGCCTCGACTTCTCGATCTGGCGCACCTTCATCATCGTGACGACGGCGGCGGTGATCGCGGGCAGCTGGCTCTTCCTCGTCCGCACCTCGTTCGGCCTGCGCATCCGCGGCTCGCTCGAGAACGCGATGCTCGCCCGCGCCTGCGGGATCTCCACCGACACGCTGTACACCGCCACCTTCGCGTTCGGCGCCGCGCTCGCCGGGCTCGCGGGCGCGCTGGTGGTGCCGCTCTACCAGCTCTCGGCCGACATGGGCCTGCGCTTCCTGGTGCAGGGATTCCTGTCGGTGATGCTGGGCGGGGTCGGCACCTTCGAGGGACCGGTGGTGGGCGCGGCCGCGATCGGCGCGCTGGCCGCCGGGCTGCCGTGGGCGGTGCCGCCGGTCTTCGCCGACCCGCTCGTGTTCGTGATCGCGCTGGTCATCGTCAAGCTACGCCCACAGGGCTTCATCGCAGGAGCAAGGAAATGAACCACGACAAGGTGGAAGGCACCCCCGCCGCCCCGGCCCGTCCCGGCCGCCGCGGCTTCATCGCCGGCTCGACCGCGCTCGCGGCCGCCGGCTGGACCGCAGGCGGCACCGGCAGCTGGTTCCTGCCCGCCGCCTGGGGCCAGGGCAAGAAGGCGATCAAGATCGGCATCGCCACCGACATCACCGGCCCGATCGCGCCCTCGGGCAACTCGAACTGGCAGGTCGCGCAGCTCGCGATCGAGCAGATCAACGCCGCGGGCGGCATGGCCGGCCGGCCGGTCGAGGTGTTCCTCGAGGACACCGCGTCGGATCCGAAGGCCGCGGTGGCCAACGTCCGCAAGCTGATCCAGCGCGACAAGGTCGACGTGGTGTTCGGCGGCATCACGTCCGCGATGCGCCAGGCGATCAAGGACCCGATCGTCAACCGCGGCAAGACGCTCTACGTCTATCCGCAGCTGTACGAGGGCCAGGAGTGCACCAAGCACCTCTTCAACACCGGCCCCTCGCCCGCGCAGCAGATCGACGAGCTGGTTCCGTACCTGATCAAGACCGTCGGCAAGAAGCGCTTCGCGATGCCCTCGGCCAACTACGTCTGGCCGCAGCTGCTGAACAAGTACGCGCGCAAGGTCATCGAGGCCAACGGCGGCGAGGTGGTGTTCGAGGAGTACTACCCGCTCGACCAGGCCGAGTACTCGGCGACGATCAACAAGATCCGCGACGGCAAGGTCGACTGCGTCTTCAACACGGTGATCCCGCCGGGGCTGCAGCCGTTCATGAAGCAGCTCTACGAGTCGGGCTTCCCGCAGCGCGGCGGCGTGCAGGCCTGCGTCTACTTCGACGAGAACTCGCTGAACTACGTGCCGGCGCGCGAGCTCGAGGGCGTCTACTCGTGCCTCGACTTCTTCCACACGGTGGACGACGCGTTCAGCAAGGAGCTGCTCGCGGCCTACGCGAAGAAGTTCCCCGGCACGAAGTACCAGTTCACCGCGGGCAGCGCGGCGACCGGCATGTACCGCGGCATCCGCCTCTACGAGGCCGCTGTCAAGGCGACCAAGGGCGACGTGGCGCGCGAGGCGGTCTCGGCCGCGCTCGACAAGGCGAAGATCGACAAGGGCCCCGGCGGCGGCGCGGAGATGGTCCCCGGCAAGATGCACGCGAAGATGAACATGTACATCGCGCAGTGCAAGAAGATCGAGGGCGACAAGCTGCGCTGGGACATCATCTCCAAGTTCAACATGGTCGACCCCAAGGAGTGCTGACACCGACCTGAGACGACGCACGGCGGCGGGGCGGGCCCCGCGCCGCCGCCGATGCGAGCCGGGCGTCCTCCTCAGCCAGCCATGACGACTCCGTCCACCCCCGCCGCCGTCCCGGGCGCCCGCCCGCGGCGCATGCTGCCCGTCGTCGAGATCGCGATGCTCGCGGCCGCGCTCGTCGCGCCGCTGCTGCTGAGCTCGAACCCGGAACTGATCACGCTGGCGACGAACGTGCTGATCCTGTCGCTGCTCGCGATCAGCTTCGACCTGTGCTGGGGCTACTCCGGCATCATGAGCTTCGGCCAGGCGCTCTTCTTCGGCGTGGCCGGCTACGCGATCGCGCTGATCGGCCGCGACATGGAGTTCAGCCACGGCTGGGGCACGCTGCCGATCGCGATGGCGGTGGGGCTGCTGCTGTCGTTCGCGTTCGCCGCATTCCTGCTGCTGGGCAAGCGCACGCCCACGGTGATCTTCGTGTCGCTGGGCACGCTGACCGGCGCCTACGCGGCCGAGCGGCTGGTCTCCGGCTGGCAGTACGTCGGCGCGGGCAACGGGCTGTCGTCGGTCAAGCTGCTGCAGTGGGGCGAGTTGGAGATGGTCGAGGGGCCGGGCTTCTACTACATGACGCTCGCGATCCTCGTCGCCTGCTACGCGGCCTCGCGCTACGTGGTGCGGTCGCAGTTCGGGCTCGTGCTCGCCGGCATGCGGCAGAACGAGGAGCGGCTCGCGTTCTTCGGCTACCGGATCCAGGTCTTCAAGGCGCTGATCTTCTCGTTCGCCGGCCTGCTCGCCGGGCTCGCCGGCGCGCTCTACTCGTACCACCAGGGCTTCATCGGGCCGGGCAACATGGGACCGGGCCTGTCCACCACGGCCGTGCTCTACGCGCTCTTCGGGGGCAGCGGCACGCTGATCGGACCGGTGATCGGCACCTTCCTGATCGAGACCATCAGCTACGTGCTCGCCGACCAGGACGCGATCAAGCAGTACTGGCCGGTGATCCTCGGCGTGGTGCTGCTCGCGGTGGTCGTCTTCAAGCCGACCGGCATCCTCGGCTTCTTCGTGTCCGCCCGCGAGCGGATCGGGTCGTACGGGGGGCGCGAACGGTGAGCGAGCTGCTGGAGGTCCGCGGCGTCACCAAGCGCTTCGGCACGCTGCAGGCGCTCGGCGGCGTCGACGTCACCGTCCGCGCCGGCACCTTCCACGGCCTGATCGGGCCCAACGGCTCGGGCAAGAGCACGCTGCTGAAGGCGATCGCCGGCGCTCACCTGCCCACCAGCGGCGCCGTGTCCTTCGGTGGCACCGACATCACGAACGCCACGCCGTACGAGCGCTCGCGGCTGGGCATGAGCCTGAAGTTCCAGATCACCGCGGTGCTGCCCGAGCTCTCGGTCTACGACAACGTGCTGCTCGCGCTGCAGGCCGGCCAGGGCGTCTGGTCGCTGATCCGCTCGCGCAGCCGCGTGCGGCTGCGCGGCGAGGTGATGCACGCGCTCGAGCGCTTCCGCCTCGCCGGCCGTGCCGACGAGCTCGCCGGCTCGCTGTCGCACGGCGAGCAGCAGTGGCTGGAGATCGCGATGGCGCTCGCACCCAAGCCGCAGCTGCTGCTGCTCGACGAGCCCACCGGCGGCATGAGCCCCGAGGAGCGGCGGGTGACCGGCGAGCTCCTGATGCCGATCAAGTCCGAGTGTGCGCTGGTGATCGTCGAGCACGACCTCGACTTCATCCGCGACATCTGCGACGTGCTGACCGTGCTCGACCAGGGCAAGGTGCTGGACTCGGGTACCGTCGACGAGATCCAGCGCTCCGACAAGGTCCAGCAGGTCTACACCACCCGGGTCTGAGATGAGCGCACCCCTCCTGAAGGTCACCGACCTGTGCTCCGGCTACGGCCGCAGCCAGGTGCTGTTCGGGCTCTCTCTGGAGGTGCCCGCGCAGGGGGCGATCTGCGTGCTCGGCCGCAACGGCGCGGGCAAGACCACGCTGCTGAAGACGCTGGCCGGGGACCTGCCGGTGATGTCGGGCTCGATCGAGTTCGACGGCCGCGGCGTGGGCGACATGGCGATGGAGCAGCGCGCGCGCGCGGGCCTGGGCTACGTGCCGCAGGAGAACGCGGCGTTCGCCGGACTGTCGGTGCGGGAGAACCTGCAGCTCGGCGCGATCCGGCAGAAGGACCAGAGCGGCATCGACGAGGTGCTCGCGGTGTTCCCCAAGCTCGGCAAGCGGCTGAACCAGGCGGCGGGCACGCTGTCGGGCGGCGAGCGCAAGATGCTCGCGATCGGCCGGGCGATGCTCGGTCGCCCGAAGCTGCTCATGCTCGACGAGCCGACCGAGGGCGTCTGGATCGGCGTGATCGAGGAGATCGCCGACCAGCTGCAGAAGCTCGCGACGACGATGGCGGTGATCCTCGTCGAGCAGCACATCGAGCTGGCCACGCGGGTCGCGCAGACGGCCTACGTGATGGAGCGCGGGCGGGTGGCGCTCTCGGGGCCGGTCGCGCAGGTGAAGGACGATCCGGAGCTGCTGAGGTACCTGGCGCCGTAGGGGCGGGTGCCCGGCGCCCGGGCGATCCGGGTCCGGTCCCCGGCGGGAACCGGACCCGTTCTCCTGCCCTCAGAGCGTCGGATGCCGCAGGTGGTGGTCCGTCGTCTGCTGGAACGCATGCCCCGCGCGCACCAGCAGCGCCTCGTCCAGGTGCCGCCCGACCAGCTGGAACCCGATCGGCATGCCCTTCGCGTCGAATCCGCCCGGCAGCGTGATCGTCGGGCTGCCGGACATGTCGAAGGGCCCGGTGAAGCGCAGCACGTCGTCGATGCCGTTCGGCGTGCGGAAGATCTCGTCGAGCTGCGCCGCCGACGGGTTTCCGAACGGATGCACCGGGACCAGCAGCAGGTCGACCTGGCGGAAGAGCTTGCGCAGCTGCCCCTGGAAGACCAGGCGGTCCTGCATCAGCTTCGTCAGCTCGAGCACCGGCAGCGACCGGCCCTGCTCGATCAGGTCGGCGAGCACCGGGCCGTACTCGTCCTTGCGGGCCGGATACCAGCGCTCGTGCGCGACCGCGGTCTCCACCGAGCACAGCTTCGCCCAGTCCTTGTACATCCGCGTCGTGAGCGAGGGCATCGACACCTCGACGACGGTCGCGCCGAGCGAGGCGAGCACCCGACGCGCCTCGTCGATCACCTTCGCGGTCTCGGGGTAGCAGACGCCGTAGACGTAGGACGGGTCGATCGCCACCTTCAGGCCGGCGATGCCGCCGTCGATGCCGGCGAGGCAGTCGGGTACCGGCGCCTCGAGCGTGGTCGGATCCTTCGGGTCCACGCCCGCCATCGCCGAGAACATCGCCCCGGCGTCGGCCGCGCTGCGGCACATCGGGCCGAGGTGATCGAGCGAGTCGGCCAGCGGTTGCACGCCGCTGCGGCTCACGCGGCCCCAGGTCGGCTTGATGCCGGTGATCGCGTTCTGCCCCGACGGGAACCGGATCGAGCCGCCGGTGTCGGTGCCGATCGCGCCGTAGCAGAGCCCGGCCGCGGGCGCGACGCCCGAGCCGCTCGACGACACCCCGGGCCAGTGGTCGGCGTTCCAGGGGTTCGCCGGCGGGATCACCTCCGGGTGGTGGACCGAGTAGGCGCCCTCGGTCATCTGCAGCTTGCCGATCATCACCGCGCCCGCGTCGAAGAGCTTCCTCACGACCGTGCAGTCCTCGGTCGGCACGTGGTCGCGCAGGATCCGCGTGCCCCAGGTGGTGCGCACGCCCTTCGTCTCGCACAGGTCCTTGATGCCCACCGGCACGCCGTGCATCGGTCCGCGGAAGTCCCCGCGCGCCATCTCGGCCTCGGCGCGCCGCGCCTGCTCGAGCGCGATCTCCGGCGTGACGGTGACGAAGGCGTGCAGCCGCGGCTCGAGCGCGGCGATGCGGTCGAGCATCGCTCGGGTCACCTCGACCGGGGACAGCGTGCGCGCGCGGTAGGCGTCGGCCAGCTCGGTGATCGTGGCGTAGGACAGGTCGTCGATGGGCATGGCGGACCTCGGCGGGGAGCGGAGCGGGGACGTGGGGCGGCGGGCCGGCGCGGTCGGCACCGGTGCACCGATATACTTTCCAGGGAAAGTAATGAATCGATTCTCGGCCGTCGCCGCACGACGCGTCAAGGGTCGCGACGGGCGTGACGGCAGGCTCCGGCGCCGCGCGACGCTACACTTCGCCCTCTCCCCACGAATCCCCCCCACGCCGTGTCCTCCCAGGATCCGTACGACGTGCTCGGCGTCGCCTCGACCGCGAGCGCCGCCGACATCAAGCAGGCCTTCCGGCGGCTCGCGGCGCGCTGGCACCCCGACCGCAATCCCGACCCGGACGCGCCCGCGCGTTTCCGCGCCGCGCAGGAGGCGTTCGAGCTGCTCTCCGACGACGAGCGCCGCCGCGCGCACGACGCGTCCCGCCAGAAGCGGCTGCTCGACGACCCGGCCGCGACCTCGCGCGCGATGTTCGAGACCTACCTGAACGAGATCGAATGAGACTGTCCCGCTACTTCCACGAGCTGCGCGTCGACTACGAGGCCGAGCTCGACGACCTGCGCACCGATTCCGAGGGCGGCCACGTCCTCGACCGCCGGCTCGCCGACAAGCGCCGGGAGTTCGCCGCGCTGCTGCCGATGCTCGAGGTGGCGCCGGTGATGCTCGCGCCGGCGTTCCACCGTGCGTTCGACTTCGCCGCCGCGTCGCGCGAGCGGCTCGCCGCGCTGCTCGCCGGCGAGCCGGGCGAGTTCCCGTCGTGGGCGGAGCTCGCGGCCGAGCTGGGCGTGGCCGGCTGGGCACGGCCGCTCGTCGACCGCGTGCTGGCCGAGGCGGGCGGCGAGGACTTCCTCGCCACGGCGGTCGCGCTCGAGTTCCTGACGCACGCGTCCGGCGCGGCGCTGCCGGCCTCCGCCTCGTCCGCCGACGCGGACGGCGACGGCGAGGGTCGCCGCGAGCGCGGCGAGGACGACGAGCACGACGGGCTCGACGACGAGGACGGCGAGGCGCTCGGCGAGGACTTCCTCGAGCAGCAGGGCTTCGACCGGAGGACCGAGCCGTGAGCCACCCGATCGTGACGACCGTCTCCACGCTCGTGAACGGCGGCGACGTCGAGGGCGCCGAGCGCGCGCTCGCGGTGATCGCCGACAGGGAGGGCGACCGGGCGCTCGCCCGGATCATCGACGAGATGCCGCCGCGCGACGTGGTCGCGATCCTGCGCGAGCACGACGCGTCGCGGATGTCGATCGTGGGCGAGCTGATCTCGCCCGAGCAGTTCGCCGCGGCCGTCGCGCTCGAGCGCGACTACGGCGACCGCACGCACGAGGCGCTGCGCGGCATGGTCAACGCGGTGGTGTTCGCCGACGAGGACCGCACCGACGACTTCATCGTCGCGCTGGGCGCCACCGAGGCCGGCCTGAACGCGCTGTGCGACTACTTCAGCGACCGGCACGAGGAGGTCGAGCGCTTCTTCCGCCACGGCACCTTCGATCCGAACGCGGGCGACGAGGACGACGAGATCCCGCGCGCCAACGCCGACCTGCAGCATGGCGAGCTCGACGCCGACACGCGGCGCGACGTGGTGCCGCTGCGCGAGGTGCAGGACCGCGACTGGCACGAGCTCGCGTGGCGGCTGCGCTGCGAGCACTACGAGATCTTCCGCGACACGATGGAGATGCTGCGCGCCCGCCATCACCGCGCGATGGACGCGCCGCCGCCCCCGCCGCCCAAGGCCGCCGGCGAGGCCGACGACGACGAGGACGACGTGCTGTGACCGCCGTCGCCCGCCACGACGCCCGCACGCTCTTCGAGCGCGCCTGGTCGCACGGCGTCCGCGAGGGGCGGATCGACCCCGAGCGGCGCGAGGCGCTGCTCGCCGAGGGCGTGCGCGGAATGCGCCGGATCGCCGCCGTGCTCGGCACCGAGCACCTGCGCGACGACCTCGAGCGGGCGATGCGCGCGATGCTGGGGCTGGTGAACCTGCACCTGCACAAGGTGAGCGGCGGCGACGTCGCGCTCGCGGCGCGCTCGATCGCCGAGAACGGGCTGCTCTTCCACACCAAGGGGGCGTCGCAGGCGATCAAGCGCGTGCTCGCGCTGCAGCAGGGCGAGGACCCCGACGAGCTCGAGCCCGCGACGCTGCGCCGATTCGACGCCGAGGTGGTCGCGCACTGGGCGCAGCTGCCCTACGCCGAGTGGGCCGCGATCGAGCGCTCAGCGGCCGAGCGGCGACGGCGCTTCGGTGCTGCGCGCGCGCTGCGCGCGGTGCTCGGCAACACCGGGCCCGACCTCGACCCCGAGAGCGCCGAGCCCTACGTGATGACCGCGCTGATGATCCTCGCCTACGCGCCCGAACGGGCCTGGGTGAAGGACCTGCGCGGCCTCGAGCAGGTGCTCGAGCGGGCGCGCCGCTTCCCGGAGCGCTTCGCCGAGCTGCCGGCGGGCGTGCCCGAGGCCTACCGGCCGATCGTCGACACGATCTGGCGCGAGGGCGCGGCGGCGCTGATGGAGATCGTCCTCGACGCCGACGCGCCCGTCCACCAGCTCGTCTCGGGCAACCTCGACGGACCGGGCGGACGGCTGACCGGTCGCCTGGTGTTCCCCGACTCCGCGCTCGACGAGGTCGACGCGTTCGAGGCCGAGGCGACCTCGCACTGGCTGGCGGTGACCGGCGGCCGCAGCGACGACGAGACGCTGCTGACCGTGATGCTCGCCGGTGCGCTCGGCGAGGCGCCGACGCTGCCGCTGTCCGTGGCCGTCGCGCAGGGGTTGCTGCGCCGCGCGGCCGAGGCGCTGCCCGAGGAGGGCGCGGTGCGCGCATGGCTCGACGCGAACGCGCCGCACGCGTTCCACGAGGACCTGGTCGACCTGTGGAACGGCTTCGTCGACGACTTCGAGATGCAGGTGTCGGACGACACGCCGCCGTCGTCGCTCAGGCGGTTCGCGCAGGAGTGGCTGAGGGTGGAGGCGCCGGCGGCGAAACCTCCTGCGGCGAAGACGCCGGCAGCCGAGACGCCCGCGGCCAAGAAGCCCGCCTCGAAGAAGCCCGCGGCCAAGAAGCCCGCGACCAAGAAGCCCGCCTCGAAGAAGCCCGCATCCAAGACACCGGTCGCGAAGAAGCCCGCCGCCCGGAAGCCCGCGACGAAGTAATCCGCCGTCCGTCAGCGACGTCGCGCCAGCGCCTGCAGCCCCCAGGCCGCGAGCGTCGCCGCGAGCAGGGCGGCGGCCGCCTGCGCCACCGTGCCGAAGCCCTCGGCCGTCGCGGCCGCCGCGGCGGCCGCGTCGAGGCCCGGCGCCTCGTGGCGCCGCATCAGCCCGAGCCAGGCGGTGGCCCCCACCACCACGCCCACCGTGCGGGCCACCATCGTGAGACTGCCGGCCACGCCGCGCGAGGTGGGCGGCAGCGCCGCGACCACGCCGTCGGCGTGCGCGACCTGGAACAGGCCGAGGCCCGCGCCCTGCAGCGCGAGCGTCGCGACCATCCATGGGGCCGGCGGCGCGGCCGTCCACGCGGCCAGTCCGGCGAGACCCGCGGCCGCGACCACGGTGCCCGCGATCGCCGCGCGTCGCGCACCCAGCGCGGTCACCGACGGCGCTGCCGCCCACGAGCCGGCGAGCATGCCCATCGCCCAGGTCGACAGCAGCGCGCCGCTCGCCTGCGGTGTCCAGCCCGCGGCGCCCAGCAGGAAGTAGGGCACCGTCAGCGGCGCGGCGAAGCTCGCGCACTGCACCGCGCAGGCCGCCGCGTTGAGCATCAGGAAGTCGCCGTCGCGCGCGACCTCGGGCGGCAGGAAGGGCGCCGGCGAACGCGATTCCCGGCGCACGAATCCGGCCATCGTCGCCGCGCCCGCGACCGCAGCCGCCACCGCCGCCTCCGGCGACCCGCCGCCGCCGAGCAGCGCCGGGGCGAGCAGCAGCAGCGCGACCGCCGCGGCCAGCATCGCGGAGCCGCCCGCGTCGAACGCGCGGTCCGAGCGCCGCGACTGCCGGCCGGCCGCGCCGGCGAGCCACGAGGTGCCGGCCAGCGCGAGCAGCACCACCGGCACGCGGAACGAGAAGACGCCCGGCCAGCCCAGCCAGGCGACCGCGGCGCCGCCGATCACCGGCGCCACCACGCCCGCGGCCGCCTGCAGGCTGCCGTAGGCCGACAGCGCACGGGTGCGCCGCGCCTCGTCGACCAGCAGCGTCGCGATCGCCGGCGCGCAGGCGACGGTGAGCGCCACCGACACGCCCTGCAGCACGCGCGCCGCGAGCAGCCACGCGAACGAGGGCGCGAGCGCGCACGCCGCGAAGGCCAGCGCGCCGAGCGCGAGCCCCGCGCGGAACACCCTCAGGTAGCCGATCCGGTCGCCGAGCGCGCCGAAGCCCAGCATCAGGCTGCCGTAGACCAGCACGTAGCAGACCGCGACCCAGCGGATCGCGTCGGTCGGCAGCTCGAACGCCGCGGTGATCGCGGGGAACGCCAGGTTCACCGCGAAATCCAGCGGCACGATCGACGCGCCCAGCCCCACCACCGCGAGGCCGGGCCAGGCCGGCCGCAGGCCCGGCGCCGTCACCGCGGCGCGGCGTGCGTCACGGCGTCGGGCCCCAGGGCGCGGCCAGCAGCAGCTTGTTCTGCTGCTCGCGGATCAGCGGGCGGAACTTCGTGGCGAAGGCCATGAACGCGGGGTCGGAGAACACGGCCTTCCAGAACGCGCGCCGGTCGGCGTCGTCCTCGAACTTCCAGAGGTGGACGATCTGGTTCATCGCGCCCACGTCGCCGGTGAAGTAGCCGACCAGCCGCGGCGGATGCTTCTGCAGCGCGGGCCAGCCCTCGGCCTGGTACAGCGCGACGCAGTCGGCCATCTTGCCGACGACGATGTCGTAGGTGCGCAGCTCGAAGATCGCCATGGGTCTCCTTCGTGTCGTGGACGGGCGGGATCGCACCGAGCATCGCATCGCGGGCGGGCCGCGTCGACCGGGCGTTCCGGCACCCCGCCCGGCCCGGCGCCCGGGGCGCCAAGGGTTTCCGTCACGGACTTGAGGCCGCCGGGCGGTCGCGGTCGACCGTTCGACCGCGCCGGTTGGTCGGGTCCCGTCGTCCGCGTCAGCCTGCATCGAGCCCGGCCCGCGCACGCCGGCCGGGCGCGCGCAAGCCGCCTCCGGTGGGGCGGCGGCGCCGGTCGGCGTGCATGGACGGGGAACGGCGATGGCAGCGGTGTGGGACGAGGTGCGGCACGAGACGGGGCAACGGGTCGACGCGGCGGTTCCCGGCGACGGGAGCGCGCCACCGGCCGGCCCGGCGCTCTTCGCGGTCCCGCCGCTCGGCCTCGCCGACGTCGACGGCCGGATCGAGCGCCTGCTCGCGCGGCTCGACGCGCCCGACCCCTTCTGCGTCGATGACACCCCGGCCGACGACGCCCCGGCCGGCATCGACCTGAACCGCCGCCTCGAGGACTGTGTGGCGCTGCACCGCCAGCAGGCCCAGGAGGTGCGCGACGAGCTCGCGGCGCAGCGCGCCGACCTGCGCCGCTGGCTGCACGACGGCCTCGCGGTGCTGCAGGCCCGGATCGATGCCGAGATACCCCGCGACCGGGCCGCGGATCCGCGCATCGCCGCGACCGCGCAGGAGCTCGCCGGTTGCCGCGAGGATCTCGACGGGGTGGTCACCGCGCTGCGCGCCGTGTCGGTGGGCCAGCGCGAGCAGTTCGAGGCGATGGGCCGCGTGTCGGTCGCCGCGAACCTGAGGCTGCGCGAGGACGTCGAGCAGGTGGTCCGCGAGGTGCGGATCGACCTCGAGCGCCGCCTCGAGCGGATCGAGCGCGCCGCGGCGCGGCGCATCGAGCGGCAGCGGCGGCTGGCCGTCGCGATCGGCGTCGGCCTCGGCCTCGCGCAGATCGCCGGGCTCGCCGCGGCCTTCGCCTTGCGCTGAGCCCGCGACGCGCCGCGAACCGCGGCGTGCCCTGATCCGGTTCGGGCGCCCGATCCGCCGGTCCGGTTAGGATCGACCTCCGGCGCGCCCGGCGATCCCGCTGCACGGCCGCCCGATCCGGAGACCCCATGCAGAAGATCCTCGTCGTCGTCCACGCACCGCCCTACGGCAGCGAGCGCTGCCTGTCCGCCCTGCGCGTCGCGAGCGCGCTCGCCGGCCTCGACGAGCGGCCCGGACTCACGGTGTTCCTGATGTCCGACGCCACCGTGCTCGCGCTGCCCAACCAGGTCGACGGCGCCGGCAACGGCCTGCAGGGCATGGTCGAGACGCTGGTCGAGCACGGCGTGCCGATCATCGTCTGCCGGACCTGCGCGCTCGCGCGCGGCCTGGCCGAGCTGCCGCTGATCCCCGGCACGCGGATCGGCACGCTCGGCGAGCTCGCGAAGGCCACCGTCGAGGCCGACAAGGTGCTCACGTTCTGAAGCGCGCGGGCCGGCGGTGAACCGGCCCGAGGACCGGCGCGGCCGTCGTCCGCGCCGTGGTAGGGTGTTCCGATGAGTGCTCCGTCCCCCGACCGCGACCCGCTCGTCGAGCTGCGCGACGCGCTGCGCGCGTTCGCCGCCGAGCGCGACTGGGACCGCTTCCATGCCCCCAAGAGCCTCGCCGCCGCCCTCGTCGTCGAGGCCGGCGAGCTGCTCGAGCCCTTCCAGTGGCTGACCGAGGCCGAGTCCGAGGCCGCCGCGCTGCCGCCCGAGACCCTCGAGGCGGTGCGCCTCGAGCTCGCCGACGTGCTGCTCTACCTCGTGCGGCTGGCCGACCGGCTCGACGTCGACCTCGCCGAGGCCGCGCGTCGCAAGATGGCGCTGAACGCGGCGCGCTACCCGGTGGACAAGGCCCGCGGCCGCCACGACAAGTACGACCGGCTCTGAGCCGGCGTCCGACGCCTGCCCGCCCCGAGACGCCATGCGTGCCGACCGACCCTGCTTCGCCTACGGCTCCAACCTCTGCGATGCCGAACTCGCGTCCTGGCTCGCCGCCCACGGCCTCGACGCCTCGCACTGCCGCACCGTCGGCCCGGCGCTGCTGCCCGACCACGCGCTGTCCTTCGGCTACCGCTCGCAGCGCCGGCAGGCCGGCGCGCTCGACGTGCGTCCGAGCAGGGGGAGCCTGGTGCAGGGCGCGCTGATCGACCCGAGCCCGCAGGGCTGGGCCGCGCTCGACCGCAAGGAAGACGTCGCGGGCGGCGCCTACGAGCCTCGCGAGGTCGAGGTGATCCTGCCCGACGGGCGCCTGCAGCCCGCGATCGCCTACGTGGTGACCGCGGCGCGCCGTGGCGAGCACCACGCGCCCGCCGCCGACTACCTGGCCACCGTCGAGCGCGGCTTCGCGCGCTTCGGCCACGACCCGGCGCCGCTGCGCGCTGCCGCCGACGGACGACCGGGCGTGCTGACCGTCGACGCGGTCTTCGTCTACGGCACGCTGCTGCGCGGCGAGTCGAACGCACACGTGCTGCACGACCAGCCGCTGCGCCGCGTCGCCGCCGCGTGCGTGTCGGGGTCGCTGCACGAGACCGGCGCGCCGTACCCGGTGATGGTGCTGGACCCGGCCCACCGCGTGCGCGGCGAGGTCGCCGAACTGCAGGACGTCGCCGCCGCGCTCGGCCCGCTCGACGCGCTCGAGGGCTTCACCGGCTACGCGCGAGACGACCGGATGTACCACCGGACCCTGGTGCGCGCGGAGGAGGACGGCGGGGCGACGCGCCTGTGCTGGACCTACGTCGCCGGCGAGACGCTGCCGCGCGGTCCCCGGATCGCCGACGGCGACTGGCGTCGGTTCCGCGCGGCAGGGGCCGTCCGCACGCCCGAGGCCTGACGGTCGGGCCGGGCATCCGGCCGCCGGCCGGGGCACCCGTCGTCCGCCTGTCGATCCCCCGCGCTCGGGAATACCCCTCCCCTTCCCTCGGCCGGGCCGCAGGCGCATCATCGTCGGCGAATGGGCGGTCTGCCCATTGGAGCAGTCCGTGTCGTCCGCTTCGCAACATCCTTACAGGGTCGTCGCCTACTCGAGGTCGGCGATGCTCACCCTCACCGGCCCCGAGCATGCGTCGCTCGCCGATGCCGAGTTGCTCGACGCCGCGATGGCCGAGGCGCAGCGCGTCGGGCTGACGGTGACGCGGGACCAGCTGGTGATCATCTGGGCACCGGCGCTCGGCGCGGCCGAGGGCGCGGACGGGCTCGTGCTGTAGCGGCGGCCCGCCTCCGGGGCTGCCCGGGTCGCGGGGTATGATCGCCCTCCCTTCGCGCGGCGCGCCTTCCGGACACGCCGCACGGCCCGCGGCGAGCGATGCACTACGACCTGACCGACCTGCGCCTGTTCCTCAACGTCGGCGAAGCGCTGCACCTGACGCGGGCCGCCGAGCGGAGCTTCCTGTCGCCGTCGGCCGCGAGCATGCGGATCAAGCAGCTCGAGGAGGCGCTGCGCACGCCGCTGCTGATCCGCCAGGCCAAGGGGCTGCAGCTCACCCGCGCCGGCGAGATCGTGCTCGAGCACGCGCGCGCGGTCTTCCGCCAGCTCGACTGCCTGCACGCCGACCTGCTGCCCTACGCCGAGGGCGTCAAGGGCAGCATCCGGCTGATGGCCAACAGCACCGCCACCAACACCTTCCTCGCCGACGCGCTGTCGCCGTTCCTGCGCGAGCACGCGGCGATCGACATCGAGCTCACCGAGTGCTCGTCGGAGGAGGTCATGGCCTCGGTGGTCAAGGGCGTCGCGGACCTCGGCGTGATCGCCGCGCACGTGCAGTCCGACGAGCTCGAGGTGCTGCCGCTCTATCCGGACGAGCTGGTGCTGATCGCGTCGCAGGACGCCGCCCCGGCGCTGCCCGACCGGACCCGGCTCTCGGAGGTCCTGGACGGCTTCAGCTTCGTCGGCCTGAACCAGTTCAACTCGATCCAGACCTTCGTCGATCGCATCGCGCAGTCGCAGGGCAAGCGCGTGAACCTGCGGATCCAGGTCAGCAGCTTCGACGCGGTCTGCCAGATGGTGATCGCGGGGGCGGGCATCGCGGTGGTGCCGCGCGCCTGCGCGACACGCTACGACGGGAACCGGCGACTGCGGCTCGTGGAGCTCGCCGACCCGTGGGCGCGCCGGCAGATGAGCCTCGTGCGGCCCCGTCGGCGAACGCTGCCCGCCTACACCGAACAGCTGATCCGCCACCTCGTCGAGGCGGGGACCGCGCTGCGCGAGCGCTGAGCCTGCGGCCGGCGGCACCCGTTGCCGCCGGTGCCGGTGCGGTCGAGCGCCGCGCCGACGCCGGCGCGGCCGCCCCCCGTCCCGCCCGCGCCCGGCCGACGGACGCTCAGACCGGCGTGTGCCATCCGTGCTCGTCCGGCACCCGGCCGCGGACCACGTCGAAGTACTGCTGCTGCAGCGCCCGCGTGACCGGCCCGGGCACGCCGTCGCCCACCGCCAGCCGATCGATGCCCACCACCGGGACGATCTCCTGGCCGGTGCCGCAGACGAAGGCCTCGTCGGCGAAGTAGAGCTCGCTGCGGTCGACCTCGCGCTGCTCGACGCGCCGGCCGGTCGACGCCTCGTACAGCCGGATGATCGTGTCGCGGGTCACGCTCTCCAGGATGTTGGAGGTCAGGCTCGGCGTGATCAGAACGCCGTCGCGGACCATGAAGAAGCAGGCGATCGGCGCCTCCGAGACCTTGCCCGTCGGCGTCAGCATCAGCGCGCCGTCGTAGCCGTCGGACTGCGCCTGCAGCTGCACCAGCCGCGCGCTGTGGTAGTTGGCCGCGGCCTTGATCCGCGGCGGGCTCGCGTTGTCCGACAGGCGGCTCCACGAGCTCACGCCGAGCTGCATGCCCTTCTCGGCGAACTTCGGCTTGTCGCGCGGCATCGCGGCCGCAGTCCAGCCGACCGGCCCGCGCGTGGCCATCAGGCCGATGCCCTTGATGTAGACCAGCAGCCGCACGTAGACGTCGTCGTCGGGCGCGTTCGCGCGGATCAGCGCGGACAGGCGATCGGCGAGGTAGTCGGTCTCGAGCGTGCCCTCGAAGCGCATCACCTTCATGCCCACCTGCAGGCGCCGCACGTGCTCGGCGAGCCGGAAGACCGTGTAGCGGCCGTCGGCGTGGCGGTAGGCGCGCAGGCCCTCGAAGACCGTCGTCGCGTAGGCCACCGCGAGCGACAGCGGGTGGACGGCGGCGTCGGCGAACGGGATCAGCTCGCCGTCGACCATGATCCGGGTGGGTTGCCACATCGCGCGGGGCTCCTGTCGTCGCTTCGGTTCGGGGCGTCGTCGCCGGCCGCTCAGCCGCGCATCGCCTTCAGCTGGCGGCCGTAGCCCGCCGGGTCCACGTGGACGTCGATCAGCGCCGGGCCGTCGGCCCGCAGCGCCGCGTCGAGCGCCGCGTCGAGCTCGGCCTCGTCGCGGGCCACGAGCCCCAGCCCGCCGCAGCCGCGCATCGCGGTCGCGAAGTCGGTGCGCGGCCAGCGCACGCCGCGCGGCGGCAGCGTGCGGCTCTGCTGCTTCACGTCGATCAGCGACAGCGCGCCGTCGTTGAACACCATCACGACGATCCGCGCGCGCTGCTGGACCGCGGTGACCAGCTCGCCCAGGCACATCAGCAGCCCGCCGTCGCCGGTCATGCACAGCGCCGGGCGCGACGGGTCGTCGAGCGCCGCGGCGATCGCCGCCGGCAGCGCGAACGCCATCGTCGCGAGGCCGTTCGAGATCAGCAGGTCGCCCGGGCCGAAGCAGGGGAAGAACGCGGTGGCCGAGAACATGTGCGCGCCCGCGTCGACGGTGACCCGCGGCGCGACGTCGTGACGCGCGCAGGCCCGCGCCGCGCGCAGCACCGCGCGGTCGGGCGCCACGCCCTCGGCCACCGGCCCGTAGGCGAGCGTCTGCAGCACGCCGGCGCGCAGCCGCTCGATCGTGGCCGGTGCCCAGCCCGGCGCCGGCGCGTGCGGCGCGAGCGCGTCGAGCGCCGCCTCCAGCGGCCCGTGGACCGAGATCTCCGGCGTCACGTAGTGGACCGGATAGCGGACCGCCGACAGCTCCAGCACCGGGACCCGGTAGCGCCACGGCTGCAGGATCAGCTCCACCGGGTCGAGGCCGGCGAGCACGATCAGGTCGGCCTGCCCGACACATTCGGCCTCCTGCTCGCCGCCGGTGAACACGCCGGTCACCCGCGGGTCGGCATCGGGCACCACGCCCTTGGCCTTGTAGGTGGGCAGCACCGGGCAGCCCAGCGCCGCCGCGAAGCGGCGCACCGCGTAGGCGTGCCGGCGCGCCTCCATGCCGACGATCACCACCGGCCGCTTCGCGCCGTCGAGCATCGCGCGTGCGGCCGCGAGCGCGCCGGCGTCGAGCGCGACGGGCTCGGCACGCGCGGCCGGCGGCAGCCCGCCCGGCACCGCGCGACGAGCCACCTCGCCGGTCAGCTCCACGTGCACCGGCCCCTGCGGCAGCGCGGTCGCGAGCGCCAGCGCGTCGCGGATCTCGCGGCCCGCGTCGGCACCCGCCAGCCGCGTGTGCCCCTTCACCACCGGCGCGAGCATCGCGGCCTGGTCGAAGACCTGGTGGGTGATGTAGCCGCGCTGCGCGTCGGTGAAGCCGTCGGTGACCACGAGCACCGGCGCGCGGTCGAGCGACGCATAGGCCGTGCCGTTGGCCGCGTTCGCCAGCCCCGGTCCCTTGGTGGTCAGCGCCACGCCCGGCACGCCGGTGACCTCGGCCATCGCGCCGGCCATCATCACCGCGGCGTTCTCGGTGCGCGTCAGCACGAAGTCGATGCCGTGCGCGGCCGCCGCCTCGATCACGTCGAGCGACGAGCCGCCGCCCGGCAGGCCGTAGATGCGCCGCACGCCGGATTCGGCGAGCGCCTGCGCGAGGGCGCCCGCGACGGTGGGAGGGATGCTCATCGGCGGATGTAGGGGTTGGCCGGCGAACCGCCGGTGTGGAACCAGACGCTCTTCGTCTGCAGGTACTCGCGGATCGCGTCCAGCCCGTTCTCGCGGCCCAGGCCCGAGGCCTTGTAGCCGCCGAAGGGCGTGGTGTAGCTGGTCGACCGGTAGGTGTTGACCCAGACCGTGCCCGCCTCGAGCCGCTTCGACATCGCGACCGCGCGGCGCAGGCTCTCGGTCCACAGGCCCGCGGCCAGCCCGAATCGCGTGCCGTTGGCGATCGCCACCGCCTCGTCGTCGTCGCGGAACCGGATCACCGACAGCACCGGCCCGAAGACCTCCTCCTGCGCGATCCGCATCGAGGGGCTCACGTCGACGAAGACCGTCGGCTGCACGAAGCGGCCGGCCGCGCCCGCGGGCGGCTCGGCGGGGCCGCCGCCCAGCACGCAGCGCGCGCCCTCGGCCTTCGCGATGCCGATGTAGTCGAGCACCTTGCGGTACTGCGCGTCGGTGGTGATCGGGCCGACCTGGGTGTCGGGCGACATCGGGTCGCCGATCCGCGCGGTGCCGGCCAGCGCCAGCAGCTTCCCGACGAAGGTGTCGTGGATCGAGTCGTGCAGCAGCAGCCGGGAGCCCGCGATGCAGGTCTGGCCGCTCGCCGCGAAGATGCCCGAGATCGCGCCCGAGACGGCGTCGTCGAGCTTCGCGTCGTCGAAGACGATGTGCGCGGACTTGCCGCCCAGCTCCAGCGTCACGTGCTTGAAGTCGGCCGCGGCCGCGACGTTGACCGCGCGTCCGCCGGCCTCGCCGCCGGTGAAGGCCACCTTGCGGACCCGCGGATGCGTGACCAGCGCGTCGCCGGCCTCGTGGCCGAAGCCGGTCACCACGTTGATCACCCCGGGCGGGATCCCGGCCTCGTGCGCGAGCGCCGCGAACTCCAGCGTGGAGGCCGACGCGTGCTCCGAGGGCTTGATCACCACCGCGTTGCCCGCGGCGAGCGCGGGCGCCACCTTCCAGGCCATCAGCAGCAGCGGCGAGTTCCACGGCGTGATGCAGGCGACCACGCCGATCGGCTCGGGCCGCGTGAAGTTCAGCACGTCGGGCTTGTCGATCGGCGGCACCGTGCCCTCGATCTTGTCGGCGAGCCCGCCGTAGTAGTGGAACCACTCGGTCAGGTAGCGGCACTGGTTCGCCATCTCGGCGATCAGCTTGCCGTTGTCGCGGACCTCGACCTCGGCGAGCCGCTGCGCGTGCTGCGCGACGCGGTCGCCGAGCGCGCGCAGCGCGTGGCCGCGCTGCGTGGCGGTCAGCCTCGACCACGGGCCTTCGCGCATCGCGCGGTCCGCGGCGCGGACCGCGCGGTCCACGTCGGCCGCGCGTGCGCGGGCGACCTCGGCCCACGGGGTGCCGCGGTACGGATCGACCGACTCGAACCACTCGCCGCCTTGCGGCTCGGTCCAGGCGCCGTCGATCCACATCGGATAGCGCTTCATGCGGGGGAGCCCTCCTCGGAGACGGGCAGGTCGATCACCAGGTTGCCGCGCGCGTCGACCGTGGCGTGCGCGCCCTGCGGCACCACGACGGTGGACTCGCGTTCCTCGACGATGGCCGGGCCGTCGAAGGCCATGCCCGGCGCGAGCCGGTAGCGGTCGTAGACCGGCGTGTCGACGAAGCCGCCCGGGCCCAGGGCCCAGACCGGTCGCGTGCCCTTGTGCGCGACACGCGCGTCGTCAGCGCCCGCGGCGGCCACGCTCGGCTCGAGCGCAGGCGCCGGACCCGAGACCACCACGCGCCACGAGACGACCTCGGCCGGCGTGTCGCGCTCGATCCGGCCGTAGAGCGCGCGGTAGCAGCGCTCGAAGCCCTCGGCCAGCCGCGCGTGCAGACCCTCGGCCCGCATCCAGTCGACGTCGGGCACGTCGACCTCGAAGCCCTGGCCCACGTAGCGCATCGCGGCCGACACGCGCACGCCGCACTCGGCCTCGGCGGCGCCGGAGGCGACCAGCAGCGCGACGCCGCGACGGCGGATCGCGTCGATCGACGCGGCGACCTCGGCCGGATCCAGCTCCGCGACCGCCGACACCGCCGAGCGCACGTAGCGGAACGCGAGCGGCGAGGCGAGGAAGCCGAAGGCCGAGGCCACGCCCGCGCCCGCGGGCACGACCACGCGCGACATGCCGACCTTCATCGCCACGTGGCAGGCGTGGACCGGACCGGCGCCGCCGATCGGCACCATCGCGTAGTCGGCCGCCTTGCGGCCCTTCTCCAGCGCGTGGATGCCGGCGGCCTGCGCCATCTGCTCGTCGACCGTCTCGCGGATGCCCACCGCGGCCTCGAGCACCGTGAGGCCGAGCGGCCGCGCGAGCCGCGCCTCGATCGCCGCCGCGGCGGCGGCCGCATCGAGCCGCATGTCGCCGCCGAGGAAGGAGCCGGCGTCGAGGAAGCCGAGCAGCAGGTCGGCGTCGGTCACCGTCGGGTCCTCGCCGCCCTGGCCGTAGCAGGCCGGGCCGGGCACCGCGCTCGAGCTGTCCGGGCCCACGCGGATCAGGCCCATGCGGTCGACCCGCGCGATGCTGCCGCCGCCCGAGCCGATCTCGATCATGTCGACCGAGGGCACCTTCAGCGGGATGCCGCTGCCCTTGCGGAAGCGCGACAGCCGCGCCACCTCGAAGTCGCCCGACAGCGCAGGCTCCCCGCCCTCGATCAGGCAGGCCTTCGCGGTGGTGCCGCCCATGTCGAAGCACATCAGGTCCGGCTCGCCGGCCAGCCGGCCGATCAGCGAGGTGGCCTGCACGCCGCCGGCCGGGCCGGACTGCACCAGCCGGATCGGGCACTCGATCGCGGTCCGGTAGTGGACGGTGCCGCCGTCGGACTGCATCAGGTAGAGGTCGCGCCCGATGCCGAGCGCGCGCAGCCCGTCCATCAGCGCGGTGATGTAGCGTCGGAAGAGCGGCTGCACGTAGGCGTTGCAGACCGTGGTCGCGGTGCGCTCGTATTCGCCGATCTCGGGCATCGTGTCGCTCGAGGTGCAGACCGCCACGCCCGGCAGCAGCGACTCGAGCACCGCCTTCGCGCGCACCTCGTGGGCCGGCTCCCGGAACGCGTGCAGGAAGCTCACCGCCACGGCTTCCACGCCCGACTCGCCGATGCGGCGCGCGACCGCCTCCAGGCCCGCGGCGTCGAGCGGCACCACCACCGAGCCGTCGTGCCCGATCCGCTCGCGGACCTCGAAGCGCAGGTGGCGCGGCACCAGCGGCTCGACCGGCTGCATGAACAGGTCGTAGATGTCGTAGCGCCACTCGCGGCCGATCTGCAGCACGTCGCGGAAGCCCTCGGTGGTGACGAGCGCCGTGCGCACGCCCTTGCGCTCGATCAGCGCGTTGGCCACCAGCGTGGTGCCGTGGATCACGTGCTCGACCTCGCGCGCGGCGACGCCGTTGTTCGCCATGATCAGCCGCACGCCCGAGAGCACGCCCTGCGAGGGGTCGTGCGGCGTGGTCAGCACCTTCTCGTTGAAGAGGCGGCCCGTGCGCGTGTCGACCATCACCAGGTCGGTGAAGGTGCCGCCGATGTCGACGCCGATGCGGAACGGAGCGGCGCTCAACGGCAGTCTCCCGTCGAGGCCGACGCCGAGGCGGCCGATCCGTCCGGCGTGTCCGCGAGGTCGGCCGCCGCCGCGCCGTAGTCGCGCCGCGCGGCCCCGGTCGAGACCAGCCCGTCGCGCAGGTCGCGCCGCAGCGCCTCGCGGTCGCGCTCGGCCGGCGCGAACATGCCGCCGCCGCCGGGCGTCTCGAAGGTGACCACGTCGTCCTTGGCGAGCGTGACCACCGCCTTGGCCGCGATCCGCTCGCCGTTGACGAGGTCCACGCCGGCCGAGCCCGCCAGGCCGCCGAGCAGCCCGCGCGGCGGGTGCTTCACGCGCTCGTGGCGGATCACGAAGGTGAGCGGTGCCTCGCCCGTGGAGCGGAACGAGATCCGCTGCCCCGGGCCGCCGCGGAAGCGCCCCGCGCCGCCGGAGTCCACCAGCAGCGACTTCTCGGTGACCCGCAGCGGCACCTGGTTCTCGAACTGCTCGATCGGGCTGTTCGACACGTTGGTGGGGAAGCTCAGGCAGGCCGGCCCGTCCGAGCCGGGCCGAGCGCCGTAGCCGCCGCTCATGAAGAACATCTTCACGAACGTGCGGCGGTTGCGGTCGGTACCCTTGAAGTAGACGTTCCAGATCGGCGAGCCGCTGTCGGCGACGATGCGCTCCGGGATCATCCGCGACAGCGCGCCGTAGATCGCGAAGGGCAGGTAGTGGCCGGACAGGTGCCGGCCCCAGACCGGCGCGGGCCGCGTCGGATTCACCAGGCAGCCCTCGGGCGCCAGGATGCGGATCGGGCGCAGGCCGCCGTCGTTGTTCGGCGACTGCGGGTCGAACGCGCACTTGATCGCGTAGGCGCTGTACGCGAAGGTGAAGTTCATCACCGAGTTGATCGGCTTGTCGATCTGCGGCGAGGTGCCGGCGAAGTCCACCTCGATCGACTCGCCCTGCTTGCGGACCGTGCAGCGGACGGTGAGCGGATGCTCGAAGCCGTCGGTGGTCAGCGCGTCGGCGAACTCGCCGTCGGGCGCGGCGGCCAGCGCCTGCCGCATGCTGCGCTCCGAGCGCGCGAGGATCTCGTCGGTGACCGCGTCGAGGTCGTGCACGCCCTCGGCGTCGAGCATCGCCAGCAGCTTGACCTGCGCGACCTCGAAGGCGGCGAACTGCGCGCGGATGTCGCCCAGCGTCTCGTCGGGCTCGCGCAGGTTCTCGCGCAGGAAGGCCACCACGTCCTCGTTCTCCTCGCCGCGGCGCAGGATCCGCGAGACGGGGATGCACAGCCCTTCCTCGTAGGCGTCGCGCGCGAACGGGTTCGGCGCGCCGCCGATGTCGACCGTGTGGAAGGTGGCGCCCACGAAGGCCACCAGCTCGCGGCCGCGGAAGATCGGCCGGACCATCGTCACGTCGTTCAGGTGGCCGGTGCCGAGCCAGGGATCGTTCGAGATCAGCACGTCGCCCGGCTCGAGCGACGCGCGCGGCACGCGGGCCAGCATCGCCGACAGCGTGCGCGGCATCGTGCCGAGGAACGACGGGATCGAGCGCGAGGACTGGGCGAACTGCCGTCCCTGCCCGTCCATCAGCGAGACCGCCAGGTCCCAGTTCTCGCGGACCACCACCGAGAACGAGGTCCGCACGAAGGCCTGCGCGACCTCGTCCATCAGGCCGGTCATCCGCTGCCAGAGGATGCCGAGGCGCACCGCGCCGAGCCGTGTCTCCCGCCGTTCCATCCGAGCCCTCTCCCTGCGATGCCGGCGAGTCTGCGCGCGGGGGCGCGCGGGCGGCAATTCCGGAGTGCTGAAGCCCGGATTCGTCCATCGCGAATTCCCCGGCCGTGCCGACCCGTCTACGATCGGTCCGCGGATCGTCGCTCCGACCCGGGGCGCGCCGCCCCGTGGGAGCCGCCCGATGTCCGCCGCGATCGCCACCGACCCGTCCGCCGCCGCGGCCCCGCTCACCCGCGGCGCGCTCGCGCACGCCACGCCCGCCGAGGTGCGCGCCGCCATCCGCGAGGGCCGCTGGACCGGCGTCACCCACGGCATGGCGCGCGGCCACCTGCAGGCCAACCTCGCGATCGTGCCGAAGGCGTACGCGTTCGACTTCCTGCGCTTCTGCCTGGCGAACCCCAAGCCCTGCCCGCTGGTGGAGGTGCTCGACGCCGGCGACCCCTCGCCGAAGCGCTGCGCGCGCGGCGCCGACGTCCGCACCGACCTGTCGAAGTACCGGGTGTTCCGCGACGGCGTGCTCGTCGACGAGGTGCCGCACCTGCGCGCGCACTGGCGCGACGACCATGTCGCCTTCCTGATGGGCTGCAGCCTGTCGTTCGACCAGGCGATGATCGAGGCCGGCATCCCGCTGCGCCACCTCGACGACGACGGCGGCCGGATCTCGGTCTACCGCTCGAGCATCCCCTGCGAGCCCGCCGGGATCTTCCACGGCACCATGATCGTCAGCATGCGGCCGATCCCCGCGCCGCTGCTGATGGCCACCATCGAGACCACCGCGCGCCACCCGATCGCGCACGGCGCGCCGGTCCACGTCGGCGACTTCGCGTCCATCGGCATCGAGGATCCGGCCGCGGTCTACGCCGGCCGCTACAACCCGGTCGGGCCGGGCGAGCTGCCGGTGTTCTGGGCCTGCGGCGTCACGCCGCAGTCCATCGCGATGGCCTCGGGCGTGCCGGAGATGATCACCCATGCCTCCGGCCACCTGTTCATGACCGACCTCACGCTCGCCACCGCCTCGGCGTCCGCCTCGCCGTACCGCTGAGCGACCGTGTCCGCCGCCACCCGCCGAACCGCTCCGCAGGAGACCGCCATGCCCGCCCCGACCCGACGTCTCGCCGCCGCGCTCGTCGTCGCCGCGCTCTCGGCGCTCGCCGCGCCCGCGACCGTGCTCGCCGACGCCGCGAGCTATCCGAACAAGCCGATCCGCATGGTCGTGCCGTACCCGCTCGGCGGCACGGTCGAGGTCATCGCGCGCACGCTCGGCGAGGAGCTCACGCGCGCCTGGGGCCAGCCGGTGCTGGTGGAGTCGCGGCCCGGCGCCTCGGGCAACATCGGCGTGCAGGCGGTGGCCGGGGCCGCGCCCGACGGCTACACGCTGGTGATCGGCACCCAGAGCACGCACGGCACCAACACCGTGCTGATCCGGGACACGAAGCACGACCCGTACCGGGATTTCGAGCCGATCACGATGGTGGCCGCCGCGCCGCTGATCCTGGTGGTGAACCCGAAGACGCCGGTGACGAACGTCCGCGAGCTGATCGACTGGGTCCGCACGCAGAAGCAGGGCGTGACCTTCGCGTCGCCGAGCACCGGCGGCGGCGGGCACCTCGCGGGCGAGCGGTTCAAGAAGATCACCGGCCTGGACATGGTCCACGTGCCGTACAAGGGCAGCGGCCCGGCGCGGATCGACCTGATCGCCGGCCACGTGGCGATGATGTTCGACAACATCGGCTCGTCGCTGCCGGCCGCGCAGGCCGGCCAGCTGCGCGCGCTCGCGGTCACCGGCGCGAAGCGCACCGGCGTGGCCCCCGAGCTGCCGACGATGATCGAGTCCGGCATCCCCGGCTTCGCGCTCGACACCTGGTACGCGATCTACGGGCCGGCCGGCATCCCGAAGGACATCGTGCGCAAGCTCAACGCCGAGCTGGTGCGCGTGCTGCAGCTGCCCGCGGTGCAGGCGAAGTTCAAGGGGCTGGGCATGGACGTGCTCACCGGCACCCCCGAGGAGCTGACCGCGCGGATGAAGGCCGACATGCAGGTCTACTCGGAGATCATCCGTGACGCCGGGCTCAAGGCCGAGTGAGGCGCCGCGCGGCCCGGCCGCGCGCCTGCGCGAGCGGCTCGCCGCGGGCGAGGTCCTGGTGGGCTGCAACGTGCGCCACTCGCGCACGCCCGAGATCGGACCGATCCTCGCCGAGGCGGGCTTCGCGTGGATCATGCTCGACGACGAGCACAGCCCGATGTCCTCGCACGCCGGCTACGACATCGCGCTCGCCGCGATCCGCTCGGGCGTGGTGCCGCTCGCGCGCGTGCGCCGCAACGATCCCGCCGACATCGCGAGCTGGCTGAACAACGGCACGCTCGGCGTGATCGTGCCGCACGTGAACGACGCCGCGCAGGCGCGCCGCGCGGCCGTGGCCTGCCGCTTCCCGCCCGAGGGCGAGCTGTCGGTGCCGGGCACGGTGCCGCAGTTCGGCTACGGCCTGACGCTCGCCGAGGCCACGAAGCGCTTCAACGACGAGGTGCTGACCGTGGCGATGGTGGAGAGCCGCGCCGCGCTCGACGAGGTCGAGGCGATCGCCGCGACGCCGGGCGTGGACGTGCTCTTCGTCGGCGCGAGCGACCTCGTCTACGACCTCGGGCTGCCGGGCGCCTACGCGTCGCCCGAGCTCGAGCGCGCGGTGGCCCGCATCGTCGCCGCCGCGCAGGCGAACGGCCGGCACGTCGGCATGGGCGGGATCCGCGACGACGTGCTCTGGCGCCGCTTCGTGGACCTCGGCGTGCGGATGGTGCTCACCGAGAACGACCTGACGATGCTGCTGGTGCGGGCGCGCGAGCGCGCGTCGTTCTTCGCGCGGCTGCGTTGAGCGACGCGTACTCGCCGCGCGGCCGCGTCGGCCTGCTGGTGCCGCAGGCCAACGCGGTGGCCGAGGCCGAGGCGGCGATCCTGCTGCCGCCGGGAATCGGGCTCGCCACCGCGCGGCTGGTGAGCGGCTGCGCGGCGATGGAGGCGCGTCTCGCCGAGTACTTCGACGCGATCGGCGAGACCGCCGCGCGCTTCGGCGGGATGCCGCTGTCGGCGATCGGCTTCGCCTGCACCGGCGCCTCGTATCCGTTCGCGCCCGCCGACGAGGACGCGCGGATCGCCGCGGTGTCGGCGCGGCTCGGCGTGCCGGTGGTGACCGCGGCGCAGGCGGTCTGCGCGGCCCTGCAGGCGCTGGGCGCGCGGCGCGTCGCGCTGGTCTCGCCGTATTCCGACGTGCTGACCCGCGCGAGCGAAGGCTACTGGCGGGCGCGCGGGTTCGAGCTCGGGCAGGTGGCGCGGGTGACCGCCGCGGCCGGCGAGGCGGCCGCGCCGGGCGCGCATCCGATCTACGCGCTGGGCGACGCGGCGCTGCGCCGCGCGCTCGATGCGGTCGACGGCGGTTCGGTCGACGCGGTGGTGGTGCTGGGCACCGGGCTCGCGTCGCTGCCCGCGATCGCGGCGACGCCGCGGGTGGGCGGGGCACCGGTGCTGTCGTGCATGCTGGCGTTGACGTGGGCGTGCGTGGAACGGGTCGGGGGCGGGCTCGCGACGCCTGCGGCCGGGCCGGGCGGGGACGCCGACGCGGCGTGCGCGTCGATCCGGCGCTGGATCGTCGGTGACGACTGGCGGGCGCCGCTGCGGGCGCGGATCGTCGGCCAGGGCGTGCCGATGCGCGATCCGCCGGCGCGCTGAACGAACCGGGGCGAACGGTCCGCTCAGCCCCGCGCCGACACCACCACCAGCCCGTCGACCGCCACCACCCCGTCCGCGCGCACCATCAGGGGGTTGACCTCCGCCTCGAGCACCGGCCGTCCCGGCAGCGCCGCGAGCCCGGAGATCGCGACGATCGCCGCGACCAGCGCGTCGACGTCGCCCGGCGGCTGCCCGCGCCAGCCGCGGACCGTGGCCAGGCCGCGGACCTCGTCGACCATCGCGCGCGCCTGCGCGGGATCCACCGGCGCCAGGCGCAGCGTGGTGTCGCGATAGACCTCGGCGAGCCGACCGCCCATGCCGAGCAGCACCAGCGGGCCCACCAGCGGGTCCTCGCGGTAGCCGAGGATCGCCTCGGCCATCGCGCCGCCCACCATCGGCTGCAGCAGCACGCCGTCGAGCCGCGCGCCCGGCGCGTAGGCGAGCGCGCGTTCGCGCATCGCGGCGATCGCCGCCACGGCCGCCGCCGCGTCGGCCACGCCGAGCGAGACCGCACCGGCCTCGGTCTTGTGCGGCAGGTCCGCCGACAGCAGCTTCACCGCGAGCGGCCAGCCGAGCGCGTCGCCCGCCTCGGCGAGCGCGCGCGCGTCGGCGTCGGGCGCGATCACGCGGCGCGGCACCGTCGGCAGGCCGAGGTCGTCGAAGAGCTCGAGCGAGCGGCGCTCGTCGAGGGTGCCGCCCGCACCGAGCGCGTCCGCCCGCAGCCGCGGCGCCTCGCGGCGGACCGTCGCGGCCGGCCCGCGCCAGCGCGCATAGGCCGCGAGCGCGTCCGCGCAGGCCTCGGGCGTGCGGAACGCCGCGATCCCTTCGACGGCCAGCAGCGCGAGCGACGCGTCGGCCTGCGGCGCGAGGAACACCGCGAGCGGCTTCGATCCGCGCCGCGCCGGATCCGCGCCGCGACCCGCGGCCGCCACGATCGGCTCGACCGCGAGCGCCGGCTCGAACTGCGCCGAGGTGCCCACCACCGCGAGCACCGCATCGCAGAAGTCCGCCTCGAACAGCCCCTGCAGCACGGCCGTGTAGCGCGCCGGCGTGACCGCCATCGTCAGGTCCACGATCGGCGTCTCGCGCACCGTCACGCCCTGCGCGGCCATCGCCGCGCAGAAGGCCGGCGTGGGCACCGCGGGCACCACGCCCATCGAGCCCATCCGGTCGACCACCATCGCCGCGCCGCCGCCGGTGGTGGTCACCACCGCGACCCGCAGCGGCCCGGTGCGCGGCGCCGACGGCCCGTGCGCGAGCAGCGGCCCCGCCTCCAGCAGCGCCTCGAGCAGGTCCACGCGCACGATGCCCGCGTCGCGCAGGAACGCATCCACCGCCGCGTCCGAGCCGGCGAGCGCGCCCGTGTGCGAGACCGCGAGCGCCGCGCCCGCCTCCGAGCGCCCGAGCTTGTAGGCGACGACGACCTTGCCCGCCGCCTGCGCGCGGCGTGCCGCCGCCGCGAGCCGCGGCGCGTCGCGCAGCGTCTCGAGGAAGAGCAGGATCGTCCGCGTGGCGTCGTCGTCGGCGAGGAGCTCCACCAGCTCGCCCACCGCGAGGTCCGCCTCGTTGCCGGTGGAGACCAGCCGCGAGAAGCGCAGCCCGCGCGCGTGGCCGCGCGACATCAGCGTGCCCAGCATCGAGCCGCTCTGCGAGACCACCGCCGTCGTGCCCGCCCCCGGCAGGTCCGCCTTCAGCGCCGCGTTGACCGTGAGCGCGATCCGCTCCACCGGGTTGATCAGCCCGATGCAGTTCGGGCCGAGCAGCCGCACGCCCAGCTCGCGGGCCACCGAGGCGAGCCGCGCCTGCATCGCCGCACCCTCGGGGCCGGCCTCGGCGAAGCCGTCGGTGTAGACCGTGACCACCGGCACGCCGTGGGCCGCGCAGTCGCGCAGCGCGTCCTCCACGCGCGCGGCCGGCGTCATCACGAACGCATGGTCGATCGGCCCGTCGATGTCGGTGACCCGCGCGGCCGTGGGCACGCCGAAGACCTCCGGGCGCGCCGGATTGACCGGCACCACGCGGCCCGCGTAGCCGTGCTGCCGCAGGAAGCGCAGCGGCCGCGCGCTCGCGCGCGCCGCGTCGCCCGAGGCGCCCACCAGCGCGATCGAGCGGGGCGCGAACAGGCACTGCGCGAGCGAGCCCGGCGCCCAGGGCGCGATCCGGTCGCCGGCCATCGGGTCAGCCCGCCCGCTGCGGGAACGTGCGGCCGAACACGCCCTCGGCGATGCGGTTCTTCAGGATCTCGATCGAGCCGCCGGCGATCATCCAGCCGCGGCAGCGCCGCAGGCAGTACTCCACCAGCGTGTCCTGGCTGTAGCCCGTGCCGCCCAGCACCTGCAGCGCCTCGTTGGCCACGTCGAAGCCGGTCTGGTTGCAGAAGGCCTTCGCGATCGCGGTCTCGTCGGGCGAGGGCAGGCCGGTGTCCGCGTTGGTGGCCGCGCGGTAGAGCAGCAGCTGTGCCGCGTCGAGCTTGATCTTCATGTCGGCGAACTTCCACTGCAGCCCCTGGAACTCCGCCAGCGGCCGGCCGAACTGCCTGCGGTGCATCGCCCACTCGCGCGCCACCTCGAACGCGTAGCGGCCCAGCGCGAGCGAGCGCGACGCGTTGCCCAGCCGCTCGACGTTGAAGCCCGCGATCTGCCGCTTGAAGCCGCCCTCGCGCAGCAGGATGCGGTCCGCCGGCACGTGGACGTCGTCGAAGTAGACCTGCGCCCATTCCTCGCCGGACATGAACGCGGTGCGCTTGCCGAAGCGCACGCCCGGGCTCTTCGGGTCGATCAGCACCGAGCCGATGCCGCCCACGCCCGGGCCGAAGCGCACGTAGGTGAGGATCACGTCCGCGTACCAGGCGTGCGAGGTGAAGACCTTCGTGCCGTTGATGCGCACCCCGTCCCCGTCGGCCGTGGCCGTGGTCTTCAGGTCGGTGACCGCCGAGCCCGCCTCGGGCTCGGTCATGCCCACCGAGATCACCGTCTCGCCGCGCAGCAGCGGCGCGAGGAAGCGCTCCTTCTGCGCCGGCGTGGCGTACTCCGCGAGCACCCGGATCGGGCCGAAGTTGCCCGCCTGCACGACGTCCGCGCTGCGCGGGCAGACCGAGGCGACCGCCTCGATCGCGAGCACCGCGTCCATCAGCGTGCCGCCCTGGCCGCCGTCCTCCGGCCGGAACGCGATGCCGAGCAGCCCCTGGTCCGCCATGAGCTTCGCGACGTCCCACGGATACTCGGTGGCGTGCGCGCGCGCGTGCGCGCCCTCGGCCAGGTGACGGCGCGAGAAGCCGAGCACGGCGTCGCGGAAGGCGGTCTGCTCGGCGCTGAGGGTGAAGTCCACGGCGGGGGTCGGTGCGGTGACGGGACCGCCGATGATGCCGGCGCGCCGGGCCCCGGGCCATTCGGAATTCCGGAAGGGGGTGTTCGCGCGCCTCGCCTTGACAGTGCAGCGGGGCGCTCGGAGACTCGATTCGGCCGGCGCCCGCCCGACGAGGAGACACGACGTGAGCCTGGAACCGCGAGACATGCCGGTCGCCGAGAGCGTGACCGACATCTGGGCCAAGCTGCGGTCCTACGCCGAGCGCACCACGCCCAGCGCCTTCACGCTGCGCACCGAGCTGCTCACGCAGGGTCGCAGCGACACGCCGCTCGCCGCCACCGACGCGCTCACGCTGGTGCTGAAGGTCTATGCGTCCGGCGGCGAGAACGAGCTGCACGCGCATCCGCAGGAGGACCATGCGTTCGTCGTCCTCGCCGGCCGCGCGCAGTTCCACGGCCCCGCGGGCGAGCAGGTGGTGCTCGGCCCGCTGCAGGGGATCATGCTGCCGCGCGGCAGCTTCTACCGGTTCCACGCTCAGGAAGGCGAGGCGCTGGTGCTGCTGCGCGTCGGCACGCCGGCCAACCACCGCATGCCGAGGCCCACGCGGATCGACATCGACGGTGCGCCGATGCACGGCGATTCGGCCGAGAACCGGACCGTGCCGCCGGTGCGCGATGCCGGCCGCTTCTTCGGCTAGGGCCCCGGGGCCCGGCCGCGTTCGACGATCCAGGGAGACGAGGATGAAGCGGAGACAGGCCGCGGTGCGCGCGGCCCTGGTGGCGGCGGGCCTGCTCGTCGCATGCGCCGGCGTGCGGGCGCAGGACTATCCCAACCGGCCGGTGAAGCTGGTGGTGCCCTTTCCGCCCGGCGGCACCACCGACATCGTCGCGCGGCTCGTCGCCGAGCGGCTGGGCACCGCGCTCGGCCGGCCGATGGTCGTCGAGAACCGCCCGGGCGCGGGCGGCGCGATCGGCGCCGACGCGGTCGCGAAGGCCGCGCCCGACGGCTACACCCTGGTGGTCTCGAACATCGCGTCGAACGGCAGCGGCCCGGCGCTGCGCCGCGCGATGCCCTACGACCCGGACCGCGACTTCACCCACCTCTCGCTGATCGGCACCGTCGCGAACGTGCTCGTCGTGCATCCGTCGTTCCCGGCCGCGACCCCGGCCGAATTCATCGCTCAGGCGCGTGCGCGGCCCGGCCTGCTGTTCGGCTCGGGCGGCATCGGCACCTCCGCGCACCTGGCGGGCGAGCTGCTCAACGTGGTCGCCGGCGTGAAGCTGCAGCACGTCCCGTACAAGGGTTCGGCGCCCGCGATGGCCGATGCGATCGGCAACCAGATCCCCGCGGTGTTCGACGGCGTGCCCGCGGTGGCCGCCGCGATCAGGGCCGGCCAGCTGCGCGCGATCGCGGTGACCAGCGCCGCGCGCTCGCCCGCGATGCCCGAGGTGCCGACCCTCGCCGAGGGCGGCGCCGCCGGCTACGAGGCGGCCTCGTGGTTCGGCATCTCCGCGCCGGCCGGCCTGCCCGCGCCGATCGCCGAGCGCCTGTCGCGCGAGCTGCGCGCGATCATGGCCTCGCCCGAGGTGTCGGCCCGGCTGCAGCAGCTGGGCTTCGCGCCGCGCGACCTCTCGCCCGCCGAGTACCAGGCCTTCGTCCGCGCCGAGCTCGCGAAGTGGGCCGACGTGGTGAAGCGCGCCGGGATCCCCGTCGAATGAGCGCCGCCGGGCGGGCTGCCGATCTCCCGGATCCGCCGGCCCGGCCGCCGTCCGAGGCGGCCGAGCGGCAGGCGGTCGCGTCGGCGGCCACCGGACTGCGCGGCATCGTGCAGTCGATGCGTGCGTTCCGCCGCTTCGACGACGAGGCCTCGCACTTCGAGCGCTGGATCGCGCGGCACGGTCCGGGCGCGGACCGATGACCGACGCGTTCGACGACATCGTCGCCGCGCGCGAGGCGCTCGCCCGCGGCGAGGTCTGCGCCCGCGAACTGGTCGCCGCCGCGCTGGCGCGCGCCGACCGGGCCCAGCCGCGGCTCAACGCCTTCGTGGCGATCGAGCCCGAGGCCGCGCTCGAGGCCGCCGGGGCGGCCGACGCGAGGCGGGCCGCGGGCCACGCGCCCCGGCCGCTCGACGGCATCCCGTTCGGCTTCAAGGACATGTTCTACCGCGCCGGGCGGGTGAGCGCCTGCGGATCCGCGATCCGGCGCGACTGGGTCGCGACCGAGACCGCGACCACGGTCGAGCGGATCCTGGGTGCGGGCGCCGCCTGCCTGGGGCGCCTGCACATGACCGAGTTCGCCGCCGGGCCGACCGGGCACAACGAGCACTTCGGCCCCTGCCGCAATCCGTGGAATCCCGAGCGCATCCCCGGCGGCTCGTCCAGCGGCCCGGGCGCGGCGCTCGCGGCGGGCCTCGTGCTCGGCGCGCTGGGCTCCGACACCGGCGGATCCGTGCGGCTGCCGGCCGCGATGTGCGGCGTGACCGCGCTGTTCCCCACCCGCGGCCGCATCAGCCGCCACGGCACGATGCCGCTCGCGCCCTCGATGGACGCGGTCGGTCCGATGGCCCGCTCCGCGCGCGACTGCCGCCTGCTGTTCTCCCTCCTCGCCGGACCCGACCCGCGCGACGCGGGCACCCGCGCCGACGGCGCCGCGCGGCCCCGGCCGCCCGCCTCGTTCGCCGGCCTGCGGATCGGCGTGCCGCGCGCGCCCTTCGCGCCCGCGCCCGAGGGCGCCGCGCGGGCGGCCTTCGAACGCAGCCTCGACACGATGCGGCAGGCCGGTGCCGCGATCGTCGAGGTCGAGCTGCCCTGGGTGACCGAGTCGCTCGCGCTCGGCGGGACGATCACCCGCGCCGAGTCGGCCGCGGCCCACGCCGAGTGGCTCGAGCGCGATCCGTCGCGCTACGGCCGCATCCCGCGGTTCCGCTTCGGCGTCGGCCTGACCGTGTCCGCGCGCGACTACATCGACGCGCTGGCGCTGCGCGGCCGCGTGGCCGAGACCTTCTCGCAGGCCGTGTTCTCGCGCTGCGACGTGCTGCACCTGCCGACCTACTGGCGCGGCGCGCCGCCGATCGCCGAGCTCGAGCCCGACGACACGAATCTCGAGTCGATCTGGGCCCGCATCGGCGACTGGACCCGACCGTTCAACTACCTCGGCTGCCCCGCGGTCGCGCTGCCCTGCGGCCTCGACGACGAGGGCCTGCCGCTGGGCATGCAGCTGCTGGGTCGACCGTACGACGACGAGCGCCTGCTCGCCGTGGCCGAGGCCTTCCAGACCCTGACCGACTGGCACCGGCGCCGCCCGCCCGAGCCGGCGATCGGATGACCGAGGAGACGAGAGAGCGATGAGAGTCGCGAGCGTGCAGATGAACAGCGGCCCCGACGTGGCCGACAACGTGCGGCGCGCCTGCGCCCGCATCGCCGAGGCCGCCGCGCGCGGCGCCTCGCTCGTGGTGCTGCCCGAGTTCTTCAACAACATCTTCTTCGCGCAGTACCGCGACGTCCGCTGGTTCGAGGCCGCCGAGCCCGACGACGGGCCGACGATGAGCGCCATCCGCGAGGCCGCGGTGAAGCACCGGATCGCCGTGATCGCCACGATCTACGAGCGCGTGGAGGCCGGCCTCTACTACGACACCGCCCTGCAGCTCGACCGCGACGGCGCGATCGTCCACAAGTACCGCAAGACCCATCCCGCCGGCGTGATGAGCCTCGAGAAGCTCTACTTCCGCTACGGCTCGCGCTTCGACACCTACCGGCTCGACGACTGGCGGATCGGCATCGGCATCTGCTACGACATGGCCTTCCCCGAGACCGCGCGGTCGCTCGCGGTGGCGGGCGCCGAGCTGCTGGTCGCGCCCTATGCCACGCCGCGCGTCCACATGTTCCAGGAGCTGCTGCGCACCCGCGCGTTCGAGAACGGCTGCTACCTGCTGGCCGCGAACAAGGTGGGCCGCGAGGGCGACTGGGACATGGGCGGCGGCAGCCTGATCGTCGATCCCGAGGGCCGCGTGCTCGCGTCGGCCGACCACGCCACCGAGGCGCTGCTGGTGGCGGACATCGAGCACGCCGTGCTGGAGAAGGCGCGGATCGCGTTCCCGAGCCGTCGCGACCGGCGGCCGGACCTGTACGGCGCGGTGACGCGCGAGGTCGATCCGGAGCGCTGAATGCGCGTCCGCAACCCGAGGAGTGCACCGTGACGAGACCCTTCCTGCGTGCGGTGCTGGCCGCCGCGATCCTGGCCCTCGGGCTCGCCGGCGCGGCGCGCGCGCAGTCGTGGCCCGAGCGTCCGCTGCGCCTCGTCGTGCCGTTCCCGCCGGGCGGGCCGGTGGACGCGGTCGCGCGCGTGGTCGCGCCGCGGCTCGCCGCCGGGCTCGGCCAGCCGGTGACCGTGGAGAACCGCGCGGGGGCGGGCGGCATCGTCGGCGCCGAGCACGCGGCGCGCGCGCCCGCCGACGGCTACACCGTGTTCGTCTGCTCGATCGGCCACGCCGTGCTGCCGAGCCTGAACCCGAAGCTGCCGTACGACTTCGCGCGCGACTTCGTGCCGGCGTCGATGGGCGCGATCTTCCCGATCGTGGTGGTCGCGCATCCGTCGGTGCCCGTGGGATCGCTGGCGGAGCTCGCCGCCTACGCGAAGGCGAATCCGGGGCGCCTGTCGTTCGGCTCCGCCGGCAACGGCGGCGGCACCCACCTCGCGGGCGAGCTCTTCCGGACGCTGACCGGCACCGACCTCGTCCACGTGCCCTACAAGGGCAGCGCGCCCGCGATGACCGACGTGCTCGGCGGCCAGATCCCGCTGATGTTCGCCGACGCGCCCACCGCCGTGCCGCAGGTGACCGCGGGCAAGGTCAAGGCGCTGGGCGTCGCCCAGGCCGCGCGCTCGCCGCTGCTGCCCGACGTACCGAGCGCGCCCGAGGCCGGGCTGCCCGGCTACGACGCGTATTCGTGGTCGGGCTTCCTGGTGCCCACCGGCACGCCCGCCGAGGTGGTGCGCCGACTGAACGCGGAGATCGTGAAGGCGCTCGCCGCGCCGGAGGCGCGCGAGGCGCTGCTCGCGCGCGGCGCCGAGCCGCGGCCCGGCACGCCCGAGGCGTTCGCGGGCTTCGTGCGGGCGGAGATGGAGAAGTGGGGGCGGGTGGTGAGGACGAACGGGATCAAGGGCGACTGACCGCCGTCATCGCCGGGTCTCGAACGGATTCAGCACCGCGACGCCGAACACCCTGAAATCCGCGACGTTCCGGGTCACGACCGTCAGGCCGTGGACGCGCGCCGTGGCGGCGATCATCGCGTCCTCGTAGAGCGTGTCGGAGCGGCCGTGCATCAGCCGCGCCCCTTCCCTGAACGTCCGTGCATCCATCGGCAGCACGGCGTACTGCGCTTCGAGCGCATCGAGCCAGCGCTGCAGCGCCTGCGCCTTCGGCGGGTCCTGGGCGCGGGCGCCTGAGCTCGGAGACGACGTTCGTGTCGAGCAGGAACATCGTCAGTCGCCCGCGATCGGCGGTCGGCGTCGCGCCCGTCCTCGCGGCGGCACCGTGAACTCGACCCGCGGTTCCTCGGCCATCAGCACCGACTTCAGCGAGCACCGCGCCTGCGCCTGCAGCCGGCGCCACTGCTCGATGGAGACCAGCACGGCCGCCTCGGCGCCGCGTCGGGTGACGAGTCGCGGACCCTCCGAGAGACAGGTCTCGAGGAACTCGCTGAACCTCGCCTTCGCATCCTGGACGGGCCAAGTCTTCATGGAGTCCGATAACTGGTCAGATGACTGGTCAGGACAACGGCGGCGTGGTGCGGCGGCAAGCCGCGCCGGGCACCCGCCCGCTGGCGTCGAACGCCTCGCCCGACCGAGTCGCACGTGGCCATCTGGCGCGCGATAGAGTCGACCGCCCGAGCCACACCGCCGTCCGCGCCCCGTGACCCTCCCCCGCGGCCTCTACGAAACCCTGCTGACCGAAGCGCTGGCCGCCCGCATCGAAGGCCTCGCCCCGCGTCGACAGGCCACCGTCGTGCCGCTGCGCGACCCCGACGCCGCCGACCGTCTCGCGCTGCACGTCGCGCAGCTGGTCGAGCGTGCGGTCGACGGCCTGCCCGAGGGCGAACGGGCCCGGCGCGGCGCGCGGCTCGCCCGAGCGCTGATCGGGCACCTGGTCGAGGCGATGGGCGCGGACGCGCTCGGCGACGAGGGCACGCGCGAGGCGTTGCGCGGCGAGCGCCCCGACGAGCCGCCCCGCCTGCTGGCCGCGGTGCGCGACACCACGCCCGCCGGCACCGCCGAGACGCTGTCCTCGCCGCTGATCCCGCTGCTCGACACCACCCTCCTCACCAACGCGCCCGGCGAGCCCGGCGTGGGCCGCCAGCTCGTCGAGGAGATCGCATCGGCCGACCGCGTCGACATCGTGATGGCCTTCATCCGACGCAGCGGCATCCGTCCGATGCTCGAGGCGCTGGCCCGCTTCACCGGCTCGGGCCGCGCGCTGCGCGTGCTGACCACCACCTACACCGGCTCCACCGAGGCCGCCGCGCTCGACGCGCTGCAGGCCGCGGGCGCGCAGGTCCGCGTGTCCTACGAGCAGGGCGGCACGCGGCTGCACGCCAAGGCCTTCCTCTTCCATCGCGACTCCGGCTTCTCCACCGCCTACATCGGCTCGTCGAACCTCACGCACACCGCGCAGGTCACCGGGCTCGAATGGAACGTCCGCGTCTCGGCGGCGCGCAACCGCAGCGTGGTCGACAAGGTCGCGGCGGTGTTCGACAGCTACTGGGAGGGGCGCGACTTCGTGCCGTACCGGCGCGAGGAGTTCGATGCGCGTCAGCCGCGGCCCGAGTCCGCGACGGGCTTCGTGCTGCCGCCCACCGAGCTGCGACTGGAGCCGTTCCAGGAGCGGCTGCTCGAGCAGATCCGGCTCGCCCGCCTGCAGGGCCGCCATCGCAACCTGCTGGTCGCCGCCACCGGCACGGGCAAGACCGTGATGGCCGCCGCCTGGTACGCGCGGCTGCGCGGCGAGCTGACGCGCGCGCGCCTGCTGTTCGTCGCGCACCGGGTCGAGCTGCTCGACCAGGCGCTCGCGACCTTCCGGCACGCGCTGCGCTCGCCCGCCTTCGGCGAGAAGTGGGTCGGCGGCGAGCGGCCCGAGCGCCACGAGCACGTCTTCGCGTCGATCCAGACGCTCAGGGCCGACACGCTCGCCCGCATCGAGCCCGATCGCTTCGACGTGGTGATCGTCGACGAGTTCCACCATGCGGCGGCCGCGTCGTACGTCGCGCTGCTGGATCGCCTCAGGCCGCGCGAGCTGCTCGGTCTCACCGCCACGCCGGAGCGCGCCGACGGCCGCTCGGTGCTCGACTGGTTCGACGGGCGCATCGCGGCCGACCTGCGGCTGTGGGACGCGATCGACCAGCGCCGCCTGGTGCCCTTCGCCTACTACGGCGTCCACGACGGGCTCGACCTGACCACGGTCCCGTGGCAACGCGGCATCGGCTACGACGTCGCGGGCCTGACGAACCTGCTGACCGCGAACGACGCCTGGGCGCGTGTCGTGCTGGAGCAGCTCGACCGCCGCACCGACGGGCCGAGACGCGTGAGGGCGATCGGCTTCTGCGTGAGCGTCGACCATGCGCGCTACATGGCCCGCGTGTTCACCGAGGCCGGCGTCGCTGCCGCGGCGGTGTGGGCCGACTCCCCGCCCGCCGATCGCGGCCGGGCGCTCGAGGACCTCGCCGCCGGCCGCCTCAACGTGCTGTTCGCCGTCGACCTGTTCAACGAGGGCGTGGACCTGCCGGCGGTCGACACCCTGCTGCTGCTGCGCCCCACCGACAGCCCGACGCTCTTCCTGCAGCAGCTCGGCCGCGGCCTGCGCCTGCATCCGGGCAAGTCGGTCTGCACGGTCCTCGACTTCGTCGGCCAGCACCGACGCGAGTTCCGCTTCGACCGCCGGTTGCGCGCGCTGCTCGGCGGCAGCCGCGTGGGCGTCGTCGAGCAGGTCGAGCGCGGCTTCCCGTTCCTGCCGGCGGGCTGCCACATGGAGCTCGATGCGGTCGCGCGGCGCGCCGTGCTCGAGAACCTGAGGCAGGGGCTGTCGGCCAGCCGCGTCCGTCGCGTCGAGGCGCTGCGCGAGCAGGCCGCGGCGGGCGCGCCCGTGCGGCTGCGCGACTTCCTCGCGGCCACCGGGCTCGAGGTCGAGGACGTGTACGACGGCCCGCGCGGCTGGTCGGACCTGTGCGCGGACGCCGGACTGGCGCTGCGGGCGCCCGGGCCGATGGAGGGCGCGCTGCGGCGCGCCTGCGGACGGCTGCTGCACGTGGACGATCCGCTGCGCCTGCGCACCTGGTCGACGTGGGTCGCGCGGGCCGAGGCGCCCGATCCCGACGCGTTGCCCGAGCCCGACCGACGGCTGCTGCGCATGCTCGTGGCGTCGATCCTCTCGCGGAACGTTTCAGCGGAAACGTCGCTCGCCGACGGCGCGCGCCTCGTCTGGCGGCACCCGCAGGTCCTGCACGAGCTGGCCGAGCTGTTCGACGCGCTGCTCGAGCGCATCGGACACGTGCCCGAGCCGCTCGACGATCACCCCGACGTGCCCCTGCGGGTGCACGCCCGCTACACCCGCATCGAGATCCTCGCCGCCTTCGGCGCCGGCGCCGGCGCGCGCGTGCAGTCCTGGCAGACCGGCGTGCACTGGGCGAAGGCCGCGCGCGCCGACCTGTTCGCGTTCACGCTCGACAAGACCGCCGGCAGCTTCTCGCCCAACACCCGCTATCGCGACTACGCGATCGGGCCGTCGCTGATCCACTGGGAGAGCCAGTCCACCACCCGCGAGGACGGTCCGACCGGGGTGCGATACCGGACGCATGCGGCGCAGGGATCGTCGGTCATGCTGTTCGGGCGCGAGACCACCGCGGACCGCGCCTTCCACTTCCTCGGCCCGGCCACCTACGTCGACCACCGCGGCGAGCGGCCGATGGCCATCCGCTGGCGGCTCCGGCATCCGCTGCCGGGGGATCTGTTCGCGAGGTATGCGGCGGCGGCGGCGTGAGGACCCTCAGCGCCCCTCCACCGCCAGCCAGATCTCGTTGCGCCGCATGAACCACGGCGTCATCGGCCCGTTGTAGCGCGACAGCACCGGCTCGCCGGACCAGGTCAGCTGCGCCGTCCGCAGCGCCGCCTTCAGCCGCTCCAGGTGCTCCTCGTAGTTCGACTGCGACCAGGTACCCGAATAGCGGATCGCCGCGACCGTGGCCGACGGCACCTCGCGCAGCTGCACCCGCGGATCGATCGGCTCGGGCGCCGTGGCGAGCGTGACGGCCTTGGGCAGCACGAACTGCACGAGGTAGCCGTCGGCGTCCGCCGCGCGCGTCACCGGGGCGGTCATCTCGAGCTTCACCGGCGCGGCCGAGCGCGTGACCGGGGCTGTCATCTCCAGCCGCCGCTCGCCCTTGTTCTTCCCGAAGATGTAGCCGGCCAGCGCGCGGAAGCCCTCGCTGTCGGCGCGGTCCGCCGGGCCGTCGACGCGCACCTGCGCGACCACGTAGGGCGCGTAGCGGCGCAGCTCGACCTCGGTGCCGTCGAGCCGGCGCAGCACCTCGTAGTCGGGTTCCTCGATGGCCATGGCCGCAGCATGCACGGTGAGCAGGAGGAGGGCGATCAGCCAGGTGCGCATCACAGGGTCTCCGGGAGGTCAGGTCTCGCCGAGCGCTTCCAGCCGTCCGGCCCGGACCGCGGCCACCAGCGCCGCGTGGTCGCGCTCGTTGCGATCGGCGTAGCGTGCCGCGAAGGCGGTCACCGCGTCCTCGAAGGCCGTGCTCGTGCCGAGGTATCCGGTGAGCATCACCGCGTCGGCGGTGCGCTTGTGCGCGCGGGCCAGCGCCCAGCCGCAGGCGGTGGCGTAGGTGCGCAGGTTGGCCGGCTTCATGATCTCCACCGTCGGCTTGATCTTCGCATCGCGCAGCTGCCGGACGTAGAAGTTGCGGCCGGTGAAGCCGCCCGTGGTCCAGCCGAGGAAGATGTCGGCGCCCGCCTGCAGCAGCCGCTGGCCGAAGACCACGCGCTCGCCGTCGTGCGCGAAGGGCAGCCGCCCGCAGTACGGCTCGAGCACCGACGGGCGAGCCTCCTTGTACTGCAGGAACAGCGGGTCGCCGGTGCCCGAGACCATCAGCGCGATCCCGCAGTAGGTGCCCACGCTGCCCACGCCCACCACCTTGATCGCCACGTCGGCGAGGCGGAAGCGGTCGAACAGCAGCCGACGCTCGGGCGGCAGCGAGGCCGCGTACTCGGCCTGCATCCGCTCGACCATCTCGCGGAAGCCGGCCTGCCGCGTCATGTCCGTGTCGTGGAAGATCAGCGGCGGCTCGTCGCGGATCCGCGGCTCGCCGCCCGACTGCACCGCGAGCTTCGCGTATTCCTTGAGGTGCGCGGACTCGCGCTGCGCCTTGCGGATGCGCCTGCGGTTGAGCGCGCGCATCTCCTCGTCGGTCTCCTCGGTCAGCAGCAGCCGCTTGAGGTCGATCGACTCGTAGTAGGCCTCGAGCACCGGCATCTCCGCGTAGCGGGCCATGTGCGTGCGGTACGACTGCGCGGCCGTCCAGGCCGCCTCGCGGCTGTCGGCCTCGCGAAAGCCGTTGGCGCGCCCCGCGATCACGAAGCTCGCCGCGAGCCGCAGCACGTCCCACTCCCAGGGCGCGACCGACACCTCGTCGAAGTCGTTGATGTCGAAGACCAGCCGCCGCTCGGCCGACGCGAAGCCGCCGAAGTTCATCAGGTGGCAGTCGCCGCAGGCCACCACCTGCATGCCCGTGACCGGCAGGAACGACAGGTCGTGCGCCATCACCGTGGCCGAGCCGCGGAAGAACGCGAAGGGGCTGGCCAGCATCCGGCCGTAGCGGATCGGCACGAGCTCGGGCACACGGCCGGCGCTGCTCGCCACCAGCAGGTCGACGGGGTCGGCGCGGCGGCCGTCGGGCAGCCACTTCGCGAAGGCCTCGCGCGCGGCGCGGGACCGCAGCGCCTTGCCGGCGGCGAGCCGCTCGGCGTGCGGCATGCCGTGGGACTGCTCGGGGAGACGGGCGGGGGGGACGGCGGGCGCGTGTGCGGCGGCGGCCCGTGCGGCGGCGGCCTTGCGGGTGCGGGCCTTCGCGGGCGGGGCTTTCGCGGGCGGGGCCTTCGCGGTCGGGGCTTTCGTGGGCGGGGCGATCGGCGCGCGACGGCGCGCTGCGGGGGACGTCGGGGTGGCGGGCATGTCGGCCTCCTCGGGACGATCGGGCGGGGACGCCTCGGCCGGGCGTCCGGTCGCACGGTACGCGGGCCGCGACGGGGCGTCGCGCCGGGTCGTGCGGGAAATGACATCGGGCCGGGCCGCGTGCGCCGTGTGTCGTCGCGCTCGAGCGGTGACGGCGCCACGGGGAGACGCCAGCCCGTCCGTCGATCGTCCCGGGCGCCTGGCGACGCCGCGGCTCAGGCGGGCGTCGCCGCCTCCGCGTGCGCGGGCGCCGGTGCCTCGGCCCGTCCTTCCGCCACCCCCAGCGCCTGCGCGATCGGCACCGGCTCGCTGATCGCATAGCCCTGGCTGTAGTCCACCCCGAGCGCCGTGACCCGCTCGCGCAGCGCCTGCGTGCTCACGTACTCGGCCACCGTGCGAAGGCCGAGGCGCTGCGCGACCTGCACGATCGAGGCGACGATCTCCGCGTCGATCGGATCGGTCTCCAGGTTGCGCACGAAGCTGCCGTCGATCTTCAGGTAGTCGGCCGGCAGCTTCTTCAGGTAGTCGAAGGTCGACAGCCCGGTGCCGAAGTCGTCGAGCGCGATCCGGAAGCCGAGCGAGCGCAGGCGGGTGATCGACTCGGCCGCCTGGATCGGGTTGAGCAGCTCGCCGCTCTCGGTGATCTCGAATGCGAAGCGCGCCGCCGGCAGGCCGCGCGACTGCAGCGCCGCGAGCGCGAAGGCGGCGAAGCCCGGATCCGCGAGCGTGGTGGCGCTCAGGTTGATCGCGCACTTCGCGGTGCGCGCGAGGGCGTGGGGATGGGCGACGAACCAGTCGAACACCGCGGCCACCACCGCCCGGTCGAGGTCCACCGCGAGGTCGGCCGCGGCGACCGCGGGCAGGAACTCCGCCGGCAGTATCAGCGCGCCCGCCGGGTCGATCAGCCGAACCAGCACCTCGACGTCGTGACCGTCGGCCGCGCAGTCGGGCCGGTTGGCCACCAGCGGCTGCGCGAGCAGCCGCAGCCTGCGCGACAGGATCGCCTCGCGCACGCGCTCGGTGGCCTCGAGCCGACTGCGGTGCCGCACGAGCAGGCCGTCGTCCAGCGTGGTGACGTACAGCGGCCGCTCGATGCGCAGGCCGGCGTCGATCACCGCGTCGCGCAGCGCCACCCGCAGCAGGTCCGCGGGCAGGTCGCGGCGCGGCGGCACCCAGACCGCGCCCATCGCCGGCGCGAGCTGCATCGTCACCGCGCCGGCCGCGATCCGCGTCGCCGCGAGCTCGCGCAGCAGCGCCTCGGCGGCCCGCTCCAGCGCCGCCGCGTCCCCGCCCGTCCAGATCGCGACGAAGCGGTCGGGCTCCGGCCGCGCGAGCGACGCGACGCCGGGCGCCTCCGCGAGCGTGCGCCGCAGGCTCGCGACCACCCGCGCCGCGTCGGCCTCGTCGAGCAGGTCCACCGCGGCGTCGAGGTTGCGCAGCCGAACCCCGATCAGCCCGAAGCCCTGCGGGTCCGGCGCGCGCAGCCGCAGCTCGAGCAGGGCCGCGAGCCCGCGGCCGTTCGCCAGGCCCGTCTCCGGGTCCTCGTGCGCCGCGCGGGCCACCGCCTCGAGCGCCGCGCGCCGGTCCGCCGACACCGCCTGCAGCACCTGCGCCAGGCCGGCCGCCGAGAACACCACCAGCGCGCCGGTGAACAGCCCCAGGCTGCGGTCCGCATGGCCCGCCTCCGCGCCCGAGCACAGCGCGTTGACCGTGAGCAGCAGCGTCGCGCAGGCGAGCAGCGTCCAGTGGCTGGTCAGCGCGTCGCGGCGGATCGCGCAGAAGGCCGCCAGCGGCAGCACCAGCTGCGTGGTGGCCCGCGCGTAGGCCGGCTCGTCGACGGCGATCAGCGCGAGGCCCAGCAGCGCGAGCGCGAGGGCGGCGGCGGTCGTCGCCACGTCGAGCCGCGGCACCCGTGGGGCGACGGGGTCGCGCAGCACGGCCTCGATCGCCGGCGCGAACAGCAGCACCCCCAGGCTCTCGACGAGCCAGTAGCCCATGAAGATCGCCACCGGCGACTCGCCCGCATACGAGCTCGACGCGCTCAGCGCCGCGGTGCCCGCCGCCGCCGCGAGCGGCGCGCCCACCGCGAGCGTGGCCGCGTAGAGCGCGAGCAGCGACCGCAGCTGCGACCCCTGTCGTGGTTGCGCCGCGGACGTGCCGAGCAGCCGGCGCATCGCCGTCACGCCGGCCAGCGGCCCGACGACCGCGGCCGTCGCCGCGCAGCCGACCATCACCGGATCCGCGCCGTAGGCCCCCAGCGCCCAGGCGACGACGCCCGCCGTCGCGGCGACCAGGCCCCTGGGGCCCAGCGCCAGCAGCGCGCCGTAGGCGATGCCGGCCGGCGGCCAGACCAGCGACAGCTCGCCGTGCGAGAAGGCTGCCAGCCGCGACAGCCAGGCGCCGGCGAAGGTCGCCGCGGCGATCGCCAGCAGGACCGTGAACGGCACCTCCGGCACGCCGCGGCGCGCGGCGGAGCCGGCTCCGTCGTGGACGCGGGGCGGTCGCATGAGGGCATTCTCGGTGATGCGGATCGGCCGTCGAGGCTTAGTCCGACCGTCGGCCGACGAGCGGACGGAATCCGTCGCCCGACATCACTCGCGCGTCGGCCTCGAGGCGCGCGAGCCCTTCGCCCAGCAGCGCGTGCAGCCGGCGCAGCGCATCGACATCGAGGTTGAGCTGCAGCGCGCACTGCTCCGCGGCGGGGTCGTGCGCGCGGGACCAGGTGCTCGAGATCGTGAGGGACAGCGTGTGCCGCGGCCGGGCGACCGGCGCGAGGCGGGCGGTGTAGCGGAAGCCCGCGGTCTCGGAGATCGTGCAGGCGAGGACTTGACTGGGCATGAAGGGCTCCTTCGGGTTCCCTGCGAACAGAGGTGGCGTCGGCAGCCCTGGCCGGTGAGGGCGTCCCGCGTGATGTCGGGCAGCGCACGGGGCGAGGCCGGGCAGCCCGGCAGGCCGGGCAGGGCCGGGTCGAGCAGTCGGAACCGGATCCGCACCGGCTTGTCCGCGAAGCCGAATCGCCGCGTGAACCGCGCGGCACCGGTCGCTCCGGTGTCGATCGCCTCGGGTGATGCGTTCGGTTCGGCGCCACGAACACGCGGTGCAGGAAGCTCGCCACCAGCGGTGCGTGCTGGGACGCGAGCAGGCGCCAGGCGGGGTGGCGGTCGCGGAGGGTGGAGAGGGTGGGGTGGTCCACGGGGGCGGGAGTCTATGCGCCGGTCGGCCAGTCCTCGACGGCCAACCCCGGCACGCGCTGGAATTCACGCAGGTTTCGCGTCAGCAGCGTCATGCCGCGCGAGCGCGCATGGGCCGCGATGAACAGGTCGTGGCTGCCGATGGGGGTGCCGCTGCGCTCCAGGGCGGCCCGCAGGTCGGCGTAGTGCTCGTCTGCCGGCGCGTCGAGCGGCAGGACCGTCAGGACCCGCAGCAACTGCTCCACGCGCTGCGTGAGCTGCGCCGACCCCTTGCGCCGTGCACCGAAGCGCAACTCGCAGGCCGCCACGATGCTGGTGCACACCGCATCGGGATCCATGGCGCTCAGCCTCCGCGCCAGGGCGCCCTTGGGATCGCGAACCAGCTCGGAGAGCGCGTTCGTATCGAGCATGCAGGGTGCGGTACCTGGCGAAGCGGTCATCACAGCGCATCCCTCGGCTGGGGCGGAAGGTCCTCCACCTCGGGCAGGGTGTCTTCGAGCGGTGTCCACGACGCGAGCAGGTCGCGCAGCGCGTGCTTGCGGATGGGCGTCAGGATGAGGCTGTCGCCTTCCTTGCGGATCAGGACCTCGGACCCTTCCATCTCCATCTCGCGCGGGATCCGGACCGCCTGGTTGCGGCCGTTGCGGAACAGGGCAGCGTGGCGTTCGGTCATCGGGGCACCGGGAACAGGGGTGGCATATGGCAAAGCATAGGCCGGGCAGGGTGGCGCCGCAAGGCGGCGCTCGCCGTGCAGCCGGTACGGCAGCCGCCTTGATCAACACCCTTACGGAGCGGCTCAGGCCCGAAACAGCTGCGCGCCGTCGACCTTGCCGGCCTTCCGGTCGAACGTCCAGAGCGGTCGGTGGCCGGCCGCATCGGCGAGCGCCACATGGAGACAGTCGCTGAACTCGGCGGTGGTGTTCTCGTACTGATGCAGCGCCGCTTCGAGGGCCGGCTCCGACTCGAAGACGAGCTCGGCCGTCCCGAGCAGGCCCGACAGCGTGGCGACGAGCGCGCTCCTGCCTTGCCCGTCTTGGCTCGCACGATGAGGACCCCGTTGGGCAGCACGTGCCAGACCAGCCGACTGCCCGGCTTGGCCCCCACGCGCTCGCGAATCTCGACCGGAACCGTGGTCTGGCCCTTTGCGGTGATGGTCGATCCGATCATGGGGCGCTCCTTACATTTCGGCCGTTGGTCATGCGCGAGACGGCGTGAGGCAAGGACACGCATGTTTAGACCTTCTCTCTGGTTCCGCCGATGACCTCGTCCTGCGAGACGACCCGCCCGCGCGCGTCAGCCCCCCACCGCGCCACCGCCCGCCGGATCCCGTCCGAACGCGCTCCCGAGATGGAACAGGCAGTCCCCCCGCTCCGTCCGCGCCGGGACACGCTTGCAGAGCACCAGGCCCGCGCGCTCGAAGTGCACCGTCTCGGCCTCCCGCCACGGCGTGTCGGGGAAGTGGATGCGCGCCGCGGGCCGGCCGCGCTCGACCTCGTCGCCCGGTTCGACCAGCGGCTCGTAGAGGCCGCGCTCGGTGGCGTACACGAAATGGTCCGCGCCACCGACTTCCACGATCCGCGTGCCGCGGCCCGGCTCGACCGCCAGCCCGGGGGCGACACCGACGTGCCGGAGCACCCGCCGCAGCCCGCGTTCGACCATGCCGAGGGCCCGCGCCGACAGGGTGCCGCCTCCGCCCGCCTCGGTGCCGATCGCGACCACCCCGCGGCGCCGGGCCGACGCGCCGAACGCGCGGTCGGCGCCCATCGGCCGCCTGGCGACGTACGAGACCGGCGCGCCGAACACGTCGAGCAGCTCGAGCACCGTGGCATTGCGCTGCGGCATGTCGTCGAAGAGGTTGCCCAGCGCGCACGGCGTGTACGCGAGCGAGCTGCCGCCGGAGTGCAGGTCCGCCGCGTAGTCGCATCGCGGCAGGAGGACCGAGTCGACGTAGTGGGCGATCATCGACGTGGGTCCGCCGTCCGGATCGCCGGGAAACGAGCGGTTCAGGTTGCCGCCGTCGAGGGGCGAGGTCCGTCGTCCGGCATGGGCGGCCGGGAAGTTCACCGCGGGCAGCACGATCAGCCGGCCCCGCACGTCCTCGGGCGTCAGGGCGCGGACGAGGTTGCAGAGCGCGACCTGTCCCTCGTACTCGTCGCCGTGATTGCCCGCCATCAGCAGGACCGTGGGACCCTCGCCGTTCGCGAGGGTGACGATCGGAACGGGAATCCAGCCGTACGCCGACTCGTGCGTCGAGTGGGGAACCTTCAGGAATCCCGCATGCCGACCGGGCGCATCGAAGTCGATCGTCGCACCGATCCGCGATGCGACCGCGGGGCGGGCGGCCTCGGTCATTGCGGCTCGATCTTCGCGGCGCGGATCACCTCGCGATACTTGTCGATCTCCGACTGGGTGTACTTCAGGAAGGTGTCGGGCGCGTACGCGTCCTCCGGCAGCAGCTGCATGCCCTGGTCGACCATGCGCTGGCGCATCGCCGGTTCGCGGATCACCGTCAGGTACGCCTGGTGGATGCGGTCGATGATCGGGCGCGGCGTGCCCTTCGGCGCATAGATGCCGAACCAGACCGTGCCGTCGAAGCCGGCGTACTGCTGGGCGACGGGCGCGACACCGGGCAGGTAGTCGAGCTCCTGCATCGAGGTCACGGCGATGGCCCGCAGCTTGCCGGCCTTCACGTGCGGCATCGAGGTGTTCGGCGGCTCGATCATCGCGTCCGCGTGGCCGCCGATCACCGCGAGCAGCGCCGGCGCGTTCCCCTTGTGCGAGATCTGGGTCACCTCGATCCCGGCTCGCGCCGCGAGCATCGACACGACCAGGTTCGACATCGTGCCGACCCCGCCGTCGGCGATGTTGAGCTTGCCGGGGTTCTTCTTCGCATACTCGACGAGCTCGGGCAGCGTCCTGAAGGGCAGGCTCGGGTTCACGACCAGCACGCCGGGCATGTTCGGCAGGCGGATCACCGTCTCGAAGTCCTTGACCGGGTCGTAGGGCAGCTTCCTGTAGAGCGACACCGCGGCGGCCATGTACCCCACGTGCCCGACCAGGAAGGTGTAGCCATCAGGCGCCGCGCGGGCCACCTTGGCCGAGCCGATCGTGCCGCCCGCCCCGGGCAGGTTCTCGGTGACGATCGGCTGGCCGAGCAGCGGCCCGAGCCGATCCGACACCGCACGACCCAGTGAGTCCGTGGGGCCGCCCGCGGTGCTCGGATTGAGCCAGGTGATCGGCCGCGTCGGCCAGGCCGTCTGCGCGAGGGCGGTCCCCGCGGACACCAGCAGCATTGCCGCGAAACCCGCAGCTCGGATGAATCGCATCGGTCTCCTCCCGTCGTTGTCGTTGTCAGGCGCCGGCCAGCTCGGCGTTTTCCTGCGTGCACAGGTGCCCGGACGGATGACCTTTCACGGTGGTCCGCTCCATCTGCCGCACCTCGGCCGGGTCGTAGTCGCCCAGCGCCAGATGGATGGTGCACCGGTTGTCCCAGACCAGCAGGTCGCCCGACTGCCAGCGATGGCGGTAGACGAACCGGGGCTGGGTCGCGTGCCGGATCAGCCAGTCGAGCAGCTCCCGGCTCTCGTCGGGGGTCATGCCCTCGAAGGACCGGGCGCTCTGCCCGATGTACAGCGCCTCGCGGCCGGTCTCGGGGTGACGACGGACCAGCGGCTGGCAGACCGGCGGGTTCAGCCGGCGGTTCTCCTTCTCCCAGTCGGCGGTGACCCCCTTGCGACCGCGCACGTAGACCGCGTTCAGGCCCCTCAGCATCGCCTTCATCCCCGGGGACAGCGCGTCGAACGCGGCGTACATGTTCGCGAACGCGGTGTCGCCGCCCACCGGCGGCACCCGCAGCGCGCGCAGGAAGGACAGGCCGGCCGGCAGCAGCGAGGGCGCGAGATCGGAGTGCCACTCGTGGCCGATCCGCTTGCCGTAGGCCTCGCCCTCGGGGCGCGGGAGGTTGTCGACCAGCAGCACCTCCGGATGCGTCCGATCCCGGTCCAGCGGCACGGCGTCGTGCGTGTCGAGATCGCCGAAGCGGCGGCTGAACGCGACGTGGTGGTCCCGCGTCATCGCCGACTGGCCCCGGAACAGCATCAGGCCCGAGCGATCGAGGATGGCCTGCCGCAGCTGCGCGACGTCGCCGTCCGAGAGCGGCTTCGTGAGATCGGCGCCGCGCACCTCGACACCCAGGCAATAGGACAGGGGAACGAACTCGAGACTCATCGCGGGACCGTCTGCACAAGGTCAAGGAGGTCCGAGCATGGCATGCGTGCGCAGCGGGTGACAATCCGGAATATCTGGCAGGATCGTTCGCCGGAGACACACAATGAACATCAAGTACCGACAGCTCAAGGCCTTCGTGCTGGCGGCCGAGAGCGGCTCGTTCCGCGCCGCGGCCGCGCGCCTTTCGGTGACGCAGTCGTCGTTCTCCGCGCTGATCCAGGCGCTCGAGCTCGACGTCGGCACGCAGCTGTTCGAGCGGACGACCCGACGCCTGGCGCTGACGGATGCGGGCGCGCGCCTGCACGACCGCATCCGCAATCCGATCGCGGACCTCGAGGAGGCATACGGCCACGTGCGGAACGTGGGCCGCGGCTCGGCCGGCGTGCTGTCGTTCGGCGTGCTGCCCTCGCTGGCCGCCGGCCTCGCGACCCGGCATCTCGCCCTCTTCCAGCAGCGCCATCCGGACGTGCGGGTGAAGCTGCGCGAGCGCAAGCACGTCGAGCTCATCGACGCGGTGCTCGAGGGGCATGTCGAGTTCGGCATCGGCGTGCTGCTGCGGCCGGTCCCGGAGCTGAGCTACCGGCACCTGACGGACGACGAGCTGCTGTTCGTCGTGCCGAACGGCCATCCGCTGGCGTCGATCACGCCGACGTGGAAGAGCCTGGAGCGCTATCCGTACATCTATGTCGGCAACGGGAATACCGAGCATGCGCTGGCGTCCGAGCAGGTCCGCACCGCGGCTGCCTACGAGGTCGAGCACGTGGCCACGGCGCTGGCGATGGTGCGGCAGGGGTTGGGGGTGTCGGTGATTCCGTCGAGCGTGCTGCCGGCGGTGAACGTCGAGGGGCTGGCGTGTCTTCGGGTGCGGGGCGCTGCGTCGGTTCGGCGGATCGGGGTGATCACGAAGAAGGATCGGCAGCTGGGGGCGGCGGCGCGGGCGTTCGTCGCGCAGTTGATGGAGGAGCGGGGGGAGGGGCGGGCGGAGCAGCGGGTCGCGCAGAGCGGCGGGACGGGGTCGCGGCGTGCGGCGCGGGCGGGTCGAGGCAGGGCGGCTTAGGACCGGCGAGCCTGCAGTTGGCTACCCGGGGACCTTCCGTCCTTTCGTGGCCGAGGCGGGCAGGACCTCTTGAGCCCGATCAGACCCGAGGGGGTGCGAATCGGCCGCCGTCGAGCACGGCGAACCGGGTCATCGCGCCTTTCCAATCGCAAGACGTGTGAGCGAACTGGCCGAGCACGTCGCGGATCGCCGGCCTGATCGACTTGACCGCCGCCTCGTCGATCATCGCGCGGACCGGATCCGATCGGCGAACCGATCCCCGACGACACCTTGGGCATACCGGGGCGCATCGACTACCCTTGCCGGGCCGCCGATCGGCCTCGTACAGCCCCATCGTGATCGTCTACCAGAAGCAGAAGCGCGATTTCCTCGCCGACGTCCACGGCCACGACATCGAGGCGCTGATTCTCGCCGCGATGAAGCGTCGCACCGGCCATGGCGTGTCGACCTCCGAGGTCAAGGCCTGGAAGGAATCGTTGACCGCGATGGGCAAGGTGCTCTACGACGCGGCCATCCCGGACGATGCCGGCGTCGCCGTCGAGTATGCGATCCCGCAGACCGCGAAGCGGATCGACGTGATCGTGAGCGGCCGCGACGACGCGGGTCGCGACAACGCCGTGGTGGTCGAGCTCAAGCAGTGGTCGAGCGCGCGCCGAACCGACAAGGACGCGATCGTCGTCACGCACCTCGGCGGCGGACAGCGCGAGGTGAGTCACCCGTCGTACCAGGCCTGGAGCTACGTGTCGCTGCTGCAGGACTTCAACGAGGCCGTTCACCGCGACGGTATCGACCTGCAGCCCTGCGCGTACCTGCACAACTATGTCCGCGACGGCCAACTCGACGATCCGTTCTACGCCGAGCACCTCGAGAAGGCGCCGCTCTTCTTCGCCGGCGACGCGCAGCGCGATGCGCTGCGCGGATTCATCCGCGAGCGGGTCCGTCGCGGCGACCGCGGCGAGACCATCGCGAGGATCGAGCACGGGCGGATCCGGCCATCGAAGATGCTGGCCGACAGCGTGGGCAGGATGCTGGTCGGCAATCGGGAGTTCGTGCTCGTCGACGATCAGAAGGTCGTCTACGAACTCGCGCTCGAACTGGCCGAGAAGGCCCGGCGCGGCGGGCCCAAGCAGGTGCTGATCGTCGAGGGCGGGCCCGGCACGGGCAAGACGGTGCTGGCCATCAACCTGCTCGCGACGCTCACGCAGCGCGGTGTCGCGGCGCGCTACGTGTCCAAGAACGCGGCGCCGCGCGCCGTCTACGAGAAGAAGCTCGCCGGCGCGATCCCCAAGGCGCGCATCCGCAATCTTTTCTCGGGCTCCGGCGCCTACGTCGACGGCCAGCCCGACGCGTGGGGCACGCTCGTCGTCGACGAGGCGCACCGGCTCAATGAAAGGTCCGGCCTGTACGGCGTCGACGGCGAGCATCAGGCGAAGGAAGTGATCCGCGCGTCTCGGAGCACGATCTTTTTCGTCGACGACGACCAGCGGGTCACGCTGAAGGACATCGGCGAGAGGGCCGCGCTGCGCGAGTGGGCGATCGCCGAGGGCGCGCAGGTCAGCGAGGCCACGCTCGACTCGCAGTTCCGCTGCAGCGGCTCCGACGGCTACCTCGCGTGGATCGACGACACGCTGCAGGTCAGGCCGACCCCGAACACGCGACTCGATACGGCCGAGTTCGACTTCCGCGTCTTCGATTCGCCGGTCGCGCTGCACGACGCGATCGTCGCCCGCAACGCTGCCGACAACCGGGCGCGCGTGGTCGCAGGGTATTGCTGGACCTGGCCGAGCAAGAAGGATGCGGCACGCTTCGACATCGAGATGCCCGAGTTCGGCTATCGACGGCGCTGGAACCTCGACAAGGACGGCAGCCTGTGGATCGTCGCGCAGGGCAGCGTCGAGGAGGTCGGATGCATCCACACCTGTCAGGGGCTGGAGCTCGACGTGGTGGGCGTGATCGTGGGGCCGGACCTGATCGTGCGGGACGGGACGGTGGTCACGCGGCCCGAGGAGCGCGCATCGTCGGACAATTCGCTGAAGGGCTACAAGAAGATGGCACGGGCCGACCCGGAGGGCGCTGCCCGGATCGCGGACCGGCTGGTGAAGAACACTTACAGGACGCTGATGACCCGCGGCATGAAGGGGTGCTGGGTGTACTGCACGGACCCGGAGACGGCGGAGTGGTTCCGTTCGCGATCGGGCGCGACAGGAGAAGGACGCGATGACCTCGCCTGACGCTCGCGCGACCTGTCCATTCTGCACGCTGCCGGCGGCGCGGATCGTCGCGTCGAACGACCTCGCGATCGCGATCCGGGACGGGTACCCGATCTCTCCCGGGCATACGCTGATCATCCCCAGACGTCATGTCGCCTCGATCGCCGACACATCATCCGACGAGCTGGGTTCGCTGTGGTCGCTGCTGGCCGAAGCGAGGCGGGGCCTCGACGCGTCGCTGAAGCCTTCCGGCTACAACATCGGCGTCAACGACGGCGTGGCTGCCGGACAGACGGTCATGCACCTGCACGTGCACCTGATCCCGCGCTTCGCGGGCGATCGGGCGGATCCGCGTGGCGGGGTGCGCTGGATCGTGCCGGAGAAAGCCGACTACTGGTCCAGCCGGACACGCGAGCCCGGAGGCTGAACGTGCCCGTACCCAGTGCGACCTCGCAGCTCGAGTTCCTGCAGAACGTGCAGGCGGTGCTCGAGGACGGACAGTTCGTGGCGACGTACAAGTTCGCGCTGCTGGTTGCACTCGCGGACCTGGCGGTGGAGTCCGGCGTGGCGGACGATGCGCCGTGCCCGATTCTGCTCACGGACATCGCGGCCAAGTTCGTCGAGTACTACTGGCAGCAGGCGGCGCCGTTCGCCGGGGCGCGCGATGCGGAGGTGCTGGTGCAGAACAACGGGCGGCAGGCATCGGTGGTGACCCTGCTCGCCTCTGAGCGGCAGCGTGTGAACACCCTCGCCCAGCTCAGTGCCGACGCGCGACGTTGGCGATCGATCGTCTCGAAAGTCGCCAGGATCGTCCGCGTGATGCCGCTGTATCGGCTTCAGTTCGTCGCGGGCCAGCTCCGACCGTTCATGTACGAACACGACGACGACGCGACGCGGATCGTTCTGAAGCGTGGTGTCGCCTATCACCTCCGTCGCTTCCATCCGCTCGTGACCGGCCTCGCCCGCGACCGCTGGATGGCCCAGATCCGCCGGCTGCCGGCGAATCTCTACGCGATCGGACAGACGCAGGATCTGGAGACCTTCCTGTTCGGAGCGGACCGCTTGCCGATCGCGCGGCATCTGCCGTTGCTGCACCGGCATCAGCGCGGAATCTGCCTGTACTGCGGCAACCGGCTCCAAGACGGCGAGGGGCAGGTCGATCACTTCGTGCCCTGGTCGCTGCATCGGTTCGACGCATTGCCCAACCTCGTCGCGGCGCATGCCCACTGCAACCGGGACAAGCGGGACCTGCTGGCCGCGGAGGGGCATCTGGAGCGGTGGGTGGAGCGGAACGACCTTCTCGCGCGGACAACCTCCTGCGCGCCGGATCCCGACTCGGGCCCGCAGGCGCACGATCCCGGCGCCGCGCATCGCATCGCCGCGTGGGCATACGGCCGTGCATTCGACATCCGGGCCGCAGTCTGGATCCAGGGGCGGCGGACCGAATTGCTGACGGGCGCGTTCCGGTCGATGCTGGGCGGCTGAACCCGTGGAGAACGGATCGCATCCACCCGGCATCGATCCACCGAGCACGGGTCGTCTCGCCCGTTTTCTCCAGCAGGCCTTCGAGCGGGAAGGCGCTCGCCGCGGGTGGGCGTGCGACGTCGAGGCCCCGTTGATCGATTCGGATGCGTCGCGCCGGCTGGGGTTCGCCCCACGCGTCGACGTGCTACTGAGCCGTAACGGCGATTCGCGGCGGATCTGGGTCGAGTTCGAAGTCAGTCGCGCCGATCCGGTCGCGAACCAGGCCAAGTTCGCGTCGGCGGCCTTCTTCGAGGGCTGCGGCGCCGGCGACGCCTTCGTGTCGATGGCGAGCCGGCACATCGCGCCCGGACGCAAGGCGTTGATGGCCACCACCGCCATGTTCATGCGATCGGTCGGCATTCCGGCGTTCCAGATCGACCTGCTGCCGGATGCGGACGGTCGGACGATCAGGGCGTTGAACGCGGCCACCCCGATGGCGCTCGAGCACGCCGCCCTCGACGTGGGCGCGGAGTTCGACCGGGTCATCGCGGTCGCAGACGCGAAGCTGGTCAGCGGTTGGCACCGGATCCACATGGCCGACAACGCGTTCACGGTCGGCGCGAACGTGCGGACGTGGAACGCCGAGACGACGGATCCGGTTCTGGCGCCGAGGTGGGCCAAGCGGCGCGTCCGGTTCCTGGCGTTCGACCCGGCGAGCCAGCTCTTCGCGCCCTCCAAGTTCTGCGCCTTCGTGCCGGCCACCACGGGAGCCGTCGAAGGCCGATCGTTTCTCTCGGTGCGCGAGCCACCCGGCGGGATGACGTCGGCGATCTATTTCGGTCTCGGCGAGCAGGACCCGAGATTCGACGGGCACATCGCCCGCGTTCATCTGGAGCGGCGGCTGCGATATCGCGCGACGCCAGTCGCGTCGTTGTCCGGTGCGGTCGCTCGGGCGTTCGAGCGTTGGCGGGCGAGGCCGGTGGAGACGATCTCCGTCCCTCGCGATGCGGTCGTTCTGGAGCCGCCCGTCTGATCGGACACATCCGGCCTAGCCGAAGCTCGCGCGGAACGAGACGGGATCCAGTCGGAAGTTGGCGTTCACCGGTCCGGGAAGGTCGAACATCCGAGGGGATTTCCTGAAGTCGAACAGCCTGTACAGATGGAACTGCGAGCCGACTTCTTCCGAGAAGTCCACCTCGTTGCGGCTCACGTAGAACGGTGTCATCTGACCGAACGACGTCGTCTTCACTTCGATGAAGCGTTCACGTCCGTCGGTCTCGTATGACATCACGTCGTAGCCCAGGCCGTCTCCTCGCGACCTGGCGACGTGCTCGACGCGGTCGGCGAGTTTCCGAGCGCCGCCAGCGTGCAAGCGGCGCTGTTCGAACTCGACGACGAACGCCTCGCCGGCTTCGCCGAGAGACCGGTTCCTGGCTTCGCGGTCGAGGTAGTCGCGGAAGATGCCCTTCCGATCGACCCGATAGGGTGTCCGCGACTCGCCCGTTCGAAGAACGAGCGGGGGCGGCTCGACCAGCACGCCCTCCGGGTCGACGATCAGCGGCGACGCGGCGGGCTGCTCGACGGCACTCAGGGCCGTCAGGTCGAACGACTTGTCATGTGACAACCGTTCGACCACCGCATCGCGCAGGACCGATTGGTAGTTCGGGAGCGGCTTGTAGCCTCGGATGTACGGACATCCCAGTTCCAGCAGGATCGCGCTGATGTTCTGATGCTTCCGCTCGACCGAGCCATCGGGCCGCCCGTTCAGAAGACGCTTCAGGACGGTCCGATGCGCCGTCTTGTTCACTGCCTGGCCGGCCAGTTCGAGCGTGAGCATGTGGAAGTAGTCGGCAACGATCGCTTCCACTTCGGGCTCGGACCACGGGACAGGACGGTCTGTCATGCAGGGATCGTTTCAGCGGCTCTCCGACCGGGGCGATGATGCGGGCAGCAGAGCCGCATCGGCAACCGATTCGCCGGATGCCGCCCAGCACAACAGGTTCACCAGCCCGATGTCGCTCACCGTCGAGCACCGCGCCTGCAGCAACCCCGGACTCGCCACCACCACCGCCAGACACTTCCCCCGCGACACCGCCACGTTCAACCGATTCCTGCTGTACAGGAACGCCTTGCTCCGCGGCATCGTCGAGTCGTTCGACGTCGTCATCGACACGATGACCACCTGCGCCTCCTGCCCCTGGAACTTGTCGACCGTGCCCACGCGTGCCCCCGCCGGCAGCTGCGCCTTCAGCCGCCGCACCTGCGCGTTGTAGGGCGCCACGATCAGCACGTCCTCCAGCGTCAGCGCGTGCTCGCTGCCCCGGCCGTCGCGATACCGCTGCGACAGCAGGCTCCGGAGCAGCTCGATCACCTTGTCCACCTCCTCGTCGCTGCGATGTGAGCAGCCGTCGTGCGGCACGCGCAGGAAGGCGAGGCCCGCGGGCTTCAGCGCGGCATGCGCGTACTCGCGCAGCACCAGCCGCCGGTCCGCGGTGCACGCGTCCGGCAGCAGCCGCCCGTCGTACACCGCGTCCGACACGAAACGGCACAGCGCGGGCGCCATCCGGTGCGTGCGATCGAGGAAGATCCCGCGGTCCGCGGCCACGGTCGCGCGGCCGTCGATCAGGTAGTCGAGGGCCGACTCGCCCGAGCGGCCCGGGTGCACGCCCTGCACGGGCTGCGCGAGCTGCATCGGGTCGCCGAGCAGCACGAGGTTGCGTGCGCTGGTGCCCATCGCCACGAGGTTCGCGAGCGAGACCTGGCCGGCCTCGTCGACGAACAGGTGGTCCACGGTGCCGTCCAGCGCCGGATCGGCGAAGAGCCATGCGGTGCCTGCCACCAGCCGATAGGCGGGGTCGGCGAGCGCGGCAGCGTGCTCGAGATTATCGAAGTTCGGGCCGTCGAAGCGGGTCTCGTCGGGATCGCGGGTGCTCAGCTTCTTCGCGCCGCGGAACGTGAAGCTCTCAGCCAAGGCCACCTTCTCGACCTCGTTCAGCAGGTTGTGGATCGCCTTGTGGCTGTTCGACGCCACGCCCACGCGCAGGCCGCGGCGCATCAGCGCGACGATCACGCGCGCGCCGGTCCAGGTCTTGCCCGCGCCAGGCGGGCCCTGGACGAACAGCGCGCTGTGGTCGAGCCGCGCGATCGCCTCGACGAGCTGCGAATGCGCCTCGCGACGCAGGTCGATCAGCGGCGCGCCGTCGGGATGCCCGGTGAGCGTCGGCCGCTCGCGGCGCAGCAGGCGCTCGACCGCCGGGTACCGGCCGCCGCCCGCGATCAGGGACTCGGCGAAGCGCAGCACGCCGGCTTCGAGAACGCCGTCGTCGAGGGGGCCAGCCGGGCCGAGGCCGATGCGCTCGGCGGGCTCGCCCTGCTTCTTCGCCACGCGCAGGCGGACCGTGCGGGCCGCGGCATCCAGCCGCACGATCGTCGCGGCCCCGCATGTGGCCGCGATCCTCACGTCGGCGCCATCCTCGAGCTTGGTCTCCTGCTCGGGGAATCGATAGGCCCACACGAGCGAGTGACCGACAGGCCGAGGCGCGATCTCGTGGTCACGACTCAGCCCGCCCAGGCACTCGACATCCTCGACGAGGCGCTCGTCCTCCCACCCCTTCCGGTCATACATCGCCCACAGCGCGGGCTTGCGCGTGCGGCGGTGGAAGTCGAGCAGCAGCGCGGTCAGCGCGCGCATCGCGTCGTCGTCGGTCCACGCGGTCTCGTCGGCGGGAAGCGCGGCCTGCAGGCGCTCGCGGGCGGCCTGGCAGGCGAGACCGCGCGTGCGGGCGGCCTGGGCGCGGGCATTCAGGGGCTTGGGCGGGTCGCCGGCCGCGGCGGCGGTTCCGTCGTCGGGGCCGGCCTTGCCGCGCCACGGCAGGCCGTCCGGCCGCAGCCCGAGTAACCACCGATGCAGGGCCCGCGTCGACTCGACGTCGTCGTGGTTGTACGCCTCGATCCCCTCGAGCAGCGTCGCCTCGCCGGTCTCGCGCCACTGCTCGTACCAGACCACGCTCTGCCCCGCGTTGGTCACGCCGCCGTCGCGCGCCGGTCGGTAGAAGCGCTCGACGGCCTTGATCGAGTAGCTGGGCTCGGAGATGCGGATCGCGCCGCGCACCACGGCGTACAGGTCGACGAGGCGCTCCTCGCGGAAGAGCCGATCGACCTCGTCCTCGCGGGTGGCGTGCCAGCACATCAGGCGCTCGAGCGCGCTGCGTTCGTAGGCGGCGTAGTGATAGACGTGCGCCCCCGGATGCGCATCGAGGTGCGCGATCGTGAAATCCACGAAGGCCTCGAACGCACGCTTCTCCCCGGCGCGGTCGTGGGCCCAGAACGCCCTGAACCCCTCCTCGCCCGGCTTCGCCGGATCCACGCCGCGGCCCCAGACGCCGAACAGGTACTCCAGCCCGTCGACCTCGAGCGGATCGCCCTCCATGTCGAAGTACAGGTCGTGGGGATCGGGCAGCGGCAGGCGGTGGAAGCCCAGGCGTCCGTCCGCATCGGCCGGCAGCAGCTCGAGGTGGCGGCCGCCGTCGGTGCGCGCGCGGTGCTGGAGCGCGGCCTGCGCGCGCAGGCGCTCGAGCACCACGGGCGAGACCTTCGGCACGACCACCTCGGCCGGCAGCGCGGCGAGCGCGGCCATGGTGCCCACGCCCGCGGCCTGCAGGCGGCGGATCTGCTGGCCGGTGATGTTCGCGACCTGGCACGGATGGTCGTCGTCGACCCGGCGCTGTTCGCAGGCCTCGCGCCAGCGGCACAGGTCGCAGGCGGCGCAGGGATCGGGGTAGGTGGGGCGCGGGGTCTCGACGTGCTCGAGGTAGCGCTGGAGCTGGTGGGCGACGTAGTGGGCGGCGTCGGCCACGCGGAACGGATGCTCGGTGCGGCGCGCATCGCCCGTCACCACGTGGCACCAGGCGGGCTCCACGCCCTGCGCCGCCGCGAGCAGGCGGGAATAGAACGCCAGCTGGATCACGAACTCGGGCCGGGGGCTGCGCGCGAGCTTGGTGTCGAGCACCTCGTAGTGCCACGCGCCGAACCGCGACGGGCCGTCGATGCGGCGCAGGAAGTCGGCGTGGCCGACGAGGTTCCCGTCGAGGAGGGTGGCCTGGTAGATCACGTCGGTGCCCGCGCGCATCGCGGCGAGGGTGTCCTCGGCCCGGCGGGCCAGCTTCGCGTCGCGGTCGAGGCCGGGCACGTCGGCGATCTCGACCACGCTCGCATGCCGCGCACGCAGCACCGCGAGGAAGGCCTTCTCGTGTGCGATGCCCTTCTGCTGGAGCAGCGTCGCATAGGGGTCGTCCTCGGCGCGCGGCACGGGCGCGTCGACGGCCGCGCGGTCGAGCACGGTGCGGTGCGCGCAGTCGAGGAAGGCCACGAGGTCGGTGGCCGAGTGCAGCAGCCGGGAGCCGAGTCGGAACACGAGGACGAGAGCACCTGCGCAGATCGGTTGGCGATCCTAGGCGGTGCGCCGCGGGACCCCGCTCATCCGGATCGGCTATGGTTCCCGCGTTCACGACGGCGGGCAGACGAACGGATCCACGACCCCGTCGGAAGCGCGTCGTGCCGTCACGGACGGAATCCGCGGCGAGACGCCGGCCGGCGGCGGCAATGTCGCCTTCGCCCGCCTTCGCGCGACGACCGCCGGTCGGTTCGTGCTGTCCGCCGGCACCGGCGCGCGACACGCTTCGACACACCGCAAGCGTTTCGACCGCGTGACCACGGTGTTGCCCGCCTTCGTCCTGTCGCTGCTGCACTTCGCCGCGCTCGCCGGACTGGGGGCGCTCGTCCGCAGCCGGCTGCTGGTGCTGCTCGTGGCGGTCGTGGGCACGGGCTGGCTGGCGCTCGTCACGCATCCGGCGGACCTCGCGTCGCAGTCGGTGCAGGACCTCGTCACGACCTTCGGCGGCGTGGTGCTCGGCGCGGCCACGGGGCTGTGGGCCGCGGGCGCGCGGCAGCGGCGGGCGCGCGAGGAACGGGTCGCGCGCGACGTGGCGGCGGGACTCCCGCCGTCGGCGCCCGAGCGCCGCGGACGCGCGGGGGTGATCGGCTGGGCCGGCGGTGCGCTGCTGGTGGCGCTCGCGGCGGCGGTGGGGCTCTACCTGGAAGGCAGCACGGTGCCCGCCTGGCGCGCGACGGTGGACGGCTGGCGCGAGACGCCGGCGGCGCGCTCGCTGGGGCTCGCGCCGGCCCCGGCCGCGGCCGCGACAGGCGCCGCGCCCAAGGGCGGTGCCGCGGCCACGTCGACGGGCGCACGCGCGGGCCCGTCCGACCGGTCGGGCGCGAACGGCGCCGGGCCGGCCGCGCGGCCGCAGGGCGACATGCGGCACTGCCTGGAGCGCGGCGCGACGCAGGACGTGCTGCGCTGCGCGGAGCAGCGTCGCTGAGTCCCGGTCCTCGCGGCGCCCGAAGGTGCCAGGCAGGGATCTGCGCGAAATGCACGGTGGCGAAGGACCCGCCCCGCACCGGCGCCATACATCGGTCGCGCGGGAGTAGGTGAGCGCCGGCTTCGCCGAATGGCCATGCCTGACGGCGGATGGGCGGGCCTGATCGGCCCGAGCGGCCTCGCCGTCCACGATTCGACCGACTCGCCCGAACGATGGGAGGCCGATCACCGGCCTCGCCATCACACCCCCCGCCGTCCCCGCCCCCGACGACCGCCCCGTCACCCTCGACGCGCGCTGCACGCTCGCCGGCGTCCCGAAGCGGACCGCCCGCTGGTACCCGCGGATCGGCCTGCCCGACCGTCCGGTGGGCGAGTCGCGCGGGGCTCATCGCCTGAGCCCGCACCTGGACAAGCTGTTGCGCATCCGGCTGTTCGCCGACGCCGGGCTCTCGCTGGCGCGGATCCGCGACGAGGGCGACGGCCGCGCCGGGTGACCGGCGGGCCGCGGCAGGACCGGAACGAAGCACACGAACGACAAAGAAGAATGGAGCTGCGATGACCCACGAACCCCACGCCGTCCTCGCGACGGCCGCCGGCCGCACGATGTCGCTGAAGCGCGTCGACGCCCATGGCCGCGTCGCCGGCCTGCTGCTGGCGATGACGGTGCGGCAGCACTTCCGAAACGACACCGACGAGACGCTGGAGGTGGTCTGCACCGTCCCGCTCGCCTGGAGCGCGGTGCTGCTGGGGCTGTCGGCCGAGCTCGCGGGCCGGCGGCTGGACGGCGCGGTGCTCGCGCGGCCCGAGGCGGACGCGCGCCACGAGGAGGCGGTGGCCGCCGGCGACGCGCCGATCCGGCTGCGCAAGGGGCCGGACGGGCGCTTCACGGTGGACCTGGGCAACCTGAAGCCTGGCGAGACCGCGGACATCGAGCTGCGCTACGCCCAACCGCTGCGGGTGGAGCAGGGCCGGGTGCGGCTCTCGGTGCCCACCACCATCGCACCGCGCTACGGCGACCTGGCCGCGCAGCCGGGCCTGCGGCCGCACGACACCACGGCCGCGAGCCTGTCGGCGGACTACGGCTTCGCGCTGTCGGTGGACCTGGACGCGACCGCGGCCGCGGGCCCGATCGAGTCGCCCACGCACGCGATCGCGGTGGCGGCGCGGCCGGACGGCGGCGCGCGGGTGTCGATCGACGGTCGCGCCTGGCTGGACCGCGACGTCGTGCTGGCGTTCGCGGGCGGCGCGCAGTCGACGGGCACTGCGCGGGCGCTGCGCGCGCCCGACGGCGAGGGCTGCGTGGTGATGGCGAGCTTCTGTCCGGCGATCGACGGCGGCGACCGCGCACCGCTCGACCTGAAGCTGCTGGTGGACTGCTCGGGCTCGATGGGTGGAGACAGCATCGCCTCCGCACGGCGCGGGCTGGAACGGGTGCTGGCCGGACTGCGACCGTCGGACCGGGTCTCGTTCAGCCGCTTCGGCTCGACGGTGCGGCACGTGCTCGACACGCTGCAGCCGGCCGACGGGCCGACGCTCGAGCGGCTGCACCGCGAGGTGGGTGCCACGGACGCGACGATGGGCGGCACCGAGCTCAATGCGGCGCTGGTCTCGACCTTCTCGCTGCGCGGCACGCGCGCCGGCTCGAAGGCGGACGTGCTGCTGGTGACCGACGGGCAGGTGGCCGACATCGAGCCGGTGGTGGCGGCCGCGCGCGCGTCGGGCCAGCGGATCTTCGCGGTGGGCGTGGGCACGGCGCCGGCCGAGTCGCTGCTGCGCACGCTCGCCGAGTCCACCGGCGGGGCCTGCGAGCGGGTGGCGCCCGGCGAGTCGATCGAGGGCGCGATCGAGCGCACCTTCGCGCGGCTGCGGGTGCCGCGGGTCTCGGGCGTGTCGATCGACTGGGGCACGGCGCCGAGCTGGGCGACCGAGACGCCGCTGCAGGTCTTCGACGGCGACACGCTGCACGTGTTCGCGGGCTTCGACGCGCCGCGCGCGCCGGTGGCGCCGCGGCTTCTCTTCACGGTGGAGACGCGGACGGGGCGCGGGCGCGAACGGGTGGCGTCGACCCGCGGCTGGGCGCTGGCGGCGACGGTGGAGGAGGCGGCCCTCGCGGCGTCCGGTGCGCCGGGCGCGGTGCACGATGCGTCGACGGCCCCGGCCGCCACGGCGATCGCGTCGGCGGACGTCGATCCGGTCGATGCCTCCCCCGCCGAGGTCCTGCCGCGGCTCGCGGCGGCCCGCCGGATCGAGCAGCTGGAGCGCGGCCGGACCGGGCGTCGTCGGTCGGGCGCGCTGGCACCCGGCCGCGACGCGATCCGCGAGCTCGCGCTGCGCCACCGGCTCGTCACGGTCGAGACGGACCTGTTCCTGATCCATGTCCGCGCCGAGGCGGAGAAGACCGACGGACTGCCCACGCTGCAGCAGACCGAGCCGATGCAGCCGGCGGGGTGGGGCGGGACGGGGCTCGGCATTCCGCGGTTCCTGCGCCGGGCGATGGACGCCCTCTCGCCTGCGCGCGACGGCCGCGGCGATGTCCCGGACACGGCCCCGCGGACCGCCGTGCCCCCGCCTCCGCCCGGGATCATCGACCGTCGGCTGGGTTCGACGACGCTCGACGCGTGGTGACGGCGGCAGGGCGCCCGGTCTCCGGACGGGCGCCCTGCCTTGCCCGAGGTCGCTCCGTGCCGAGACGCGATGGGCCCGGCAGAATCCGGGGCGATCAGCCGGGTTCGGCCGGCCAGAACCGGGGCAGGTCGAACGACAGCTGCCGATGGTGACGGATCGCGAGCAGGTGCACGACGACCGCGGGCGCGCGCCGGGACGAGGACGCGCTCTGCTGCACGAGGTAGAGCAACAGCCAGTCGCTCAGCAGGTCTTCCCTCACCTCGGCGTCCGGAAAGCGCCGTGCGATGCGATCGATCCGGTCGAGCACCTCGATCGACCCGCCTCGTCGGGACAGGAACGGTCGACCGATCCGGGGATATCTCTCGAGGTGGTCGAGCACGGTGTCCTGCAGATGCGCGAGCAGCGTCTCCCAGACCTGCGGTGCGTCCTGCTCGACCAGGAACCGCTCGATCGACGCGAGGTTCGCCTCGAAGTTCGCGGTGACGCGAACCTTCGCCCGCGCGACGCCCATCAGCGCGGACCGGGCTTGCGTCGTTTCGATGCCGCCTGGGCGAACTCCGCGAACGCCTCGCGCGCGTCCCGCGTGCGGCCGGCCTCGACGTCCGCAAGACCGCGCTCGACCTCATCGAGCAGCACGAGGTGGATCCGTTCACGCTCCAGGCGGTGGTAGTAGTCCAGGCGATCGGCGTCGATCAGCGCGACGTAGCTCTCGCCGTTCTTCGTGATGATCTTCTCCGCCCCGGCCTTCACCTGGTCGGCCAGGTCGGACAGCGTGGCCCGGGCCTGCGTGAGCGGAACGATGTCGGAGGCGGTCAGCGGCACGGGAGTCTCCGGATTCTGTACAGAAAAGCGTACAGTATCATGACCGATCGCAGCCTCGATGGCGTGGGGGGACGGCGCCCGGCGCCGCCCCGCTTTCGGACACGCCGCCCCGCCGCGGTTCACGCCGCACCGCCCCCTACGCACCCATACGGACCCCTGCGTCCGTACTCTCCGCATCCCGCCCCGCCACCGTGGCCGTCCTGCGTGGCGCGTTCCTTGCGTACAGTGGTGTCCATCCCCCCGACCTCCACGACACCGCCTCGCCGTGAACGCCCGCCTCGCGCCCGCCGACCCCGCCGACCGCGACCTGCTCATTCGCGACATCCGCCTGCTCGGCCGCATCCTCGGCGAGACCATCCGCGAGCAGGAAGGCCGCGAGGCCTACGAGCTGGTCGAGAAGGTCCGCCAGCTCTCCGTCGCCGGCCGGCTGAAGCAGGACAAGTCCGCCACCGCGGCGCTCGGCCGGCTGCTGAAGAACCTCACCACCGACCAGACGGTCTCGGTGATCCGCGCCTTCTCCTACTTTTCGCACCTGGCCAACATCGCCGAGGACCGGCACGCGGTGCGCCGCCGCGACGAGCTCGCCCGCAAGGGCACGCTCCCCGAGGGCTCGCTTGCGGTCACGCTGGACCGCCTCGCCGCGAAGGACGTGCGCGCCGCCGACGTCGCCGAGACGCTGCGGCACGCCTACATCTCGCCGGTGCTCACCGCGCATCCCACCGAGGTCCAGCGCAAGTCGCTGCTCGATGCCGAGCGCGCGATCGCCGAGCTGGTCGCCGAGCGGGACACGCTCGCGCTGCCGCGCGAGCTCGCCCGCAACGAGGCCGCGCTGCGCGCCCGCGTCACGCAGCTCTGGCAGACGCGGATGCTGCGCTACGCGAAGCTCACGGTGGCCGACGAGATCGAGAACGCGCTCTCGTACTACCGCTCGACCTTCCTCACGCAGATCCCGCAGCTCTACGCGGACATCGAGGACGCGCTGCCCGGCCACGAGATCGCGAGCTTCTTCCGGATGGGCAACTGGATCGGCGGCGACCGGGACGGCAATCCCAACGTCACCGCCGAGACGCTCTACATGGCGCTCGCGCGGCAGTCGGAGACCGCGCTGCGGCACTACCTGGTAGAGGTGCACGAGCTGGGCGCGGAGCTCTCGCAGTCCACGCTGCTGGTGAAGATCACGCCGGAGATGCAGGCGCTGGCCGACGCCTCGCCCGACACCAACGAGCACCGCTCGGACGAGCCCTACCGGCGCGCGCTCACCGGCATCTACGCGCGGCTCGCCGGCACGCTGCGCACGCTGACCGGCACGGAGGCGCTGCGGCACGCGGTCGCCCCCACCACGCCGTACGCGGACGCGGGCGAGTTCCTCGCGGACCTGCGCACCATCGAGGACTCGCTCTCGAGGCACCACGGCCGTGCGCTGATCGCGCAGCGGCTGGCACCGCTGATCCGCGCGGTGCAGGTCTTCGGCTTCCACCTCGCCACGGTGGACCTGCGGCAGTCGTCGGACAGGCACGAGGCGGTGGTGGCCGAGCTGCTGAAGGTCGCGAGGCTGGAGAACGACTACTCCGCGCTCGACGAGGCAGACCGGCGCACGCTGCTGCTCGACCTGCTGAACGACGCGCGGCCGCTGCGCGTGAAGGGCCACGCCTACTCGGACCACGCGCGCTCGGAGCTCGCGATCTTCGACCTGGCTCTCGTCCAGCTCGCGCGCTACGGCCGGCAGGCGATCCGGCACTACATCATCTCCCACACCGAGGACGTGAGCGACCTGCTGGAGGTGCTGCTGCTGCAGAAGGAAGCGGGCCTGATGCGGGGCACGCTCGACGACGGCGCGGTGGCGGACCTGATCGTGGTGCCGCTCTTCGAGACGATCGGCGACCTGCGCAACGCGGCGCCGATCATGCGGGCCTGGTACGCCTTGCCCGGCGTGCTCGACATGATCGTCCGCTCGGGCGCCGAGCAGGACGTGATGCTGGGCTACAGCGACTCGAACAAGGACGGCGGCTTCTTCACCTCGAACTGGGAGCTCTATCGTGCCGAGGTCGCGCTGCTGGAGTGCTTCGGCCCGCTGCGCGAGTCGCGCGGCGTGACGCTGCGGCTCTTCCACGGCCGCGGCGGCACGGTGGGCCGCGGCGGCGGACCGAGCTACCACGCGATCCTCGCGCAGCCGCCGGGCACGGTGAACGGGCAGATCCGGCTGACCGAGCAGGGCGAGGTGATCTCGTCGAAGTACGCGAACCCGAAGATCGGCCGGCAGAACCTGGAGACGCTGGTGGCCGCGACGCTGGAGGCCACGCTGCTGCATCCGACGAAGGCGGCGCCGCGCGCGTTCCTCGAGGCGGCGCAGCAGCTGTCGCAGGCGAGCATGGCGGCCTACCGCAAGCTGGTCTACGAGACGCCGGGCTTCACCGACTTCTTCTTCGAGCTCACGCCCATCCGCGAGATCGCCGAGCTCAACATCGGCTCGCGGCCGGCCTCGCGCAAGGCCACCCGCGCCATCGAGGACCTGCGCGCGATCCCCTGGGGCTTCTCGTGGGGCCAGTGCCGGATCGCGCTGCCGGGCTGGTGCGGCTTCGGCTCGGCGGTGCGCGGCTTCCTCGACGAGGACCCGGCGCGGCGCGACGCGCGGCTCGCGCTGCTCAGGCGCATGTTCAGGGAGTGGCCGTTCTTCCGCACATTGATGTCGAACCTGGACATGGTGCTGGCGAAGACGGACCTGTCCATCGCCGCGCGCTACCTGGAGCTGGTCACCGACGCGAAGCGCGCGAAGAAGCTCTTCGCCGCGATCACGGCCGAATGGCAGGCGGCGAACGACGCGCTCGCGGCGATCAGCGGCGAGGCCACGCGGCTGGCGTCGAACCCCTCGCTCGCGAAGTCGATCGAGCACCGCTTCCCCTACCTCGACCCGCTGAACCACCTGCAGGTGGAGCTGATGCGCCGCTACCGGCAGCGGCCCGCGGGCGAGCCGGTGAATCCGCGCGTGCAGCGCGGCATCCACCTGTCGATCAACGGCGTGGCCGCCGGGCTGCGCAACACCGGTTGAATCCCGCATGAGCGCCTCCGCGGACGACGGCGCCGAGGCGCTGGTCGGCACGCCGCTGACCCCCTCGGACGTCGCGATCAGGGACCTGGGCCGCGCGCTGCTGCCCTCGCCGGTGGCGATGCACCTCGGCGACTCGGCATTGAAGTTCGTGGGCTCGGCCGACAAGGTGCTGCTCGACGACTCGGTCTCGGCGCTGCGCGCGAGCGTGCCCGACGCCGAGCGGGTGGCCTTCGAGGTGGCGGGCCCGCGGCACCGGATCTTCTTCGACCCGCGCACGCTGCGGGTGGGGATCGTGACCTGCGGCGGGCTGTGCCCGGGCCTCAACAACGTGATCCGCGGGCTGGTCTTCGAGCTGGCCTACGGCTACGGGGTGCGGCACATCCTGGGCTTCCGCTTCGGCTACGAGGGACTGGTCTCGCGGCACGGGCACGTGCCGCTGAACCTCACGCCGGAGACGGTCGCGCACATCCACCACGACGGCGGCACGATGCTCGGCTCGTCGCGCGGCGAGCAGGACACCGCGGAGATCGTCGACAACCTCGAGGCCAACGCCATCGGCGTGCTCTTCGTGGTGGGCGGCGACGGCACGCTGCGCGGCGCATTGCGGATCGCGGCCGAGATCGAGCGGCGCGGCGCGAAGATCGCGGTCGTCGGCATCCCGAAGACCATCGACAACGACATCCCGTTCATCGACCGCAGCTTCGGCTTCGTGAGCGCCTATTCGGCCGCGGTCGACGTGATCCGCAGCGCGCGGGTCGAGGCCACCGGCGCGAAGGACGGCGTGGGCCTGGTGAAGGTAATGGGGCGGCACTCGGGTTTCCTCGCCTGCCAGGCCGCGCTCGCGTCCACCGAGGTGGACCTGGTGCTGATCCCGGAGGTGCCGGTGTCCTTCGGCGAGGGCTCGGGGCTGTGGAAGCACCTCTCGAAGGTGCTCGACCGCAAGGGGCACGCGGTGGTGGTGGTGGCCGAGGGCGCGGCGCAGGACCAGATCGAGATGGCGGGCACGGGCGCGGCCACCGACAAGAGCGGCAACGCGCGACTGAAGGACGTGGGGCCGTTCCTGCGCGACCGGATCGTGGCCGACTACGCGGCGCGCGGCCGCGAGGTGACGGTGAAGTACATCGATCCCAGCTACGCGATCCGCTCGGTGCCCGCCTGCCCGTCGGACTCGATCTACTGCTGGAACATGGCGCGAAACGCGGTGCACGCAGCGATGGCGGGCAACACCGAGCTGATCATCGGCCGCTGGCACGGCCGCTTCGTGCACGTGCCGATGCAGCTCGCCACGCGCGGCCGCCGGCACGTGGATCCGGCGGGCGACCTGTGGTCGTCGGTGATCGAGGCGACGGGGCAGCCGCGCAGCTTCGGCTGACGCGGTGGCTCGGCGGCCGGTCCGCGCCGCGGCGCTAGCGTCGCCACCACGGGCGCTCGTAGTCCACCTGGTCCGGCGGCACCACGAACCGGTGCTCGCGCCGGAAGTAGCGGTAGAAGCGCTCGCGCAGGTCGGCCTCTCGGATCGTGAACGCGCCGCTCGCCTCCTGCTCCTCGAGGAACCGGCGCATCGCACCGACGGGCTCGAGCGGATCCGACTGCTGGAAGATCACCGTGCCGCCGTAGCGCCGGTACAGCGCGCGGTTGACCTTCCAGCGGACGACCATGCGCTCGGCGAGCGTCCGGACTTCGGCCTGCATCTCCTTCGACGCGCCGCCGGGCACGGGTGGCACGCCGAGCCAGGTCACCACGTCGTCGACCTCGGCCGGTTCCGCCTTCACGCCGTTCTCGTCGGCGAAGCGCTGCAGCAGCGGGCCGATGACGAGCGGCTGGAGGCGGTCGGGATTGCCGCCCAGCTCGTCGCGGTGGACGGTCCGCCCCAACACCTCGGCGACCGGCTCGCGCGGCTGCGACACGGTCGGGGCGACGAGGCCGCAGGCCAGCACGCACGACACGATGATCCGGATCCACGATCCGCGCCGCGGGTTCATGGCCGCGCGACCGTGACCGACGAGACGGCGTTCGCCGACGCGTCGTAGCTCATCGACGTGCCTGCGATGCCGGCGACGGTGAACGTCGTCTGCGCGATCGAGGCAGACATCTGCCCGGTCTGCACCCGGCACGTGCCGGTGCTGCCGGTGGTGCACGAGACCGCCGAGCCGCCGACGCTGAAGCCGCCGGACACCACCGCGCCCGGGACCGGCGCGCCCGCCGCGTTCTTCACCGCGACGACGACCGACACGCGCCATGCGTTGCGACTCGCCGAGCGCGACCGCGGCGGCGGCCTCGGCGCGGCTCGTGCCCTGGTCGCGCATCTCGGCGGTGACCAGCGTGGTGAGCGGGCTCAGCACCGCGCGCTCGGTGGGCGCGGCGGGCGGGGTGGTGGTCAGCGTGAAGCCGGCGCGGCCGGCTTCGGCGAGTGTCTTGCCGCCGTCGTCGGCGTCCTTCGCGGTGTCGGGCACGTGCACGACGAGGCGCGCGTCCTTCAGCCGGGCGGGGTCCACCTTCGAGACGTCGACGGTGAAGCGGCCGGACGCGTCGGACGGGGCGGACTGCGGCTCCTCGGGGTCCTGGACGAAGTCGCCGTCGAGGTCGACGAACACCGTCGCGCCCTCGATCGGCCCGTCGACGACGACGCCCGAGAACGCGGTGGCGCCGGTGCCGCCGGTGCCGATCGCGGCGACCTCGGTCCCGGAGCCGCCTCCGCCGCCGCATGCGGCGAGCGCCAGGGCGACGGCCGAGCAGAGCGCGACGAGACGGACCGGCACGGGGGTGGCGGTCTGGGAGGACGACGGAAGATGCAGCACGCGGGCCTCCACGATCGAGAGGCCGGAGGGGATGACGGTCCCGCACCGGCGGCCCCGCTGCCATGGCGCGCCCGCGGGGAGCGCGCTGTAGGCCGGTGGCTTTGCGTCCCGCGCTTTCGCGCGGTCTGCCGAGGCACCGACGCTAGCGCCGGTGGGGCGGGCCGTGCAAGCGCCCGCGGATGTCCGGCGTGAACGGCGTGACGCCGCGTGCGATGCGGCGACCTCTAGTCGTCGCCCTCGACCGCTTCGGAGACCGGATGGGCGTCGCGGTCCTGCGCGTCGACGAGGTCGAGCTCGAAGCGCAGCAGGCGTTCGACCACCGCCTCGCGCGGGCGCTCGAGCGCGCGGCGCGCGCAGCGGCGCGCGTCGGCGAACTCGCCCGCGCGGCGCAGCAGGTCGACCTCGACGACCTCGGCCACGCTCTCGTTGCGCGCGACGGGCTTGCCGGCCGCGCGCGCGAGCCGCAGCGCGAAGACGGCCAGCAGCCGGCAGCGTGCGCCGGCCTCGGGGTCGGCGATGTCGTCGGTGATCCACGCGGCCGACAGCGTCGACCAGAAGGCGTCGTCGAGGCGGCCGGCGGCGGACTGCAGGCGCGCGGTGCAGAGCCAGTGGCGCGCGAGCGGGGGCAGCGACGCGTCGTCGAGGAGCTCGCGGTAGTCGTCCTCCGCGAGGCCGTCCTTCGCGCCCGGCAGCAGCGCGGCGAGGTCGGTCCCGCAGTGGCCGCACTCGGGGCAGTGCTGCACGCGCAGCGCCACCAGCGGACGCGCGGCGCCCGGCGGGCGGGTGTCGAGGTCGGGCGAGCCGATCGCGTTGACGGCGGGCACGACGGGCACGTCGACGTCGGTACCGCAGGCGGCACAGCGGACGGCGGTGCGGGCCGGGTCGGTCATGGGCGGGATCCGCGGGCGAGGGAAGAACGCGATTCTCGCCCCGTGCCGGCGGGTCGGGCGCGATGGCCCGCCGGACCGCAGGACGGCCTGCGGGCGGCACCCGCCGTTCCAGCATTGCGCGGTCCGCCGGAACCCGTCGGTGTGCGCTCGCCTACACTGGACCGACACACACAGGCGTCGGCGCCGTCCGGATGGCCGCCGAACGGGAGGAGACGAACCATGGGCGCTGCACGCATGCGGCATCCGGTGACCGGTGCGATGTACACCGGCGAAGCCGACCTCGTCCGCGTCGAGGACGGCGGGCGGGTCGGTCACTTCCGCGAGAACGGGGCCTGGGTCCGCGGGGACCTCAGGCAGGCCGATCCGCTGATGTGCAAGTGGATCGCCGGCCATGCGTTCGGCGACACCGTGCCCTTCCGCAACCAGCGACTGCAGGCCGATACCGGCACCGGCTGGAAGCCTTCATCCGACTCGACGGGACAGTCATGAACGCGCCGCCCAAGCCCCTCGGACCGCCGCCCGGCCACTACTACCAGACCGAGCTGAAGTCCGACTCGCGCGAGGTACCGGACTTCCTGAAGCAGGTCGCCCCGGACACCTCCGGGCCGGACGAGGTGCCGATCCACAAGTACACCTCGCGCGACTACTTCGACCGCGAGATCGAGCGCGTCTGGAAGCGCACCTGGCAATGGGCGTGCCGCGAGGAGGAGATCCCGGAGGTCGGCGACGTCTTCGTCTACGACGTCGCGACGCTGTCGATCCTCGTGGTGCGCACGGCCCCGGACACGATCAAGGCGTACCCGAACGTCTGCCTTCATCGCGGCCGACGGCTGTGCGACTACGGCGGCCGCGTCAACGAGCTGAAGTGCCCGTTCCACGGCTTCGCCTGGAACCTCGACGGCAGCTTCCGCTCGATGCCCTCGCCGTGGGACATGCCGCACGTGGACCACGGACGGTTCTGCCTGCCGGAGATCCGGGTCGCGCGCTGGGGCGGGTTCGTGTTCGTGAACATGGATCCGGACGCCGGGCCGCTCGAGGACACGCTCGGCGTCGTGCCCGATCACTTCGCGCGCTGGGACCTCGAGCACCGCACGATCATCGCGAACGTCTCGAAGGTGATCCGCTGCAACTGGAAGGTGAACCAGGAGGGGTTCCTCGAGTCCTGGCACGTCGCGGCCACGCATCCCCAGTTCCTCGCGAGCTTCGGCGCGGTCACCGGCCAGTACGACGTCTTCGGGCCGGTGAACCGGACCCTGTCGGCGATCATGGGGGCGAGCACGCCGCTGCTCGGTCGGACGCCCACCGAGCAGGAGAAGTACGATTCGCTGACGGTGCAGTACCTCGCGGGCCAGGAGGGACCCAAGGTGCCCGAGGGCATCCGGGCACGCGACCACGCGGCGAGGATCGGCCGCGACTACCTGAAGACCGTCGTCGGCGACGCGGCCGACGGCTACTGCGACGCCGAGCTCGTCGACAGCATCTGGTACTCGGTCTTCCCGAACTTCGCGCCCTGGGGCGGGCCGGGCGTGCGGCAGATGTACCGCTGGCGCCCCTACGGCAATCACGTCGACATGAGCATCATGGACGTCATGCTGCTGGCGCCGTTCAAGGGCGAGCGCCCGCCGCCCGCGCCGAACAGGTTCCTCGGGCCCGACGAGTCCTGGCGGCTCGCGCCCGAGCTGGGCACGGTCAGCCTGGTCGAGGACCAGGACGCGTACAACCTCGAGGCCGTGCAGAAGGGGCTCGAGTCCGCGATGCGTCCGACCATCGTGCTGTCGAAGTACCAGGAGTCGAGGATCCGGCACTTCCACCGGATCCTCGACCGGTTGATGTCGGCCGACTGATCCGCAGGAGATGCCCATGATGTCGTTCGCCCCGCTGCGGGCCCTGCTCTGTGCCGCCCTGCTCGCGGTCGCCGCCCCGGGCGTCGTCGCCCAGGACTATCCGTCGCGCACGATCACGGTGGTGAATCCGTTCCCGGTGGGCGGTGGCGGCGACGTGCTGATCCGGCCGCTCGCGAAGCGGCTCGGCGATGCGCTCAGGCAGCCGGTGGTCGTCGAGAACCGCCCGGGCGCGGGCCAGACCATCGGGGCCGGACAGGTCGCGCGCGCCGCACCCGACGGCTACACGCTGCTCGCCCATGCGATTCCCACGCACGTGAACGTCGCCGCGGTCTACGACGCGCTGCCCTACGATCCGATCGCCAGCTTCACCCCGATCGCGCAGTTCGCCGGCGGCGGCTCGCAGATCCTGCTGGTGAATCCGGCGGTGCCGGCGAAGTCCGTGGCGGAGCTGATCGCGCTGTCGAAGTCGAAGCCCGACGGGCTGACCTACGGATCGCAGGGCATGGGCTCGCTGCAGCACGTGATCGGCGAGCTGCTGAAGAGCGAGGCGGGCCTGCGCTGGACGCACGTGCCCTTCAAGGGCGGTGCGCCCGCGCTCGAGGCGATCGTGGGCGGGCACATCGACTGCCTGATGACCGATGCGAACGCGGTGCCGATGATCCAGTCCGGCAAGGTCCGGGCGCTCGCGGTGACCGCCGCGCGCAGGCTGCCGCAGATCCCGGACGTGCCGACGCTGGCCGAGCTGGGCTGGCCGAACGCGACGACCGAGATCGGCTTCGCGCTGTTCGCCCCGGCGGGCACGCCGGCGGCGGTGGTCGCGAAGCTGCAGGACGCGCTGAAGGGCTTCCCCGAGGACCCGACGATCCAGGCCACCTACCAGAAGATGAACTTCGTGCCGATGGTGGGCACGCCGGCCCAGCTTCAGGACCGGCTGGCCGACTACAAGAAGCGGTACTGGCCGGTGATCAAGAGCCTGGGTCTCAAGCCCGAGTGAACGCCGCCAGGGGGGCCGCGCCGGACCCGGGCGCGTCCGGGGACGACTGGCACGCGGCGGTCGGTCAGGCGGCCCTGCCCGCGGGCTCGGTCGTCGGCTGCACGATCGCGGGCCGGGAGATCGCCGTCTGCCGGCTCGAAGACGGCAGCCTCCATGCGATCGGCAACGTCTGCACGCACGAGCATGCACGGCTGTCCGAGGGCTGGCTGCTCGGGTCGGTGCTGAGCTGCCCGTTCCACGGTGGGCAGTTCGACGTCCGGACCGGAGCGGGGGTGTGCGGGCCGATCGAGCGGCCGGTCGAGGTGTATGCGGTGGACGTCCGCGACGGGATGGTCAGGGTGCGCGTGCGTTGACGCGCGCGCCGCGACGTCGGTCGCAACCGCACCGCCTGCGAGCCCGCCGCCGAGCGCGGACCCCGGCCGCGCGTCAGTCGAGGCCGAGCAGCCGCGCCGCGGGCGTGTCGAGGCCGTAGCGGTCCACCAGCGCGTCGAGTTCGGACAGCACGCCGTCGCAGTCGGCGGGATCGAGCATGCCGTCGTCGACCAGGCGATCGAACCCGCCGCCCACGAGCACGGCGCGGATCTCTCCCAGGGTCGTCGCAACGTCGGCGCCATCCTGCACGATCATCGCCTCGAGCAGCTCGGAGAGCGTCACGCCGGGCGCCGCCCGTGCGAAGTCGGCCGCCGGCGCGTCCTCGCCGTAGGCGTCGATCAGCGTGTCGATCTCGTCGTACCAGGACGCATCGGGATCGGCGAGGGCGCCGTCGTGCAGGCTGCCCCGCGCGTCGAGGGCGCGCAGGATCCGCCGGCGCATCTGGCCGAGCGTGAGCGGCGCCTCGCGTTCGGGGTCGCCGAGCTGCGAGGCCATCCATGCGGCGAGCGGGTCGCTCGCGCGTCGGTCGGTCGGGTTCGGCATCGTCTGCTCCGTCCGGGGTGAGGGGCGACCGCGTCCGGAGCGGTCAGTGCGGCGCGCCCGCGGTCCGCAGCTTCGCCACGAGCGCGGCGTCGGGCAGCGTGGTCCAGTCGTGGGCGACGACGGCGACGACCCGGCGGTCGACCGCCTCGGGCAGCTGCGTGCGGAGTTCGCCCAGGAACGGATTGGAGGCGATCAGCACCAGGCGCTCGTAGCGATGCTGCGCGAGGCCGGCCTCGAGTCGCTCGACGATCTCGCGCGCGAAGCGCTCGTGCTCGCGGCGGCGCGGGTCGAGCCGCCGGTGGTGGCCCGCGCTGCCCGCCGTGTCGGAGGCGAGCGCGGCCGCGGGCAATCGGCTGGCGGCGTGAACCAGATCCACGACGTCGGCCCAGTCGTCCACGCCCTCAGTGTGCTCGATCAGCCGGGCTCGAGAGGCATCGGCCACCACGTACCAGCATCGGTTCATCGCAGGACCTCCTCGCGGCGGACGGAAACGACTCCTGCAACCGATGATCGCGGTTCGCGGGCGGGCCGCGTTGATCCTGCTCAAGCGGGCGCATCGCGCCGATCACGACCGGCACGCGTGCGACCCGCAGGCCGGCGACCCCCGCGGCGCCTCGGCCAGCGGGGCCGCGCGTCAGGCGTTCGGCCCGCCCTCGAGCCGCCGCAGGCAGCCGAGCAGCCGGCGCGCGGTCGCGGTCTCGCGGCCCTGCATCCGGTGGACGGGCCCGGCGATCGCGACGCCGAGCGGCGCGCCGAACCCCCGCAGCGCCGCGGACACCGCCATCACGTCGGCGACGTTCTCGCCCCGGGTGGCGTACCAGCCGCGCTCGCGGCCGGCGTCGAGGTCGGCCTTGAGCCGGCGCGCGGAGGTGATGGTGTTGGCGGTGATCCGCTCGAGCGGATGGCGGCGCAGCCAGTCGTCGAGCGCGTCGGCGCCCAGCTCGCCGAGCAGCGCCTTGCCGATGGAGCTCGAGTGCAGCGGCTTGCGCTCGCCGGCGCGCGCGGAATAGCGGATCGGCTGCCGGCCCTCGAGCACCAGCAGGTAGGTCACCGAGCCGCCCTGGCGCGCGCCGACGACGACCGTCTCGTCGGTCTCGTCGCGCAGCGCGGCGAGCGCGGGCTCGAGGCGGCGCACCACCGGATCGTTCGCGCGGATCTCGTCGGCGGTCTCCCAGAGGCGTCGCGTGGGGTAGGCGTCGCGTGCGGTGACGTAGTAGAGCCAGCCCTGCTGCTCGAGCGCGCGCATCACGCCGTGGCAGGTGGAGACCGGGATGCCGGTCAGCTGCGCGAGCTCGGACAGCGGCAGCGGCCGGCGCGCGGCGCGGAACGCGTCGAAGACCTCGAGCGCGCGCAGCGCCGAGCGGCTCGGGGTCGCGTCGGTGCTCACTGCGGCTCGATGTTCAGCTTCTTCACCAGCCGCCCCCACTTGCCGAGCTCGGCGCGCAGGGTCTCGCGCAGCTGCTCGGGCGAGGACGACGCGACCTCGACGCCCGCCTGCTCGAAGCGCTCGATCAGCTCGGGCGCGCGCAGCGCCGCGCGCAGCTCGGCCGACAGCCGCGCGAGCAGCTCGGGCGGCACGGCGGCCGGCGCGAGGATGGCGAACCACGCGGCGGCCTCGTAGCCCGGCACGGTCTCGGCGACCGTCGGCACGTCGGGGAACGCGGCCGATCGGCGGGCACCGGTCAGCGCGAGCGCGCGCACGCGGCCGGCGCGGATGTGCGGCGCGGCCGAGACCGCCGGCTCCATCATCGCCTGCACCTGCCCGCCGATCAGGTCGGTGAGCGCGGGCCCGCTGCCCTTGTAGGGCACGTGGTTCATCGAGATGCCGGTCAGGTCCTCGAGCAGCGCGGTGGCCAGGTGCTGCGAGCCGCCGATGCCGCCGCTCGCGTAGGCGAGTGCGCCCGGCTTGGAGCGCGCCAGCGCGATCAGCTCGGCGAGCGTGCGAGCCGGCAGCGCGGTGTTCACGATCAGCGCGAACGGCGTGGTGCCGACCATGCCGACGGGGGCGAAGTCGCGCTGCGGGTCCCAGGGCAGCTTCGCGGCGACCAGCGGGTTGATCGCGACGCTGCCGATGGTGCCCAGCCCGATCGTGTAGCCGTCGGGCGCGGACCGCGCGAGCGCCTCGAGGCCGATCGCGCCGGTGGCGCCGGCGCGGTTCTCGACGGTCACCGGCTGGCCGAGCCCGACCGACAGCCGCTCGGCCACCGTGCGGCCGACGATGTCGGTGGAGCCCGACGGCGGGAAGGGGATGATCATCCGCAGCGGGCGCGCGGGCCAGGCCTGCGCGCGGGCGGGCACGGCGGGGGCGAGCGCGGCGGCGCCGAGCGCGTGGAGCAGGCGGCGGCGCGAACGGCCGGCCTCGCCGGCGAGCGCGCCCGCGTGCCCGGTGTCCTCCGCGCTGTCGCGGTTTCCGCCCGCGCGGCTCACGGCCGCTCCCCGTCGTAGGGGATCCCGTGCTCGACCGTCTCCCAGATCCAGCGTGCCGACGCGCGCTCGCGCTCCTCGAGCACATGGCCCACGAGGCCCGCCGAGCGGCTGATCACCGCGATGCCGCGCATCACCGGCTGCGGGATGCCGATCTCGCCGAGCACCGCCGCCACCGCGCCGGTGGCGTTGATCGTCAGGTGGCGGCCCCAGGCGCGGTCGACCTCGCGCGACAGCGCCTCGAGCGCGGCGATGTGCCGCCCCGGCACGCCCTCGCGGCGCGCGAGCGCGATCAGCTTCGGCGAGCGCGGGTCGTCGGGCCTGTGGTGCGGATGGCCGAAGCCGTGGACCGGCCGGCGCTCGGCGCGCAGCCGCTCGGCGATCGCGCAGGCCCGCGCGTCGACGCCCTCGGGCGCGGCGAGCATCTCCTCGAGCATCGCCGAGCAGCCCTCCATCGTGCCGATGAAGGTGCTGCCCACGCCGAGCAGGCCCGCGGCCACCGCCGACTGCAGCGCCTCGGGCGCGGAGTCGTAGATCAGCCGCGTGACGATCGCGCTCGGCGTCAGGCCGTGCTCCATCAGCGTGACCAGCACCGCGTCGAGCAGCACCACCTGCGCGCGATCGGGCGCGCGCCGCAGCAGGTGGCGCAGGATCATCTCGGTGAAGCTCACCTCGCCGATCAGCTCGTGGACCAGGTCCGCGCCGTCGACGACGATGCGGTCGGCCGTGCTGAAGGCGATCCGGGTGGTGGGGGCGTCGCGGCCGCTCATCGCGCGCCCTCCCGCGTGCGGACCACGATCTTCCAGGTGCTCTCCATCACCGTCTCCCCGCGCTGGTTGACCGCGGTGCGCGTCATCGTGACCGTGCCGCGGTCGGGCTTGCGGCCGGGCTGCCGGTCGGCGATCTCGAGCACGACGTGGATCGTGTCGCCGATCTTCACCGGCTTCGTGAACCGGCACTCGAGGTTCGCGAGGCCCAGGATCGCCGACTCGAGCAGCTTCATCAGCGGCAGCCGCGTGCACAGGCCCGACGCGATCGAGAGCACCAGCATCCCGTGCGCGATGCGCCCGCCGTGCGGCGTCTTCGCGGCGAACTCGGCGTCGGTGTGCAGCGCGTTCCAGTCGCCCGAGAGCGACGCGAAGTTGACGACGTCGGCCTCGGTGACGGTGCGCGCGGCGGTGACGAACCGGTCGCCGGTCTCGAGGTCCTCGTAGAAGAGCGTGCAGCGCTCGATCGCGTCCAGCAGTCGTTCGGTCATCGGGGTCGGGCTCCGTCCGGGGGGTCGAGGGCCGAGAGCCCGAGCAGCTCTCGGCCGATGATCAGGGTCTGGATCTCGGACGTGCCCTCGGGGATGATCGCGCCGCGGGTGTCGCGGAAGATCCGCTCGATGGGGTAGTCCTCGCTGTAGCCCATGCCGCCGTGCACCTGCAGCGCGAGGTTCGCCACCTCGTGCGCGGCGCGCGTGCAGTAGAGCTTCGCGGTCGAGCATTCGAGCCGGCCGGGTCGGCCCGCGTCGAGCGCGCGCGCGGCGCCGCGGACCAGCTGCCGCGAGGCCTCGAGCTTCAGGTGCATCTCGACGATCATCTGCTGCACGAGCTGGAAGCTGCCGATGGGCGCGCCGAACTGCCGGCGCGCGAGCGCATGGGCGTGCGCGAGCTCGTAGGCGCGGCGGGCCGCGCCGACCGCGCCCGCGGCCACGCTCAGCCGGCCGAAGCCCAGCGTGACGAGGATATTGCGCAGGCCGTCGCCCACGCGGCCCAGCACGTTCGTGCCCGGCACCACGGTGCCGTCGAAGCGCAGCTCGGAGGTGACGGTGGCCTTGAGCACCATCGTCGCGACGCGGCGCGACTCGAAGCGCGACTCGCGCGGGTCGACGAGGAACGCGGTGATGCCGCCGGGGCCGTGCTCGTCGGGGGCGGCGCGCGCCATCAGGATGCCGAGGTCGCCGATCGCGCCGTTGGTGATCCAGAGCTTGCTGCCGTCGATCACCCAGTCCGCGCCGCGCCGGGTGGCGCGGGTGCGCAGGCCGGCGACGTCGGAGCCGTGGTCGGGCTCGGTGATGCCCACCCAGACCTTCAGCCGGCCGGCGAGCAGCGGCTCGAGCCAGCGCGCCTGCTGCTCGGGCGTGCCCAGGCGCGCCAGCATCAGCGCCGCCATGTTCATCGTGTTCAGCGTGGCGCGCAGGCTGCCCCAGCAGTGGCCGGCCTCCTCCATCAGCATCGCGAAGCCCGCGTGCGACAGGCCCACGCCGCCCTGCGACTCGGGCAGGAATCCGCCCAGCATGCCGAAGTCGCGCAGCCGCGCGGGCAGGGTCCAGTCGAACTCGCCGCGCCGCTCGAAGCCCGCGACCGTGGGCTCGACCTCGGCGGCGAGGAAGCGGCGGACCGAGTCGCGCAGCGTGCGCAGCGCGGGGTCGAGGTCGGAATCGTCGTCGTCGGCCGTTGCCGCGCCCATCGGTGCGCCCATCGTGTCTCCGGAAGGGCCGCTTGCGCCGGCGGCGGCCGTCATTCAAGATGCTGAAAAGCATTCTGGCCCGCCGAAAAGACAGCGTCAACGCGGACGGGTCGCCAGGAGGAGACGACGTGCCCGAGATGCGCCCCGACGCGCCCGCGGCCCGGCCCGCGGCCGGTCCGACGTCCGGCGCCGCGGTCGATGCGGACCGGCCCTACGCCGGCCTGCGCGTCCTCGACGCGAGCCAGGGCCTGGCCGGGCCGTACTGCGCGATGCTGCTCGCCCAGCAGGGCGCCACCGTGATCAAGGTCGAGCCGCCCGAGGGCGACTGGTCGCGCGGCATCGGCACCCGCCACGGCGACGCCACCGCGCTGTCGGTCGCCGCCAACCGCGGCAAGGCGAGCCTGGTGGCGGACCTGAAGACGCCGGGCGCGGCGGCCGCGCTGCGCCGCATCGCCGCGCGCTGCGACGTGTTCCTCGAGAGCTTCCGGCCCGGCGTGGCCGATCGGCTCGGCCTCGGCCACGCGGCGCTGGCCGCGGAGAACCCGGGCCTGGTCTACGTGTCGATCAGCGGCTACGGCGCCGGCGGTCCCTACGCGCAGCGCGCCGGGACCGACACCGTGCTGCAGGCCTTCTCCGGGATGATGGCGCTCAACCGCGACGCCGACGGCCGGCCGAACCGCGTGGGCTTCCTCGTCGTGGACACGCTGACCGCGCTCTACGCGTTCCAGGCGGTGTCGGCCGCGCTCTACGCGCGCCGCGCCGGCGCGCCGGGCCGGCACGTGGAGATGTCGCTGATGCAGTCCGCGGCGGCGTTCCTCGCGCCCAAGCTGGTCGAGCACGCGCTGGAGGGCGAGGCGGCGCGGCCGCTCAACGTCCCGGCGGGCGTCTACCGCACGCGCGACGGCTGGATCGCCGTCACGTTGAGCAGGGAGAGCCACTTCCCCGCGCTGTGCCGCGCGATCGGCCGGCCGGATCTCGGCGAGGACCCGCGTCACGCGAGCTTCGAGACGCGCGCCGACCACCAGGTCGCGCTGAAGGCGGCGCTGGCCGCCACGCTCGCCGAGCGCGAGACCGCGCACTGGCTCGAGCGCTTCGCCGCGAACGAGGTGATGGCCAACCCGGTGAGCACGCTCGCCGACTGGATCGCCGACCCGCACGTGAACGCGGTGGGCGCGGCGTCGCGGATCGACGTGCCGGGCGTGGGCGAGGTCGTCTGGCCGGCGATTCCCGGCGTGTCGCCGCCCGAGCCGGACGAGGCGCGCGCCCGGTGGTCGCGCGTCGGCGAGGGCGGCGTCGACGCGCTGCGCGCGCTGGGCTTCGACGACGCCGAGATCGCCGCGTTCGGCGCGGACGGCGTGGGCGGCGTGGGCGGCGGTCGCTGACCGCGCAGAGGGATGTTCCGGTCGCGCCGGCACGGCCGGGGCGACGTTCCAGGAGGTGCTGTCGATGAACCGTCCGAATCCCGCACGCCGCGCGCTGGTGGCCGGCCTCGCGGCCGCCGCCGCCGCCCGCGCGCTGCCCGCCGCCGCGCAGTCCCCGGCGCCGTTCCCGAGCCGCGGCCTGCGGATCGTCGTGCCCTTCGCCGCCGGCACCGGCAGCGACGTCGTCGCGCGGGCGATCGGCCAGAAGCTCGCCGAGCAGCTCGGCCAGCCGGTGGTCGCCGAGAACCGCGAGGGCGCGGGCGGCATCGTCGGCACCAACGTCGTCCGGCAGGCGCCGGCCGACGGGTACACGCTGCTGATGGCTGCCAACCCGTTCACGCTCGCACCCGCCACCTTCGCCACCGCGCCCTACGACCCGCTGCGCGAGTTCGTGCCGGTGGCCAAGGTGGCCGACGTGCCGATCGTGCTGACCGTCGCCGCGAACTCGCCGTTCCAGTCGGTGGGCGAGCTCGTCGCCTTCGCGCGCGCGAATCCGGGCAAGCTGACCTACGCGTCGTCCGGCAAGGGCACGCCCAGCCAGTTCGAGACCGAGCTGTTCAAGCAGGCCGCGGGCATCGACCTGCTCGAGGTGCCGTACAAGAACACCGCGCAGGCGCTCACCGACACGATGAGCGGGCAGGTGTCGATGTACCCGTCGGCGATGCCGCTCGCGCTGCCGCACGTGCGCGCCGGCCGCGCCCGTGCGCTCGCGATCGTCGACCGCCGCCGCTCGCCGTCGCTGCCCGACGTACCGACGCTCGCCGAGGCGATGCAGCGGCCGTCGTACGTCGCCACGCCGCTCTGGTACGGCTTCGTCGCGCGCGCCGGCACGCCGCCCGAGGCGATCGCGCGGCTCGAGGCCGAGATCCGCCGGGCCGCGCAGACGCCCGAGGTGCGCGAGCGGCTGGTGGGCCTGGGCGCGCAGCTCGTCGAGATCGGCAACGAGGAGTTCGCCGCGCAGATGAAGGCCGAGCACGAGAAGGCGAGCCGGCTCGCCCGCGAGCTGGGGATCCGCAATGACTGAGACCGCCGCACCCGTACCCGCGCCCGCGCCGCGCCGCGTGCCGGCGCTGCACTACGCCGACTTCGAGCCCGGCGCGGTGTTCGAGTCGCACGCGCGCACCGTCACCGAGGCCGACCTGGTGAGCTTCACCGGCCTGGCGGGCATCCGCCTGCCGATCTTCGTCGACGACGAGCATGCGCGGCACGTGGGGCCGCATGGCGGGCGGATCGTGCCGGGCTTCCTCACCGCGTCGCTGTCGGGCGGCATGCTGGAAAGCATCCTCGGCCCGGACGTGCTCGCAGGGCTGGCGATGGACGGCTTCCGCTTCACGGTGCCGGTGCGGCCCGGCGACACGCTGCGCGCGCGGGTCACGGTGCTCGAGCGTCGCGAGACGCGCGACCCCGGGCGGGGCGTGGTGTCGGTGCAGGTGGAGGTGGGGAACCAGCGCGGGCAGACGGCGCTGACGTACCGGACGTCGGTGCTGATGCGGCGCTGAGGCGCGCCGGCAGGCGCTCAGGCGGCCTGCCAGGGATCGAGCAGGCGGACGTGCATCGGCAGGAAGTCGCCGGTGTTGCGCGTGACGACCGTCATGCCGTGTCGCAGCGCCGTCGCGGCGATCAGGGCGTCGCGTTCGGGTCGCGGGTCCGGTACGTGCAGCGCCGCGCAGCGTCGGGCCACGTCCAGATCGATCGGAAGGATGCGTCCGTCGAATGCCGGCAGCACACGTTCCTCCAGCCAGCGCCGCAGCAGTGCGCCCTGGGTCGCGTCGCGGCGCTCGGCGACCTTCACGCCACGCTCGATGTCCAGGATCGTCACGACCGAGACGAACATGTCCTGCAGGTCGACGGCATCGACCCAGGCCGCGACGCGAGGGTCGGTCCGGTCGCGCCGCCTGAGTTCCGAGACGACGTCGGTGTCGAGCAGGTACATCAGCCGAGATCCGCCGGCTGCGTGATCGGGCCCAGGCGCGGCGGATCGAACGCCACGTCCTCGACACCGGGCAGGGCCAGCGCTTCACGCAGGCTCCGGGGCCCGCCCTGCAGGCGCTTCCAGTCGTCGTGCCGCATCAGCACGTAGGCCGGCTCGCCGCGGTCGGTGATGATCACCGGCCCGCTGTCCGCCGCGCGCTTGGCGCCCCCGACGTCCTGGTTGAACGAACGGCTCGTGATCGTGGTGACGGTCGGCACGGCCTCTCCCGACAAAGATGTAGTTACGTTCCTACATCTGTCAGTCGATCGCCACCACCCGCCCGAACGGCGCCCGCGCCCGCCCCGCCGCCTCCGCCGGCACCGCCCACAGCACCGGCCAGCGCGGCCGGAAGTCCGCCGGGCCGTCGAGGTCGGTCAGCACCACGCCGATGTCCGGCGCGTACGCGTCGGCCTCGCGCAGCAGCGGCGCGAAGTCGGTGCCGCCGCGACCCTGGAACGACAGGCCGCGCAGGCCCGCGTCGCCGGGCGGCAGGTACGCGACGCGGCGCACCGCGTCGTCGCCCACCACCAGCACCACGCCGGCCTCGGCACGCCGCGTGATCGCGTCGAGCTCGCGCGAGAAGCGCTCGAGCAGCGCGTCGTCGATCGAGCCGGACACGTCGACGATCACCGCGAGCCGCGGCACGCGGCGCGACGACACGGTGCCCGGCTCGAAGGGCATCCGGCGGCCCGCGCGGTCGCGGCCGCGGTTCGCGAGCCAGGAGCGCGACGGCCGCGACCACGAGAGCTCGGGGCGCGTGGCCAGGCCGCGCGCGAGGCGCACGCGCAGCTGCTGCTCCCAGGGCACGCGGCTGCGGGGCAGGTCCGCGCCGAGCGCGCGCAGCATCGACATCGCGCCGTCGCCGGCGTGCGCACGCACGATCCGCTCGGCCCAGTCGCGCGCGAGCTCGGCCTCGCCCTCGGGCGGCTCGGCCTCGGCGCCGGCCGACAGCAGGCGCACCGGCGTGTCGCCGCCCAGCGCGCGCGTGCGCGCGGCGCGCGGGCCGTCCTCGCGCGGACGCCCGTCGCGCGCGGGCTCGCGGTCGTCGAGCGTGCGGTAGAGGCGCTCGACGTCCCAGTCGGCCAGCAGCCGCTCGGGCGTGTCGTGGACCGCGAGCGTGGCCACCAGCAGGCGCTCCAGCGTCACCGCGTCCTCGGGCAGGCGCAGCCAGGGCACGTGGCCGAGCGTGGTGTTGACGATCGCGTCGGCGCAGGCCGCGAAGAGCGTCGCGTCGACGTCGCCGGTCCGGCGGCGCAGCGCGATCATCCGCTGCACGTGCCGGAACGCGACGTGCAGCACCGCGTTCGCGACCCGTCCGGCCTGGCGCTCGATGGGCAGCGCCTCGAAGGCCGCGCCGTAGTGCAGCGCGGTGCCGTCGGTGGCGAGCGGCGGCGCGGCGCCTGCCGGGTCGGGCAGGTCGACGTGGCGGACCCAGAGCGCGAGGCCGCCGCTCGACGGCGCGTGCTCGACCATCCGCTCGACGGCGCGGGTGCCGCGGTGCTCGAAGGGGGCGCGGGCGCTCACCGGTCGGGCGTCACGCCGCACGCCGCGCCAGGTGCCGCGCGTACGCCTCGCTGTCGAGCACCGTGGTCTCCAGCCCGCGCTCGAGCGCCCGCTGCATCAGCAGCTCCATCGCGAGCGTCTGCGCCTCGCGGATCGGCAGCGGCTCGCGCGCGGGCGCGTCGGGCAGCTGGTCGATCACGGCGAGCGCGCGCGCCATCGTGCGCTCGTCGACGACCGCCGCGAGCAGGCCGTAGACCATGCCGTAGAGGCCGTCGAGCGAGGACGGCAGCAGCGCGGCCGTCGCGGGCCCGGGTGCGGCGGCCATCAGCGCCACCACGTCGACCGACGCACGCAGCTCGCGCAGCACGCCGAAGAATTCGGCCGCGTTCGCGGCGCCGATGCGGCCCTGCACGAACGTGCGCCGGGCGGTCTCGGACACGCCGGACTTCAGCACGTTCGACACGTCCTCCCAGCCGCGCGGGCTCGCGCCCACGAGATGGTCGGCGGCGAGCTGCGCGTCGGTGTCGTCGAGGCGATCGGGGCGCACGCGCAGGTAGGCCATCACCTCGGGCGCGAAACCGTGCGCCACCGCGTGCGCGAGGAAGGCGTCGACCACGGTCTGCACGTTGAAGTGGAACATCCGGTCGGCGAGCGCGGTGCCCATGTCGTGCGAGACCGCGCCGTGGTGGCTCGCGTTGCCGGCGGCGACCACCATCCAGCCGTCGGGCAGCCGGTACTCGCCCACGCGCCGGTCGAGGATCAGCGAGTAGGCCGAGATCTGCAGGCGCTGGTCGGCGGCGGTCAGCTCGTCGAGGAAGAGGATGCCGGCGGGGTCCTCGGGCGAGGGCAGGAACTCGGGCGGGAACCAGACGGTGCGGCCGCGCGCGTCGTCGGCGTAGATCGCGCCGCGCAGGTCCACCGGCTCGATGGTGGTGAGGCGCAGGTCGACCAACGGCACGCGGTGGTGCTCGGCCACCTGCTTCACGACCGAGGACTTGCCGACGCCGCGCGGGCCCCAGAGCATCGTCGCGCGCCGGCGCAGCACCGGGTCGGCGTACTGCTCGACGAGCGCGGCCTTCGCGGCGGCGATCGACATCGGGGGGACGTTCATGGGGTTCGAGGACACGGGTCGGGCTCCGGGGAAGGCGGCGTCCACGCGTCGTCCGCCGGACCGCGCGGCGGCCGCGGCAGCACGATCCGCGGCATCTCGCGCAGGCTGAAGAAGAGTGCGAGCAGCAGCGGCGGCGCGTTGAAGATCAGCATCCAGATCGGCGACTCGCGGGCCAGGCCCAGGCTCGGCACCAGCGCGGCCGCGGCCGCGATGCCGAGCACCGACATCAGCGGGACGGCGCGGCGCACGGCCACGCCCCAGCGCACGCCCTGCAGCCGCTCGCGGTAGCGCGCGGGCGGCTCGCCCAGCGTGCGGCCCAGGTGCGCGGCCACGCGCCGCAGCTTCGCCTCGGCGTCGCGGTAGCGCGCGTCGCCGCGGCCGCCCAGGCCCACGTGGCCGGTCCAGCCGCCGACGCCGCGGTCGAGCCGGCCCCACGCGCGGCCCAGCACCTCGAGCAGGTCGTCGGGCAGGCCGGCGGGCGCGTCGGCGATGACGATGTCCGCCGAGATGCCGCTGACGGTGGGCACCTTCATCGTCAGCTCGACGCCGTGTGCGCGGACCGAGCCGCGCGACAGGATCAGCGATGCGGCCTCGTCGGCGCGCGCCGCGCCGGGCGGCAGGCGGTGCGCCATCGCGAGCGACCAGCCGGGGCCGGCGTCGAGCTGCGTCGCGGGCGGCACCGCATCGACCCGGGCGAGCAGGTCGCCGGGCTCGGGGCCGTCGGCGGTCAGCGTGGCGGCGGGGCCTCCGCCCGCCGGCTCCAGCGTGCGGACGAGCCGCCAGGCGCCGCGCGGCTGCCGCTCCAGCGACAGCGATTCGCGCAGCGCGGGCAGGCGGTCCGACGCCGGGTGGTCCACCGCGCGGAAGGCGATGCGGCCGGCGGCGCGGTCGCACGCGGGCAGGTCCACGCGGCGACCGCGCCGCGCGAACGGCGCGACCAGCGCGAGGATCGCGTGGTGGGTGAGGGGGGCGTCGGTATCGTCCATCGTTCGGGCGCGGTGGCGGCGATTCTGCACGCCGCGCGGCGCGTGCGCCGCGATTCTCCCCGCGGCCGGCGAGTCCCCGGTTTGACGGACGGCGCGCCGGGGCGCGAAATCCCGGGCTGGCCATGCCCCCACGCAGGAGGAGACCCGATGGACAGGCAGCGCTCCACGCAGTTCATGCTCAGGCTGGTCGGCGACGTCTCGACCGCGATGGCGACCGCGCTCGCCTTCGTCGGCGACGAGGCCGGCCTGTTCCGGGCGATGGCGGGCGCCGGCCCGCTGTCGCCCGACGACCTCGCCGGACGCGCCGGCGTGCATCCGCGCTACGTCGCCGAGTGGCTCGCGGCGATGGCGGGCGCCGGCTACGTCGAGCACGACGCGGCGACCGACCGCTTCACGCTGCCCGACGAACACGCGGTCTTCCTCGCGGACCCGTCGGCCGAGACCTATCTCGGCGGCCTCACGCGCGCGGTGCCGGGCATGGCGGGCATCGCGCCGAAGCTCGCCGAGGCCTTCCGCAGCGGCCGCGGACTCGCCTTCGCCGAGTTCGGTGCGGACCTGCCGGTGGGGCTCGAGCGGATGAACCGCACCGTCTACGAAGCGCGGCTCGCGTCGACCTGGCTGCCGACGATGACCGGCGTGGTCGAGCGGCTGCAGGCCGGCGGCTGCGCGCTCGACGTGGGCTGCGGCACCGGCGTCGCGGCGATCGCGATCGCGAAGGCCTTCCCCGCCGCGCGCGTGACCGGACTCGACCTCGATCCGCACTCGATCGCGATCGCCCGCGGCTACGCGGCGGAGGCGGGCGTGGCCGACCGCGTGTCCTTCGTCGTGGCGAGCGCCGAGGCGATCCCGCGCTCGCCGGCCGCCGATGGCCGCTGGGATCTGGTCAGCACCTTCGACGTGATCCACGACCTGCCCGACCCGGACGCCGCGCTGCGCGCGATCCGTGCGTCGCTCGCCGACGGCGGCAGCTACCTGATGGTCGAGCCCAAGGTGGGCGACACGCTCGCGGAGAACCTCGGCAACCCGTTCGCGCGGATGCTCTACGGCATCAGCTGCCTGCACTGCGTGCCGCAGTCGCTCGCGCAGGGCGGGCCGGCGCTCGGCGCCTGCTGGGGGCCGGCGGCCGCGGCGAGGCGCGCGCGCGATGCGGGCTTCGGACGCTTCATGCCGCTGCCGGTGCGCAGCCCGGCGCTGGCGTTCTACGAGGCGAAGGCGGGCTGAGGCACGGCGCGCGGCGGCGCGGGCCGCCGCCCGTGCCGCCGCGCGCGTGCGGCGCCGTCAGCCCGCGCGCAGCCCGGGCGGCATCGGCCGCGACGCCCGCGGCCGCCAGGCGACGTCCAGCTCGCCGCGGCGCACCGCGACCCACGCCGCCTGCTCGATCAGGTCGCGCTGCGCGCGGCTGCCGCCGATCCGCTCGTGCACCGGCAGCACCGGCTCGAGCGCCCGGAAGCAGCCGGCCCAGTCCTCGCCGGCGAAGGCGGCGAAGGCGTCGGCGAGCGCGACGACGACGTCGGCCGCCGGGCCGCGGGCGCCCTCGCGCAGCCGCGCGAGACCGTCGGCGTCGCAGGCCATCGCGCAGGCGAGCGCGACGTGCGCGTCGGCGAACGCGAGGCCCGGCTGCGGATAGAGGGTCCGCGACGACGCGGCGAGCGCGGTCCACGCGCCCGGCGGCACGGGCTCGCCGCAGAGCGCGGCGCGCAGCAGGAACGAGGCGGTGTCGGTGACGAGGTTCAGCGGCGGGCTGCTGGTGGCGCCCGGCGCCACCGCGAGCTCGTAGGTCGCCCAGGCGGCGCCCGCGTCGCCGACGGCGAGCTGCGCGAGCGCGAGGTGCCAGTGCAGGTGGCCGTGCATCGCGCCCTCGCGCGGATGGCCGTCGAGCCAGCGGCCGAGCCAGTCGATCGCGCGGGCATCCTCGCCGGCCTCGTAGAGCACGTGCGCGTGGATGTGCGCGCCGTTCGCATTGCCGGGCTCGATCGCGAGCGAGCGCTCGATGTCGGCGCGCGCCGCCGCCAGCTCGCCGGTCTCGCCGCGCGCGAACGCGCGGGTGGCGAGGTACCACCAGTCGTCTCCGAGCGAGGGCGCGAAGGGCTCGACGAAGTCGCGCAGGGCGCGCTCGCGGCCGGCGAGGCCGGAGAAGCCGAACAGGCCGAAGACGCCGCCACAGGGAGCCATGACGACGACGTCGCGCGGCCAGCGCTCGAGGTGCGCGCCGATCGCGGCGAACGCGCCGGCCGCATCGCCGGCGACCACGCGCGACAGCGCGTCGACGTGAGAGCGCTCGCGCTCGGGCGCGCCCGCGACCCGTGCGACCGCATCCGCCATCGCCGCGCGCGCGTCGGCCGCGCGGCCGCGCGCCTGGTGCGCGCGGGCGAGCGCGGCGTGCGCGAGCGCGAAGTCCGGGTCGGCGGCGATCGCGTCGGAGAGGGCGGCCTCGGCGCCGGGGCGCGCGGCGAGCAGGCGGGCGACGCCGTCGCGGTAGCATGCGGCGGCGGCGTCGGAGCCGGTGGACAGCGGCAGGCCGCGGTCGTCTTCACGGGTCATCGGTCGGGTCCGAGTCGAGGGGGACGGTGCGACGGGGGTGGCCTGGTCACGGCAGCGCCGGCACCGGGTCGCGCCCGCGTTCGTGGACGACCGCGCCGCCGACCACCGCGAGGTCCACGCCGAGCGAGGGGATCGCATCGAGCGCGCAGTCGAGCGGATCGCCGTCGAGCACGACGAGGTCGGCGTCGCGGCCCGGCTCGAGCGGGCCGCGGCGGTCCTCGTCCCAGGTGAGCCGGTGGCCGTCGACGGTGGCGAGCCGCAGCGCCTCGCGGCGCGTGAGCCCCGGGTCGCCGAGCGTGTCGCCGGTCTCGGCATCGCGGCGCGCGAGCGCCTGCCAGGTGGCGAACAGCATCGAGTGCGGCACGCCGTCGGTGGACAGGGCGACCGGCACGCCGCCGTCGAGCAGCGCGCGGATCGGCGTGCCCGCGGCGCCGAGCGCGTGCAGGCCGAAGCGGTCGGTGGCATGGTGCATGAAGGTGGGCGCGACGGTGGCCACCAGCCCGAGCCGGCGCATCCGCTCGATCTGGGCGGGGCTCGCGGCGACCACGTGGACGGCGACCCAGCGCAGGTCGCGGATCGGCACGCGCGCGTCGATCGCCTCGAGCGCCTGCAGCACGCGCTCGAGCTCGTAGCAGACCAGCACCGACACGCGGATGCCGCGCCGCGCGCAGGCCTCGCCGAGCGCGACCAGCCGCTCGTTCGGCAGCGCCTGCACGAAGTGGCCGGCCCAGCCCTCGTAGGGATGCGCGCGGGCGAGCGTGCAGGCCACCTGCGGGTCGGCGACGTCGAGGCACGCGCCTTCCTCGACGAGCCGGCCGGTGGCCGTGCCGCGCCCCGCGATCCGCGGCGCCCAGGTGTCGAGCTGCGCGACGATCGCCGCGTCGCCATAGGCGGCGCTCGGCACGCTGAGCGCGGCCTGCATCCGCAGCGGCAGCTCGCCCGCGACCGCGAGCTGCCGGTAGGCGTCGAGCACCGCGGGCGTGAGGCCGTGGCCCTCGAAGGCCGCGGTGGTGCCGGCCGCGACCGACAGGCGCAGGCCGATCCGCAGGCCCTCGAGCCGGTCCTCGAACGAGAAGCGCGGCACGCAGGCGAAGAGCGTCGATTCGAGCGTGGGCGCGCGGTTGCGTTCGAGGAAGACGCCGGTGGGCTCGCCCCGCGCGTCGCGGACGATCTCGACCTTGTGCGGATCACGGGTGTCGCGGTCGACGCCGGCGAGCGCCATCGCGCGCGAGTTCGCGACCGCGGGCAGCGGCAGCCGCGTCCACCAGCCCCAGGGCGGGCGGATGAAGACCGGATGGTCCGGGGCCGCGCGGTCGAGGTCGTGGCGGTCCGGAAAGCGTCCCTCGGCGAGCTGGGCCGCATGGCTCAGGTAGCCGTCGGGCGGCGCGCCCATCGGCCGCAGCACGATCCAGTCGCCGGCGGGCGTGCGGGCCGCGGCCTCGCGGACCGCATCGGCGATCTGCGCGACCGAGGTGCAGTGCGCGATCGGCACGCCGGCGCGTGCGCGCAGGCCGAGCCGGTCCAGGTGCGGGTGCGCGTCCATGAAGCCGGGGACGACGCAGCGGCCGGCCAGCTCGACGACCCGGGTGGCCGGCGTGCGCCGGGCCAGCACCGACGCATCGTCGCCGACCGCGACGATCCGCTCGCCCGAGATCGCGACGGCGCTCGCCGCGCGGTCGCGGCCGTCGAGCGCGTGCACGGTGCCGCCGTGCAGGATCAGCGTGGCGGGGGCGGCGTCACGGTGCATGGGCGGATCCTAACCCGAGACGCGCCGCCCGCCCTCAGTCCGCGCAGCCCAGCCCGAGCGCCTCCAGCGCGTCGACCGCCCCCGCGTCGAACCCCCAGTCGGCGAGCGCCGCGCGCCCGCCCTGGCCGCGCTCCGGCGGCGCGCCGCGGATCGCCCCCGGCGTGCGCGAGAAGCGAGGCGCGGGCGCCGGCTGCGCGAGGCCGGCGACCTCGACGAAGGTGCCGCGCGCGACGTTGTGCGGATGTGCGCGGGCCTCGGTGAAGTCGAGCACCGGCGCGACGCAGGCGTCGACGCCTTCGAAGACGGCGGCCCATTCGTCGCGCGTGCGCGTGCGGAAGACCTCGGCGAAGCGCGCGCGCAGCACCGGCCAGCCGCTGCGGTCGTGCTGCGCGGGCAGCGATCCCCCCTCCAGTCCCAGGCCTTTCAGCAGCAGCGCGTAGAACTGCGGCTCGATCGCACCGACCGCGACGTGGCGGCCGTCCCGGGTCTCGTAGGTGTCGTACCAGGGCGCGCCGCCGTCGAGCGCGTTGACGCCGCGCGCTGTGCCGTCCCAGCGGCCGGCGGCCATCATCCCGTGGAACATCGTCGCGAGCGACGACGCACCGTCGACCATCGCCGCATCCACCACCTGCCCGCGGCCCGAGCGCTGCGCCTCGACGAGGCCGCAGGCGATGCCGAAGGCGAGCAGCATGCCGCCGCCGCCGAAGTCGCCGACGAGGTTCAGCGGCGGCACCGGCGCCTCGCCCGCGCGGCCGATCGCGTGCAGCGCGCCGGTGAGCGCGATGTAGTCGATGTCGTGGCCGGCGCGCGGCGCGAGCGGGCCGTCCTGCCCCCAGCCGGTCATGCGGCCGTAGACGAGGCGCGGGTTGCGCGCGAGCAGCACGTCGGGGCCCAGGCCGAGGCGCTCCATCACGCCGGGGCGGAAGCCCTCGACCAGCGCATCGGCGCGGTCGGCGAGCCGGCACGCGGCCTCGACGCCCTCGGGCGACTTCAGGTCGAGCGTGACCGAGCGCCGGCCGCGGTGCATCAGGTCGTACCAGCGGTCGCGGCCGAGGCCGGCGCGCGCGTCGGCCGGGCGGTCGACGCGCAGCACGTCGGCGCCGAGGTCGGCGAGCATCATCCCGCAGAAGGGCCCGGGTCCGATCGCCTCGAATTCCAGGACGCGGACGCCGTGCAGGGGCCCCATCTCAGCCCGCCTTGAATACCGGCCGCGTCCGCTTCTCGGCGAGCTTCCAGCCGGCCGGCGTCCGCACGTACTCGTCGCGCCCGTCGAGGACGCCGGCCAGCTTCGCCGGCGGCGGCCCGGACTCGCCGGGGACCGGCCCCTCGTAGGCGGTCAGCAGGAAGCGCACCGCGATGCGGTCGGGCCCGAGCGGTTCGGCGATCAGGTTGGTGATCAGGTGCGCGGTGATGCGGTCGGCGGGCCGCTTCTCCAGCGAGGCCGCGATCGCCTCGGGCGTGGCGAGCGCCTGCCCCTGGCGGTGCCAGACGCCGCCGGCCGCGAAGGCGGCGACGCAGGCCGCGTGCTCGCGCGCGTCGAGCGCGCGGAAGAAGCGCAGTGTCGCCGCGCAGCAGGCGGACTCGTCGAGGTGGGCGCTCATCGGGGACTCCTCGTGGGGACGTGTCAGAGGCCGCCGCGCGCGTCGACCAGCGTGGCGGTCACGTACGGCGACTCGCGGTCGTCGGCGAGCCAGACGATGCTGCGCGCGATCTCCTCGGGCGCGCCGATGCGGCCCATCGGCACCGCGCGCGCCATCTGGTCGAGCTGGCCGGGCGGTCGTGCCGCGTGGATCTCGGTGTCGACGATGCCGGGGCGCACCGCGTTCACGCGGATGCCCTCGGCGGCCACCTCCTTGGCCAGCCCGATCGTCATCGTGTCGAGCGCGCCCTTGGTGGCCGCGTAGTGGACCCAGGCGTTCGGCGAGCCGAGCTGCGACGCGCCCGAGCCCACGTTGACGATCGCGCCGCCGCGCCCGCCGTGCTTCGTCGACATCCGCCGCACCGCCTCGCGCGCGCAGAGGAAGGCGCCGCGGACGTTGACCGCGAGCGCGAGGTCGATCTGCTCGACCTTCAGCGACTCGACGCGCGCGGTGCCGCCGGTCACGCCGGCGTTGTTGACCAGCGCGGTCAGCGGGCCGAGCCGGTCGGCGGCCTCGAAGGCGGCCACGACCTGCGCCTCGTCGGCCACGTCGGCGCGGACCGCGATCGCGCGGCCGCCGGCGGCGGTGATCGCCGAGACCAGCGCGTCGGCGTCGTCGGCACGGTCGCGGTAGACGATCGCGACCGCCCAGCCGCGGGCCGCGGCCAGGCGCGAGGTGGCGGCGCCGATGCCGCGGCTGCCGCCGGTGACCAGCATCGTGCCGCGGTCGGCGGATGGTGACGTCGTCATGCGGGGTCTCCTCTCAGACGCTCAGGTAGTCGCGCAGCACCCGCTCGTCGCCCTCGAGTTCCGCGCTGGTGCCGGTGAAGCAGACCTGCCCCTTCGACATCACGTAGTGCCGGTCGCCCAGGTCGAGCGCGGCGCGCAGGTTCTGCTCGATCAGCAGCACCGCGAGGCCCTCGCGCTTGAGCGTGCGCAGCACCTCGACGATCTCGCGCACGATCAGCGGCGCGAGCCCCTCGGAGGGCTCGTCGAGCAGCAGCAGCTTCGGGTTCAGCATCAGCGCGCGTGCGATCGACAGCATCTGCTGCTCGCCGCCGGACAGCTGGAAGCCGAGGTTGCGCTCGCGCTCCTGCAGCCGCGGGAAGAGCCGGTAGACCGCCTCGAGCGTCCAGCGGCCCGATTCGCCGCGGCGCGCGGTGGTGGTCAGGTTCTCGCGGACGGTGAGGCTCGGGAAGATCCCGCGCTCCTGCGGCACGAAGCCGATGCCCGCGCGCGAGACGCGGTGCGGCGCCCAGCCGGAGATGTCGCGGTCCTCGAAGCGGATCTCGCCCGGCCGAGGCGCGAGGTAACCCATGATCGACAGCGCGGTGGTGGTCTTGCCCGCGCCGTTGCGGCCGAGCAGGCACACCACCTCGCCGCGGCCGAGCTCGATCGACACGCCGTGCAGCACGTGGCTGTCGCCGTAGTAGGCGTGGACGCCGGCGAGCGACAGCATCAGTGGCCGCCCCCGAGGTAGACCTCGCGCACGCGCTCGGAGGCCTGGATCTCCGCGGGCGTGCCGCTGGCGAGCACCTCGCCGTAGTAGAGGACGGTGATCCGGTCGGCGAGCGAGAACACCACCTTCATGTCGTGCTCGATCATCAGGATCGCGAGCGAGGCCGGCAGCCCGCGGACCAGCTCGATCATCCCGTCGGTCTCGGCCGGCGACATGCCCGAGGTCGGCTCGTCGAGCAGCAGCAGCTCGGGCTCGGAGGCGAGCGCGATCGCGATCTCCAGCTGGCGCTGCTCGCCGTACGAGAGCTCGGACACCTTGCGGTCCAGCCCCTGCCGCAGCCCGACCTGCGCGAGCAGCGCGTCGGCGCGGTCCCAGAGCGCGCGGTCGGCCCGGATCGACCGGAACGCCTGCCACGGCGAGCCGTGGTGCGCCTGCACGGCGAGCCGCACGTTCTCGCGGACCGAGAGGCCGCGGAAAAGGTTGTTCTTCTGGAAGGTCCGGGCGATGCCGAGCCGGCAGATCCGCTCGGGATCGAGGCCGGCGACGTCGCGGCCCTTGAAGAGGATGCGGCCCGAGCTCGGCCGCAGCTGGCCGCCGAGCTGGTGGACGAAGCTCGTCTTGCCGGCCCCGTTCGGGCCGATCAGCGCGTGGCGCTCGCCGGCGCGGACCTCGAGGTCGACGTCGCGGGTGACCACCAGGCTGCCGAAGGCCCGGTGCAGCTTCTCGGTCCGCAGCAGCGCGGTCACGTCTCGTCCCTCAGCCAGCGCGGGCCGCGCTGCACGACCAGCCCCCAGACGCCCTGGCGCAGGAACATCACGCAGGCGATGAAGATCGCGCCGACCCAGAGCATCCAGAACTCGGTGTGCGAGCTGATCACGTGCTTGAGCATCAGGAAGATGCCGGCGCCGATCGCCGGGCCGGTGATCGTGCCCGCGCCGCCCAGGATCACCATCAGCACCGCGTCGCCCGACAGCACCCAGTGCAGGATGTCGCTCGAGACGAAGGCGTTGAAGAACGCGTAGAGCCCGCCGCCGAAGCCGGCGACGGCACCCGCGATGGTGAACGACGCGAGCTTGATCCGCTGCACCGGATAGCCGATCGCGCGCATCCGCTGCTCGTTCTCGCGCACGCCGATCATCGCCGAGCCGAGCGGCGAGCGGATCAGCCGCCGCAGTCCCCACCAGGTCAGCGCGAAGCCCGCCGCGATCAGCCAGTAGAGCGTCGCGCGGTCGTCGAGGCTCCAGCCGAACAGGGACGGCCGCTGGAAGCCGGGCAGCCCGTCGGTGCCGCCGGTCATCGTCCGCCACTTCACCGCGACCGAGTACAGCAGCTGCGAGAAGGCCATCGTCAGCATCAGGAACGGGATGCCGCTCACCCGGATGCAGAAGAAGCCGATCACCGCCGCGCCGAGCGTGGACAGCGCCACGCCCGCGAGCAGGCCCCACCAGCCGGAGACGCCGGCGTGCACGCCGAGCATCGTCACCGTGTAGGCCGACAGCCCGAAGAAGGCCGCGTGTCCGAACGACATCAGCCCGGTGTAGCCGATGATCAGGTCCAGGCTCATCGCGAAGATCGCGAACACCAGCACCTCGGCGACGAGGCTGGTCACGTAGTCGCCGGCGAGCGGCACCGCCGCGAGCGCGACGGCCGCGACGGCGAGCCCGATCGTCCCCGCCGTCCGTCTCATGCCTTGCCCACGCCGAACAGCCCGTGCGGCCGCGTCAGCAGCACGATCACCATCAGCAGGTAGATCGCGAAGAGCGCGAAGTCCGGGAAGTACGCCTTGCCGAGCGTGTCGATCAGCCCGACCAGCAGGCTCGAGACGAACGCGCCCCGCAGGCTGCCCAGGCCGCCGATCACGACGACGATGAAGGCCGGGATCAGGATCTCGCCGTCCAGGCCCAGGTAGACGCCCAGCACCGGCCCGGCCGCCGCGCCGCCGATCGCGGCGAGCCCCACGCCCAGCGCGAAGATCCCGGCGAACAGCAGCTGCACGTCGATGCCCAGGCCCGCCGCCGTGGTCGCGTCGTCGACGCCGGCACGCACCATCGCGCCCACTCGGCTGCGCTCGAGGAACAGCCACAGCAGCAGCGCGATCAGGCCGCCGAAGGCGATCAGGAACAGCCGGTACTTCGGCAGGATGATGTCCATCACCTCGACGGCACCCTCGAGCGCCGGCGGCACCGACATGTTGCGGATGTCGGGCCCCCAGAGCATGCGGACCAGGTCGGCGAAGACGAAGGTGAACCCGAAGGTGAGCAGCACCTGGTCGAGGTGGGTCCGCGCGTACAGGTAGCGGATGAACAGCCGCTCCATCGCCACGCCGAGCACCACGGCGGGGATCCAGCCGAGCGCGAGCCCGAGCCAGAAGTCGCCGGTGCGCTCGGCGATCGTCATCGCGAAGAACGCGCCGAGCATGAAGAACGAGCCGTGCGCGACGTTCACGACGTTCATCAGCCCGAAGATCAGCGACAGGCCCGCGGACATGAGGAACAGCAGCATGCCCAGCACGAGCCCGTTGACGACCTGGGTGACGGCGATCTGCACGGCGGCCGATCCTCAGCCCGGCCTGCGGTCCGGCTCGCGGACGTCCTTGATCGTGGCGATGACCTTGTTGGCCACCCGCCCGTCGACCTCGGCCACCTCGCGGATGTAGATGTTGTGGACCGGGCCCTGGGTGATCGGGTTGATGCGGAACGGACCGCGCGGCGCGTTGAAGCGCATCGCGAGCATCGCGCCGCGCATCTTGTCCTTGTCCTGCGTGTTGCCGTCGATCGCGGTGAGCGACTCGTGGATGCAGCGCGCCGCCACGTAGCCGTATTCGGCGTAGACGCTCGGGTACTCCTTGAAGCGCGCGCGGTACTCGGAGACGAACTTCCTGTTCTCCGGATTGTCCAGCGTGTCGGCGTAGTGGAGGGCGGTGATCGCGCCGAGCGCGTCGCGACCCTGCGCGGGCAGCACGTCGCTCTCGACCATGAAGCCCGAGCCCACCAGCTTCACGCGGCCGCGCAGGCCGTACTCGGCGTACTGCTTGACGAAGCGCACCGCGTCCGAGCCGGCGAAGAACGCCATCACCGCCGGCGGGTTCGTCGCGCGCACGTCCGCGAGGTAGGCGCTGAAGTCGTTGGTGCCGAGCGGCGGATAGATCTCCTTGATGATCGAGCCGCCCGCCTTGATGAAGTCGGGCTTGAACTCGCCGATGGTGTCGCGGCCGCCGGCGAAGTCCGAGGCCATCGTCACCGTCTGCTTGGCGACGTTCTCGGCCATCCAGGTGCCGAGCGCGTTCATCGGCTGCATGCTCGCGATCGAGGACCGGAACAGGTAGGGGATGTTGATCCACGACAGCGTGCTGACGCCGGCGCCCGAGCAGAGGAAGAAGGTCCTGCTCTGGCGGACGTAGTCGGCGATGGCGAGCGCGACGTTCGAGGCCTGGACGCCGGTGACGAGGTCCACCTTGTCGGACTCGACCAGTTTCTTGATCTTGGTGAGGCCCACCTGCGGGTTGATCTCGTCGTCCTCGCGGATCAGCTCGATCTTGCGCCCGGCGATGCTGCCGCCGATCTGGTCGAAGTAGAGCTGCATCCCGTTCAGGTTGCCCTGCGCGAGCGCGGCGAAGATCTTCGAGAACGAGTTCAGCACGCCGATTCTGAGCGGTGCCTTCGTCTGCGACAGCAGCGCGGGTGCGTGCAGGCCGAGCGCGGCGCCGGTGCCGAGCACGCCGGCGCCGGCGATGAAGCGGCGACGCTCGCGCGTCGGGGGCGAAGCAGGGCGGGTGTCGGTCATGTCTCCTCCTGGGGGGCCGGGGCGGCTCTCGTGGGGCCGCCGGTGGGGCAGCGGCCTGTCCCGATTCTAGGCGGCGCCGCAGCGGCGCGGCACGCGTCCGCGCGGAACAGCACTTGTTCGCGCGTCGCACGGATTGCCCCGGGGGCCGATGTTGCGCCGCGCAACGACGCGCCGGCCGACCGACGGCGCACCCGCCCGCGGAACGTCGTGCCGCGGCGGACGGTGCCGTCGACTATGATCGATCCGATGAACGATCAGGCGGCCGACATCGGGGGGACGCGCCGGACGCGGGCCGCCACCGGCACCGAGCTGCCCTCGGGCCTCGACGACCTCGCATCGCTGCGGATCTTCGCGCGCGTGGTCGAGCTCGAGAGCTTCTCCGAGGCGGCCCGCCGGCTGGGCATCACGCCGTCGACCGTCAGCAAGCACATCGCGGCCCTGGAGGACGGGCTGGGCATGCGGCTGGTGAACCGCACGACCCGCCAGCTCTTCGTCACCGACGCCGGCGCCCGGCTCTACCAGCGCTACCTGAAGATCGTCGACGAGCTGCGCGGTGCGCACGAGGAGCTCTCGACGCTGCAGTCCGAGCCGATGGGCCACCTGCGGGTCTCGGTGCCGCTCGCGCTCGGTGCGCGGCGGATCGCGCCCGTCATCCCGGCCTTCCTGAAGCGCTGGCCGAAGATCACGATGGCGCTCGACCTGTCGGTGGAGAAGGTCGACGTGATCGCCGAGCAGATCGACGTCGCGGTCCGGATCGCGGCCAAGCTCGACGATGGCCAGACCGCGGTGCGGCTCGCGCCGTACCGCCGGGTGTTCTGCGCGTCGCCCGCCTACCTCGCCGAGCGCGGCGTGCCGCGCACCCCCGAGGACCTCGCCCACCACGACTGCATGCTCGCCACCGGCGCGTCGGGCGACCAGACCTGGCCGATGCTGCAGGACGGCATCGTGCGGATGGTGCCGGTCCGCAGCCGCCTGTCGGTCAACCACGGCGACGCGGTCTACGACGCGGTGCTGGCGGGCCTGGGCATCTGCATGCAGGCGCGCTGGCGGGTCGAGGAGGACCTGCGGGAGGGCCGGCTGGTCGAGGTGCTGCCCGAGCACATCGTCCAGCAGCGCTCGATCTGGGCCGTGCTGTCGCAGCGCGGGCCGATGTCGCCGAAGGTGCGGGTGCTGGTGGACTTCCTGCGGACCACGCTCGCCGACCTGGACGACTGAACGCCCGCCGCTCTGTTCGACGGCGGAACAATTGCTGTTCCGGGCGCCGGGTTGCCCGGGGGCGGCCTGCGGACGCACACTGGACGAGACGCCGGCATCGGGACCGACGAGGGGAGACAGCGCATGAGACTCGCGAGCTTCGAGGCGGCCGGCGGCCGCCGCTCGTTCGGCGTGGTGAACGCCGACGGTTCGATCGGTGACCTCGGCACGCCGCAGGTGCCGACGCTGCGCGCGGCGCTCGCCGCCTGGGGCCCGCCCGGCCTCGCCGAGCGCGCCCGCGGCGCGCTGCCGCAGGTGGCGGCCGGCACCTTCGCCTGGCTGCCGCCGGTGACCGATCCGGACAAGATCCTCTGCGTGGGCCTGAACTACCGCCGCCACGCCGAGGAGGCGGGGATGGCGATCCCGAAGTACCCGTCGATGTTCGTGCGTTTCCCCGGCTCGCAGGTGGGCCACGAGGCACCGACGCTCGCGCCGGCGGCCTCGGAGCAGTACGACTTCGAGGCCGAGCTCGCGGTGATCATCGGCCGCGGCGGCCGCGACATCGCCGAGGCCGACGCGATGGCGCACGTGGCCGGCTACGCATGCTTCGCCGAGAACTCGGTGCGCGACTTCCAGAAGCATGCGGCGCAGGCCACGCCCGGCAAGAACTTCGAGTCCAGTGGCGCGTTCGGCCCGTGGATGACGACGCCCGACGAGGTCGGCGAGCTGGCCTCGGTCCACGTGATCGGCCGGCTGAACGGGGAGGTCATGCAGGACGAGCCGCTCGCGAACCTGATCTTCGGCATCCCGGCGATCATCGCCTACGCGTCGTCGTACGCGCGGCTGCTGCCCGGCGACGTGCTGGTCACCGGCACCCCGGCCGGCGTCGGCATGGCGCGCAAGCCGCCGCGCTGGCTGAAGCCGGGCGACGTCTTCGAGGTCGACATCGCCGGCGTGGGCGTGCTGCGCAACCCGGTGGCGGCACAGGGGGGCGCGCGATGAGCGAGGGCCCGCGCTGGCTGACCGAGGCCGACGTCGTCTCGCTGGTGACGCTCGACGACGCGATCGTCGCGCTCGAGCGCACCGCGGCCGATGCCAGTGCGTTCAACGTGCCCAAGGCGCTCGCCGGCTACGACGACGGCAGCTCGATGCATTCGCTCGGCTCGGCCGCGCCCGCGCTCGGCTACGCCGGCTTCAAGACCTGGATCCACACGAAGCGCGGCGCGACCGCGGTCTATTCGCTCTTCGACAGCCGCAACGGCGGCGTGCGCGCGATGATCGAGGCGGGCGCGCTCGGCCAGCTGCGCACCGCGGCGATGACCGGGCTCGGCACGCGCTGGCAGGCCGCCGAGGGCGTCGACGACATGGGCCTGGTGGGCACCGGCTTCCAGGCGCTGACCCAGGTCGCCGCGGTCAACGCGGTGCGGCCGCTCAGGCGCCTGCGCGTCTTCAGCCCCACGCCCGAGAAGCGCCGCGCGTTCATCGACATGGTGAACCGGCGCTTCGACCTGGAGGTGGTCGAGGCCGACAGCTGCGCCGCCGCGCTCGACGGCGCGCCGCTGGTCACGATCGTCACCCGCGCGAAGGACCCCTTCGTCTCGGCCGCGATGCTCGCCCGCGGCGCGCACGTGAACGCGGTCGGCGCGATCCTGCCCGCCAACGCCGAGCTGCTGCCCGACGTGCTCGAGCGCGCCGGCAGCATCGTGGTCGACGACGTGCCGAACGCGCAGAAGGCCTCGCGCGAGCTGATGGACCGCTTCGGCGGCGAGCGCGGCTGGAGCGCGGTCCGCGCGATCGGCGACGTGATCCGCTCGGGCCGGCCCGCCCGCCCGGAGGGCGGCGACCTGAGCCTCTTCAAGTCGGTGGGCATGGGCCTGTCGGACCTCGCGGTGGCGACGATGGCCTTCGAGCGGGCGGTCGAGCGCGGGCTGGGCCGCCCGATCCCGGCGCCGCAGCGCGCGGCGCCGACCTGGAAGGGCGACCGCGCGGCGCGCTGAGCCCGCGCAGACGGAAGGAGACACGCTGGTGAACGACATCGTCCGAACCCTGGAGCGGCCCGCGTCGTCGACGCCCGAGCTGCGCGCGCTGGTCGACGAGCTGCGCGACCTCTACGACGAGATCGCCGACCTGCTCGACCGCGACGCGATCGAGGCGCTGCCCGGCTACTTCGTCGAAGACTGCCTGTACCGCATCATCTCGCGCGAGAACCACGCGCTCGGGCTGCCGGCGGCCACGCTCTACTGCGACGGCATCGGCATGCTGCGCGATCGCGTGCTCGCGCTGCGCGAGACGCAGGTCTACGAGCCGCGCCAGTGGCGGCACTTCGTCTCGGGCGTGCGGGTGCGGTCGGTCGACGACGACGGCACGATCCGCGCGACCGCGAACGTGATGGTCACCGAGGCGATGTCGGACGCCGAGCCCACGATCCTGCTGGTGGGTCGCTACGACGACCGCCTGGTGCGGCGAGACGGCCGCCTGTGGTTCGTCGAGCGCAGCGTGATCTACGACAACTACCGCGTGGTCCGGTCGCTGATCGCGCCGGTCTGACGCCGAGGAGACGACGGATGGGCAAGAGCATCGAGTCGGAGTCGGGGGCGCGGCAGTGGCCCGCCGAGGGCTGGACACGGGTCCCGTACTGGGTCTACACCGACGCGGACCTCTACGCGCGCGAGCTCGACACCTTCTTCTACGGGAAGGGCTGGAGCTACGTCGGCCTGGACTGCGAGGTGCCGGAGCCGGGCAGCTACAAGCGCTCGTGGATCGGCGAGCGGCAGGTGGTGATCGTGCGCGGCAAGGACGGCGCGATCCACGTCTGGGAGAACCGCTGCACCCACCGCGGTTCGCGACTGGTCTGGCAGAACCACGGCAAGGTGGACTCGTTCACCTGCCCGTACCACCAGTGGAACTTCAACGTCGACGGCCGGCTGCAGGGCGTGCCCCTGAAGCGCGGCGTGCTCGGCAAGGGCGGCATGCCCGCCGACTTCGACAACGGCTCGCACGGGCTGAACCGCCTGCGCGTGCACGTGGAGGGCGGCTCGATCTGGGCCACCTTCGCGCAGGACGGACCGTCCTTCGAGGACTACTGCGGCCCCGAGGTCCACGCCTACATCCGCCGCATCTTCTCCGGTCGCCCGCTCAAGCTGCTCGGCTACAGCCGCCAGCTGATCCCGAGCAACTGGAAGCTGTACATGGAGAACCTGAAGGACCCGTACCACGCGACGCTGCTGCACGCGTTCCTGATCACCTTCGGGCTGTGGCGCGCCGACACGCAGTCGGAGTCGGTGCCGGTGGCCGGCGGCAAGCACGGCGTGATGGTGTCGCGCAACGTGGGCCGCAAGGTGAGCGAAGCGACCACCGAGATCCAGCGCAACAGTTCCAGGCTCGTGCTCGAGGACACCGACACGGTCACGCCGATCGCCGAGTTCGACGACGGCAAGGTGATCGGCCTCACGATCTTCCCGAGCGTGGTGATGCACCAGCAGGCGAACACGCTGGGCATGCGGCACCTGATCCCGAAGGGACCGGGCGCGTTCGAACTCTCGTGGACCTACTACGGATTCGCCGACGAGTCGCCCGAGATCACGCGGCGGCGGCTGCGCCACGCGAACCTCTACGGGCCGGCGGGGCTGGTGGCGATGGAGGATGGGGAGGTGCTGGCGGAGTCGCAGCTGGGGGCGGCGGAGTATCCGCACCGCTCGGCCGTGCTGGAGATGGGGGGGCGGGACGTCGATCCGCAGGACCACATGGTCACGGAGGTGCTGATCCGGGCGTTCTACAAGTACTACCGGGAGGCGATGGGGTTGTGAGGGGTGTTGGCGGTTGGCGGTCGGCACGGTTGGCGGTCGGCGGTCGGCACGGTTGGCGGTCGGCGGTCGGCGCGCACGCCGTCGGCCGGGGTGGGGCACCGCTTCGCTCTACCCCGCGCCCTCGGCCCTGCGGGCCGAGGGTCCCCGCGAGGGTATCGACTGCGGCGGGCCCGGGGCCGGAACTCGCCCCCTGCGGGGGCTCAGACAGCCGGCCCCTCTCGGTCGGCTGCGCCGACCGAGTCCCGCCGCAGTCGATACCCTCGCGGCGCGGGCTAAGGCTTCGCGGTACCCCACCCCGGCCGACGGCGTGAGAGACGGGGTGCACCCCCCCCTTCTTTTTCCTCAGAGGGCAGATTCGTCACGAACGTGACGAATCTGCCCCTTCTACTCGACCCATGGTGCGGTGGGCCGTGTGCCTCGACGTTTCTCGGACGTCGCCCGGGGGTGGCGTCCGCGCGCCGACCGCCAGCCGTGTCGACCGCCAACTGCCACCCCGATCACGCTCCCCCGCCCAGATCGACCTCCACCGATTCCCCCGAGAACCGCGCCGGATACACCCGGATCGGCTCCGTCACCGGCTCGCACAGCACCGCCCCCGTCCGGATGTCGAACTGCCCCTGGTGCAGCGGGCACTCGATGCAGTGGTCCATCACGAAGCCGTCGGACAGGCGGGCGTCGCCGTGCGTGCACAGGTTGTCGGTCGCGTAGGGCACGCCCTCGACCAGGTAGAGCGCGACCTCCCGGTCGTCGGCGATCGCGGCGGTCACGCCGCCTTCCTCGAGCGCGTCGCGCTTCGCCACCGTCACCCATCGCTGCGTCGCCATCCGTCGGGCCTCCTCCCTGAAGTGCGGCCGATGATGACACGCGAGCCCCCGCCCCGCCGAGCCGGTCGGTTCCGCTGCGGAAAGACAGCGTTTCCGCCGGCCGAAGTCGATTGAAATCCGCTGCCCGCGGCCGTACGCTCGTCCGATCCCGCCGCGCGCGGAGGAGGAGACCGACATGAACGCCCCGCAACGCATGGTGCCGCTCGCGCCCTTCGCCGACTGCAGCGGCCGGACCGCCCGGCAGCCCGAGATCTGGGAACCGCTGCTGATCACCCGCGAGCAGATCGACGCCGAGGTGGAGCGCCTCGCCAGCCTGCCGTTGCCGGCCAACGGCCGCCGGATGTCGCGGATCCTGCATCCGTCGGGCACGCCCGGCATGGGCATCACGCAGGGCACCGACGTCACGATCCAGGTGCTCAGGCCCGGCGAGCGGACCGTGCCCTTCCGCAGCAACGCCAACGCGCTGGAGATCTGCGTCCGCGGCGAGGGCACGGTGCTGGCGCAGGGCGGCTTCCGCGTGCAGCGCAAGGACGTCTGGACGCTGCCGCCGATGCGCGCCCATGCGCACGTCAACGACGGCACCGACCTCTGGGTGCGGCTGAGCTACTCGAACACGCCGCTGCTGTCGCTGCTGCACGCGCTGTGGGAGGAGGAGGGCGAGGCGATCGGCGCCACCGAGACCGAGGCCGACGACCTGACCGAGCACCAGCGCCGCACCTATGCCTGGCAGAACGCGCCGGACGTGCCGGTGGGCACCGCGGGCGCGCGGATGCGCGGCTACGAGTACCTGACAGACATCCCGGTGGTGCCCAACCCGCCGCTGCACTGGCCGTGGTCGTTCGCCACCACGCAGCTCAACGAGCGGCTGGGCGACGACCAGCGCACGATCATGCTGCTCTACCACCCGGCCACCGAGCGGCGCGCCGGCACCACGCCGTCGTACTTCGCGACCTGGTTCCGCGTCGCGCCCGGCACGCCGCCCTACGCGGGCGACCGCGGGCACCGGCACATCTCGGCGTCGATCAACTACCACGTCGAGGGCCACGGCCACAGCGTGGTCGACGGCCGCAGGGTCGAGTGGAAGGCGGGCGACCTGCTGCTGTCGGCGCCGACCTGGTCGGAACACGCGCACTACGTGGGCGGCGACGGCGCGACGATCCTGACGGTGCAGGACCACCCGATGCACATCGCGCTGGGCTCGCTGCTGTGGCAGGAGAAGATGAACGCGCCGATCCTCGCGCTCGGCGCCGAGGCGGGGCAGACCGGCTACACGAGCCCGCGGACCCGCGGCGACTGACGCGCGCCCCGTGCCCGGCCCGCGGCGCGGAACGCCGCTGGACCGGGGCGGACGGTCGCGCGATCCTCGCGGCATGCGGCCCGCGATGGCCGCGCGAGGAGGAGACCCGATGACCCGCATTCCCGACCGGCCGCGGCGTACCGTCGCCGCCGCGTTCGCAGGCGCTGCCGCGCTCGCCGCGACCACCGCGCTCGCCCCGCGCGTCGCCCGCGCGCAGGCCGGCGCGTCGGCCTCGGCCGCGGGCCGCGTCACCCGCATCCTCGTCGGCTTCCCGCCCGGCCAGGCCACCGACCAGGTCGCCCGACTGGTCGCCGAGCGGCTCGCGACCGTGACCGGCCAGCCCTTCATCGTCGAGAACCGGCCCGGTCAGGGCGGCAGCCTGATGCTGTCGCAGCTGGTCCGCACGCCGGCCGACGGCACGTCGATCACGCTCTCGGCGCTCGCGGGCTATGTGGTCAATCCGGTGCTCTACAGGACGCTGAGCTACGACGCGGTCCGCGACCTCGACCCGATCGCGATGGTGGCCGACCTGCCGATCGCGCTCTGCGTGCATCCGTCGCTGCCGGTGACCACGCTGAAGGAACTCGTCGACTTCGCGCGCGCGAATCCGGACGCGCTCGCGCATGTCTCCGCGGGCAACGGCACGCTCTCCCACCTGATGATGGAGGACTTCAAGCAGCGCGCCGGCATCCGGATCCTGCACGTCCCCTATCCGGGCAGTCCGCAGGCCATGGTCGACCTGGTGGCCGGCACCGTGAAGGTCGGGCTCGACACCGTCACCGTCACTGCGCCGTACGTGAAGTCCGGCCGGCTGCGGATGATCGCGGTCGGCACGCGCGAGCGGCTGCCCGAGTTTCCCCAGGTGCCGACGATCGCGGAGTCGGGCTTCCCCGGCTTCGAGGCGGTCGCGTGGATCGCGCTGTCGGCGCCGAAGGGCACGCCGCGCGACCTGCGCGAGCGGCTGTCGGTCGAGGTGGGCCGCGCGCTGCGCGAGCCGGGGTTCGCGGCGACGCTGCGCGCGATCGGCGCGGTGCCGCGGCCGATGGGCGTGGACGAGCTGGGCGCGTTCATCGCGGCCGAGCAGCCGCGCTGGAAGGCGATCGTCGAGCGCTCGGGCGCGAAGGTGGATTGAGCGGGCCGACGCGCCGGCCGTCGGCCGCGCGTCCGGGCATCCGGGCGATCGACGGTCGCGACCCGCGCGACCGTCCCGCGGGCCTCAGGCCGTGGCCGCGACCGCCCGCCGCGCGAGCACGCCGATCAGGTGCGCCCGGTACTCGGCGCTCGCGTGCAGGTCGGTGTTGAGCCCGTCGGCGTCCACCTTCAGGCCGTCGAGCGACGCCGGCGACCAGGCCCGGGCGAGCGCCTGCTCGAAGGCCGTGACGCGGAACGCGCAGGCATCCGCGCCGGTGACCGCGACCCGCGGGCCCGCGGGCCCGTTCGAGACGAACACGCCCACCATCGAGAAGCGCGAGGCCGGCTGCTTGAACTTGCGCCACGCGGCCTTCGCCGGGATCGGGAGCGACACCTCGACGATCAGCTCGCCGGGCGCGAGCGCGGTCTCGTACAGGCCGGTGAAGAAGTCGTCGACGGCGATCGAACGACGGTCGGTGCGGATCGTCGCGCCCAGGCCGAGCACGCCGGCCGGGTAGCAGGCGGCCGGATCGGCCAGCGCGAGGCTGCCGCCGATCGTGCCCGCCGTGCGCACCGCCGGGTCGCCGATCAGCGACGCGAGCTCGGCGAGCGCCGGGATCGCGCCGCGGACGGCGTCGCTCGCGGCGACCTCGGCGTGTGTCGTGCCCGCGCCGATGTGCAGGGTGCCGCCGTCGACGCGCAGGCCCCTGAGCTGCGCCACGCGGTCGAGCGCGACCAGGTCGGAGGGCGCCGACAGGCCCATCTTCATCGCGGGCAGCAGCGACTGGCCGCCGCCGAGATAGCGGCCGTCGATGGCCGCGGCCATCGCGCCGGTCGCCTCGGCGACGGTCGCGGGACGGTGGTACTCGAAGTCGTTCATGTCGTCAGGCTCCGTGCAGCGTGCGCCACACCGTCTCGGGCGTCAGGGGCATCTGCATCGCTTCCGCGCGCGCGGCGGCCCCGGCGCGCGCCAGCGCGTCGACCACCGCGTTGACCACGGCCGGCGTCGCGCCGATGGTGCCGAGCTCGCCCACGCCCTTCACGCCGAGCGGGTTGTTGACCGAGGGGACGGACTGGTCGAGCTCGGTGCGGAAGCGTGCGACCAGGTCCGCGCGCGGCAGCGCGTAGTCGGACAGCGTGCCGGTCAGCAGCTGGCCCGACTCGCGGTCGTAGATCACCTGCTCGCACAGCGCCTGGCCGATGCCCTGGACCGCGCCGCCGTCGAGCTGGCCGACGACGATCATCGGGTTGACCGCGCGGCCCACGTCGTTGACCGACGCGTAGGAGACGACCTCGACCTCGCCGGTGTCCGGGTCGACCTCGACCTCGCAGGCGTGGCAGCCGTTCGGCCAGGTGGGCCCGGAGACCGTGCTGGTGCTGTCGACGTACACGCGCCTGGCGGGCTGCTTCGCGGCGAGCTCGAAGAGGTCGATCCGGCGGTCGGTGCCGACGATGGAGAAGCTGCCGGCCTCGTACTCGATGTCCTTCGGCGAGGCCTCGAGCGCGTCGGCCGCGAGCGCCTTCGCCTCGTCGACGGTGCGTTGCGACGCGACGCGGACCGCCGAGCCGCCGGTGAAGAGCGACCTCGAGCCCGCGCTGCCGAAGCCCTGGCCGCGGTCGGTGTCGCCCTGGACGATCCGCACCTTCTCGATCGGCACGCCGAAGACGTCGACCGCGAGCTGCGCATAGCTGGTCGCGATGCCCTGGCCCATCGCCTGCGTGGCGGTGTAGATCTCGATGAAGCCGTCGGCCGACACGTCGACCGTCACGCGCTCCTCGAACTGGTTGCCGCCGGTCCACTCGAGGAAGGTGGCGAGGCCGCGGCCGCGCAGCCTGCCGCGTGCCTTCGAGGCCGCGGCCCGTGCGTCGAACCCGGACCAGTCGGCCAGCGCGAGGCCCTGCTTCGCGATCTTCGGGAAGTCGCCGACGTCGTAGGTCTGGGCCATCGGGTTCGTGTACGGCATCTGCTCCGGCCGGATCATGTTCCGCAGCCGGATCTCGGCCGGATCGAGCCCGGTCTTCCTCGCCGCCGCGTCCATCAGCCGCTCGATCAGGAAGATCGCCTCGGGCCGACCCGCGCCGCGGTAGGCGCCGACCGGCGCGGTGTGCGTCATCACCGCGCGCAGGTCGAAGTCGATGACCGGGATGTCGTAGATGCTGGTCGACACCCACGGGCCGATCAGCAGCTGGATCACGACGCCCGTGGTGGTCGCGTAGGCGCCGACGTTCGCGTTCGTGCGCAGCCGCAGCGCGAGCACGCGGCCGTCGGCGTCGAGCGCCAGCGACGCCTTCGTCTCGCAGTCGCGGCCGGCGCGGCCGGCGAGGAACTCCTCGCCGCGCTCGGCCAGCCACTTCACCGGCCTGCCCAGCGCCTTCGCGCAGAAACCGACGATCACGTCCTCCTGGTAGGCGCCGGTCTTCATGCCGAAGCCGCCGCCGACGTCGCCGACCACCACGCGCGCCTGGTCCTTCGCCACGCCGAGCGCGTCGGCGATGGTGTCGCGCGCGCCCGAGGGCATCTGCGACGACAGTCGCAGCGTGAGCTTGCCGGTCTCGGCGTCCGGGTAGGCGAGGATGCCGCGCGGCTCCATCGCGACGGCGGCCAGGCGCTGGTTGGTGAGGTCGAGCTCGACCACGTGCGCGGCCTTGGCGAACGCGGCCTCGGCGGCCTTGGCGTCGCCGTGCGGCGCGCGCGCCACCCAGTTGTCGCCGGCCGCGGGCCAGACGAGCGGCGCGCCGTCGGCGAGCGCGTCGGCGATCGTGACGACCGCGGGCAGGTCCTCGTAGTCGACCATGATCGCGTCGCGCGCCTCGCGGGCGGCATCGCGGGTCTCGGCGACGATCGCGACGACCGCCTCGCCGACGAAGCGCACGGTGTCGACCGCGAGCGGGTGCATCGGCGCCGAGGCCGAGGGCTTGCCGTCGGGCCGCGGGAAGGGGCAGGGCGTGGGCATCGCCTTCACGCCGGCGGCGACGAGGTCGGCGCCGGTGTAGACCGCGACGACGCCGGGCATCGCGCGGGCGGCGTCGGCGTCGATCGACCTGATCCGCGCGTGCGCGTACTGCGAGCGCAGCAGCACGACGTGCAGCTGGCCGGGCAGCGACACGTCGTCGACGTACCTGCCGGTGCCGGAGACGAGGGTCGGGTCCTCGATCCGGCGGACCGCGTGGCCGCTGCCGAAGCGGCCGGCGCCAAGGCCGGGAGTGGTGGGAGCGTTCATCGGTGGGGGCCTCCGGTCGCGGTCAGGGACGCGCGCCGTCGAGCGCGGTGGCGGCCTGCCGCACCGACTCGACGATGTTCACGTAGCCGGTGCAGCGGCACAGGTTGCCCTCGAGGCCGTGGACGATCTGCGCGTCGGTGGGCGTCGGGCAGGTGGCCAGCAGCGCGGCGGTGCTCATCACCATGCCGGGCGTGCAGAAGCCGCACTGCAGGCCGTGGCAGTCGACGAAGGCCTTCTGGATGGGGTGCAGGCCGCCGTCGGCGCCCTTCATCCCCTCGATGGTGGTGACGGCGCGGCCGTCGACCTGGACGGCGAGCGTCGCGCAGGCCTTCACGGGCGCACCGTCGAGCAGGACGGTGCAGCAGCCGCACTGCGAGGTGTCGCACCCGACGTGGGTGCCGGTGAGGCCGAGCTGCTCGCGCAGCAGCTCGACCAGCAGGCGCCGGTTCTCGACCTCGGCCGAGGCGGGGGCGCCGTTGACGGTGAAGCGGACGGTGGGCACGGACGCGCTCCGTAGGAAAAAGGGGTCAGTGGGAAGGGAAACGCGGCGATGGTAGCGCCGAACGCGCGCGGCGGAGCACCATGCCCCGGACGCACGCTCGACTCAGCCGTGGCCGCGCTTGTGCTCGATCTCGACGAAGGCGAGCTCGGCGGGGCCGGCGTTGATCACGTCGTGCTCGACGCCGGCGCGGCGCGCGTACGAGCGGCCGGCACGCAGCTCGAAGTGCGACGTGCCCTGCGCGGATTCCAGCCGCAGCAGGCCGTCGGTCAGCGGGACCACGACGTAGTCGTACTCGTGCCGGTGGTGGCCGGTGCGGGCGCCGGGCGCGAAGCGCCATTCGGTGATCCGCAGCAGGTCGTCGTCGACGTCGACGTGCGGCACGGCCATCGTCGGAGGGCTCATCGGGTCGGTCTCCTCGGGGGAACGACCCCGATGCTGCCACGACCGCGTGTCGCCATGACGTCCGGGGTCGTCGGAGGCGTTCCAGGACCGCGCGGCACGCCTCCGTGGGCCGGGTCGCATCGGCTACCCTGCCGGCACGGCCCCGCGCGGGCCGCGGAGGAGGCCCCCGTGCTGCAGTCGCTCGCCCGCCGCCTGCCGTTCTACTACGGCTGGCTCTGCGTGGCCGTGGTCTTCGTGTCGATGGCGATCGCCGTCAACGCGCGGACCGCGTTCTCGCTGCTCTATCCGCCGATCCTCGACGAGTTCGGCTGGGACCGCGCGGTGACCGCGGGCGTCTTCTCGTTCGGCTTCCTGGTCTCGGCGGTGATGAGCCCGATCTCGGGCCGCGCGATGGATGCGAAGGGCCCGCACGTGGTCTGCGTGGTGGGCGCGCTCTTCACCGGCTGCGGGCTGCTGCTGGCCACGGTCACGCAGTCGCCGTGGCAGCTGTACCTGACGCTGGGCGCGCTGGTCGGCGCGGGCAGCGTGATCCTCGGCTATTCGGGCCAGGCGCTGTGGCTGCCGGCCTGGTTCGTGCGTCGGCGCGGCTTCGCGATCAGCGTGGCCTTCGCCGGCGTGGGCGTGGGCTCGATCCTGCTGCTGCCGCTGATGCAGACGACGATCGAGCGCGCCGGCTGGCGGACGGCCTGCATCGCGCTCGGCACGGTGGCGCTGGTGCTGCTGGTGCCGCTGAACATGCTGCTGCGCCGGCGTCCCGAGGACCTCGGGCTGCTGCCCGACGGCGACGCGGCGCCCGGCGCGGGCGGCGGCCCGGCGCGCCGCTCGAACGTGGTCGACGCGGCCTGGGCCGCGACCGACTGGACGCTCGGCCGCGCGTTGCGCACCGCGCGCTTCTGGTGGCTCGCGCTCGGCTACTTCAGCGGGCTCTTCGCCTGGTACCTGGTGCAGGTCCACCAGACCAAGTACCTGGTGGAGACCGGCTTCACCACCACCGAGGCCGCGCTCGCGCTCGGCGCGGTGAGCCTCGCCGGCGTGCCCGGGCAGATCGCGCTCGGGCAGCTGTCGGACCGGATCGGCCGCGAGCCGGTCTGGGCGATCGGCAGCCTGGGCTTCGTGCTGACCTACGTCGCGCTGCTGGTGCTGCCGTCCTGGCCGAGCATGCCGCTGCTGTGGGCGATGGTGCTCGCGCAGGGCGTGCTGGGCTACGGCGTGACCTCGGTGTTCGGCGCGATCCCGGCCGAGATCTTCGAAGGGAAGCACTACGGCAGCATCTTCGGCTGCCTGTCGCTCGCCTCGATCGCGGGCGGCGCGCTCGGGCCCTTCGTGGGCGGCGCGGTCCACGATGCGACCGGCAGCTACGCGGCGGCGTTCTGGATCGCGATCGCGGTCTCGGTGGTGTCGATCGCGGCGATCTACAAGGCGGCGCCGGGGAGGGTGCGGGCGGTGGCCGGGAGGGTGGGGGCGGCGCAGCGGGTGTGACACAGCCCGAGCCCGGTCCCGGTGACCGCGATCGGCCCGACCCCGAGCGTCGGCGCGAGCGCGGGGACGCGGGCTCAGCCTTGACCGACGAACGCCCGCGTCCGCGGCTCGGCGAGCAGCCGGTCGGCCCACTTGCGCGCGACCTTGGCCATCCGCTCGGGCACCACGCCCAGCTGGGCCATCGCGACGCAGCCGTTGACCGACTCGAAGTACTCGGCGATCAGGCCGTCGCGCAGCACGAAGCGGCTGATGCCGTCGATGACCACCCGCCGGCCGGCGAACTCCGGCACGGTCGAGGTGAAGCTCGACAGCGACCAGGCGTAGCCGACGTCGCCGCCGCAGACCGGGTCGTACATCTCCCAGCGGTAGTCGGGGCCGGCGTCGCGGCGGAACAGCTCGACCAGCATCCGCGCGATCTCGGCGCGGCCGGCGTGCGGGCCGTAGACGTAGTCGTGGTAGGTGGCGTCCTCGGTGAAGCAGGCGGCGAAGGCCGCGCCGTCGCCGGCCTCGGCGGCGCGCATCATCGAGTCGAGCAGTCGGGCGAAGTCGGGGGTGTCCATCGATCCATCGTAGCGCGGGACGCGCGCTGCGGGGACTAGAATCGGCGGGACGATCGGGCCCGATCCCCCGCGGGCCCGCGAGCCGGGGAGGAACCACGATGCACAGGATGCTGGTGCCCTACGACGGATCCGAGGCCGCGGTCCGCGCGCTGGACCATGCGATCGCGACCGCGCGCGCCGCGGGCGAGGTGTCGATCCACCTGGTGACCGCGCACGAGCCGCCGATGGTGTACGGCGAGATCGCGGTCTACGTGTCTCAGGACAAGCTCGAGGCCTTCCGGGTGCAGCACGCCGAGCAGATCCTCGCGCCGGCGCGGGCGACGCTCGCCGCCTCGGGCGTGCGGTTCACCGAGGCGGTGCTGATCGGCCCGGTCGCCGAGTCGATCGCGAAGGCCGCGACCGACTCGGGCAGCGACGTGATCGTGATGGGCACGCGCGGCCTGGGCGCGATCGGCAACCTGCTGATGGGCTCGGTGGCGACGAAGGTGGTGCACCTGGCCACGGTGCCGGTGACGCTCGTGAAGTGAGCGGGCCGCCCGTCCGGCGTCAGGCGGATGCCGGCGGCGGTCCCGCGCGCACCGCGTCGCCGATGCGGATCCATCCGCCCGCGAGCACCCGCGCGGTCACGCCGCCGTGGCCGCGCATCGCGTTGTAGCCGCCCGCGCCCAGCGTCTCCTCCATCCGCGAGCAGGGCTCGGCCGGGCCGGTGACCTGCAGCACCACCTCGTCGCCCAGCCGAAGCACCAGCGGCGCGTCGGCGAAGAGCGCTCGCGCGGCGAGCAGGTTCAGCCCGGAGACGACGAGGTTGCGGCGCAGCAGTTCGGGCTCGACCGCGGCGTGGCCCGCGAGCGCGGCGACCGCGGGCAGGTGCTCGGCCTGGATCAGCGTGACCTGACGGGCGCCGCCGCCGGGCGCGCGCGAGGCGCGGGCCGCGCTGCGGTCGCCGTCGAGGCCGCGTGCGGCGATCGCGATCGCCTCGTCGACGCGGCGCGCGGGCCGCAGCACGATCGCCTCGAGGCGGCCGGCGCGCGGGAACGCGGCGGCGAGCGCACGCAGGTCGGATGCGCTCACTGCGCGGACCCGCCGAATGCCTCGCAGGCGCGCAGCGCCTCGGTGGCGACCCTCGGCGAGGGGCCGCTGCCCATGCGGGTCGCGACGGCCGGCCTCTCGATGACCGGCGCGCGCGGCACGCCGGCCCGCACGACGGCCTTCGCCATCGCGCTGCAGCCGGCCATCTTGCCGGGCGCCTCCGCGCGGATCGTCGAGGTCGTCTCGCCGAGGTCGGCGTTGGTCTGCGTGTACGGCGTGGCGATGGCGCGGTCTCCTGGATGGGGGTGGGTCAGCGGCGCGCGAGCAGCCCGCCCGGTCCGGGACCGAGCAGGCGCAGCGCGCCCTCGGGGGTGATCCCGAAGCGGCTCGTGCGCGCGAGCGCGGCCAGTACCCGGCGTTCCTGCGCGGCCAGCGACGGCGCGCACTCGCGCGTGCCGACGGCGATGCCGGCGATCGCCAGCCGCTCGGCGTCGAGCGTCCAGCGGCCGCTCCATCGGTTGCACGACGCGAGCCCGGTCGCGCGGCCGTCCGGCAGGAAGGTCACGGTGATCCGCGAGCGGTCGATGATGCCGCCGCCGTCGACGTCCTCGACCACCCACTCGACGCCGCCGAGCAGCGCGGCGGGCTCGCCGCCGCAGCCGGTCCAGCGGCGACCGTCGCGATCCACCGCGACCTCGAGCGGATGCGGCATCCCGGTCATCGTGTCGGTGCAGACGCGCTCGGTGGCGACGACGGCGAGCGTGCGGCCGTCGGCGATCGCGGCCCAGCGGCGACCGGCGCCGGCCGGCTCCGGCGCGGGCGTGGCGGCCTCGACGGTCGTGCCCTGCGGTCCGGTGGCGAAGCGCATCGTCCGGCCGTCCAGGTCGAGCCGCCACGATGGCTCGTGGCCGCGCGCGACGAAGCTCGCGGGGCCCGGCGGCGCGCCGGCCGACGGTGCGCCCGCCCGGCAGTCGGGCCAGGCCTCGCCGCGGACGGTCACGCGGGCGCGGTCGCCGACGGCCGTCACCGAGGTGCCGGGCTCGTCGGGCGCGTCGTAGCGCACGCCCGGGTCGGCCCGCGTGGCGCGCAGCGGGACCTCGCGGCCGTCGACGCGCAGCACCCAGCGCTCGCCGGTCGAGCCGACGGTGGCGGCGCGCTCGCCGCAGTCGAGGTGGGTGACGAAGGCGAGGGACCGCGCGGGCGTCACGGCGGTCACCGGCCCGCCGGGCGCCGCGCCCGGGATCGGCGGGCGCGGGTCGGGTGATGCGCAGGCCGCCAGCGCCACGGCGAGCACGGCGGCGCCCCGCGCGCTCACGCCCGCGCGCGCAGCGCCGCCTCGACGAAGTCCAGCCGGTCGTTGCCCCAGAACAGCTCGTCGCCGACGAAGAACGCCGGCGCGCCGAACACGCCGCGGGCCACCGCCTCGTCGGTGTTCGCCTTCAGCTCGGCCTTGGTCTCGGGCTGCTCGGCCGCGATCAGCAGCGGCTCCGGGTCGAGTCCGGCGTTCTGCGCGCAGCGGGCGAGCACGAGCGGGTCGGCGAGGTCGAGGTCCAGGCCCCAGGCGGCGTCGAACAGCACCGTGGCGAGCTTCGGCACGGCGGCCTCGCCCACGGTGCGGCGCGCGGCGACGAGCAGCCGCAGCGCGCCCATCGACGCGACGGGGAAGCGCGACGGATAGGTGTGGCGCAGACCGTGGCGCTGTGCCCAGCGCGCGATGTCCGTGCGCAGCCACGCGGCCTTCGCCGGGATCCGCGCCGGCGTCTCGTTGCCGGTCGCCTTGAACGCGAAGCCGAGCGAGAACGGGCGCCAGACGCACCGCGAGCCGGTGCGCGCGGCGAGCGACTCGACCTGCGACGCGGCCAGCCAGCTGTAGGCCGACGCGACGTCGAAGAAGAACTCGAACCTCGGATCGGCCATCGGCGCGCCTCGGGTCAGACGGTGGCGAGCGCCGAGCGGCGCGCGGGCTCGAGCGCGTGGCCGACCTCGGCCAGCAGCTCGTACGAGCGCTTGCGCGCGTCGTGGTCGTAGATCGCGGCGCTGACCATCAGCTCGTCGGCCGCGGTGCGGTCGACGAAGCGCTGCAGCTCGCGGCGCACGGTCTCGGGCGAGCCCACGAACGAGCAGGCGAGCATCCGCATCGCATGCGCCTTCTCGTGCGGCGACCAGTAGGACTCGATGTCGTCGATCGGCGGCGACAGCAGGCCGCGGCGGTTGCGGACCATGTCGACGAAGCGCTGCTGCAGGCTGGTGAAGAGCCGCGCGGCCTCGGCGTCGGTGTCGGCGACGACCACGTTGATGCAGGGCATCGCATGCGGCCGCGCCTGCTGCGCCGAGGGCTTGAACTGGTCGCGGTAGACGCGGATCGCGGCATCGAGCTCGTCGGGCGCGAAGTGCGACGCGAAGCCGTAGGGCAGGCCGAAGTACGCCGCGACCTGCGCGCCGTACAGCGACGAGCCGAGGATCCACAGCGGCACCTTCAGGCCGGCGCCGGGCACCGCGCGGATCGTCTGGCCGGGCTGCACCTCGTCGAACAGCATCCGCAGCGCCTGGATGTCGTCGGGGAAGTGCTCGGCGGCGCGCGGGTCGACGCGCAGCGCGCGCATCGTCGCCTGGTCGGTGCCGGGGGCACGGCCGAGGCCGAGGTCGATGCGGCCGGGATAGAGCGACTCGAGCGTGCCGAACTGCTCGGCCACCACCAGCGGCGAATGGTTGGGCAGCATGATGCCGCCCGAGCCCACGCGGATCGTGCTCGTGCCGCCGGCGAGGAATCCGATGACCACCGAGGTCGCCGAGCTGGCGATGCCGGTCATGTTGTGGTGCTCGGCCACCCAGTAGCGGGTGTAGCCGCAGCGCTCGGCGTGGCGGGCGAGGTCGAGCGACTTGCGCAGCGCGTCGGCGGGCGTGTCGCCGACGCGGACGGGAACGAGGTCGAGGACGGACAGCGGCAGCATGGGGGGACCTGCGGGACGGGGACGTCGGAGGTCGATGCTACGACAGGCGGCGTGGGGACGCTCGCGACCGTGCCACGGGCGTGGGCATCGCCGCCGCGCGTCGGGCCGGGGCGCGGCCGATCTTGCGCGGGATCGGGCGCGGGGTCGGGCGCGCTGGCGCGCGGCCTGTGCCTCGACGCTCAGCGCCGTGTCAGCCGCGCCGCGACGAAGGTGGCCGCGAGCGTGGGCAGCGCCGAGCCCAGCTCGGGTGCGATGCGCGGCAGCAGGTGGAACAGCGCCACGCCCGCGATCCAGATCGCCACCGCGACCCATTCGACCGAGGGCGCGTCCGGCCGCAGCGCGACGTCGCGCCGGCCGCCGAGCCGGCCGACGATCACGCCGTACAGCGGCACGAACACCGACGACAGCATCAGCAGGAACGGCTCGAGCCCGTGCATCGGCAGCACCAGCGCGAGCAGCGTGCAGCCGACCGCGAGGGCGACACCCCAGCCGGCCACGCCGCGCGAAGGGGCGAGGCTGTGCGCGGCGACCGCGCCCGAGTAGACGTCGCCGTAGGCGTTGTCGAGCTCGTCGACCAGGATCAGGCCGAGCGCGACCAGCCCGCCCTGCGCGAGCAGCAGCGCGGTGACCAGGTCGGTGGTGGGCGCCGACAGCGCGACCAGCACGCCGAGCGAGTAGCACCAGGCGTTGGCGATCGCGTAGCCGACCCAGGTGCCGGCGAGCGCGCCGCGGCCGTCGCGGCCGTGGCGGGAGAAATCGGCCACCAGCGGCAGCCACGAGATCGGCATCGCGATCGCCAGGTCGACCGCGGACAGGAAGCTCATGCCGCCCTCGCCGGGCCGGTTCCACATCGCGTCCCAGCCCTTCATCGACGCGAGCTGCGCGAACTGCCAGGTGAGCCACGCGAGCGAGGCGAGCACCAGCGGCAGCCCGAAGCGACTGACGAAGCGGCGCACCAGCGCGACCATCGAGCCGCGGGCCAGCACGACCAGCAGCGCGCCGAACGCGAGCGTCGCGAGCACGGCGGCCGCGCCCAGCGACCACGGCGAGACCAGCGCCAGCGCGTGCGCGGCGTCGCCGGCCGCAGCCGGTGCCGCGGCGACCCAGCCGAGGTCGCGCAGGATCGCGGTCAGGCCGTCGCGCATCACCACCAGCTCGAACGTGGTCCAGCCGACCAGCTGGACGATGTTCAGCACGATCGGCAGCCTGGCGAAGGCGCCGCCGTAGGTCGCGTGCATCAGGCCCGCGCTGGAGAGGCCGCTGTCGGTGCCGATGCGCGCGGTCCATGCGAGCAGGCCGGCGCCGAGCACCGAGCCGATCGCGATCGCGGCGAACGCCGCCTGGGTGCCCATCGCGGGCACGAGGAACGAGCCGACCTGGATGACCAGCAGGCCCACGCCCAGCGACAGCCACAGCGACGCATGGTCGCGGGTGCCGAACGGGCGATCGGTGGCGGGAACGGGGACGAGCGCGGTGTTCGCGCCGACGGTCGACGACATGGTTGCTTCCCTCCGCGAGGATGACCTCGATCAGGTTCGAGGGGACTCTCTCAGCCGCGTTGCGCGCGGCACCCCCAGCATCCGCGACGGCCGGCCGGCCGCGCGAGGGGCGAAGTGTACCGGAGGCTCGGTGCGACCCGGGTGTCGGCGCCCGATACACTCCGCCTTCCACCGGAGCCCCGCCGACCATGGACCTGCTGCTGCTGTCGAACTCCCGGATGCCCGACGGGCGCTACCTCGCCCACGCGCTGGAGGCGATCCGCGAGCATGCCGCGGGCGCGCGCCGCGCGGTGTTCGTGCCCTTCGCCGGCGTGACCGTCGGCTGGGACGACTACCTGGCCCGGGTCCGGGACGCGCTCGCGCCGCTGGACCTCGAGATCGAGGGCGCGCACCGGCTGACCGATCCTCGCGCCGCGCTCGCCGCGACCGACCTGGTGATGGTCGGCGGCGGCAGCACCTTCCGGCTGCTCGCCGAGGCGCGCCGCAGAGGCTGGCTCGACGCGATCCGCGACGCGGTTCGCGGCGGGCTGCGCTACGCGGGCTGGAGCGCGGGCTCGGTGCTCGCCTGCCCGACGATCCGCACCACCAACGACATGCCGATCGTCGACCCCGGCGGGCTCGACGCACTCGACCTCGTGCCGGTCCAGCTCAACTGCCACTTCACCGATGCGATGCCGCCCGGCCACCAGGGCGAGACGCGCCGGCAGCGGATCGCCGAGTTCCTGGTCCTCGAGCCGGCCGAGACGGTGATCGGCCTGCCCGAGGGCGACTGGCTGAGCGTGCGCGGCACGACGACGACGCTGCACGGCCCCTTCGACGCGTGGCGCTTCCGCGCGGGGCACGACGCCGAGCCGCTGAAGCCGGGGCCGATCGCGCTCCGATGACGGCGCGCGCCGCCGTCGACGAGTTCCGCACCCCGCGGCCGATCGCGGGCTGGCGCGTGGTGGCGGTGTCGTTCTGGATGGCGGTGTTCGCCTGGGGGCTGGGCTTCTATTCGCTGTCGCTGTACGTCCATCACCTCGAGGCCGCGGGCTGGCCGGTGGCGCTGCTGTCGGGCGCCACGACCGGCTACTTCCTGCTCGGTGCCGCGGCGATCGCGCCGGTGGAGCGCGCGGCGGCCGCGTTCGGCCGGCGGCGCGTGGCGATCGCGGGGGCGCTGCTGCTGGCCGGCGGCGTCGCCGTGCTGCCGCATGCGCGCGGCGCGCCGACGCTGCTCGCGGCCTACGCGGCGATGGCCCTCGGCTGGGCCGCGACCTCGGGCACCGCGATCACGCAGGTGATCGGCCGCTGGTTCGACGCGCGCCGCGGGCTCGCGCTGAACCTCGCGCTGACCGGCGCGAGCGCGTCGGGCTTCCTGGTGATCCCGCCGATGGCCTGGGCGATCGAGCGCTGGGGGCTGGTCGACGGGCTGGCGATCGTGGCGGTGGTGCTGGTCGTGGCGACGGTGGTGGCGGTCGCGACGAACCTGCCGGAGCCGGGGGAGGCGGCGGGGGCGGCTCGCGCGCCGGACGCTCGGGCGGGGTCCGCGCCGGTCGGATCCACGGCGTCCGTGCCCGCCGTGCCCGAACCCCTCGTCCGTGTCGTCGCGCTCTTCGCGATCGGCTGGCTCGCGCAGGTGGCCTTCCTGTCGCAGCAGGTGCCGCTGCTCGCGCCCAAGGTGGGCGCGGCGACCGCGACCGCGGCGGTGGCCGCGACCACGGCCGCCTCGCTCGCCGGGCGGCTCGCGGTCGCGGGCTTCGTGGACCGGCTCGACCACCGGCTCGTGACCGCCACGAGCTTCGGCCTGCAGGCCGCGGGCATGGCGCTGCTGCTCGCGAGCGACGCGCCCGCCGCGGTGCTCGCAGGCTGCGTGCTGTTCGGTCTGTCGGTGGGCAACGTGGTCACGCTGCCGGCGGTGTTCGCGCAGCGCGAGTTCGCGCCGGCGCGCTACGGCGAGGTGGTGGCGAGGGTCTGGACGGTGGGGCAGACGCTCTTCGCGCTCGGGCCGATCGGCGCAGGGGCGCTGATCGCGGCGACCGGCACGCCGGCGTGGACGATCGCGGCCTGCCTCGCGATGCAGGTGGCGGCGGCGGCGCTGTGCTTCAGCGCGTCAGCGGCAGCGCCACACCCATCGCGACGAACAGCGAGCCGCAGACGCGGTTGAAGCGCCGGCCCTGGCGCGCGAGGAACGGGCGCACCCGGTGCGCGAGCAGCGCGAGTCCGTACTCGACGACGATCTCGATCGCGACGAACACGCACAGCATCGCGACCAGCTGCGTGAGCAGGTCCACGCCCGGGCGGATCAGCTGCGGCAGGAACGCGCCGTAGAAGAGCAGCGCCTTCGGGTTCGAGACCGCGGTGAGGAAGCCCTGGCGGAACAGCACGGCCGCGTGGCCATCGGCCGAGGGCGCGACCGCGTCGAGCCGCGGCGGCGGCGCGCGCCACAGCTGGATGCCGAGCCAGACGAGGTAGGCGCCGCCCACCCACTTGAGCACGGCGAGCGCGTGCGACGAGGCCTGCAGCAGTGCGCCGATCCCGGCGAGCGACAGGCCGATCAGCACCGAGAAGCCGATCGCGCCGCCGGCGACCGTCCACAGCGTCCGGCGATGCCCGTGCAGCGCGCCGTGGGTGAGGACGAGGAAGCTGTTCGGGCCGGGCGTGATCGAGAGGCCGATCGCGGCGATCGAGTAGACGAGCCAGTCGTGCGGGGTCAAGGCGGATCCGTCGGGTGCGTCAGCGCCGTACCGGATCATGCGCGCGATCGGGATCCGTCGCGACCGCAGCCGTCGTCGCCGCGAAGAAGTCCACGATCCGCGAGATCTGCCCGCGCATCATCTCGCGCCCGCGCACCGTCCGGCAGCCCTGCGCCTGCGCGAACGCGAGCAGCGGCGTGGTCTCGGGCTTCACGATCGCGTCGAGCACGACGAGCGAGGGGGGCAGCGCGGCCGCCTCGATCGGGCGGCGCGGGTCGCCGAGCATGCCGACCGGCGTGGCGTTGACCAGCACGTCGGCACTGTCGACGTCCGGGGCGCCGACCGTCACCTCGGTGTCCGGCGAGATCGCCCGGATCGTCGTCGAAGCGCGCTCGCAGCGCGCGGCGTCGAGGTCGAAGACCCGCATCGCTGCCGGCCGCTCGGCCGCGATCGCCGCGGCGATCGCGGCGCCGGCGCCGCCCAGCCCCACCAGCACCACGCGCCGGCCGGCGAGCGTCACGCCCGCGCGCCGCAGCCCTTCGACGCAGCCCAGTCCGTCGAACATCTCGCCGTGCCAGCGTCCGTCCGCGGCGCGCGCGAGCGCGTTCAGGGCACCGACCGCCCGGGCCTGAGGCCCGAGCGCGTCGGCCAGCCCGCAGGCCCGGTGCTTGAACGGGATGGTGAAGATCAGCCCGTCGAGGTTGGCCACCCGCATCAGCCGCGGCAGCACCTCGTCGAACTCGGCCTCGCGGACGTGGATCGGCACCAGGATCGCATCGAGCCCGCGCCGGCGCATCTCCCAGGTCACCATCTCCGGCGAGCGGACCTGGGCGATCGGGTCGCCGACGATGCCGTACAGGTGTGTACGGCCGTTGACGAAGTCCACCTGGTCGGCCGATGCTGCGTCCATGCCCGCTCGCTCCCCTTGCGTCGCGACGAAGTTCGCCACGCTACACCGTCCCGCGCCGCGCGATCGCGCGGCCGTTCCGCGATGCCCGTGCTGAGCGGCCGCGGCGTCGTCCTCACCGGCGCCGCCTCGGGCATCGGCGAAGCGCTCGCGCGGGCGCTCGCCGCCCGCGGCGCGAGGCTGCTGCTCGCCGACCGCGACGCCGCTCGGCTCGACGCGGTGGCCGAGTCGCTGCGCGCCGAGGGGGCCGACTGCGATGCGATGGCCTGCGACGTGGCCGACGCCCGGACCGCGCCGGCGCTCGCGGCGCGTGCGCTCGAGCGCTGGGGCGGCGCGGACGTGGTGATCACCAACGCCGGCGTCGCGCTGGTGGGTCCGGTGGAGACCGTGCCCGAGGCCGACGCCCGCTGGCTGATGGACGTGAACTTCTGGGGCACGGCCAACGGCTGCCGGGTCTTCGTGCCGCAGCTGCGCGGCCGCGAGGGCGCGACGCTCGTGGTCGTCTCGAGCGTGTTCGCGTTCGTGGCCCCGCCCACGCAGGCGTACTACGCGGCCTCCAAGGCGGCGGTCCGCGCCTTCGCCGACGTGCTGCGCGAGGAGGTCCGCGCCGACGGCATCCGCGTGCTCGCGGTCCATCCGGGCGGCATCCGCACGCGGATCGTCGAGCAGGCCCGGGTGGTGGACCTCGCCGGCACGGCGTCGTCGCCCGACGCGCTCGAGCGGCAGTTCCGCGTCGCGGCACGCACGAGTGCCGACGACGCGGCCGCGGCGATCGTCGGCGCGCTCGAGCGCGGCGGCACGCGGCTGCGCATCGGCGTCGACGCGCGGATCGGCGACTGGATGTTCCGGCTCGCGCCGGCGCGTGCGTCGCGCTGGTTCGCGTCGATCGCGAAGCGCGGGCGGGACGCCGCGGTGCGCCGGGGCCTCGACCGTCCGGATCCGCCCGCCCGATGAGCGGCCGCTCCCCGTACCGCGTGTCGCTGCGCGCGCGCCGGGTCGCGCGCGGCGCGGCCGTGGTCGTGGCGGGTGTCGCGCTCGGGCTGGCCAGCGCCTGGGCGGTGCTGCGCCCGTCGGTGGCGCCTGCGACCGCGGCCGGACCGTGGCGCGCGAGCCTGCTCGCCGGCAGCCCCGATGCCGACCCGTGGACGCGGGCGCGGGTCGCCCTCGGCGGCCTGCTCGCGCTCAGCCGCGAGGAGACGATGTACTACCTCGCCGCGCACGACACCGCGGGGGCGCCGCTGCGGTCGCGCTGCACCTACCGCGTCGAGGGCGTGCCGCCGCCGGCCCGCTGGTGGAGCGTCACCGCCTACGCCGACGACCACTTCCTGTTCGACGCGCCGGGCGGGCGCTTCAGCGTCAACGGCGAGACCGCGCGCCTCGACGCGCGCGGCCGCTTCGCGCTCGCGACCGGGCCGACGCCGCCGGCCGACGCGGCGGCGGCCTGGCTGCCGACGCCGGGAGACCGCGGCCTGCGGCTTGTGCTGCGGGTCTACAACCCGGACCCCGCGCTGCAGGCGTCGCCCGCCTCGCTCGAGCCGCCGCGGATCGAGCCGATCGGGGATTGCCGGTGAGCGGCGCCGCCCGCGCCTGGGCCGTCCGCATCGGCTGGGCGCTCGCGATCGCGGCCGCCGTCCACGCGGTCGCCGTCTGGGCCGTGCCCCGGGCGATCATGAACCGCGTCTTCGTGGGGCTGGGCGGCGGGACCGGCGCGGTGCAGCGGCCGCCGCCCGCGGACGCGGCCGCGCGCCGCATCGTGCTGCCGAGCCCGGACCTGCTGTACGCGGTCTGCGCGTACGACGTGTCCGACGCGCCGCTGCGCGTCACCGCGGACCCGAAGTCGCCGGGCTACTGGTCGATCGCGCTCTACGCGTCGAGCTCGGACAACTTCCACGTGCTCAACGATCGCCAGGCCGAGGGCCGCGCGGTGGACTGGGTGGTGGTCGGCCCGCGGCCCTACGCGCGGGCGCCCTCGGTACCCGAGGGCGCGGCGCTGGTCACCTCGCCGACGGTGCGCGGCGTGCTGCTGATGCGGGTGCTGGTGGGCGATCCCGCGACGCGGCTCGCCCAGGCCGAGACCGCGCGCGGGACGCTGCGCTGCGAGCCGATGCGCTGAGGGCGCGGTCGCGGTCTCGCGGGATCGGGTCTGCGGCGGACGGACGCCGCGCCCCGTCGTCGCTCAGGCGAGCTCGAACAGGATGTCCTTCGCGCCTTCCCACAGCACCTCGACGCCGAGCGGCCGCAGCTTCTCCCGGCCCTCGACGATGGTGAGGAAGTGGTTGCCGGCGAGCGGCCCCATCTTCGACGCGAACGAGCACGAACCGTAGGCGACCAGGATCTCGGTCTCGCTGAAGCCGCCGGGGTAGAACAGCACGTCCCCCACCGACGGATGGCAGGTGTGGTTCTCGAAGCCCACGCCGAGCTCGAAGTCGCCGAGCGGGATCCAGCAGGCCTCGCCGCTCCAGCGGACATGGATGATCTTCTGCCGGTAGGGCAGCAGCTTCAGGAAGGCCTCGACGGTCTTCGGCGCGTCGGGGTTCGTCTCGGCGACGAAGCGGCGGCCGGCGGCGGTGATGGCGATGCGGGTCATGGCGGCTCTCGGAACGGGGTCCGCGATGCTAGCGCGGCCGGTGCGCCGGCGGCGGGGCGACGCGCCGCGCGCATCGGGTATCGTGGCGCGGCACGGGCGAGGGGAGGCAGCGATGGACGAGCGCAGGTATTCCGGTTTCGACGACCCGGCGAGCTGGGTGCTGCCCGCGGTGCTCGCGGAGCAGGCCAGGCGTTCGCCCGGCGCGTCCTGGATCGAGACCACGGGCGGCGAGCGCGCGTCGTTCGGCGAGATGGCCGCCGACGTCGGGCGCGTGGCCGGCTGGTTCGCCTCGCTCGGCGTGGTCCCGGGCGAGCACGTCGCGGTGATGCTGCCCAACGGGCTCGACTTCGTCCGCGTCTGGCTCGGCCTCGGCCGGCTCGGTGCGGTCGCCGTGCTGCTCAACACCGAGCTCTCCGGCGCCTTCCTCGAGCATCCGCTGCGCGACTGCGGCGCGACGCTCGCGGTGGTCGACGCCGCGCTGCGGCCGGCCTTCGACGAGGCGGCGCGCGCGGTGCCCGCGCTGCGCCGGGTCGTGACCCCGGGCGCGGATGCCGGGCAGGCGGCCGCCGCGTCCGCGCTCGAGGCGATCGACTGGCGCGGATGGCCCGGGGCCGCCCCCTTCGACGGCCCGATGCCGCGCGCGCAGGACGTGGCCTGCGTGATGTACACCTCGGGCACCAGCGGCCCGGCCAAGGGCGTGCTGATGCCGCACGCGCACTGTTTCCTCTACGGCCGCGGCGCGATCGACTCGATCGAGGTCACCGCGTCCGACCGCTACTACATCGTGCTGCCGCTGTTCCACGCGAACGGCCTGCTGATGCAGCTCGCCGCGACGCTGATCGCGGGCTGCGCGGCGATCGTGCGGCCGCGGTTCTCGGCGAGCGCGTGGCTCGAGGACGTCCGCACGCACCGCGCGACGCTGACCAACTGCCTCGGCGCGCTCGCCGCCTTCGTCGTCGCGCAGCCGCCCACGCCGCACGACCGCGATCACCGGCTGCGCGTGGTGAAGACCGCCCCCTCGGTGCCCGAGCACGAGGCGGCCTTCCGCGGGCGCTTCGGCGTGCCCGACGTGACCTCGGGCTTCGGGATGACCGAGGTCAACATCCCCGTCTGGGGGCGGCTCGGCGAGTCGCTGCCCGGCGCGGCCGGCCGCGTCTACGACCGGTTCTTCGAGGTGGTCGTCGCCGACCCCGAGACCGACCTGCCGGTGCCGCCCGGCGAGCTCGGCGAGATCCTCGTGCGGCCGAAGGTGCCCTTCGGCTTCATGGCCGGCTATCACGGGCGGCCGCAGCAGACGGTCGAGGCCTGGCGCAACCTCTGGTTCCACACCGGCGACGCCGGCACGCTGTCGGCCGACGGCGTGCTGACCTTCGTCGACCGGATCAAGGACTGCATCCGCCGGCGCGGCGAGAACATCTCGGCGACCGAGGTCGAGGCGGCGATCGGCACGCTGGCGGGCGTGGCCGAGGTCGCGGCCTTCGCCGTGCCCTCGGACATCCGCGGCGGCGAGGACGAGGTGATGCTCGCCGTCGTGCCGGTGCCGGAGGCCGCGCTCGGGCCGGCCGCGGTGGCCGCGCACGGCGAGCGCGTGCTGCCCCGCTTCGCGCGGCCGCGCTACGTGGCGCTCGTCGACGCGCTGCCGAAGACGGCGACCGGCAAGGTGCAGCGCGCGGTGCTCCGCAAGCGTGGCGCGGAGGGCGCCTGGGACCGCGAGCGCGACGGCGGGGGCGGGCGGTGACGGCGGCCGGGCATCCGTCGTCGGAGGTGGCCGCCGCGGCCGGGGCGGCTGCCGTGCCCGCTGCGACGGTCGCGGCCGTCACCCCCGCGCACGTCGCGATCGTCGGCTGCGGCTTCGCGGGCACGAGCGCGCTCTGGCGGCTCGTCGACCGCTTTCCGGTCGCGCGGATCACGGTCTTCGAGGCCAGCGGCGAGTTCGGCCCCGGCTATCCGTACCGCGAGGACGACTGTCCCGACTACCTCGTCAACAACACCACGGACACGATGTGCCTCGCGTCGACGAACCGGCGCGCGTTCGTCGAATGGCTTCGCGCGACCGGCCATCCCGGCGCGGACGACCCGCGCGGTCACCTGCCGCGCGGCGAATTCGGGCGCTTCCTGCGCGAGGTGGTGCGCGCGGCGGTGGCGTCGGCCGCGATCAAGGGGATCCGCGTGGACCTCGTGCCGCACGAGGTGACGGCGATCGAGGAGCCGGCCGCGGGCGGCGTGCGGCTGCGCTGGACGGGCGGCGAGATCCTGGCCGACGCGGCCCTGCTCGCGACCGGGCGCTGTCCCGACGCGTCGCGCGTGGCCGCGCCGCCGCCCGGTGCCGCGGCACGGCTCGTGAGCCGGCACGTCCGCGACGACACGCTCGATGCGGTCGCGGCCGATGCGACGGTCCACGTGCTCGGTGCGTCGCTGTCGGCCTACGACGTGGTGAACCGGCTGTTCTCGTCGCGCACCGGCGCGCGCTTCGTCCGAGGGCCCGACGGCATGCTGCGCTTCGACGGCGGCCCGAATGCGCGGCGCGTGGTGCTGGCGTCGCGCTCGGGCCGGCTGAAGAAGGTGGGCAGCGCGGCCCCGTCGCGGATCGCGCGCACGCGCCTGACGATGCCGGTGCTCGAGACCCTCGCCGCCGAGCGCGGCGGGCTGGTGCTGGAGGACCTGCTGCGGCTCGCCGACGAGGAGGCGGCCGGGCACGGCGCGTCGATCGACTGGGATGCGGTGCGCGCGCCCTACGCGGGCTGCGACGATGCCGACGCGGTGGACGCGCGGGCGGGCGCGCTGCTCGCCCGCGACCTCGCTGCGGCGCGCGAGGGCGGCCGCGCGAACTTCCTGCTCGAGCTCGTCGGCGACTGCCAGCGGCTGCTGTGGGACGCGTTCGCCGCGCGGCTGCTGCGCGCCGACGAGGAGCGGCGCTACCGCCGCGACGTGGAGACCGCGATGCTCTGCTGGGCCGCGCCGTGCCCGATCCCGACCGCCGAACGGCTGCTCGCGCTGCACCGCGCGGGCCGGCTGGTCGTGCGGCGCGGCGCGGGCGTGCCGGTGCTCGAGGCGGACGGCGCCGCGTGGACGCTGCCGCATGCGTACGGCACGGAACGCGCGACGGTGCTGGTCGACTGCTCGGGCGCGGTCGAGCGGCGGCTCGCGGCACCGGGCCAGGCGCCGCTCTACGCGGCGGCACGCGCGTCGGGGCTGATGCGGCCGTACGCGCGCGACGGCGTCGAGGCCGAGGGCGTGGACGTCGACATGGCGACCCACCGTGCGATCGGGTCGCGTGCGGTGTACGTGGTCGGCATGATGCTCTGGGGACCGGGCTTCTTCACCAGCTCGGCCTTCATGACGGCTCGCGCGGTGGAGCGCTCGCTCGAGGCGATGTCCGGACGCGGCTGAGGTCCCGCGGCGATGACCCGGCGCGGCGGCGGGCATCGCGGGCGGGCGGTCTGCGCGGACCTACACTGGGGTCCGCCGTATTCGCTGCATCGGAAGTCCCATGTCGTCAGCAGACGACCCGTGCCTCGGCCCCCACGCCGTGCTGGTGGAGGCGGGCAAGACGTACACGTGGTGCGCCTGCGGCCGCAGCCGCACGCAGCCGTGGTGCGACGGCAGCCATTGCGGCAGCGGCATCGAACCGGTCGCGTGGACGGCGCGCGGCAGCGGCCGGATCTGGCTGTGCGGCTGCAGGCGGACGGCGCGGCCGCCGCTGTGCGACGGCTCGCACAACCCGAGCTGAACCCCGGCCCGCGGCCGCTCAGCCCGCCGGCGGTAGCGGCTTCGGCCCCTTGCGGAAGCGCTCGACCTGCGGCGCGCCCGGCAGCGGCGGGAACTCGATGGCCTCCGGCGGCACCTCGGTGTCCGGAATGCGGTCGAGGAGGTCGCGGATCAGCGTCAGCCGGCCCCGGCGCTGGTCGTTGAAGTCGACCAGCGTCCAGGGTGCGTGCCGCGTGTGCGTGGCCGCGAGCATCGCGTCGCGCGCATCGGTGTACTCGGCGTACCGCTCGCGCGACTTCAGGTCGATCGGCGACAGCTTCCAGCGCTTGAGCGGGTCGTCGAGCCGCTCGCGCAGGCGCTTCTCCTGCTGCACCTGGTCGACGGTCAGCCAGTACTTGACCAGCAGGATGCCGTCCTCGACGAGCAGCTTCTCGAAGCGCGGCGCCTGCTCGAGGAAGCGCGCGTACTCGGCGTCGGTGCACCAGCCCATCACCCGCTCGACGCCGGCGCGGTTGTACCAGCTGCGGTCGAACAGCGCGATCTGCCCGGCCGCGGGCAGGTGCGCGACGTAGCGCTGGAAGTACCACTGCGTGCGCTCGGCCTCGCTGGGCTTGGCGAGCGCGACGACGTGGCACTGGCGCGGGTTCAGCACGTCGGCGATCGCGGAGATGGCGCCGCCCTTGCCGGCGGTGTCGCGCCCCTCGAAGATCACCAGCAGCCGCTGGCCGGTGGCCTGCACCCAGCGCGCGAGCCGGTCGAGCTCGACCTCCATCGGCTCGAGGCGGGCCTCGTAGTCCCTGCGCGACAGGCCGCCGTTCGAACCGTTCGAGCCGTCCGGTCCCGACGTCGCGATCGCCCCGTCCGGTGTCGCGGGTGCGTCCGTCGCACGGCGCGCCTTCGCGTCGCGGTCCTTGCCTGCCTTGCCGTCCTTGCCCATGTCGGTGCCCGGTTCGTCGTGACGCGGCGATGCTCGCACGCGCGGACGGGGTCGTCCACGGGGCTCGCCCGCACGGGGCCCGGTCATCGTCGAGCGGGACGGGCGACCCGATACCGTCATCGTGTCGTTCGAGCAGTGGGAGTCGGTGACACGTCCGTCCGGCGCCGGGCTGCGCGAGCGTCGCCGGCAGTTCGTCGAGGCGCATCGGGAATGGCTCGAGGCCGGCCGGTCGCGAGCCTTCGCGAATCGCGTGCCCTCCTCGTGGATGCGGTCGACGCCGTCCTGAGCGGTCCCTGAGCGGCCTTGCGCCGAGCGGTCCTCGCACGGGCGGCGCCGCGAACACCTCGGCCGCCGACGGAACGCGCATCGGCCCGGACGGTCGCGCGGACCGCCGGGCCGATCGAGGGGTGCGGCGTGCGCGGCCATCCGGGCCGCGCCGCGTGCCGCTCAGGCGCCGACCTGGATCACCGGCTTCTGGACCGGCTGCTTCGAGACCGCGGTCTGCGCGGCCTGCGCCGGCGCGGCCTGAGACTGCGCCGCCTTCTGGACCTCGACCTGCAGCGGGCCCTCGCCGGCCTGGGCGGCGAACGACGCGACGGCGAGGAGGGCGGGGGCAGCGAACTTGGCGATGGTGCGGGTCATGGTGTGGCTCCTTTCGATGGGATCGGGCGGAGAGCGGCGGGACCGTCCCGCCGCCTCACCGACGGGTCGCTGTGTGCGCCGCGTCGATGGAGCCAGTGTGGGCACGCCGCCTATCGCTGCCGCATCGAACAGGGATCGCTTGCGCGTCGGTTCGGTCACGGAACCGTCTCGGAGCGTCGCCGTGCCCGCCCCGATCAGACCGCGGCCAGCGCCTGCTCGAGGTCCTCGCGCAGGTCGTCGATGTGCTCGATGCCCACCGACAGCCGCACCATCCCCTCGGACACGCCGGCCTTCGCGAGCTCCTCGGCGTTCAGCTGCCGGTGCGTGGTCGAGGCCGGGTGCGTGGCCAGCGACTTCGCGTCGCCGATGTTCACCAGCCGCGTGAACAGCTTCAGCGCGTCGAGGAAGCGCGCGCCGCCCTCGCGACCGCCCTGGCCCTTCAGCGTGAACGACAGGATGCCGCTCGCGCGGCCGCCCATGTACTGCTGCACCAGCGAGTGCTCGGGGTGGTCGGCCAGGCCCGCATAGTTGACCGTCTCGACCTTGGGATGCGACTTCAGGAAGGTCGCGATGGCGAGCGCGTTCTCGCAGGTGCGGTCCATCCGCAGCGCGAGCGTCTCGATGCCCTGCAGGATCAGGAACGCGTTCATCGGCGAGATCGCCGCGCCCATGTTCCGCAGCGGCACGACGCGCGCGCGGCCGATGTAGGCGGCCGGCCCCAGCGCCTGCGTGTAGACGACGCCGTGGTAGGAGACGTCCGGCTCGTTGAGCCGGCGGAAGCGCTGCGCGTGCTCGGCCCAGGGGAACCTGCCGCTGTCGACGATCGCGCCCGCGACGCTGTTGCCGTGGCCGCCGAGGTACTTGGTCAGCGAGTGCACGACGATGTCCGCGCCGTGCTCGAAGGGCCGGCACAGGTAGGGGCTGGGCACGGTGTTGTCGACGATCAGCGGCACGCCCGCCTCGTGCGCGATGTCGGCGAGCGCGGCGAAGTCGGTGACGTTGCCCAGCGGGTTGCCGATCGACTCGCAGAAGATCGCCTTCGTGCGCGAATCGATCTGCGAGCGGAAGGTCTCGGGGTGGCGCGCGTCGGCGAAGCGGGTCTGGATGCCCATCTGCGGCAACGTGTGCGCGAACAGGTTGTAGGTGCCGCCGTAGAGCTGCGAGGCGCTGACGATGTTGTCGCCGCTCTCGGCGATGGTCTGGATCGCATAGGTGATCGCGGCCATGCCGGAGGCGAGCGCGAGCGCGCCGATGCCGCCCTCGAGCGCGGCGAGCCGCTTCTCGAGCACGTCCTCGGTGGGGTTCATGATCCGCGTGTAGATGTTGCCCGCCACCTTCAGGTCGAACAGGTCGGCGCCGTGCTGCGCGCTGTCGAACGCATAGGCCACGGTCTGGTAGATCGGCACGGCCACGGCCTTGGTGGTGGGGTCCGGCGAATAGCCGGCGTGCACGGCGAGGGTCTCGATGCGCATGGGGGTCTCCTGGGGTCGGTGCCGGGGATCCGGAACCGGCGGGGCCGGCGATTGTGGCATCCTCGATCGCGACCGCGCGCCCCCCGGCGTGCTCACGAGCTCATTCCGCGTTCCACCGATGCAAGCCTTCTCCGCCCTCGCCTGCGCGCCCGCCGACGCGCGCCCCGACGACGGCCTCGGCGCGGCCACGCTGCGCGTCGAGGTGACCCCCGACTGGCTGCAGGGCCGCGTCGCGTTCGGCGGCCTGCAGGGCGCGATCGTCACGCTCGCGATGCGCGCGGCCGTCGGCCCGGAGCTGCCGCTGCGCGCGCTGCAGGTCACCTTCGTCGCGTCGGTCGATCCCGGCGAGGCGCGCGCCGAGGCGACCGTGCTGCGTCGCGGCCGCGCGATCACCCACGTGCAGGGCACGCTGCACTCGGGCGGGCGGCCGGCCGCGATCGTGGTCGGGATGTACGGCGCGTCGCGCGAGTCGGCCGCGGTGGTCGGCATGCCGATGCCCGTGCTGCGCCGACCCGCCGAGCTGCGCGAGACGCCGTTCATGCCGACGCTGATGCCGGGCTTCCTGCAGCACTACCGGCAGCGCTGGGCGGGCGGCTCGGTGCCCTTCAGCGGCGCGCCGCTCAAGCCCACGTCGATGTGGGCGCGGCTGCGCGAGGCCACCGACGTCGATGACCCGGGCCCGGGCGACGCGCCGCTGACGGCGGCGCTCGAGGCGCCGCGGGTCCGGGAGGCGAACCTCGTCGCCATCGCCGACCTGCCGGCCTCGCCCGCGCTCGCCACGCTGACGAAGCGCGTGCCCGGTGCGTCGCTCACCTGGCTGCTCGAGCTGCTCGCCGATCCGCGCGAGCTCGACCCGCGCACGTGGCTGATGCTGCACACCGAGGCGCGCCACGCCGCGGCCGGCTACACCAGCCAGACCGCGCGCATCTGGGACGAGGCCGAGCGGCCCGTCGCCGTCAGCCACCAGACGACCGCGATCTTCGACTGATCGCCGCGCGGTCCCGAGGAGACCCCGATGACCCGATCGCTCGCGCTGCGCTGCCACCGTCTCGCCGACGACCTGTCGGGGGTCTCGCTCGACGAGGTCGACGTCCCGGCGCCCGGCCCCGGCGAGGTCCTCGTCGCGATGCGCGCCGCGGCGCTGAACTTCCCCGACCTGCTGATGACGCGCGGCGGCTACCAGCACAAGCCCGCGCTGCCGTTCACCATCGGCATGGAAGGCGCGGGCGTCGTCGACGCGGTGGGCGAGGGCGTGGTCGGCTGGCGGGTCGGCGATGCGGCCTGCGTGTCGGACAAGACCGGCGCGCTCGCGCGCCACGCGGTCTATGCCTCGGCCGCGCTGTCGCCGGTGCCGCCCGGCTGGGACTGGCCGAGCGCGGCCGGCTGGCAGGTCGGCGCGCTCACCGCCTACGTCGCGCTGGTGACCCGCGGCGGGCTGCGCGCCGGCGAGACGCTGCTGGTGCACGGCGCCACCGGCGGCATGGGGGCCGCGGCGGTGCAGCTCGGTGCCGCGCTGGGCGCCACCGTGATCGCCACCGGCAGCGACCCGGCCTGGCTCGAGCGGCTGCGGCCGATGGGCGCCACGCACCTCGTCTCGTCGCGCGGGGACTTCCACGAGCAGGTGAAGGCGCTGACCGGCGGCCGCGGCGCCGACGTGATCTACGACCCGGTGGGCGGCGACGTGTTCGACCGCTCGACGCGATGCGTCGCGCCCTTCGGGGGCCGGCTGCTGGTGGTGGGCTTCGCGGCCGGCCGGATCCCGACGCTCGCGGCGAACCACGTGCTGATCAAGAGCTACGCGGTGATCGGCGTGCGCGCCGGCGAATGGCTGCGGCAGCGGCCGGCCGAGGCGCCGGGCATCCGAGCCGAGATCGCGCGCCTCGCGGCCACCGGGGTCTTCAGGCCGCTGATCGGCGCACGCTTCCCGCTCGAGGCCGGCCTCGACGCGCTGCGCGCGCTCGAGACGCGGCGCGCGCCGGGCAAGATCGTGGTGGACATCGCCGAGGACTAGCGCCGCGCCCCCTGTCGGGGTAGGGCGGGTCGGTCGCGCGCGATCCGCGCCCGGGGCCGCCTCAGGCGCGCGGCGGCGGGACCGCGCCGCGTCCGAAGCGGAAGATGTCGAGGACGGCGCGTCGGCCCGCCAGCAGGGCCGGCAGCGCCATCGCCACGTGCAGGGCGAGCCAGACCCACAGCAGGCTCCCGGCCGCCTCGTGGACCTCCTTCAGCAGCGCCATCGCGCCCTCCAGCCGCTCGCCGCGCCCGAGCGGACCGTGCATCGCCCACCCGGTCCCGCCGAGCACGGCCAGCAGCGCGAGCCCGGTGCCCTGGATCGTGCGCGCGACCGTGAACAGGCGACCGGCACCCGCGAGCGGCCGGGTCGCGAGCGCCGCGAGCTCGCGCACGATCGCCGCACGCCCCGCCGCCTGCACCCACGGCATCACGTGCCGCAGGCCACCGCGCCGGCGCATCGTGGCGAGCGCGGCCGCCATCGCGGTCACGGCCGCGAGCACCGCGAGCCCGGTGAGGTCGTGGACGAGGAAGTTGCCCGACTGCCAGGCGGAGGCCGTGCGCCCGGGGCGGGGCGCCTTCATGAACTCGCTGGTGAACAGCTGCACGGCCACCCCCGTCGCGATCGCGAGGTGCAGCACGCGGACCACGAGTGGATGACGCACGACGGACGCTCGCGACGGGCTCGGATCGGCGGTGCGACGGGCGGGGGCCTGTCGGTCACGCGAACGGCTGCACGCCGATCAGCCAGGCGTGCAGCCACCAGGCGAACGCGGCCCAGGCGGCGAGACCGGCCACGACCGCGATCGCGTCGCGGGACGCGGGACCGGCGACGTGGCGGGTGCCGGTGCGGCGGTCGCGGCGGCGCGACGCGCCGTAGAGCACGATCGCCCAGACCAGGAACGCGCCGAACAGCACGACGTCGCCGAGCCGCCCGTTGGCGATCAGGTGGGAGAAGGCCCAGAGCTTGGTGCCGAGCACCTGCGGATGGCCGACCGCGGCCTTGATCCGGGTGCCCTTCACCTGCGCGGCGGCGAGCAGCACGAACGCGGGCAGCGTCAGCAGGGCGGCGAGGTGCCGCGTCCAGACCGGCGGGTTCCACAGGTCCACCGGCGCCTGCCGCGTCAGGCCGTAGCCGTAGACGATCAGCACCAGGCCCGCCAGCGACAGCACCGAGTAGACGCCCTTCCAGGCCCCTTCGCCGCGCGCGGCGATCTGCGCGGTCCGCCAGTCGTCGGCGAACACGCGGACCGAATGGACCCCGAGGAACAGCACCAGGCCCAGCACCATCACGATCATCGTTGGCGATCCTCCCTGGCAGCGATGCTAGCACCCCGGGCCGGCGCCTCGTCGCGAGCGGCCGCCGCCTCGCGAGCGCGCATCAGCGCGAGCAGCTTCGTGCCGCCCTCGATCATGTCGGCGCGGATGGCCGCACGCGCGGCCTCGGGATTGCGCGCCTTCATCGCGTCGAGCAGGTTCAGGTGCTGGTGCCGGCCCCGGTAGGTCGGCGGCGCGTCGGGGTACTGCAGCGTCAGCAGCGGGCCGTTGCGCAGCCAGATGCCCTCGATGATCGCGAGCAGCTCGGGCATCCCGGCCGCCTCGTAGGTCGAGCGGTGGAAGACCCAGTTGAGCCGCACCGCGTCGCGCCACTCGCCGCGCTTCTCGGCGCGGATCAGGTCGCGGTGGATCCCGCCGAGCTCGCGGATCCGGGCGGCGGTGATCCGCTCGGCCGCGGCCGCGCCGGCGAGTGCCTCGAGCTCCAGCCGGATGGTCCGCAGCTCCAGGTACTGCGCGACCGACAGGTGCGCGACGGTGATCGAGTGTCCCGGCCGCATCACCAGCCCGCGCTCGCGCACCAGCTGCATCAGCGCCTCGCGGCACGGGGTCTCGGACACGTGCAGCGACGCGGCGAGCTCGCGGATCTTGATCGGATGACCGGGCGGGTAGTAGCCCTCCATCAGCGCGGTCCGCAGCGTGTCGTAGACCCGCGAGGTCAGCGTCTCGCCCACGAGCGGGCGGATGCCGGGATAGGCGTCCGGTTCGGTGCGGTTCATGGGCGGTGGCGCGGGAGGGGACCCGATCGTATCGCGCCGCACGCCGTCCGCGGCGATCAGGCCGAGGCCTCGCGGGTGAAGCGTTCGAGCACGTTCAGCGTGATCCGGCAGGTGAAGAAGTCGTTGCGCTTGAGGCCCATCACCCATTCGCAGGTGCCCGCCGTCACCACCTCGCCGCGGCCGCGCGTCATGTGCACCAGCATGCCGGCGCCGTAGCGGCAGGCGTCGAGCGCCTCGGGCGTCTGGGTGCCGGTCACGCACTGCGTCTTGAGCTTCAGGTCGTTCTCGCCGAGGTAGTAGCGGAAGCCCTCGCCCGGCGGCATCCACTCGCCGAACATCGCCGGCGTCATCGCGAGGATGGTCACCGACTCGGGGGTGCCGTCGGCATGCGTGGGATAGGGCAGCCCGCCGCGGACGGTGTAGTCGACGCCGTCGACCTCGTACGAGAAGATCCGCGCCTCGGCGCCGAAGACGTCGGCGAAGCCGAGGTTCGTGCCGTCGAACACCCAGTGCTGCGGCCGGTAGACGGTCAGGCCCTTCGAGCCGCGCGGCGCGAAACCGCCCCAGCCGGCGTACATGCCCTGGAAGCCGTTCACGCCGACGGTGGTCGCGCCCGGCCAGTTCACCAGCCGGTCCTCCCAGGCGGTGGTCAGCAGGTGCGCGCGGTCGGTGCCGCGTACCGGATCCTCGGTGGCGGCGCGACCCTTGTAGCAGACCTGGGTCGCGCCGTCGTCCTCGAGGCGGATCTGCCACAGGAAGTTGCCGCCGAAGCGCGCGAGCTTCCCGCCCCGCTCGACGAAGGCCTCGACGTTGAGCCGCATCTCTCGGCTCCAGTACTCGTCGTGGCCGACGATCACGATCGCGGCGTAGCGCTCGAGGATCTCGGGCCGGTAGTGCAGGTCGGTCTGCGTGATCATGTCGAGGGCGATGCCCTCGCGGTCGGCCCAGACCTTGAAGTGCCGGTCGTACTGCGCCCAGCCGGACGCGGCGTGGAAGTAGCCGAAGCCGTGGCTCCAGGCCCAGTCCTTCGTGGGGTAGCGCGGCGCGCTGAGCGGGTCGGGGACCGGGTCGCCGCAGATCCGCGGCGCGCCCTCGGGCAGCCAGACCATGCCGCGGGTCCAGGGCCGGCGCAGGCTCAGCACCGGCGACGCGGAGTTGCCGTCGGCGCCGTCGATGCCGATGTAGTGGTTGGCGCCGGCCCAGTCGTTGTAGGCCATCCAGGTGGACGTGGGCAGCACCATCAGCAGCGGGCCGCTGCGCGTGCGAGCGGTCGGGCGGACCACGAAGAAGTGGTGCTGGACGTAGCGGCCGCCGTCCGGTCTCGGGCAGCTGGAGATCACCTTGTAGAAGCCCGAGCGCGCGTCCTCGGGCAGGCGCCAGCGCAGGCTCTCGGGCCAGTCGCAGCCGATGCGGTACGCGTCCTTCGGCGTGGCGCGGAAGACCCCGGGCAGCGCCTCGCGGTGGAACACGCGCTCGGGCCGCAGCCCGTCGAGCACCACCTCCATCGACCAGTCGGACGCGTGGGTGCTGCTGTGGAACACGACCTCGTCGCCGGGGTCGTACGACATCGCGTCGGTGTAGGTGTGGACCTCGGGCCAGGCGGGGTCCTCGCGCGGCGCGTCGTACCAGCGGCGGTCGGCCCAGCCGTCGTCGGCGTACATCGGCGCGATGCTGGGCCGGCCGACGTTGAACGCGGACGCGAGCCGCGGATCGTCGTCGGCGCGCTGGCCGAAGGTGGTCCATGCGGCCGGCTTCGGGCCGGGCCCGGGAGGGATTGGGTCGCTCATCGCGAGGTCTCCGCAGTCTTCGTCGTCAACGGGTCCGCAGCCGGCGCGCGGGGCGGGTGTCGCCCCGCGCCCGCGCTCACTTCGACAGCCAGGACACCCAGCGCTCGCGCATCCTCTCGCGATGGGCCGCGATCCAGTCGTAGTCGGCGACGACGAGCTTCGACCAGTTCTCGGGCATCGACGAGCGGAAGCGGCGCTCGGCCTGAGGCACCGACGCGCCGGCCTTGGCGTTGTTGCTGTCGAAGGCGACCTTGCGGCCGAACTCGGCGTGCTCGGCCGGGTTCTGCACGAAGAAGTCGAGGAAGACCTGCGCGTTCGCGCCGTTCGGGCCGTTCTTCAGGACCGCCCAGTTGCCGACGTCGCGGATCGCCTGGTTCCAGGTGAAGTCGAACGGCTCGTCGCCCTTCGACAGCGCCACGCTGCGCGACGAGTAGAGCATCGACATCACCGCGTCGCCGCCGCGCAGGATCGCCTGCGAGTTGTCGCCGCTCTTCCACCAGGCGGCGACGCTGGGCTTGAGCCTGTCGAGGCGCGCGTACGCCCGGTCGAGGTCCATCGGGAAGAGCCTGTCGGCGGGCACGCCCTCGGCGAGCAGCGCGGTGAGCGGCACCCACCACTCGCGGTCGCCGGTGTCGGGCAGCGAGCGAGGGCCGGGGAACTTCGCCGTGTCGTAGAAGTCCGCCCAGCTCTGCGGACCCCTGCCCGCGGGGAAGGCCTTGGTGCTCCAGCACAGGGTCATGCCGCCGCCGGTGCGCATCAGCCCCTTCGGGAAGCAGGCGCCGGGCAGTGCGTTCTCCTTGATCGACGGCGACGCGCAGTTGACGTCGGCGAGGATCTCGCGGTGCTGGATGATGTCCGGCGGGGTGGCGGTGACGATGTCGAAGGGCACGTTGCCCGCGCGCGCGCCGGCGACCGCGCGCGCCCACTGGTCGGGCAGCTCGATCGGCACCGAGCGCACGCGGATGCCCGTCTGCGCCTCGAATCGTCGGTAGAAGTGCTCCTGCAGCGAGCGCTCCATCAGGCCGCCGGTGGCGGCGATGATCACCTCCTTCGTCTGCGCGGTGCCGCCGACGGGCAGGGCCGCCGCCGCCGCGGCCGAACCGGCCCTGAGCAGGTCTCGTCTGGTGAATGCCATGGTGTCTCGGTCTCCCTCGGTGATCGCCCTCGGTCGTCGACGGGCGGGGTCCTGCGCGCCGTCCCGCGGCGCGTCGGTGTCGGTCCGCGGGCTGCGGCCGGCGTTCGGATCGGGGCCACCCGCGGCGCGGGCCGGGCGGTCAGCGGGCATCGCCGTCGTCCTGCGCGGGCCGCGCGGCGCGGCGGCGCTCGGCGATCGAGCCGATCGCGTGGCCGCCGAGCAGCACCGCGATCGACAGCAGCGTGAGCATCGAGGCGACCGCGGTGATGACCGGGCTCAGGTTGTAGTCGATGTCCTCCCAGAGCTTGCGCGGCAGCGACTTGCCGTCGAGCCCGGAGATGAAGAACGACACCACCGCCTCGTCGAACGAGATCACGAACGCGAACAGCGCGCCGCTCGCCACGCCGGGCAGGATCAGCGGCAGCGTCACGTGCCGGAACGCCTGCCAGCGCGACGCGCCGCAGGACAGGGCGGCCATCTCGAGGTCGGCGTCCACCCGCTGCAGCGATGCGAGGATGGTGAAGATGGCGAAGGGCGCCGCGAGCACGGTGTGCGCGAGCACGAAGCCGAGGGTCGTGCCGTTGAGCCGCAGCTTCTCGTAGACCAGGAAGAGCGCGACCGCGAGCGCGATGTGCGGCACGACGATCGGCCCCACGATCAGCAGCTCCAGGAGACGGCGTCCGGGGAGCGTGCCGCGGACCAGCGCGAGCGACGCGGCGAGCCCGATCGCGGTGGCGCTCGCGGCCGACAGCAGGCCGGCGCGTGCGCTGAACCAGGTGGCCTCGAGCCAGTCGCGGTCGGCGAAGTACTCGGCGTACCAGCGCAGCGTGAAGCCGGTGGGCGGGAAGCTCAGGTGCCGCTCGGGGGTGACCGACATCGGGATCACGATGACGGTGGGGATCATCAGGAACACGACGACCGCCCACGCGAGGGCGTGGACCAGCAGCCGGCCGCCCGCCTCGGGCAGCCAGGGGCGGCGCGCCGGGGGAACGGGGACGGTGGACGCGGGTGCGTCGCTCATCGCGACCCCACGAAGCGCTCGAGGCGCACGGCGCGGTTGAAGGCCAGCACCAGCGCCAGCGTGACCGCGAGCAGGAAGCCCACCAGCGCGCCGGCGAACGGCCAGTTCAGCAGCTCGCGCACCTGCTGAGAGATCAGGGTCGCGACCATCATCTGCTGCGGGCCGCCGATCAGCATGGGCGTCACGAAGAAGCCGAGCGACAGCAGGAACACCATCAGGCAGCCGCTGCTGACGCCGGGCAGCGACAGCGGCCAGACCACCTCGCGGAAGGTCCGCACAGGCGTCGCGCCGAGCAGCGCCGCGGCCTGCAGCAGGTCCTTCGGGATCGCGCGCAGCGCCGACCACAGCGGCAGCACCATGAAGGGCAGCAGCACGTGGGTCATCGCGGCCACCACGGCCGCCTCGGTGTAGAGCAGCTTCACCGGCGCATCGATCGCGCCCGCCTGCATCAGCAGCTGGTTGATCACGCCGTTGCGCTGCAGCAGCACGGTCCATGCATAGGTCCGTACCAGCACGCTGGTCCACAGCGGCAGCAGCACGCAGGCGACCAGCACCGCGAGCACCCAGCCCTTCGCGCGCGTCATCAGCCAGGCGAGCGGGTAGGCGAGCAGCAGCGTGGCCGCGGTGACGATCGCGGCGATCCGGAAGGTCCTCCCGATGACCCGCAGGTAGAGCGGCTCGCCGAAGAGGCGCGCGTAGTGCTTGAAGGTGGGCGAGGGCACGAAGAGGCTCTCGTGCAGCAGCAGCAGCAGCGGCAGCACGAAGGCGACGAGGACGACCGCGAGCAGCGGCGCGATCAGCAGCAGCGACGGCCCGCGCCCGAGCCGGCGCGCCGACGGGGCGGACGCGCCGGCCGCGCTCACGCGGCGTCCTCCCGGGCGGGCGGTGCGGCGGGCGGGACGTCGGCCGAGAACGCGCGCGCGTGCGCGGCGTCCCAGCGCAGCGCGACGCGCCGGCCGGGTTCGAGCGGCACCTGCGAGGCGCCGGCGGGAATCCGCGTGCGCAGCATCTCGCCGGCGTCGGTCGCGACGAGGCAGGTGGTCGACAGGCCGACGTAGATGCACTCGACGATCCGACCCTCGACGGTGCCGGCCACCGGGTCGGCGCCGCCGCGGGCGTCCTCGCCGCCGGTGTCCGCGGCGGCGATCGACAGCCGCTCGGGCCGGATCGCGACGCGGACCGCGGCGCGCTCCTGCAGCGCGCCCGCCGCCATGGCGCGCACGCGACCGCCCGAGCGCAGCGCGACCTCGGCCGTCGCGCCCTCGGCGCAGGCCGCGAGCGCGTGCCCGTCGAGGAAGCTGGTCTCGCCGATGAAGCCGGCGACGAAGGCCGACCGCGGCGCCTCGTAGAGCTCGCGCGGCGCGCCCCACTGCTGCAGCCGTCCGCCGTCGAGCACGGCGATCCGGTCGGCCATGGTCAGCGCCTCGGTCTGGTCGTGCGTCACGAAGATCACGGTGACGCCGAGCATCCGCTGCAGGCGCTTGATCTCGATCTGCATCTCCTCGCGCAGCGCCTTGTCGAGCGCGGACAGCGGCTCGTCCATCAGCAGCACGCGCGGCTCGTAGACGATGGCCCGCGCCAGCGCCACGCGCTGCTGCTGGCCGCCCGACAGCTGTGCCGGCATCCGCTCGCCGTAGCCGCCCAGCCGGACGGTCTCGAGCGCGCGCCGCGCGCGCGCCTCGCGCTCGGCGCGCCCGACGCCGCGCATCTTCAGCGGGAACGCGATGTTCTCGAGCACGCTCATGTGCGGGAACAGCGTGTAGCGCTGGAAGACCATCCCGAGGTTGCGCCGCTGCGGCGCGGTGCGCGTCACGTCGGCGCCGCCGAGGGTCACGACGCCGCCGTCCGGGGTCTCGAAGCCGGCCATGCACATCAGCACGGTGGTCTTGCCCGAGCCGCTGGGCCCGAGCAGCGCGAGGAACTCGCCCGGCTCGGCCGCGAGCGTCACGCCGTCGACGGCGCGCACGCTGCCGTAGCGCTTCACCAGACCCTCGACGCCGATCCGGCCGGCCGCCTCGGTCTCTGCGCCCATCGTGGTCTCCTGCCTCCCGTCCCCGGCCGGTGCTCAGGCGCCGCCGAAGCGCGCGGCGACGGCGGCCATCGCGAGGTCGGTGGCGGCGAGGGCCTCGTCGATGTCCTCGTCGCGGTGGGCGAGGGAGAGGAACATGTTGTGGCGCGGGTGCA